>NZ_BAEH01000114.1 GCF_000241305.1 Gordonia effusa NBRC 100432
GAAGTTCTGGTACATCAGCACAAAACCGGTCAGAGCGAAGAACGTATTGCGGGTGAAATGCAGTAATAGCGAAGCCGAATTGATTCCGACGCTTAGTTCTTCATTCGTCGTCTGGGTGAGGCAGTGAACAAAGATCACTAACGAGAATGTCGTTGCCCGAATCAGATCGAGATGGTGCAGATATGCCTTGCGAGTAGCGTCGCGAGCTGCGTCGACACTCGTTGTAACAACTGACGGCATATCTACGAACTCAGAACTTTCGGATCGTCGGATCTTGTGCGCGGACGGTGTGCAACGCTATCAGCCGAACCTGGCAGTCAGCTGTCAGTCGTTCCGATGTGATCGATTACCACCAACCCAGCACCTTGCGTAGGTCGCCATCCATCGTCGGGATCAGTGATCGCACGAACGTCGCCGAGAGGTGATGGAAATCGTGCCAGAGCAGGATGTTTCCGACGACGGCCGAGCAATAGGTCGGCGAGCACATGCCGTCGGTGTAGTCCAGGAACGACATGTTGGGGAACTGTCCCTTGATCGCCTCCGCCGGATCTTGTGGGGCCATCGCTTGGGCCCGCGTGACACCGCAGACCTGTGGCTTTCGGCCCTGCGCCAGGCACTCTGGCGGCTTGAGCTTGCCGGTCGACCACGGATTGTCGCGGATACCGATGACCTTCTGTCCCCGGTCCCGGAATTGGGCGAAGATGTCCAGGTAGTCCTGCGGCACGAAGTCACCGCGGCCCTGGTCCTCCACGGGTCGGGTGCTGTTGGTGAAGACGTAGTCGGGTTTGTCGACGGCCAGCCGGTCCATCACCCGATTCGACCAGGAATTGCATTGGTAATACTTTTTGCCGAACCACGTGAAGACGTGACTGGTGGTAAGCGCACAGCCGACTTTGAGATAGGTCGTGACGCGGAAATGATGTTTTTTACCGATGGCGTCGAGCGCGGTAATCCACTGTTCGGCATGTGAGCCGCCGACCAGGGCGATCGTTCGTTTGGCCTTCTTGTCGCCGTATACGCCGACCTTGATCGACTCGTCGCGCCAGCCACTGATGATCGAGTCATAAGACGTGATGGGCCAGTCCTTGTCAACGACCTCCGGACTGGGTTGTGGATCTAGATGCGGCACCGGCGCGTCGTACAGCAGGGCGCGTGCACCGGGATACAGACGCGGGTCGAGGTTGGCGGTATTCACTGTGGCGTGATCGGAGTTGTATTTCCAGATCGAGACGGTGGTAGCGGCGACGCCCGTCGCGATAACCAGCGCGAGGACAAGGATGACTCGATAGGCGCGCGAGAATGTCGAGCGGCCGGCGCGCAATGGTACCTCGACGAATTTCGTTGTCGCCCAAGCTAAGAGCAACGACAGCGCGAGGATCGCGGTGCCCTCGACGAACGACGTCTCATCCTGGTACCGCCACGTCAGATAGAAGATCAGCAGCGGCCAGTGGATCAGATAGAGCGAATACGCCACCGAGCCGAGCCACACAATCGATGGGTGAGCGAGCCAGGCGTCGACATCCCGCGGTTGTCGTGGGTCGACTGCGCGAGCCTGGGCGGACCCGACCCAGATCAACAACAGGGTTGAGCCGGCGGGCACCAACGCGAGGATTCCCGGGTATTCCTGAACACCGACGATGAACCAGCCCGACCCGGTGATCAACACCAGCGCTATGACGGCCAGCGTGTTCCGTAACCAGCGTGGCAGCGCTAATTTGGGCATCCACACCGCTAGCAGTCCACCGGCCAGCGGTTCCCATAGTCGGGCAACGGTGTCGTAGTAGTTGAACGGTTGATTAACCGAATGTCGATAGTTGGCCCAGGCGAAGGACACCAGCGCGACGGCCGCCAGCGAGCCGCCGAAGATGTTGCGCACGACCTTGGGATTCGCGAAGAAGTCGAATCGGCCGCCGAGGAATTTGAGTACCCCGCCCAGTAGTAGCCCGGCAACCAGCGTCAAGACAAAGAACTGCCCCTGCATCGACATCGACCACAGATGCTGCATCGGACTGTTCGCCGACCCGGCGGCCTGATAGTCCTGTGATGCGAACGCCAACTCGTAGTTTTGGTAGTAGAGCGCGCTCGCGATTACCTCGGACGCCAACGTTCCCCAGCGGGTTTTCGGCATCACGACGACGATCAGCGCGACGATGACGACCAGGACCAGCAGCAGCGCGGGTAGGAGTCGTCGCGCTAGACGCCAGAGTCGGGGGCCGGGATTGATCGCCAATGCCCACGGCGCGGCCGGGGCCTGCGTGGCGAGCACGTGTTTGAGCAGTGAGGCAACGAAGAAGTAGCCGGACAAGGTCAAGAAGACGTCGACGCCGCCGGACACTCGTCCGAACCAGACGTGAAAGATCGCGACCAGGGCGATCGCGATGCCGCGCAGACCATCGAGGTCGAGCCGGTACTCCGGCGACGACTTCGTTTCGGTCGGTCGCGCGGCCGGCGCCGCGGTCTGAGAAGAACTCACAGCAGGACAGGGTAATGGGTTTTCGCCGCGGTGATTCGTTCGCGCTGCTCTTAACCCTTCTCCCGGGGCCCTCGTCGCGGCACTCTCACTGCCAGCAATCCAACGTTGAATCGCACAGTGAGGACCCTTCCATGTCAGAGAAAACCACCCAATCCATCGCGATTGTCGGCGCGGGTATTGCCGGCGCCACCGCAGCGCTCGGCCTGCGTGATGCCGGATTCGACGTCACGCTTTACAGCGACAAGCCGCGGTCGGCGTTGCGCGACGAAGTGCCGCCGACCGGCGTAGCCGTGCTCTTCGGTCGATCCCGAGACTGGGATGCCGAGGTCATCGAAGACCTGTATTCGATCGGCAACACCACCGGCATCAGCACCCGCCTCTACTCGGGTGCGGGTGACGAGCGGGCCCGCGTCCTCGAATTCAATCCCGACTACAACTACGTCTCGCAGTCGGTCGATGTGCGGCTGCGCGCCGACGATCGGATCGGCCGATTCCTGGACGGCGGCGGCAAATTTGAGGTGACGTCGGTCGATGTCGAAGCCCTCGACGGCATCGCTGCGGGTCATGACGCCACCTTTGTCGCGACCGGCAAGGGCGGGTTGGCGTCCCTCTTCGAGGTCGACCGCGATCGCACTCACTACGACGAGCCGCAGCGTCGTCTCTTGCAGGTCACCCTGCAGGGCGTCGAACATTCGCCGGAGGCGTTCGCGTACCGGAATCGTGACGGCGCGCAGAACGCGATCTTCAACCTCGACGCGGAGAACGGCGAGGTCTACCTCGGACCGTTTCAGCACAAGGATGCGGGGGCGACGTGGTCGTTCATCGTGTTCGCCAAGCCCGAAGGGGCCTGGGCGTCGAAGTTCGACGCGGTCAACGACGCGGCGTCCGCGCGAGCGGCCATCATCGATATCTTCGCCGAGTATTTCCCCGAGGATGCGCCAGTTGTCGCGCAGTTGCAGAACATCGAGTCCGATCCCTATTCGTGGCTTAAAGGTGCGGTGACTCCCACCGTGCGTAAGCCGGTTGCCACCACCAGCGGCGGTCATGTCGTCGCCGGACTCGGTGACACCGTCATCTCGGTCGACCCGGTCGCCGGACAAGGTGCGCAGGGCGCGCTTATTCAGGCGTCGGAGTTGGTCAAGGCCGCGAAAGAGCATGCGGGACAGCCGTTTACAGAAGAATGGCTGACTGAGCAATTCGAGAAGTATTGGGAGCTGCGCGGTCGGGCCGCCGTCGAGGTAACGCGTCTGTACCTCGGTGATCCCGACTACGCCACGCATTTGGAACTGTCGTTCCCGGCAGCCGCGGTCAATGCGAATGTCGCATCGGCACTATTCGGCCTGCTGTCGGATCCAAATCCGTTGCTGACCTTAGAAAGTCGCGACGACGTTCTCGCGTTCATCGGAGCAGTATCGGGCGAGTCCGCCGACGACGTGCTGGGTCGCTTCGCACCGGCGGGTGAGTTCAGCGCGGCTGAGCCGGTAGGCGCCCCTGCCTGAGGCTAACGAGTAGAAATACCCCACAGATATTCCGGGGTTCACGACAAATAGTGTCGTGAACCCCGGAATTTTTGTGGGGTACTAGAACCGTCGCGCCCGCCGACCCCCCACGCCCCACGTGACACGGTTGAAAGATGTTACTAGCGAACAACTTTCGCGGTATTGCCCCATGCGCATGAGTGCACGCGTCACAATCTTCGGTATGAAGACGAAGGCTGCGGTATTGCACGGTGTCAACGAAGAATGGAAGATCGAGGAGGTCGACCTCGGCGATCCGGTGGCCGGCGAAGTTCAAGTCAAACTCGTGAGCTCGGGGCTATGCCACTCCGATCATCACCTGCGTACGGGCCAGAGCCCGGCGCCCATGCCTGTCGTCGGCGGCCACGAGGGCGCGGGCGTCGTCGTCAAGGTTGGCGAAGGCGTCACCCGGTTTCAGGAGGGCGACCACGTAGTCACCGCCTTCATCCCGGCGTGCGGCACCTGTGAGCCGTGTTCGGCTGGCGCGCAGAATATTTGCGATGAAGGTGCCGGTCTGCTGACCGGACTTTCCATCTCTGACAAGACTCATCGCGTCACTCTCAACGGAGAGGGGCTGACCCAGATGTGTTTGCTGGGCACCTTCTCGCCGTATATCACCGTCAATCAGGCGTCGTTGGTCAAGATCGAAGACGATATCCCACTGCAGCAGGCCGCCCTCCTGGGTTGTGGAGTGGCGACGGGCTGGGGTTCGGCGGTGGAGATCGGCGACACCAAGGTGGGCGACACTGTCGTGATCCTCGGTATTGGCGGCGTCGGCATTAACGCGGTGCAGGGAGCGAAGGCAGCTGGCGCGCGCTACGTGGTTGCCGTCGATCCGGTGAAGTTCAAGCGTGATATGGCCGAAAAGCTTGGCGCCACACATACTTTCGATTCCGTCGAGGCGGCCCTGCCGGTGGTCGGTGAGATTACCTGGGGGAGAATGGCCAACGTCGTTGTCCTGACCCACGGGGAGATGAAGGGCGAGTATGTCGCCGAAGGATTGTCACTCACTGGCAAGGGCGGCCAGGTCATCGTCACCGGGATGGGCGACTACGCCGCGATGGACGTCAAACTCAATTTGTTCGAGCTGACCCTGTTGCAAAAGCGGGTCCAGGGCGCGATCTTCGGCGGTGCCGGTCCGCGTACGCAGATCCCCAAACTGCTCGACGCGTATCGGTCGGGAAAGTTGAATCTCGCCGACCTCGTCACGCAGACCTACCGCCTGGAAGACATCAACCAGGCATACGACGACATGTTGGCGGGCAACAACATTCGCGGAATGGTGGTCTACGAGGACAGCGATTACTGAGTGGTGGTACCGGGGGCAGCGGAGGGAGGCCGACGATGACTGTGCGCGCGGTGCATCACCTGAACTGCGGAACAATGATTCTCGGACTCGTGAGTCATTGCCTCCTCATCGAGACGTCTGATTCGCTGGTACTGGTCGATAGCGGGTTCGGCACGGACAGTGTCCGGGATCCCGCGACCTTTCTGGGCCCGGCGCGCCTGGCGATCGCACCGAAGTTGAACATGCGAGAGACCGCGCTGCATCAGATCGAAGCGCTCGGGTACGACCGTCGCGACGTTCGGCATATCGTTCTCACTCACCTTGATCTAGACCACGCGGGCGGGATCGCCGACTTCCCGTGGGCGACCGTGCATGTACACGGTCCCGAGCTGCGGGCAGCTCAGGCACCTGGACTGGCCAATCGACTCCGATATCGGACGCAGCAATGGCGACATGGACCGCAGTGGCAGGTCAACGAGCTTGACGACGGTGAGACCTGGTTCGGACTGGAAGTTGCGGGAAATCTAGCCGGACTACCGCCGGAGATTGTCGTAATCCCGTTGTACGGACACACGCATGGCCATATCGGCGTCGCGGTGGACACCGACACCGGGTGGCTGCTCCACGCCGGCGATGCGCTGCTGCACACCGGCCAGCTTTGCCGTGGACTGCACCCGACGACGCTGGTCTACGGAAGTCCCAACCCACGGCTGGTCTTGGCCCGGGTGCAGAACGTGCGTCGGCTTAGGGAACTACGCCAAGACAACGACGACAACATCACCATTTTCGCTGCCCACGACAGATACGCGTTCGCGCGGTTGTCCGCGGCTCCGCCTACTTCCCGTAGATATTCGCGTTCTCGTCCGGTGTGATGGTGTCACCCTGCTTCTGCGATGAGGACATGACGTTCTTGACGTCGGACTCCAGCGCGTCGATGGACGTGACATCGCCGCTCTTGGCTTTAGAGACCGCGCCGGAGATCTTGTCCGAGATCGACTTGAGTGGACTGACGACTGCCTTGCAGAGGGTGGGATTGGCCTTGGCGTCTTCGGACGCGAGGCGCACTTCGCGTTTGACGAAGAGAGCCGCGGCACCGGCCTTGACGAACGCCTTGATCCGGCCGTCGGCGCCCTTCTTGAACCCGCTGTTGCGGGCCGGCTTGTAGATCCATCGATGGAAGGCGCCGAATCCAAGCCCGGCATGCGTCACGAACTTGGTCTTAGCGAATTTGATGGTGTTCTTCTCGGGACAAGTGAAATCGCCCGACGCGGTGTTGGCTGAGGCGGAGTTGCTGGCGCCCGTGCTGCTCGACGCCTTGTCGTCGCTCTTGCACCCGCCGACGAGGAGTACGAGCGTCATCGCGAGCATCGCGGTAAGTATTTTCAGAAGCGAGTGTTTGGTGCGCATTCCCACATATTCGCAATAATGAGCCGAAATGTCGCGCACAGTGAAGAAGATCGTGAATAGGCGATTCGTCGTTTGTGTGCACTATCCGTATGCCGCTGCGATCTGTTCCGACGACGGCCATCGACTGTAGGTCGGTGATTGCGGCCAGCCCTCCGGCGAGTCCTGCCACTCCTCTTGGCGACCGTAGGGGAGAACGTCGATCAGGCCGAAGCTGTGGCCGAGTTGTTCGGTGCCGCGGCCGGTGGTATGCCAGGTGCGGTACACGTCAGATCCGTTGCGTAAGAACACATTTATCGCGAAGCCCGCGTGGTGTGGAGCTCCGACGTCGGCGCCAAATGGACTGTCAGCCGTCGAGTACCACGTCATCATATTGCCGACCTTGCGTTTGTAGGCCAGCGCTTGGTCGATCGGTCCCTGCGTCACGATGACAAACCGCGCGTCGTAATTGTCGAGAAATTCGAGGCGGGTGAATTGCGAGGTATAGCCGGTGCAGCCGCCGCATTGCCACGGCTCGTCGTCGAACCACATGTGGTTGTAGACGATCAGTTGGGAATGGCCGGCGAAGATATCCGCGAGCGATGTCGGCCCGTCTTCGCCGACGAGCGTGTACTCCGGCATTTTGACCATCGGAAGCCGTCGGCGTGCCGCGGCGATCGCGTCGAGTTCTCGGGTGGCCGCCTTCTCGCGAACGCGTAGCGCGTCGAGTTTGGTTTGCCAGGTTTCGGCGTCGACGACGGGTGGCAGATCGGTGCCCATGGGATCCTCCAGGTAAAGTTCACGCTGTCCACATGATAATGTTCACAGCGTACACACGCGCGTTGGAGAGGGTCAATAGGTGTCGGAGGCTCGTTATCACCACGGCGATCTGCCCGCGGCGATGGTGGCCGTCGGGCTGGAATTGACCAGAACCGGTGGGCCAGATGCCTTGTCGCTGAGGGAGATAGCTCGTCGTGTTGGTGTATCCCCGAATTCCGCCTATCGACATTTCGCGAGCCGAGATGCGGTGCTGTCGGCGGTGTCGCGGGAGATCGAAGCGGCGATGGCGCAACGGATGGTCGAATCGAACGCACTGTCCGAAGGGGCGCGGGGCGTCGACTTGCTTCGCGCTGTTGGCCTTGGCTATATCGAGTTCGCGCTCGGTGAACCCGGCTGGTTCGCGGTCGCGTTCTTCGCCGCCGTTGACGACGATCCGGCGACCGTCGAGCAATCACCTGCCTATCTCGCGTTGGCGTATGCGTTGGATCGGATGGTCGCCGACGGCGACCTGCCATCGGATCGGCGTGAGGGTACCCAGTGGACCTGTTGGTCGGCGGTACACGGGTTTGCGGAGATGGCGCTGCGAGGACCGCTGCGCTCGCGCGATCGGAAGGAAGTGATGGAGTTGGCTGAACGTACCGTCGATACTGTCGTCGCAGGGGTGTGCGCATGAGGGGAGCGGTGTTCGCCTTCGCGGTGGCAGCGGTGGTCTTTCTGGTCACCTGGCTCGTGGTCGCGGTCGGTGGGCCGGATGTGATGCCGATACACTACGGACCCGGTGGCGCGGACGAATGGGGTTCGCGCGGAAGCTTTTTGGTGATGAGCTTGATCGGTGTCGTAATCGCATTCGCCCTTCTCGCCATGGGACTCAACGCCAAGCGGATACCGCAACGCGTCATCAACACTCCGCATCGCGACTACTGGCTCGGTAACGAACACCGCAAACAATTCGACGAGTTGATGGCCTCGATGCTGGCCGGAATCGGTGCTTTGATCCTGCTGTTGTCCGCGATGATCAATATCGCCGGGATGTGGGTGCGTGACCAGTCGTGGTATTTCCCAACGGTTTTGGTTGTCTTCGTGATCGGGATGATCGCCGTCGTCGGACGTCCGATCGCGACGTTGTACCGGGCCCCGCGTATATGACCCGTTCGGATCGCGGCTCAATCCGTATGAAGGACGTAAAGAAGTCTTGTCGTCGCGGACTCTGCGGCTAGACCGGACGTAGGCCGAAACCCGGCCACGGAACCGGAGGTCTGTTTGATGACGCTCACCACCATCTTGCCGACATTGCGCGCAAGCATCCCTGACCCGATTGATCTGAAGCGCTGGCCGGTTGGCACGCGTGCCACGGTGTCCGACATCGTGATCGACGGTCAGTCGGCCAGCTCGGTTGCGGGACAACGTGGTACGCCGTGCATCTTCGATACCGGCGAGCTGTTCCCGTGGGCAGGCGATCACGATGCGAGAGGCGTCGTTCTGGTGCGTGTCGTCGCGGTGGTTGGCGTCGACCATTCGATGCCTTCTTATGCCCGGCCAGAGCTTATTCTCGACACCGAACCGGGGCGAGTGGCAGCCGATTGGGGCGAGGTGCGCTTGATCCACCGGGTGTCGACGGCCAAGGTCGGGGTGTACAGCCTGGCCGGTCGTGAGCCGGTCGTCGTCGACCTGCCCGTTGACGTAGGCGTCGGTGACCTGTTGATCGCGCCCTGCGCTCGGTGACTCTCAGTCCGGAACGTGCATCGCGGTGAGCTCGATCAAGTGCCGCTCGACGTGGTCCATCGGATCGGTGGAACCCTTTGCGAGAGAGAGTAATACGGCGCCCTCGACGGTTGCGACGATGGTGGTCGCAAGGCTGGCGGCGACCGACGGTTCGGTGCCGTTCGCGACCAGGCGATCCCGGATGACATCGACCCACGACTCGATCTCCGCGCCGGCCGCGGCGGCGGCATCGGGAGCGTTTGCCCGGCCCAACAGAGTCGCGACCAATGGGCAACCGAGCCGTAGGTCCCCGGCTGCCAAACTTTGTTTCCACCACGAGACGAAGCCGCGAACAGCGTCGGCGGGCCGGCCATTCTGCGTGACAAACGAGATGGCTTCACCGATCGCGGAGCCCGCCGCATGTGCCGCGGCGGTCATGAGTTCGGTTTTGCCGCCGGGGAAGTTGAGATAGAGCGTTCGGCGAGACACTCCGCTGTGCTCTAGCAATTGCGCTACACCGGTTCCGTCAACCCCTCGTTCACGGGTCAACTCGATGGCGCTGGTGATGAGGGACTCTCGGGCTGCCATGTTGCCACTATACCGGTCGGTGTACTACCTTCGAAACGACAGTACACCGATCGGTCTAGTCGAGAGGCGGGCCGCGAAGGAGTTCGACGATGGCCGCATTGACTGACCAACTGAGTCTCGCGTGCGGGCAAGTGCTGCCCAACCGCCTTATGAAGGCGGCGCTTAGTGAAGGTCTCGGCACCGCGGAGAATGCTCCCGGCGTGGGTATCGAACGTCTCTACCGCCGCTGGGGGCAGGGTGGATTCGGTCTCATCATCACCGGCAACGTGATGGTAGACCGGCGACACCTGGGAGAGCCGGGCAATGTCGTCGTCGAAGACGACCGTCATCTCGATGAACTGACTCGCTGGGCGAAGACCGCTCAGGATGGTGGTGGCCGTATCTGGGCTCAGCTCAATCACCCTGGCCGACAAGCTAATCCATTGGCAACGCGCGAACGTCCGGTGGCACCGTCGGCGGTTGGAATGGCAGTGCCGGGGCTCCCCCAGCCGCGGGAACTGGCTGATGGAGAGATTGACGAGATTATCGAACGGTTCGTCCAGGCCGCACTCGTCACCGAGGCAGCGGGATTCGACGGGGTGCAGATTCACGGCGCGCATGGATACCTTGTCTCGCAGTTTCTTTCGCCATTGGCTAACACTCGATCCGATCAGTGGGGAGGAGACTTGGCGGGCCGCATGCGGTTCGTCACCGAGGTGGTACGTCGTATCAGAGCGGCGGTCCGACCGTCGTTCGCAGTCGGTGTCAAACTGAATTCGGCCGACTTCCAACGCGGCGGATTTACCGAGGACGAGTCGCGACAGGTAATCGAGCGACTCTCGCGTGAGGGAATCGACCTCTTCGAGATAAGCGGCGGAAGCTACGAAAGTCCGGCGATGATGGGGCGATCGGATCAACGGTCGGCGAGCACCAAGGCGCGAGAAGCGTATTTTCTCGACTACGCGCGCTCGGCGCGGCAGGCGGCGGGCAAGGTGCCACTCGCGGTCACCGGCGGATTCCGCAGTCGCGCAGCGATGATCGAGGCGTTGGAGAGCGGCGACTGCGACGTGATCGGGCTGGGACGTCCAACGGCCGTCAATCCAGAAACGGCTGAACACATCATCCTGGGGGTGTCGCAGATCAGCGCTGGCGACGTGAAACTTGGCGGCTCGACCGCCCTCGCCACCAGGGTGCCACAGGTAAAGATGCTCGACGGTTTGCTTGACCTGCAATGGCATACCGACCAATTGCATCGGATGGGTGCCGGCGATGACCCCGACCCGCAGCGCGGCGCGTGGCGGACCGGAATTGCAATCTTCAAGCGGAATGGGTTGGACGCCTTACGATCTGGCCGAGGTTCGTATGCCGCGGCGACCAATCATAAGGCGGTGCGCAAGTTTCGGTTCGAGCGTGTGGTGGGGCGCTACTTTGCCAATCCGGTGGTGAACGGATTGGGTAAGTTGGGCGTCCGGACCGACTTCGCTACCACGTTGGAGACCACCGGGCGCAAATCCGGTCTGGCCCGGGTGGTGCCGGTATCCGCGTCCTTCGATGGCACGGGCGCATGGATCATTTCACAGCATGGGGCGCGATCGGGTTGGGCGATCAACATCGCCGCGGACCCAAGGGTGCGGATCCGTCGCGGCGACACGTGGCATGAGGGGACGGCGCGGTTCGTCCCCGAAGACGATGTTATTGCGCGGGCACGTAGTTTCGGTACAAACCGGCTATTCTCGGCTCTCACGGCATCGACTTTCCGTGCGCTGCAAAGTGATCCGGTGTCGGTGCGGATCGACTTCACTTAGGGGCGGCGCCGGGGGACGGTTGCGAGGTCTCGATACACCCAACTCGGCTGGCGAGGGGAGCGGTTACCGTTGATGGTCGAGTGCACTCGCCGAGCGGAGCGAGACGTGCGT
>NZ_BAEH01000113.1 GCF_000241305.1 Gordonia effusa NBRC 100432
ACCATGACAGGACTCGCCGGCAGCAACTTCGCCACCTGCATGGTGAAGAAGTCCGACCCGACATTGCTGTGATGGAAGGTGGCGATCTTGCCGGCCTTCACGAAGATCATGCCCAGGCCTTCGACGAGGACGATGCCTTCGATTGTGTACGCGGGGAGGAATCGCGAACCGGAGAACCGCGAGAGCCGCTCAGGCACCCGGGGATGGTTCAGTTGGCGAATAACGATAAGGGTGACGATGCCGATTACGGTGCCGATGCCGAGGAGCTCGTCCCAGAGATGCCAGCCGAATGTGTCACCGAAGATCGGCCAGTGGAATTCGGGATCGATTGCCTGACCGTATGCCTCGAAGAACAGAACGAACCCGCCGAGGAAGCCAATCATCACCAGCCAGTGGGCGATGCCGACGGTTCGGATTTTGACCATCCGGGTGTGCGCGATGAATTCCTTCATCATCGTCTTGAAGCGGGGCACGATCGGGAATGCTCGACCCGGTGCCGGTTGGCCTTGTGCGATGGTCCGCACGATGCCCGCGACACCGCGGAAGAAGAATGCCCAGCAGATCACGCTGAGCAGCGCTCCGATGGTTCCCAGGGCAATCGTCGTGGAGTTCACTTCGGTCTACCCGGCCTTTCTGTTAGGTCGTCGGGCATCTGAGGCTGACGCCGAGAGCTGATCGGCGCGGACATTCCCCGATGCCACGTTGCTACGACGCAACGTCGTCACAGGTAACCGTAAGGCCTGGCGCGAGTTCAACGTTCCCAAGGCTGACCTAACTTCACCCTAAGACGGGCGCTGCACTATGTAACTTTCGTACTGACCAGTAACTTACTCGCAAGTCATGTCGGATTTCATGTGATGTCGGCAACTTTTTCCAGCTCGCCGAGGGCGGTGTCCAAATGGGTGAGGATCCGTTGCAGGCTCGGGACCTGGGCCCGAGCGCCGATTAGTCCGAAACCCATATACCGACCGGTCGAAGTGATTGTGATATTTAGCGCACATCCCGACGCAGGGATAGAAACGGGGTAGAGCCCGTCGAGCTGAGCGCCGTTCCAATAGAGGTCGTGTTGCGGGCCCGGCACGTTCGAGATGATGACGTTGAACTGCGATGGCGCGTACGAGACGAAACCGGGGACGCTCATGAACGCCATCGAACTTGCGTTCGCTGCGCCCAGGGCGAGTGCCTGCAGCGGGGTAAGGCCGCGGACGACCTCTTTGCTCGCCCGCGTCGATGCCGTGAGCTGAGCCAGCCGTTGTTCCGGATCAGCCTGATCGGTCGCGAGATTCGCCAGGATGGCGGTTACCGCATTGCCGTCTTTCTCGTCGCCGACGTGCATCGACACCGGCACCATCGCTAGCAGCGGCGTATCGGGCAGTGCGTCCTGGTCGATCAGATAGTTGCGCAGAGCGCCGCCGCACATCGCGAGAACGACGTCGTTGAGCGTGAGGTTCAGTGCTGCCGCCACCGCTCGCAGGCGAGCGGTCTCCCATTGCTGTGCGGCGAATCGCCGGGCGCCGCCGATGGGGACGTCGAGGATGGTCTTGGGCGCCCCATGGATCGGAGCGAGATAGTGGGGATCTCGGATCGAGCGCAACGCGATCTGTGCGCTCGCCGGAACCAGGCCGGCGAGTTGGTTGGCTACGCCCGCGGCTCCGGAGATTCCGCCGAAAACCCGTTGGGACAAGCCAGGTTTCGGCTTTGGGGGCCGTTTGCGCTTGAGTGAGGCATCCCAGGGTGCCCGGCCGGTGCGGTCCTCGGGGTCGTCGGACAGGCTGCGGCCAAGGATGCGCAGCGCGGTGACGCCGTCAACGACCGAATGGTGGATCTTGGTGTACAGCGCGACCCGGCCGTCGGCCAGCCCTTCGATCAAATGCGCTTCCCACATCGGCTTGGAACGATCGAGCAACGTCGAGTGATTGAGCGAAACATAGTGCAGGAGTTCACGAATGCGTCCCGGCTTGGGCAGTGCGATGCGACGGACGTGGTAGTCGTAGTCGATCTCGTCGTCGTAGGACCACGAGACCGAGCCGAGCAGACTGAACGGTTGCGTCGGGCGTTTACGGAAATCGGGCTGTATTTCGGTGGCGGTGAGGAACGCTTCCATCATGTCATCGGCCAACTGTCCCGCCGACTGTCCTTCGCGCGGAATGAACAGTTGCAGCCCGCCGACATGCATGGGGAGTTCACGGGTTTCGGCGATCAGAAACATCGACGACGTAATCGGCATGTACTGCATGAATGTGCCTCCGAGATGCTGTGGCGAACCAGTGCGAGGCCCTAACCCTACGTCGGTACGACGGCGTCCGGTGCAACTCCGTTAGATTGGCGAATTCGACGTTGGGCAACTGCGATATCCTGCGGTTATGTCGAAGTCTCGACTTCTTATCCGCGTGGCCATGACGCTGTTCATCGGCGTGGAATTGGCTCTTACGATCGCGTTGACGTGGGTTGTCGCATCATCGAACGGCCGGATTTACCGCACCGACCAGCTCGTGTCGGCTCCGCGCACCGCCCTGGTGTTGGGTTCGTTGGTTTCCGATGGCGTTCCCGGGGACTATGTGCGTGGTCGTCTCGACACCACCGTTGAACTGTGGAATCGCGGCGCGATACGTCGAATCATATTGTCCGGCAACGGTTCTGACGGCGCGGGCAATGAGCCACGGGTGATGCGCGACTATCTAGCCGCGCGCGGTGTGCCCGGCGCGACGATCATCGACGATCCCGCCGGCTACGACACCGCGACGAGCTGTCGTCGGGCACGTGCTGTTTACCAGGCGCACGCGGTGCTTGTTGTCACGCAGGACTTTCACGTGGACCGGGCGGTCGCGTTATGCCGCGCGGCGCATGTCGATGCGACGGGGGTACGCGCTCGATGTGATTGCCCGACATGGACATTGGTCCGCAATCACGCGCGAGAACTGGTGCTTGCCAACCCGCGAGCGCTGTTGTCGGCGTTGGCGTCGTCGTGAAGTGAGTCCGGCACGGTGTCGGGCACCGAGTCGCGCCGCAGCAGGGTGCGGATCGGCGGCAACGGCATCCGTGGTCGGCCGGTCAGGTAGAGCGAGCCGGGCAGCCGACGCAGAATCTCGACGACGATCAGCGAGCCGGCGAGCGTCAGTAGATAGACGACCACCGTGCCGAGGGGCTGCGGGATGTGAGCGAGCAGCCACGGCTTGTCCGGTGCCGCGGTAGGCCGCAGGATGAAGAACAGCACCAACACATGCGCCAAGAAGACTCCGAACGAACGGTTCGATGCCCACGACACCGCTGACGCGAAGCGCGGCGTCTTCGAGCGCCACCGGTCGTTCCAGCGCAGCGCGGCCGCGTAAAGGCACGCGATCGCGACTACCAGGAACGGGATCAACGTCGGCTGAAAGGCATTCGAGGCGTCCATCGGCTTCTGGTCGTCGACGAAGACCCGGATCAGATAGGTCGCGACGGCGAGCGCGGCGGTGAGCACCAGTGCGATCGTCAACACCCAGCCGCGACCCACGAGCCACTGTTTGATGCGCTCTCGATGTACGGCCGCGACCGCACCCAGCACGATGAAGAACTGATACGGCAGGAATGTCGCGTAGTGATGCCACCAGATGGTTCCCAGATATCCAGGGGGCGTCCAATGAGTGAGCGTCGCGGTGAGTGCGATTTGTACCGCAAAACTTACTCCCAGGACCGCGGCGTGATGACCGACGGTTTTGCGAATCAGCCACAGAACCAGTGGGAAGAGCAGGTATACCTGCAACATCACGAACAGGAAGTACATCTGGAAACCCGCGAGTCCCCACGACAGGTTCCACACGTATTCCTGCAGGCTGAATGGCAACTCGGCAATGCGGCCGGACCCCCACATCACCGTGATCACGAAGTAGATCGTCGACCAGATTAGGTAGGGGAAGATGACTAGCTTGATCCGGCGGCGCCAGAAATCGACGGCGCGGAATTCACGCTTGTC
>NZ_BAEH01000112.1 GCF_000241305.1 Gordonia effusa NBRC 100432
TTAGCCGAGTTCAGTCACCGCTGGTCGAGTGCCCGGCGAGGCGCCAGCCGCGTCTTCCCCCGCTGGTCGAGTGCCCGGCGAGGCGCCAGCCGAGCCGGGTGTATCGAGACCCCGCAACTCGAACACCCACCCGCACAACACTTCCCGACGTCGACTCACCA
>NZ_BAEH01000111.1 GCF_000241305.1 Gordonia effusa NBRC 100432
CCAGCCGAGCCGGGTGTATCGAGACCTCACTCAACCAGTGGCCATTGTCCGACGGCGGGGCACTCCGAACTTTGCGACGATTACGCGGATACGTCCGCTGTCGTCGAACTCGAATGACTCAATGACCTTGGCGGCCAACCTCAGCGGCTTGGGGTGGACGTTGACCCAATAGGTCGTGTGCACCACGCCCGCGTCGTCGACCGACGCGTCGAATTCACTGATCGCGTGAATCAACTTGAACTGCGGGCCTTTTGCCAAACTTCGGGCGATGTGGTCACCGTTGCGGCCGGTCCGCACACCCAACTCGGTGCGGATACAGTCCGGATGCAGCGGCACCGACGACGGGTCGTGACTGACCAGCGCGTCGACGTAGGCGCGAGCAGCTTTGATCCGAGCATCGTCGACGGTCATCTCAGCGCGCTCCGTACGCTTTGACCGGCTCCGGTGACTTCGCCAAGAGGTCGGTCACCACGTCACCGAGTTCGCTTGGCTCCCAACGTGATCCCTTGTCCTGCGATGCCGCGCGTTGCCAAGCGTCGAGGACGGTGATAGTGCCACCCTCGACCTCAAAGACTCGACCGGTGACGTCACCCGACGCCGGCGACCCCAACCACACAACGAGCGGCGAGATATTGGCCGGATCCATCGCATCGAAAGAACCGTCGGCCGGAGCAGCCATCTGCGCGGCCATCGCCTCACCCGCACCGAGCGTCATCTGTGTTCGCGCGGCCGGAGCGATCGCGTTGGCGGTGATGCCATATCCGCCAAGTTCGGCGGCCGCTTGAATCGTCAGCTCGGCGATCGCTGCCTTGGCGGCGGCGTAGTTTCCCTGACCTACTGACCCGAAAATCCCTGCGCCAGAAGAAGTATTGATGATCCGCGCCTGCGGAATCTCCCCTGCCTTAGCCTTGCCGCGCCAATACGCGGCAGCATGACGCAGCATTGCGAAATGCCCTTTAAGATGCACCCGGACTACAGAATCCCACTCCTCCTCGGAGAGCGATACCAACATCTTGTCGCGAACGAAGCCCGCGTTGTTGACCAAGGTGTCCAGCCGCCCGAATTCACGAACTGCCGTATCGACGAGATCCGCAGCGGCACCCCAATCCGCGACGTCGGCTCCATTCGCCACCGCCGCACCACCCGATGCGATGATCTCGTTGGCAACGGCCTGAGCCGCGTCGGAATTGAAGTCGTTCACAACGACATTGGCGCCATCGGCTGCAAACGCAAGCGCATGGGCTCGTCCAATACCCTGGCCGGCGCCGGTCACTATGACCGCCCGGCCCCCATTCAGCTTGGTGCTCATACTATTTCGGAAATCCTCTCGGGTACGTGAACTTCAGTCAGATCGTGTTGCCGGAATTTCCGGCGGCGAGAAACGCTGGTTTCTCGCCACCGCCGTGGACGGTCAGCGTCGAGCCGCTGATATACCCAGCCAACGGCGAGAGCAAGAAGGCCACCGCGTTGCCGACATCTTCGGGAGATGCCAAGCGGCCCAACGGGATCGTCTCGCCAACGGCCGCAACGCCCGCCTCGTCGCCGTAATGCAGGTGCGACAGCTCGGTTTCCACCGGACCGCAGACCACCGAGTTGAGTCGCACTCTAGGTGCCCATTCGACGGCGAGAGTCGCGGTCAGGTTATCCAGCCCGGCCTTGGCCGCACCGTACGCGGCAGTCCCCGGCGACGGTCGATGACCGCTGACACTGGAGATGTTGACGATCGCCCCGCCCGAATCCTGCTGCTGCATAACCGTATTGGCCGCACGGGCCACGATCAGCGGCGCGAGCAGATTCAAGTCGAAGATCTTCGAAGAGAACCGATCCGATGCCTCGGCAGCCAATGCGAACGGCGATCCGCCCGCATTGTTCACGACACCATCAAGCCGACCGTGCTCGTGCACGATCGATTCAACCATCGCGGCAACCGAGTCGGGCTCCCGAACGTCGCAGCTGTGGAACTCGAACGGGCTGTCGGCGGCCTTGCGGGCACACACAATCGGCGTTGCACCGAAGGTCGCCAGAACGTCGCTGATGCCGGCCCCCACGCCCCGAACGCCGCCGGTGACCAAGACGACATGCCCGGCCAGCCCTAGATTGGCGTCAATCTGCGCTGCTCCGGAAGTTGCTCGACTCGACATGGGTGCTACCCTATCAAACAACCAAGCACTTGCTTGGTTGGTCCGCCCATCAGTCCACAAGGGAGCACCGAGTGCCAATAACCGCCACCTGTGACGAACCCGGCATCACCGTCGTCACTATGGACTTTCCGCCGGTCAACGCCCTGCCGAGCGCGGCGTGGTTCGAGTTGGCCGACGTCATCACCACTGCCGGCTCCGACCCGAGCACGTCGGTCGTCATCCTGCGTGCCGAAGGTCGCGGCTTCAACGCCGGCGTCGACATCAAGGAAATGCAGGCCACCGAAGGATTCGACGCTCTCATCGCCGCCAACAAGGGTTGCGCTGCGGCTTTCGGCGCCGTTTACGACTGCGCGGTCCCGGTGATCGTCGCGGTGAATGGCTTCTGTGTGGGCGGCGGCATCGGCCTAGTCGGGAACGCCGACGTCATCGTCGCCTCCGACGACGCGGTTTTCGGCCTGCCCGAAGTCGACCGTGGCGCACTCGGTGCCGCGACGCACCTGGCCCGGCTGGTACCCCAACACATGATGCGCACGCTGTACTACACGGCGCAGAATGCCACTGCGCAGCAACTACATCATTTCGGCTCGGTCTATCGCGTTGTCTCCCGGAGCGAATTGCTCGACGCCGCACTGGAACTCGCGCGGAGCATCGCCACGAAGGACACCCGCGTCATCCGCGCGGCCAAGGCCGCCATCAACAACATCGACCCGGTCGATGTGAAGACCAGCTACCTACTCGAGCAGCGCTACACCTACGAACTGAACCTTGCGGGCGTCGCGGACGAACATCGCGATGCCTTCGTTGAGAAGTCGACAGGGGCGACGAAATGACCTCCACCGCAACAAAAACCGATAAGACCTCGACGCTCGATGAAATCGTCGCGGAACTGTCCGACGGCATGACCATCGGCATTGGCGGATGGGGTTCGCGCCGCAAGCCGATGGCCCTCGTACGAGCGATTGCCCGATCAGCGGTCAAAGATCTGACCGTGGTGACCTACGGTGGCCCCGACCTCGGATTACTGTGCGCCGCAGGCAAAGTGAAACGCGCCTACTACGGATTCGTCTCGCTCGACTCGGCGCCCTTCTACGATCCGTGGTTCAGCAAGGCACGTACGTCGGGCATTCTCGAGGCCCGTGAGATGGACGAGGGCATGGTCAAGTGCGGCCTGGAGGCCGCAGCAGCCCGCTTGCCGTTCCTGCCGATCCGTGCCGGTCTCGGCTCTGACGTCCTGAACTTCTGGGAGGGCGAACTTAAGACGGTCGAGTCGCCGTACCCCGACGCGGATGGCCGCACGCAAACGCTGATCGCGATGCCCGCCCTCACACTCGACGCCGCCTTCGTCCATCTCGATGTCGCCGATCGACACGGCAACGCCGGCTATACCGGAGTCGATCCCTATATGGATGATCTGTATCTGGCCGCGGCCAACCGGCGTTACCTGGAGACCGACAAGCTGTTGTCGACCGAAGAGCTCGTGGAACTCCTTCCCACCCAACGTCTTTTACTCAACCGCATGAACGTCGATCGAGTCGTCGAAACTCCTAATGGAGCACATTTCACTTTCGCGGGCGACTATGGACGCGATGAGAGCTTCCAGCAGTTCTACGTGGAATCCGCCAAAGATCCGGCGACATGGGAACTCTTTAAGAGTCGCTTCCTCGACGTCGATGAGGTCACCTATCAGACCGAAATCGCCGCGTGGGCGAGCGAGCAGGAGGAGTCTAAATGAGCACTGGGACAACCGAAATCACGCGTGCGGAGTATTGCGTCATCTCCTGCGCCGACATCTTCGCCGGCGCAGGCGAGATCATGGCATCGCCAATGGCTCCGACGCCACTACTCGGTGCCCGCCTGGCCCGGCTCACCACCGAACCCGATCTATTGATTACCGACGGCGAAGCGCTGGTCTTCGCGGATACGCCCGCGATCGGCAAGAGTGCGCCCATCGAGGGGTGGATGCCGTTTCGCAAGGTATTCGATGTGGTCGCCTCGGGCCGACGTCATGTCGTCATGGGCGCCAATCAGATTGACCAGTATGGCAATCAGAATCTGTCGGCATTCGGTCCATTGCAACACCCGACTCGACAGATGTTCGGCGTTCGCGGGGCGCCGGGCAATACCATCAATCATCCGACAAGTTATTGGGTCGCAAGGCATTCCGCGCGGGTCTTCGGACAGGTTGACATCGTGGCCGGTGTCGGTTTTGACAAGGTCGACACTGACAACCCGGCCTTCGACGATCTCAATATCCACCGAGTGGTGACCAACCTCGGTGTCTTCGACTTCGGCGGGCCGGGCCACACCATGCGGGCCCTCTCGCTGCACCCCGGCGTCGATCCGGTAGAGGTCAAGGAGAACACAAGTTTCGCAGTGGCTGAACTGGATTCGGCACCCACAACTCGAACGCCGAGCGATGAGGAACTTCGACTAATCCGGGAAGTACTCGATCCCAAGGGGATTCGGAATCGAGAAGTGAAATGACCGAGGCAACGCCGGTTCGTGCAGCCACCCTTGCCACCCGTTTCACCGACCTTGTCGGCGTCGAATACCCGATTGTGCAAACCGGCATGGGTTGGGTCTCAGGACCGTCGCTCACCGCCGCGACAGCCAACGCGGGCGGCTTAGGCATTCTGGCGTCGGCGACAATGACGTTCGCCGAGTTGGAAGCCGCGATCAAGAAGACTAAGTCGTTGACCGACAAGCCATTCGGCGTCAACATGCGCGCCGACGCGACCGACGCCGCCGACCGTATCGATCTGGTGATTCGGGAGAAGGTTAAGGTCGCGTCGTTCGCGTTGGCACCCAAAAAGGACTTGATCGCCAAGCTGAAAGACAATGGCGTAGTGGTTATTCCGTCGATCGGCGCCGCCAAACACGCCGTCAAAGTGGCGAGTTGGGGTGCCGATGCCGTCATCGTGCAGGGCGGCGAAGGCGGCGGTCACACCGGACAGGTCGCGACGACACTGCTGCTGCCATCGGTGATCGATGCCATCTCGGATGGCGATGGCAACACCACGATTCCGGTCGTCGCGGCCGGCGGGTTCTTCGACGGTCGCGGGCTGGTCGCAGCACTGGCCTATGGCGCCGAGGGCGTTGCGATGGGCACCAGATTCTTGCTCACCTCCGACAGCGCGGTACCCGAAAGTGTCAAACAGGAGTACCTGAAACGCAGCCTGACCGACACCGTCGTGTCGACCAAAGTCGACGGCATGCCACATCGAGTACTCCGGACACAACTCGTCGACGCGCTCGAAAGTGGCAGCAAGGCAAAAGCTTTGGTCGCTGCGGCTCGAAATGCCAACGAGTTCAAACAGATGACCGGCATGCGCTGGACCACTATGCTTCGCGACGGCGCGTCGATGAAGAAGTCGGGCGAGCGCACCTGGCAGCAGATCATCATGGCGGGTAACACGCCCATGTTGCTCAAAGCCGGTCTGGTAGAAGGCAATACCGAAGCCGGAGTGCTCGCATCGGGCCAAGTCGTCGGCATGATCGACAATTTGCCGAGTTGTGACGAGTTGATTCAGTCAATTATGACCGGGGCACACGAACGGCTGTCGGCGTTGGGCTCACGCTTCGCCCGCTGATCAATCCACGCGACCGGTACCCTGACGTTTCGCCGTCGACCAGACCGCACGCACCGCGTCGACGACTTCGGTTGCCTGCCCGGTGGCTCCATCGAGGTTCGGGTGATACGGAATCGCGCCGCCGGCAAAGGGATTGCCCAACTGAAAGCCGGTCACCCACGGTACGGCATCGCAACCCAGATGCCCGGTCGGCGCGTCGACGACCGTTGCGCCAGAGCGTGCCGCCGCCGACGATGTCGCCGCGACGAGTCGTCGATACTCATCGGCTAGTTCTGCCGCCCGCTGCGGCGGCAACGGAACGATCGGGCACGTGGCCGCTTCGCGACCTAGTACCGGAAGATACTGCACCAGGAAGACTTTCGCGTCCGGAGCCCGGTCATGCACTGCCTGAACGATCTTGATCAGCGCATTGCGAACTTGACGCAGCGTCGACGATCGACGTGCCGGCCGCTCGGATTCGAGGGCCGTATGGCAGGTCCGTCCCGCGACTTGCCCAACAGCTTCGCCGCCCGGGATGGGCGCGGTGACGGCGGTATGGCAACTGTCGGACGTCATCCGCCCGATGTAGTCAATGTCGTTGCCGCCGATGGTGATTGTCACCAACCGCGTGTCGGACGTCACCGCTTCGATCTGACGCGGAAGCGAATGCCGTCCATGCCGGATCCGTTGAGTTCGCGAGATGATGTCGGCGGTGGTGGCCCCCGAGCAAGTTACGTCGACGAGATGTAGATCAAGTGACTGAGCGACCTGATGCGGATAGTTGCGGCCCGAACGCAGGCAAGCACGATCCACCACCGGCGATATCCCCGGACCGGCGGCGTAGGAACTTCCCATCGCGACATAGGTGTCACCCGCTGCGAGTTCCGTTGGGTGCGAAGGCCGAGAATGTCCGACAAATGCCACGACGACCGCCGCGATGACTAGGAATACGCAGGCGAGAACGATTCGCGTAGTCCGTGGCACGGCCCAAATCTATCAGTTTGACCGGTGGACGTTCTGAGCGAGACTATCGCGCGGCACCGATCAACGGCTGTCCACCCTACGTCGAACCTGGGCTAACAGGTCATCGCCGAATAGTTCGCGCGGCCATGCAACACGTTGGCCGCGAACGATTTTCATGATGACCAATCCTCCCCGCTCATCCATGCGGGCGATCGTCGAGTAACGGTAGAGTCCTTCAGTTCTGCCGTCCGCTATACGGAGGCACTGATCGTCGAGACCTACGCCCCATTCGGCACCTGCACGATAGGGAAGGCGCAAACGACGTAACGACTGCCAGAACACCAGGCCGGTCAATAGCGATACGTAGCCGACTGCCCCCGCGAACCACCACCACTCGCTATAGATCACCGAGAATGCCAGCGCGGCCAGCACCACAACTGCCATCAGGATGCCGAAAAGGCGACGGGTCAAAGATTCGACGGTGATAGCGATTGACAGGTCTCGCGCAGTTCTTGGCCCAACGACCCAGACACGGGAGATCTCTGGTCGGGATACTTCATCGAACTGAGTCACAACGTCCCCGCTTCTCATCTATCAATATCGGATCAAGCATAGTGAATGGGCATCCGACTTCGCCCACCCGGTAACGTCGTCGCCGTGGATCTCAGCGTGCTGCGGCGACACCCCGACGTGGAGGGGCCCGACCTTTCCGCGTCGGACGCCGCCGACCGGCTGATACTCGACGAAGCGGCGGGCCTGCTCGCGGCGGCACGGTCGGGCGACCTCGTCGTGATCGACGACAATTACGGCGCGCTGAGTTTGAGCGCGGCTGCTGGCGGGGTGAAGGCAATCCGGGTGCATCAGGACCTGATAACCGGAGAACGTGCGTTGGCCGAGAACGCCGCCCGGTTGGGACTATCCGCGGTGACCTCGCTGCCACTGACATCCGAACTTCTCACCGGGGCCCGGCTTGTCTTGATGCGCCTCCCGCGGTCTCTGGACCGTCTCGACGAGATCGCCGGACTTGTTGCGCGACACGCGGATCCGGTGGCTACCTTGGTGGCCGGCGGACGGACCAAGCACATGTCTACGTCTATGAATGACGTTCTGCGAAAGCACTTTTCGCGCGTTGATGTTAGCCATGCCCGGCAAAAGTCGCGGGTGCTGACCGCATCGGGACCCGTGTCGTCGGGCATATCCCGGTGGCCGAATCGACAGGCGCACGCCGATCTCGATCTCACCATCGTCGCGCATGGCGGTGTGTTCGCCGGGACCAAAGTGGACGTCGGGACACGGTTTCTACTCGACAACCTGGACGCAGTGGCCCCCGCCACCTCCGAAGTAGTTGACTTGGCTTGTGGCAGCGGGATTGTCGGCGCATGGCTGGCGAAGAACCGACCGGCGGTCCGGGTCCTCGCGAGCGACCGATCGGCAGCGGCGGTCGCATCCGCACGCCTGACGGCGCAGGCGAATGACGTCGACAATCGGATGACCGTGACACAGGCCGACGGCGTCAAGCACCTTGCCGACGAGAGCGTCGGATTGGTCGTTCTCAATCCGCCGTTTCACAGCGACGCCACGCTGTCGGGCGCGATCGCGACGCATCTATTCGAGGATGCCGCAAGGGTTTTGGCTCCCGATGGCGAACTTTGGTGCGTCTGGAATTCGCACCTGCGCTATCGCGGTGCCTTGCAGCGCATCGTCGGGCCCACGCGGCAGATCGCGCGTAATGCCAAGTTCACGGTGACGGCGTCGCGGCATGGGTGACCGGACACCATTGCCCAGCAACGAAGTTCGGCGTGCGAGGTCTCGATACACCCAGCTCGGCTAACGCCTCGCCGGGCACTCGACCAGCAGTAGGTCGTGACGGCTAGCGGTAAACGCAGATGGTCGAGTGCGCTCGCCGAGCGCAGCGAGACGCGCGCGTATCG
>NZ_BAEH01000110.1 GCF_000241305.1 Gordonia effusa NBRC 100432
ACTTTCTCCAACAGTTGAAGATCGCCGCCATGGGGAACATCCCCGCTCGCGCGGGGGCAGACCGATTCGGCGATCTTCGTCGGCTTGCTCTGACACGGAACATCCCCGCTCGCGCGGGGCAGACCTTCGTGTGACACGATTTGCAGATCACGAATGGGGAACATCCCCGCTCGCGCGGGGCAGACAAACCAGGCGAGCATCCCATGACACCGACGCGAGGAACATCCCCGCTCGCGCGGGGCAGACGACGACGTGCCCGACGAGTACATCGCGAAGGTGGGAACATCCCCGCTCGCGCGGGGCAGACACCTGCATGGACCCAACCCTGAGCGCTGGCCTGGGAACATCCCCGCTCGCGCGGGGCAGACTAGGGGAAATTTGGGCCGGGGTCGGTGTGGTCGGGGAACATCCCCGCTCGCGCGGGGCAGACAGCGGTTGAATCGGGCGTTAGAGTTGGATGATGGGAACATCCCCGCTCGCGCGGGGCAGACACTGACGCCCCCCTGCCGCTCATTCCTCCGCTCGGAACATCCCCGCTCGCGCGGGGCAGACCGGGGCTGTCCGCGGGATTTCTTGGCGACGTCGGGAACATCCCCGCTCGCGCGGGGCAGACCATCATGAGCGGCCATCACTGCCCAGGCTGCGGGGAACATCCCCGCTCGCGCGGGGCAGACAACTGCGGCACGCAGCGGCGGTACTCGACGAGGGGAACATCCCCGCTCGCGCGGGGCAGACTCTCACTCGTCGCGGGCGCCGAGGCATGGAACGGGAACATCCCCGCTCGCGCGGGGCAGACATTTCGTAGCTGTCCGCCTTCGACCAACTGCTGGGAACATCCCCGCTCGCGCGGGGCAGACGACGTCGGCGCACCGCACCACCGCGAGAGGCTGGGAACATCCCCGCTCGCGCGGGGCAGACCCGTCTCGACACAGGATCGCCAGCTCTTGATGGGGAACATCCCCGCTCGCGCGGGGCAGACTATGACTCGGGCGGTATGGCTACCGGGTTGGGGGGAACATCCCCGCTCGCGCGGGGCAGACCCATGTTGGCACCCTTGGCGGATGCCTCCGCTGGGAACATCCCCGCTCGCGCGGGGCAGACACTAACTGACCAGGAATGTTAGCGAGCGTATTCGCGTTCTGGAACTACTTTCGCCGCCGCGCGCGTCGCATCTTCGACGCATTGCTCCATCCGCTGCGAACTCGGTCCCGCGTCACCGCATTGTTGCTCGGACGTCGCATCAGCATGATGCCATCGAAGTCGACTGGCTCCCACTCGTGCCGATGCGTGCGGAAGGCCAATCGCTGTTCGCCTTGAGTGCTGTGAATCATGATCGCCTTGCCGTCCTTGACCAACTCGACTACCTGTAGCCACAGCAGATCACGTACCCGGGCCGGAATGTGCCCGACGTAGACACCGGGGCTTACCTCAAGAAGCCACCGCGTCAAATGCCCCCGCAGCTTTGCCGGACACGCCGTCAAAACGATGACTACCACGGGACCTCATCCTCGTAGTTCGTGCCGCTGGCGACTGCCGATCCTGACTCATCCCAAAGCTCGATCACGTCTGCGTCGGGCAACTCGTCACCGACGGTCGAATCACCAGGCAACAGCAATGAGTGGAGATCACGTACGCATCTGGTGAGTATCGCGCCGGATTTGATCACGTCACGCACGGCTCGCCGCGTCACCCCGCCGATGTCATCATCGGGTACTTCACCGTCGAGTACGCGGGCCGCGACGTCGAATGCGACCGGGATCGTCACCTCGGCTTTGTAAAGATCGGCGATGTCGTACACCAGCGATCTGTCGTGGCCGGTGTGCACAAAGCCGAGTCCAGGACTACAGCCCAGCGCTACGACCACTGCGTGAACCACCCCGTACAGACATGTGTGCGCGGCAGACAACGCCTGATTGATTGCGTCGGAACCTGCGAAATCGTCCGGGTTGTAGTCGCGACGTTTCCACTCGACGTCCGTGCGGTCAGAGTGTTCCCGATAGAGCCGACGAACACGGGCGCCCTCTCGCCCACGAAGCTGGTGCATTGAGCAGTGGGACACGTCTTCGTCGGGAAACCGCATCGCATACATCTGCCGGGCAACCGCAATACGCTCACGTGAGTTTGAAACGGCCCGCGCCTGCGCATCAAGCAGTCTCGTAGTTCGCCCCAGCGGCCGCCCGTGGGCGTAGTAGCGGACGCCGTGCTCGCCCACCCACACCGCTGTCGAACCCGAGTCCGCCATCAACACCATTGCCTGATGTGTCACGCGAGTACCTGGCCCGAGCAACAATGCGCCGAGCGTGGCCGCTGGAATGTGGACCACGCCGTCCTCGGTGGTCGCCGTGACAGCGCTATCGTCGC
Organism: Gordonia effusa NBRC 100432; assembly: GCF_000241305.1. Classification (GTDB taxonomy): domain Bacteria; phylum Actinomycetota; class Actinomycetes; order Mycobacteriales; family Mycobacteriaceae; genus Gordonia; species Gordonia effusa. The sequence goes on from NZ_BAEH01000110.1 coordinate 2,362, forward strand.
GTCCGATCGTGGCCCGTTCCACGTAGACGAAGGAGAATCGGTCTTGGGCTCGCACCAGCTCGCTTGGTCTGCTTGGGCGGGTGCCTGGAATCTCTTTCATCTCATGAGGCGTTGACCGGGAGCAAAGTGAGTAGGCCGCATCCGTATCCTTTGCCGCGACCGATTCCGTGACATAGGGCGCGGCGCAACGCATTTGGATCGGTGACTTTCAATTCTCCGTCGAATCGAACCGTCGTGAGCCTTACCTCCGAACTCTGTCGACGGAACTGTTCGACGCCGCGTTCACTCAGTTCCAGCGCCAGCGCGTCCGGGTCAGCGCTCGACGTGACGACCTCAAAACCGTTTGTCACTCCCTTATCGACGAGCCATTGACGTTGGTGCGCCACGGTCTGGTGACCGACTACCCGCTTCCCCTTGTCGTCGGTCAGGGTGCGAGTCGGATTGCCGGTTATGCGAAAGGCGTACGAGGAGTCGGCTTCGACTGATTCCAGGAACGCCGTGTAATCCCTTGTCGCCCATTGGTTTCTCGTTGTCCAGCCGGCCTGCTCGGCCAGATGTTGCAAACAAGGCTCCGCGGGACTCACGATAAGTAGGTTGACCTCTTCCTGGTCTCGATCGATCCGCCAGAGCGTCCGGCCGTCCTCGCCCTCAGTCGGTGTGCCGGGCGCGAACGACGACATCACCGCGGCGTGCATCGCATGGCGGCTGGTCAGTAGTTTCATCGCTCCTCGCCGCCGCCGGTTGAGCGCGATTCTCGACATATACATCAGCTACCTCCCAGCGCGGACAACCAGTCGTAGCCTTTGGACTCAGACTCTGGGTTAGGGACTTGCACGATGTCGTGGACGACGTTGCGCCAGGTGTACTTCCGGTCCGTCGGATCGAAACTCGCCGGAGTGTCGCGGATCGTTTCCTGAGTCGGCTCGCCAGGAAGTGCATCTCGCACGATAGGCAGACTCACTCGCCGAGCCTGCTTTGTCCGGTGATAGCTGGATGCGATCCACGGCGCTTCCTTAAGTGCTTGGGGCAGAGCAATATTCGTGATCGAGGTCTGCACCGGCCCCGAGGGCGGGCATGAACGCCGCCCTAGATACAGTGGGAACGTTGGGCGCCGCAATGCCTGCGCAACCCCCGAAACTAGTTCGTCCTCTCCTTCGACGGCCGCCACGAATTTCGCGTCCGCCAGGTAGTAGCGAACTGACAAGGGCTTGGATTTACCTGTGCGCCAATCGATTGCGGTCTGGAAGTCGCGAGTCAATTCGCCAGGTTGGTCGGTCCGGACGCCGAACGTAAGTCCCAGGAGATCTTCGATCGGGTCGATGCGACGACGTCCCAGAGCTGCTGCCAGCAGTCCGAGCACTCCGCTTTTGGTGGGCTCAGGTCGAGTCTTACGCTCGGTAAACCGACTGGAATCACCCCAAGACTGCATTGGCGCCGCCAGGTTGATCAACAGCGTCGTCATACCGCGGCCCCGGCCCGAGAGCGTACCTGATTGCCAAGAGTCGCAACGAGTTCAGTGAGCGTTGTACGGGTACCAAGGTCACTTGCATTGGCGTCGTCAGTCGCGATCACGAACGCGGTCACCGGGGGAGTGAAGGTTTCGTGAATCACCTGTGCTTTAGCGATGATTCGAGACGCCGCTTGGGCGATTCGGTCTCCGGCATCATCGACGGCTGACTCGAAAGCCCCGGACAGGTTTATCGGCTGGTCATCGCGTACGGTGACGAGTACGAATTCAGGAAGAGTTCGATTGGCAAAGGTGTTTTGCTTACCCGTGGGCATCGACGTGATGAAGGAACGGGTAAACGCTTCGACGGCACGGGCGGCAGCTTCAACGTCTCCCAAGTTCTTCTCCAGCGCCGAAACATTCACTGTCGCATAGCGATACAGTGTCGAAGCGTTGAACTCGACCGTTCCGATCATGCCGGCGCCAGCATTGTCATCGGGTGCTTTGTCATCTACGGCGGTGAAATAGTCAAACTCGGGCACAACCGAGTGCACGCCGATCGCGTGAGCGACTTGTGCGGCCGCATCGACCTTCAGGTCAGGTGAATCGGCCACCATTCTTCCGAACAAGGCCAAGTCGATCGAATTGCCCTTGGTAAGAACAGCTTTCGCATCCTTCTTCTCGGGCTTTCCCTCGGAGCTGATTGCAAGTTCGGCAAGTGCATCGATCTGGGGATTACTCAGGAAAAGAAGAGCTCCCGTCTTCTGATAATCCTCGGACTCCTTGTCGTTCCGGGCTTTGTTCCTCTCAACCTTCATGCCGGCTGCGGTGAGCGTTGCGACCGCATATTCTTCTGCGGATTCCTTCAGCGAGTTATCGGCATCAATGATTCGGGCTTTGATCTGGTCCACGATCCGAAGTGAACGCACTCCAAGGTCAGACGCGTCGAGATGATTCTCGAAGTCGCGGCGGATAGCGCGCTTCCACGCTTGACTGGACACGCGGGCGCGGCGTTTGCCGCCAAAGACAGTCGTCTTGGGACTGCCGTCCTCGTCGCGATTGATGTTGGCTGGAGGCACGGTTTGGATGGCGTGGAAATCGATGAAGAGACTCATGGGTATGTCCTAACTGTTGTCAGAGTTGGTGTTTGGTGGAGTGGAATCGGAAGATTCGGGTGGTTTTGGAACACGACTGAAGTCGCGTGACCACTTAAGGCGAACGCCGGAGCGTAGGTCGGAGTTCTGCCACCGGTTCAGGTCGTCGGCGAGTTGGCCATAGTCGAGAGGAATGGAGCTAGCACGCAACTGTCCGATGAGCGATCGCAGATGCCGGATGATTTCGTCGAAGTTGTCGGCGGTCACCAAGGCGTTGAATCGGCGTACCGTCGCATCGCTGGGACTCGACTCGCCAACTGGCTGTGCGAGTTGGCGTATCGAGCGTCCAAGGGAGAACTTCCATCCCAGTTTGTGCATGTGATTGTCGCGTGACTGCTGGTGGATGGCGAATAGGCAGATTGCTGAGTATGCTGCGGTCTCAATGGGATTCGGCCACGGTTGGTCGGGTTGGTTTGGGAAGCCGTCGAAGACGATTCGCCACACAACGGGATCACCACCTGGCGGGGCGTCGAGGCTGCGACGCAGCCTGGCGAGATCGGCTACGGGCTTAGCTCGGTTGGCAATTGCTCCGCTTTGCAGTGTCCCCGCCAATTTCGCCACATGGATGGAGAGCTTCGACTGGGCTGTCTCAGCAGGGGTGTTGGCGGGTTCAGCGGATTCGGTGGTAGTAGTCACCGGGCCTCCTTCTGTGGTGGTTGCGGGTCGAGTTGATCGAGTTGATCGGGGTCTATCGCGGTGTCGCCGAGAGCGTCATGCAGGTTCTTTAGGAACCAGAGGGATGCCGAGCCCGCAGATACGGTGCGGCCCTTTACTTCTCGAACAGCAAGCGCTGAGGGAGTTGCATTTTCGACGAGTTGGCTTGCGGCATTGGAGATCTGGGTGCGGATCACTTCGGTCCACACGACGAGACGTTCTTCGGCGTTATCGTCGGTAACGCTAGGCAGCCACACGCGAAACAGTTGGCCCATGATGGTGTACGCCTGCTCACGCGCGATGCTCCGGGCAGGCTCAAGATCGCCGCCAGAAGCGAGCGCGATGTCGCCGCCGAGCGATCCCAGGGCCCGCGCGACATTGTCGGCTCTCGTCAAAGCGTCTTCGACATACTGGCGGGTTGGACTGTCGGGACGAGCGAGTGTCGGGTGGAAGGTAAGTCCGTCGGAGAACAGCTCAGCGTAGACGCTGTTCTGTGCTCCGTACTGGATTCCAGTGGCACGCAGATTGACGGCATACCCCGAAATAGTCTGAAACACTGAGCGATTGGCGAGGGCATCTAAGGAACTCGACGGCAGCAACTGCGGATCGCCGTCTTTGGTCTTATCCCCGCGTCCGCCGTCGGGGAGGATTGTGCTCAGCGATCGCCAAAGAAGCCGTGCCGGATCGTGTTCTCGCGCCATATAGATCGGCGATCCGCGCTTCTTCGTTTGGGGTTCGCTAAAACGCCAGCCCGACATCGGTTCGGAGGTGCGCTGACGCCAGTACGGAACGGGGTCGCCATTGCTGATCAATACGTCTGACACCGCATTGTTATTGGTGTGCAAGCGAATTCGGCGGATCGGCCAGGTGAACAAGCCAATCGGTCCTTCAGGCTCAACACCCTCGCGGACGGCGGGTGTCAACGGTTCGTGCTCCCAAATCGGCCGATCGTCCGGAGTCTCGTTCTCGGGCGGCGCGAAGTTGTGAATCAAAGTCTCTCGGATTGTCCTACCTTCGATGGTCAGCCCGCCAAGCCAACCGCACCAGCCGATCCCGATTGGGTAGCCTTTGCCCCCTTTCGCTCTGGCGTCGCCAACAGCGCCGGGCTTGATCCCGCTGATGTCGAAGGCATGGCAGTGAATTAACCACCGTGCGGCCTCAGCAGGAGAAAGCGATTCGATGTGCTGCTGCATCGTGAAGAGCGCTCCCTCGCCGGGCGACCCCGCGACAAGGGCTGTTAAGCCCGACGTCTTGCCCGATGCGGTCGCAAGATCAGGGACTTGCATAAACGGCTGTTTGTCATCGAATAACTCGAAGCGATGCCGCCACGTATCGAGATAGTGATCGATCTCGTCAAGGGGAAGCGAGTCCGCGTTCCAGAGTTCCGCGATGTCAATGTCGTCGTAGGTCTCATCGCGAAGCCACAGGACTCGGTAGAACACCGCCAGCGCGATGCGTAACACCGCGAAATCTTGCGTGGGGAGGTCGCCGGCGATCCGAGTGAGGTCGTCGGCGCGGCGGAAGAACTCGCGCAATGAGACGGTCGCCGGCTCGTCGTCAGCGGTGCGGACGTCGATCCACGGATCGTCCACGAGATTGAATTTCATTGTGCCTCCGCGTAATCGACGACGAGACCAAGTTCGATGTCGTAATTGATGGAATGTCCTGCGATGACGGCGTTTCCGTTCGGATCTAAGATGAGCGGGAGCATCCCGCGTAACCACCGCGACTGTTGCCAACAGTCGATGCCGCCCCCCTCCAATTCTTCGATGATCGCGTCGCCTTGTGGCCCACGCCCAAGGTACGACGGGAGTCTGACAACTTCGCGGGCAAGCTTGCGGGCGAACTGGTTGTCGACGGCTGGGCCGAGGTTGACGTCGGTCTCCGAGTCGATCTCCGACCATGGAGATGGAAGGAGGCGACCGGTCGGACTGCGTTGGATCACGACTACCTCGATACTGTCTTCGCTGTCGCGGACTCGCGCGGCGCCCTGCTCCCCGCCGTTGGCCCCGACTTGCGCGAAACCGGTGAGCGGCCCCTTCTTGGGCCGTGGAAGTGCGAATTCGCTGGCGCACCTTCTACGTTCGTTCTCATCTCCGCGTCGGGAAGCTTCTGCAGCGGACCAAGCGCTCTCCCACCCCGGGGGCGGGGACAGGGCCTCGTCGTAGGCAGAGGTGACCAATGGCGCGACGTCGGCTGGCGATCGCAGCGGCCCCACCGCGTCGCGATGACGGTCGAGGACTGCGATGGCACGCAACAGGGCGGCCGCGCCGTAAACGAGTGCGCATCCACGATCGAGACGCGGGGCCGAATCTGCCGATCGTTCGAAGCCGGTCAGAATCAGCCTGGGCTCGCGAAGAGCTGGCGCGCGTTCCTCCGCTGGGCGGCTATGTCGGTGCAGACGGCCGGCACGCTGGATGATGAGGTCGACAGGTGCGATGTCGGTGAACATGATGTCGAAGTCGAGATCGAGGGATTGTTCGATGACCTGAGTGGCGACCACGACCAGACGCGTTGTGCTGGAACGAGTTACGGATGGTCCGAGCCGATCACGAAGGGTCGTCTCAAGGCGCAGCCGGTGCGGCAGAACGAAGCGAGAGTGCAATAGGACTACCTCGACGTCGCTGCCCGCCGCGACCCACAACTCTCGGTAAACCGCCTGCGCGCGAGTAACGGTATTGCACACGACGGCAGCATGTCCGCCGTCGACAATCGCAGTTAACACTGAGGCGACGACTTCGGTTGGGCCACCCGATAATTCATCGACGGTGACCGACGAGGCGCGGCTCGACGCCGGAAATTCGAAGTGGCGAGCGCCGTCGTGGCTGGTGTGGGTCAATAGAGGATAGGCGAGGGTGGTGAGTTCGGTTGAACGTCTCTTCCTTCCCTTGTTGTAGGCGTCGACCAGCGATCGTCGATGTGCTGGCGGAAGTGTTGCGGTCAACGCGATTACGGGAACGCCGAACGCGCCAAGCCAGGTAAGAACGGACTTCAGATATTCCGCCATAAACTCATCGGCCGCGTGCACTTCGTCGATGATGACGACCTTGCCGGCCAGTCCAAGTTGGCGCAGCACAACATGTTTCGCCTGCAGGGCGGCCAGCAGGACTTGGTCAATGGTGCAGAGGACGATGCTGGACATCGTCGCCATCTTGCCGCGACCAGATAGCCACCAGTGCGCGATGGCTTCGCCAGCACAGGTGTCGTCGCCGCTCTCGTAGACGTGACTTGAGCGGGGAATTTCGGCGAACTCGTCGTTGAATTCGGCTGCGCCGTGGACCAATGCGACCGAGGTGTCGCCGGAATCCAACGTCGTCGACAACCATTTCTTGGTCGTCGTGAAGATCGCGTCGGAAGTCGCTCGGGTTGGCAACGCGAACACCATGCCGCCCAAGCCGAATCGATGTGCGAGGATCTCGGCTGCAACCAGCGCAGCGGCGGTCTTTCCCTCTCCGGTAGGGGACTCCACAACGATGAACTCGGGCTGATCGATACTCCACGCGAGGTCGGTGAGGGCTGATTGCATCGGTCGTGGATTGTCGATCTCAAAACGCGTGCGGAAGTGATCGGCGGTAGCCGTCGGGGGCGTAGGACTCCAGATACCAGGCAGCGCAAGATCTTCCATCGCCTGACGTACTCGATCGGCCTGTGATCCAATTCGCCGAAAAGTGAAGAAGTCAACGTTGGATGCGATCCAATCGCCCATGATGACGAGTCCGGTAATCGCGATGGCTGACGGTTGTGTAAGTGGTAGGTGGGCAAGCAGCTCGAAGTCGTCTGCGCTCAATCCGGCTAGATCGGCGCAGTAGTCGGCGAGTTCGAATTGAACTGTCCGCCAAGCGCTGTCGCCCCAGAGTCGGTCGGCGGGTGGTTTGAGATCTGCGGCCGACGCGTACCGGCCGTGATGCCCGCCCGGGATTGCGGCGAACGAATGAGCAGTCGGCAAATTATGGTCGAAACGCTCGGTGAGCCAAGCGCTCAAGATAAGCTCCGAAACAACAGAGTGGGGAAGTCCACGTCGCTCGGAGGGGGTGATCGAGTCGCTGATCGGCAGACCCGTAGAACAAATTTTCTCCATGAGAGTTCGGGTGCCGTGCGCGTGGTTGAAAACAGGCGATGCTTTGCCCAAGTCGTGGGCGGCGGCCAGCCAGGTCACCATTCGGCGTGTCAACGCGATATCTCCACCGACGTCGACGGCAACTCGCTCCTGCAGATGTGGTGCGCAGAGGTGATCCCACAACCATTCGGTGACCCCGGCCGCGTCTGCCATGTGCTGGTGCAGCGGCATCGAATCGTCTTCGCTGGCCTTGGCCCATAGGGAGCGGGCTTGGGGGGATAAGGACTCGGCGGGGTTGTCGGTGGGTGCTGGTGAACTAGGCACTCAACAACAGTGCATGTTTCTGATCACGAATACTAGTCCCAAAAAGGGGGACACCAGAAAGTGACCTTTCACTGTATTCTCGAACGAGACCTTTCTCTGTTATGTCGCTGCTGAAATTGTCAAAAAGTGAACTGCCGGCCTCTTCCCCGCTCGCGCGGGGCGAACGCGCCAACTTTGGCGCCGAGTGCGACCTGTCACTGGGGTCATCCCGAACTCGGGAAGGCCGGCAGCCCACGGCACATCGTGCCGAAAACGAGGAGATATGTCGATTGACGACACCGATGAGAGACAGTGCGGCCGACTGATGCTGCAGCGTATAGTCGGCTTTGACTGATTAGGCGAGATGACGACCGTCCTTCTGGAGGTGACGCCACCATGAGCCGTTTCGTTGATGACCGTCCATTCCTGAGCGAACCCTCCGGTCCGCCACGAACCCTGGCGGTCCTTCTGAACAGACTGAGCGTCGAGTTTAAGTCGGAAGATGTGCGGCGCAAGTCTGTTGATGCCTGGCTGTCACACAACGTGCCCACCCCTCGCCTAGAGCGAGAATTGCGCGCCGAACACCTCTTGCGTTGAGCCCTCACCTAGCCCGAGATTGAATCCTCGAGGAGTCACAATGAGCGCATTGACCGACGAGATCCTTCGGGCTGAACTAATCGTGCACAAGACGCCTCAAGAGGCGACCGACGCCCGACGTCGGGGCGAGAAAGCGGTCGGGCGCCGCTTGCCGGTCACCGAGCATGAAGCCAAGCTCTATGGCGCCGCCGGCCTCACCCCGCCCGACTAACCCCCAACCTCTGCCCGCCCCAACTCAACCGCCGCGGCCGCCTCCAAAACCATCCAGCCACTGAGTTGAACCGAGAGATCCCGCTCGGGAATCTTTGACGAATGCACTGCGCCCTCGACAAATTCGGCGTCGCCGCCACTCGCCGTCGGAATCTGCGCTGGCTTCGCCCAATCCGGACCGAAGAAGATGCGGCCCGACGCGTCGACGGCCCGATTGGCCCATGCGGCATCAGCATTCGCGCGCGCGATCGTCGCCGCCCGCTCGCGCAGCGCGGGAATGTCGGGGTGATCGCCGCGTAGGTCCGTTGCGACCAGCGCCAAATACCGCGCGAAGACTCCGCTGAATAGTCCGCCATCCCCGCCGCCCGACGACGGAATAATGTTTTCGCGCAAATGATGGTGCTCGACGGCGTCGAGCAGCCGGGCGATCCGCTCGACGTGCCGTGCCTCTCCGGTCAGGCGGTACGCCTCAACTTCGGCGCCCAGCACCACGCCTTGGCAGTAGCTATAGATGGCGGTGACGTGCTCGAATTTCGAAGTGTCCGAACCGGATTCGGCAGTCGGTTTGATTCCGTCGATGACCAAATGCGTCGTCGGGTCGATGAGATTGGCGTCGAGCCAGTCGCACATAGCAACTGCCCGCTCGGTATGTCCGGTGCGCGCCACCAGGATCGCGGCCGGGCCATTCGCCGGTGCGTTGAAGAACAAGTCCATTGTGCGCCAAGGGATTCCACCGCCACGCTGCGGAATCCACGACCCAAGCATGCGGTCGGTCAGTACGCGGACCGCCCCCTCGCGGCCGAGCTGGAAATGCCGCTGCGCACGTTCGGCTGCCAGGCCGAGCCAAGCCATGTCGTCGTAATAGTTATTGGTCCAGCGACCGAGGTTGCGAATCCTGATGCCGCGCAACATGCGATTGACGGTGAGCGCACCGTCGGGGGAGGGGCGATGCAACTGCGCGTCGATCAGCAGATCGGTGAGATGGGCCTGCCACCAGTAGTGCCACATGCCTTTACGCTGTCGATACGCGGGCATCGGCCAGGCGATCCGGCTGATCCGGGTCAGTGGAAGTCCGAACGCTCGTGCCAGGTTACGGTCGACTATCGACTCCTGAGCAAGTGCGGCACGTTCGTTCGCGGTGGGCTCTGACGACGATTTGGATACGTTACCCATGGTCGGGTAGCCTATCTCCTTGCTGCGTCACGCATCCGCGTGCCGCTGCGGGTTCACCAAAGACCGTTGGTCAATAGATCTCACGATCTATACGAAGGTTCGGCAATGCCGACGACCCACGCAGGATGAACGAGGACTCGCGATGGATTCATCGCCCACGCCCCGTGCCTTCTGCGCATGGGGCGTTTTGCATTTCGCTTCCTTCGGGCGCCGACAGTATCTGGCGAACCACTCACTTCGAGATATGAGAGGAGGCGAAGTATGGCCAAGTCCGAAAAGGTCACCGCGGTTGCGGAGATCACAGAGCAGTTCAAGGGATCCACGGCAGCAGTCGTCACGGAATACCGTGGACTGTCCGTTTCCCAGATCAGCGAGCTGCGCCGGTCCCTCGGCGAGGGCGCAACCTACTCCGTCGCCAAGAACACCCTCACCAAGCGTGCCGCCGCTGAAGCGGGCGTGGAGGGACTCGACGAGCTGTTCACCGGCCCGACCGCGATTGCCTTCATCGAAGGCGAACCGGTGGTGGCTGCCAAGGCGATCAAGAACTTCGCCAAGGAGAACAAGGCTCTGGTCATCAAGGGCGGTTATATGGACGGCCGCGCGCTGTCCATCGCCGAGATCGAGCAGATCGCCGACCTGGAGACCCGAGAGGTTCTGCTGGCCAAGCTCGCCGGTGCCATGAAGGGCAACTTGGCCAAGGCCGCAGGGCTGTTCAACCAGCCCGCATCGCAGGTCGCGCGTCTCGCCGCGGCTCTGCAGGACAAGAAGGCGGCTGCGGGCGAGGAGTAATTCCTCACCTAGTCATCTGCCACCACAAACCCACATCCCCGCTCCGCGTGGGGATGACTCCCCAACAAGGGGAATCACCACCGCCCTGTTGGGGCACTAACGGAAGGACGCCACCATGGCGAAGCTCACCGCTGACGAGCTCATCGATCAGTTCAAGGAACTGACCCTGCTGGAGCTCAGCGATTTCGTGAAGAAGTTCGAAGAGGTCTTCGAGGTCACCGCAGCCGCTCCGGTTGCCGTCGCCGCTGCCGGTGCTCCGGCTGCCGGCGCTGAGGCTGCCGCTGAGCAGGACGAGTTCGACGTCGTGCTCGAGTCGGCCGGCGACAAGAAGATCCAGGTCATCAAGGTCGTCCGCGAGGTCGTCTCGGGTCTGGGCCTGAAGGAAGCCAAGGACCTCGTCGAGGGTGCTCCGAAGGCTCTCCTGGAGAAGGTCGACAAGGACGCCGCCGAGGCTGCCAAGACCAAGCTCGAAGAGGCTGGCGCCAAGGTCTCGCTCAAGTAAGACCGAGTTCGTCAGAACTTCTTTGCGGGAATGCCCGCAGCTACGCCCCGACTGAATCAAATTTGATTCAGTCGGGGCGTAGTGTTTTCTAGTAAACCTGCAGTTCACGAGCGGTTTTGAGATGCCGCCGTTGGCAAATGTTCCCATTCGTCATTGTGAGCTTGGTCGTACGGCGGACATGGGTTAGTCTTAGGCCGCGTTAAGGTGCTACCCGCGAGTAATGTCATCCGACGGCGGTTGCGCACTTTACCGAAGTTAAGTATTGGCGAGGTGCGCCAGTGGGCTAGAGTGACTCCAACCACAATGGTTCATGCATTCAAAGTGCACCACACTCAGGACAATGGTCCCGGGGAAGATCGTCTGGAGGAAAAGCAGTGGGTGTTGAGGTCAGCGTTACTGGGCTAACGAAATCGTTCGGGTCGCAGAACATTTGGCGGGATGTCTCTCTGACAATGCCGGCAGGAGAGGTGAACGCGTTGCTGGGCCCGTCGGGTACCGGTAAGTCGGTGTTCTTGAAGACCCTGATCGGTCTGCTACACCCCGAGCAGGGCTCGGTCTTCATCGATGGCACCGACATCACCAAGTGTTCGGCCAAAGAACTGTATGAGATCCGCAAACTGTTCGGTGTGCTGTTCCAGGACGGTGCCCTCTTCGGTTCGATGAGCCTGTTCGACAACATCGCTTTCCCGCTTCGTGAGCACACGAAGAAGAAGGAAACCGAAATCCGTCGCATTGTGATGGAAAAGGTCGAGATGGTCGGTCTGCTCGGCGCCGAAGACAAACTGCCCGGTGAGATCTCCGGTGGTATGCGCAAGCGTGCCGGCCTGGCCCGCGCCCTGGTCCTCGACCCGCAGATCATCCTCTGCGACGAGCCGGACTCCGGTCTCGACCCCGTGCGTACCGCCTACATCTCCCAGCTGCTGATCGACATCAACGCGACCATCGACGCGACGATCCTCATCGTGACGCACAACATCAACATCGCTCGTACCATCCCGGACAACATCGGCATGCTCTTCCGCAAGGAACTGGTCATGTTCGGTCCGCGCGAGGTCCTGCTGACCTCCGAGCAGCCCGTCGTCAAGCAGTTCCTCGCCGGTGACCGCTTCGGCCCGATCGGTATGTCCGAGGAGAAGGACGAGGCTGTCGCCAAGGCCGAGGCCGAAATGCAGGCCGCCGGTATCTCCGGTGGTGGTACCCAGGACGACTTCTCCGAGATCATCGCCCAGGTACAGCCCAACCCGGGAATGCCCGTGCGGCACGCGGCGGTACGTCACCGTCGCAACGTCGAGCACATCCTGCATACGCTGCCCCACAACGCGCAGGAAGCCATCCGCGGCTCCTTCGCGCAGGATGAGGCCGACGTCGCCAACGGCGTCGCATCGTCCACCACGGCTGCCGCAGTCGAGGCGTCGCGTAACGGGTATGCCGAATACGGCGGCTTCGACGTTCCGGCGATGTCGGTGACCGGCAACGCCGTCGAAACCGTTCCGCATCAAGAGCCAGTCCACGCGGGTGCCGGCCAGCAGCAGGCGGTCGCCCCGTCGGAGGCTAATACCGAAACCTGGGTTACCCCGGCCGCAAACGACTCACCGACGCAGCCCATCTCCACCACCAAGGACACTAGGGGTTCTCAAGGATGACCAATGCCACCACGCGTGGTATCGACAAGGTCGCGAAAGCGGGCAGCGGAGCGCTCGAGCAGACCGGCAACATTGTTCAGTTGTTTGTCGATGTCGTACGTCAGTCTGCCGTGCGCCCATTTCAATGGCGCGAGTTCATTCAGCAGGCATGGTTCATCGCAAGTGTGACCATCCTGCCGACCGCACTCATCGCGATCCCGTTCGGCGCGATCGTCTCACTGCAGACCGGCTCACTGATCAAGCAGATCGGTGCCGAGTCCTACACCGGCGCGGCCAGCGTGCTCGTCGTCATCCAGCAGGGTTCGCCGCTGGTGACGTCGTTGCTGGTAGCCGGAGCCGCCGGTTCGGCGGTCGCCGCCGATCTTGGTTCACGAACCATTCGTGAAGAGATCGACGCGATGGAAGTACTCGGCATCAACCCGATCCAGCGGTTGGTTGTGCCACGCGTGTTGGCTATGGTTCTGGTCGCCATCTTGCTCAACGGCCTCGTCGCCGTCGTCGGTATCGGTGGTGGTTACTTCTTCAACGTGGTGGTGCAGGGCGGAACGCCGGGCGCCTACCTCGCCTCATTCGGATCGCTCGCCCAGCTACCCGACCTGTACATTTCGACGATCAAGGCAGCCATCTTCGGCGTGATCGCCGGCATCGTGGCAGCCTATAAGGGCCTACACCCGCGGGGTGGCCCGAAAGGCGTTGGTGACGCGGTCAACCAGAGCGTTGTCATCACGTTCCTGCTGCTGTTCTTCGCAAACCTGATCATCACCGCGGTCTACCTGCAGATCGTCCCGGCGAAGGGATCGTAGACTTCATGACCGGAGGCGCGACAATCGCGAAGTCTCGGTCCGAATACATCGGATACGAGGCGAAGAAACAGCTCGGCAAACCACTCAAGGTGCTCGACGGTGCCGGCGAGCAGATGTCCTTCTACGGACGCGCACTGCTGTGGATTCCGCGCACGCTGACCCACTACTACCGCGAGGTCCTACGACTTCTCGCCGAGGTGGCGTTCGGTTCGGGCGGCTTGGCCGTGATCGGCGGCACCGTCGGTGTGATGGTGCTGATGTCGGGATTCACCGGCGTCGTCGTCGGACTGCAGGGCTATGCGGCCCTCGACCAGCTCGGTTCCCAGGCATTGACCGGCTTCCTGTCGGCGTATGTGAACACTCGTGAGGTCGCGCCGCTGGTCGCTGGCTTGTCGCTGTCGGCGACCGTTGGCTGTGGTTTCACCGCGCAGCTGGGCGCGATGCGGATCTCCGAAGAGATCGACGCGCTCGAAGTGATGGCCGTGCCGTCGGTGCCGTACCTGGTCACCACTCGTGTGATCGCCGGTTTCGTCGCCGTCATCCCGCTTTACGTGCTCGGTCTGCTCGCGGCCTACCTGGCGTCGAGAACCATCAATACGGTCTTCAACGGGCAATCCAGCGGGTCCTATGACCACTACTTCAACCTGTTCCTACCGCCCGAGGACGTCTTATGGTCCTTCGGCAAGGTCCTCATCTTCGCCTTCGTGATCATCCTCGTGCACTGCTACTACGGCTACTACGCCTCCGGCGGTCCCGCCGGCGTCGGCGTGGCGGTCGGCCACGCGGTCCGTACCGCGCTGGTGCTTATCGCAGTGCTCGACTTCTTCCTCGGTCTCGCGATCTGGGGAACGTCGACGACGGTTCGGGTGGCGGGCTGATCTATGGCGCTTTTCCGACGCAGACTTCTCGGCCTCGCGTTCTTCGTGGTCATCGCCCTGTTCCTGGGCGGCACGATCATGAAGTTCCAGGGCACGTTCACCTCGACCGACGATGTGACTCTCAAGACCGACTCGGCGGGCAACTCGCTCTCGCCCAACGCCGATGTCAAGGCGCGCGGCATGGTCGTCGGCACGGTGAAGGAGATCAAACAGTCTCCCGACGGCACCGTCGACGTGATCTTGGCGATCAACCCGGACAAGATCTCGCTGCTGCCCGCCAACACGACGGCGCGCGTCTTGCCCAAGACCCTGTTCGGTGAGCGTTATGTGGCCTTGCAGGTTCCGCAAGACACCTCCTCGCCCGCACTCACCTCCGGCTCGATCATTCAGACCGACGCCAGCGGCAACGCCAAGGAAGTTCAGGATCTGTTCGATCGACTGCTGCCGTTGCTCGAAGCCATTCCGCCGCAAGACCTCAACGTCACGCTGACGTCGCTCTCGCAGGCATTGTCGGGACGTGGCGAACAACTCGGCACGACCTTCGAAGAGCTCAATCAGATCTTCTCGAAGATCAACGACAACACCGACGAACTGCAAGGCACCCTGCGTGGGCTGGCGAGCTTCTCGCAGACCTACTCCGAGGCACTGCCCGACGTTATCGACGGCCTGGACAACCTCCGGATCACCGGCAACACGCTCGTCGAACGGCAGGGAGACCTGCGGACCTTGATCGCGACGCTGGGTGTCGCGGCCACCGACACCACGAAGTTCTTGCGTACCAACAAGACTGACCTGATCAATCTGTTCATCGGTTCCAAGGACTATCTCTGGGGCCTGGCGAATCAGTCGCCGGTCTTCGGCTGCACCTTCAAGAACTTCGCGACCCTCATTCCCGAGTCGCGCAAGATCGTCGGCGAGGGCACGCCCAATCCGGGTGTTCGCGTGGGACTGCAATTCGTCAACCCACGTGGCCGGTACCTGCCGAACCAGGATGAGCCGCGCAACTTCGAGGTCAACCGCGGTCCAACCTGCTACCAGCCGCCGACCAACGGTCGTCCGTTCCCGCAATACCCCGGTGGCGGCCTGGCCGACGGCTCGTACCAGCCACCGTCGCGTAACCCCGGACCACGTAACGTCCCCGGCATGCCCCGGGCCCAGTTCTCGACGACTCCGATCGGGAACATCACACGGTCCAACGCGTTCGACGACCCCGCCTACCGCGCGCAGCTGCAGTTGATCTACGGCGGCACCACTGGCTATGCACCCGGCAAAGTCCCCACCTGGGTCACCTTGATCGGCGGCACCGTTTTGCAAGGGGCGGAGGTCACCATCAAATGAAGTCCCTATTTTGGCCGCTTTTCAAACTGATCACCTTCGCGGTGATCACCGTGCTGGCGACGAGTGCGCTCGCGCTGACCATCGCCAATTCCGGCGCTGGCGGCGACAACGACTACAAGGCTGTTTTCAGCGAAGCTCAGATGCTCAATCCGGGCGACGACGTCCGGATCGCCGGTGTCCGCGTCGGCCAGGTCAACGACGTCGCGGTATATGACCGCAATCGGGCGCTGGTCTCGTTCAGCATCGACCGCGACAACTTGCCCGACGGCACCCAGGTCTACATCCGCTACCGGAACCTCACCGGCCTGCGGTACCTCGCGCTCGAAAAGGGCGCGGGTGACGCGAGCAAGACACTGGCCCCCGGCCACACCTTCGGCGCGCTGCCCGGCGAGAACGACACGCATCCCGCGGTGAACCTCACCGAGCTGTTCAACGGCTTCAAACCGCTGTTCCGTCAACTCCAGCCATCCGACGTAAATAAGCTGGCGGACTTGATCATTCAGGTTTTCCAAGGGGAGAGCGGATCGATCAGTTCACTGGTGTCCAACACCAGTGAGTTGACCAACGCGCTGGCCGACAAAGACAAGGTGATCGGGGATCTGATCACCAATCTCACTACGGTGCTCGACACGGTCAACACCCACGATCAGCAGTTCACCGATCTCCTCGTCAACACCGAGAAATTGGTGACCGGCCTTGCCGCACAACGTGGTTCGGTTGGCTCGGCGATCAGCTCGGTATCTCGACTCACCTCGGTGACCGGTGACATCCTGTCCAAGACTCGCCCGGCAATCCAGGGCGATATCGCCGGACTGAAGTCACTGTCGGATCAGATCACCGCACGTGACAAGGATGTCGAAGCGATTCTTACCAACTTGCCGGTCAAGCTCGAAAAGATCGGCCGCGCAGCGACATTCGGCTCGTGGTTCCAGTTCTATCTCTGCGGCGTCGACGTGGTGGCCGGCAACGGTAAGTCGACGTTGCTGACGCAGCCGCTGGTACCGCTGCCCGATATCAACCATGTCCTCTACACCAGTGCGGCGACTCGCTGCTGGCGTAACAACGACCGACCGGGAGGGTGAAGATGAGCGATAACACACCTTCGCCCGACGACGCGACCGCGCCGATCGAGATTCCCTCGAGCAGCACCGCGGCCACGTCGGGTACACCGCAGAACGAAACGCCGGAACAGGAAAACGTCCCACATAAGAGCCGACGTTTCGGCGGCCGGCGCAGCCCGGTCAGCGTTGGCGCGATGGGCATCATGATCCTGCTGATGGTCGCGTCGGCGTCGTTCTATCTGACGCAGCTGCCCATCGTCGGAGCCGGCGCTCGGTACACCGCGAAGTTCACCGAGGCTGCCGGGCTCAAGTCGGGCAACGAAGTCCGGGTCGCCGGAATCAAGGTCGGCGACGTGGAAAGCGTCAGCCTCAACGGCGACCGCGTCGATGTGAAGTTCCGCGTCTCCAACACCTGGATCGGTAATCAGACCCAGGCATCGATCCAGATCAAGACGGTCCTCGGCCAGAAGTATCTCGGACTCACCCCGCGTGGCTCCAAGCCGCTCGACCCGGAGGATCCGATCACCGACACCGTCTCGCCCTACGACGTCATCGACGCGTTCTCGGACGCCTCGGATCAGATCGAAGAACTCGACACCGATCAGGTGGCGAAGTCGCTGACCACGCTGTCCGAAGCGTTTTCCGGCACCGCCGGTGACATCGGGCCTTCGTTGAAGGGCATCAGCCGACTCTCGCAGACGATCGCCAGCCGCGACCAGGAAGTCCAGAAACTGCTCGGCGCGACCAAGAAGACCTCGCAGATCCTGGCCGACCGCAACGAAGAGTTCACCCGGCTGATCGCCGGCGCCGGCCAATTGCTCGACGAGCTGAACAATCGGCAGCAGGCGATCTCCACACTGCTGTCGTCGACGACGACGCTGAGCACGGCGCTGTCCGGAATCGTCAAAGACAATCAGGCGCAGATCGGTCCGGCGTTGCAATCGGTGCAACAGGTGGCCGCACTGCTCACTAAGCAGAATGCCAACTTGCGCAAGACAATTCAGTACATGGCGCCGTTCTATCGCATCTACGCGAACGTGCTCGGAAACGGCCGCTGGTTTGAGTCCGCGGTCACCAACCTGCTGCCGCCGGCGTTGCCGCAGCAGAATACGACGCGTCCGCCGAATATGAACAAGTCCGGCGCACAGCAGCAGAACAACGGCGGAACGGCGGCCGGATAATGACTACTCCCGACCTGACCCAAACGCAGGGCCCTGGCCGTTGGTTCACGCCGCGGCACATCGTGATGCTGGTAATCGGACTGATCGTCGCGCTGGTGGTTGCCTCGGTCCTGTGGTGGCTCTTCAGCGGCCTCGGCACCACGAAGATCAACGCCACCTTCAAACGCGCCGTCGGCATCTACGCCGGCTCCGACGTCCGGGTTCTCGGTGTGAAAGTCGGCAAAGTCGACGAGGTCACCCCCGACGGCGACGTGGTGCGGGTGAAGATGACTGTCGATCGCGGCGTGAAATTGCCGACCGACGTGCGCGCACTGGAAGTGGTGCCGTCGATCGTCGCCGACCGTTTTGTGCAGCTGGCTCCCGCGTATTCCGGTGGCGAGCAGGCCGGTCGCGAGATCACCCTGACCAAAGACCAGACCATGGTTCCGGTCGAGGTCGACGACCTGTACGCGAATCTGCAGAAGCTGTCCAACTCGCTCGGACCAAACGGGGTCAACAAGCAGGGCGCGCTGAGCGACGTCGTCAAGACCGGTGCGGACAACCTCAAGGGCAACGGCGCACAGCTCGGTGAGGCCATCACCAACCTGTCGAAGGCATCGACCACGCTGAGCGATTCGCGCGGCAACCTCGTCGACACCATCAAGAACCTCAACGTCTTCGTAGGTGCGTTGCGCGACAACGACACTCAGGTTCGTCAGTTCAACTCGCAGATGGCGTCGTTCAGCTCATTCCTCGCCGGTGAACGTCAGCAACTGGGGCTTTCGCTGAACAAGCTGTCGATCGCGCTCGGCGATGTCGCCGGGTTCGTCGAAGACAACCAGCAGGCCCTGGGCGACACGGTGCGTTCACTGCAGCCGACCACCAAAGCGCTGGCCGACAACAAGGAACACCTGAAAGAAATTTTCACGGTGCTGCCGGTCACCATCAACAACCTGATCAACGCGTACGACGCGGAGTCGGGAACGTTGGCCATGCGGTTGACCCTGACCGACCTGCAGGACCTGATCGGCGCTCAGTGCCGCCTGCTCGACCTGGGCAAGCTGATGCCGGGTAACCCTGCCTTCACCCAGTTCAGCAACACCCTGCGGCCGCTTATCTCGCAGTGTGAGGCGATCGGGCAACAGATCAACAAGGGTGTCTTGCAGCCGCTCTTGCCGGTCCTGCCGTTCGGCATTATGAGCAACGACAAGACTCAGCGGTATCCGGTGCCGGGCACCCGGGGTTCTAACCCCGATCCGAGCCTGAAGGTCGGACCGGGTTCCCCGAAGACGCCGTCGGCATCGACGACGAAGGCCCCGACCTCGACTACACCGAAGCCCTCGCAGCGAGGTGGAAACTGATGCGCACACGCCTAATCGCCCTCATCGGCGCGTTGACGGTCGTCGCCGTGGTTGCCACCGGTTGCGGCGGAATTCAGTCGGTCCCGCTGCCCGGCGGCGTCGACACCGGGTCCAACCCGCGTACCTATCTGATCAAATTCGACGATGTGCTCGACCTGGTTCCACAGTCGACCGTCAAACGCGACGGTGTGACCGTTGGCCGGATCGTCGACATCTCGATCCCCAAGGATCAGTGGCAGGCCATCGTCAAGATCGAGGTCCGCAACAATGTCGACCTATCGAATCAAGCACACGCGGCGATTCAGCAGACCGCCCTGCTCGGCGAGAAGTTCGTCGGCCTGAGCGAACCGGCCGGCTCGGCCGGTTCGCCGCGTCAGGACGAGTCGGTGCCGATCAGTGGACTCGACGACAAGGGGCAACCGCGAACCCGCACGGCGACCGACATCGAGCAGGTTCTCGGCGCGTTGTCGATGCTGCTCAACGGCGGCGGCCTGAATCAGCTGGAGCCGATCGTCCGCGAGCTCAATAAGGCGATGGGACATACCAACTCCTATGGCGGCGACGACAACGGCAAGAACAGCCTCAAATCGCTGATCGGCAACGCCGACCGGCTGATCGCCAACCTGAACAAGCAGCGTGACGATATCGTTTCGGCCATCGACGGACTCGACAAGCTGTCGGGTCGTGCGGCCAATCAGAAGGCGCAGATCAGCCGCATTCTCGAGCAGTTGCCGGCCGCGGTCGCGGTGCTCGAAGAGCAGCGTCCCCAGTTCGTCGATCTGTTGACCAAACTCGACAAGCTCGGCCAAGTCGGCGTCGACGTTCTCGGCAAGTCGCGTGATGCGATCATCGCCGACCTCAAGGCGCTGCGTCCGATTCTGTCGTCGTTGACCAAGTCGGCTCCCGACCTCATCACGGCCGCGCCGCTGATGTTGACCGTGCCGTTCCCGGACTGGCTGACTCCTGCCGCGCACGGCGACTCGGTCAACCTGTTCATGACGCTCGACCTGCGGTTGCTCAATCAGCTCGAAGCGCTCGGCGTAGGACAGGGCAATCCGGTCTACTCGCCGCCGAAGTCGAAAGACATCCCGGTCAACGGCAATAACCCGTACTACAAGGGCAACGGTCCCCGGTGGGGCTGGCCGACGATCAGTCTGCTGCCGCCCGCGCCCAATTCGCGGCCCGGGCCTAATACGCCACCGTCGGGCGGACGTTACCCAGCGGCGGCCAAGAAGAAGCAGCAGTACTCGTTGCTGCCGCCGCCGATTCCTGGCCAGACCTACCTCGACGGCCCACTCGCGATGATCGGAGCGAGCCGATGATTCTCACTCGCTTGGTGAAGATTCAGCTGATCGTGTTCGTGATCGTCGGTATCGTCACCCTCGTCTACGTGGCTGGTAAATACGCCAAAGTCGATCGTCTGACCGGCTTTAGCGAATACACCGTCACCGCGCAGCTGCCCGAATCGTCTGGCGGCATCTTCACTAACGCCGAAGTCACCTATCAGGGTGTGCCGGTCGGCCGTGTGTCGAAGTTGGAGCTCACCAAATCGGGTGTGAACGTGGTGATGCGGCTCAACAAGCGCGGACCCGACGTTCCGGCGTCGGCCGTCGCGGTGATCTCCAACCGTTCGGCGATCGGCGAGCAGTTCGTCGACCTCCAGCCGACGTCGGCGACGGGGCCTTATCTCTACGACGGATCGGTGATCACCAAATCGTCGATCCCGCCCCCGCTGGAAGATGTGGTCAACTCGGCCCTTGACTTCGCCGAATCGGTGCCGGTCGAAGACCTGCACACCGTCATCGTCGAGCTGGGTAAGGCGTTCAACGGGCAGGGGGAGAACCTGACTCGTCTGGTGACGTCGTTGGGCAATCTATCCAAGGCCGGCGTCGAGTCTTTGCCGCAGACCATCTCGCTGATCCAGAACTCGAATGTCGTACTGGCGACGCAATCTGAACAGTCCGACCAGATCCTCAGCTGGGCGCGCAACCTCGACCTGGTAACCGCGACGCTGGCCGCCGCGGACCCCGACGTCCGGCGGTTGCTGACCACCGGTACCGCGACGTCGACGCAGCTGTCCAACCTGCTGCAAAAACAGGGCGCCGACATCACCAAGGTGGTGCACGACCTCGGTTCGACGTTCAAGACCATCGAACCGGCGGGTTGGTCCACCAACGCCGCGGTCGCGATGCTGTCCGCGCTTTCGGCCGGTTCGCATTCGCCGGCGCGCGGTGACGGGCAGATCCACTTCGGCATCGTGCTGGAAACCAACAACCCGGCCGCGTGTACTCAGGGGTATGAGAGCACCCAGGCGTTGATCGCGAAGATGAAGGCCAAGAACCCGAACTTCGACATCAATAACGACGACTTCCCGTTCAACACCAAGGCCGAATGTACTGTGCCGCAAGGTTCGCCGACCGGCGTACGCAGTGCGCGGCGTGCGGCGTTGGCTAATCCGGACTACCCGCAGCCGTGGGATAACAAGCCGAAGAAAGATCCGGATAAGTTGAACCTCAATCCACTCGCTACCCAATTGGCATTCCTGCTGGGGGTCCACGCGAAGTGACAGATCCGATGGGGGCCGGGGCGAGTATGTCGGCCGACGCTCCCATCGGTAGCAGGTTGGCGACCTGTGATTTTGACAGTGACCGGTGCTTGGCATCGGTCAGCGATTCGACCCGGGTTAGCTCGGGTCGCTACAGTGGCGGCCGATGAGTTCAGCAGAAAAGAAGACCGCGCCAGTAAAACGGGCGAAAAAGTCTGTCGATGGTGCGAAGGTCGGTTCCGCGCCGATCACGGTAGTTATAGCCTTCTCCCTCGCGATAGTCGCGCTGGTGGCGGCGGTCGGAGCGGTCGGCGTCTTCGGGTATCGCGCCTACGACGTCTATTTCAACGAGAAGCCGAGTCAATCGGCGCGCGAGAATGCCGTCGACGCCGCCGAGACCGCGATTCTCAACGTGCTGACCATCGATCCGCGCGATCCGGGCGCCTGGCAGCGTCGCATCGATTCGTCGATGACCGGCGAAGCGCGTAAGCAATTCACCGTGCAGGTCGTCAACTCGTTGCGGGAGCGGCTGAGCAAAGCGGGCGACAACGCCGCCACGATTACCGCGCGCATTACGCGCAGCGCGGCCACCGAGGTCAACGTAGACGATCAGACCGGTTCGGTCATCGTCTACGCGGCGGCAACCCCGAAGCGCAATGGCAAGGCAGAGGAGTCGACGCCATTCGGGTTCCTGGTGACGGTTGGTAAAGAAGGTGGCGACCACTGGCGAGCCACCAATGTCACCCCGCTGGACTCGATGGCATTACAGGAACCGGCTACCGGCGACACCCAGCAACAACCTGGTGCCACGACGACGCCGGCTCCGAGCGGAGGTAACTGATGGCTACCCGTCGTCCCAACAAGGGCACCCCCGCGCGACCGGTACGCAAGCCGACGGTCGCCGGCCGTAAACGGACGAGCAGTGCCGCCGATGTCGCGGATACCGGCAAGGTTGAGGCGGTTGAGACGCCCAAACCGGTTGAGGCTGAGCCGATAAAGGCTAAGCCGGTCGAGACTGAGGCGGTTGAGGCCAAGCCGGTCGAAACCGAGCCCGTCGAAACCAAGCCGGTCGAAACCAAGCCCGTCGAAACCGAGCCCGTCGAAACCAAGCCGGTCGAAACTAGCCCCGTCCAGGCGCCGAAGACCTCTCTGACGAAACCCGACGACGACTTCGTGTCCGTCGACGACGTGCCGCGCGATGCCGACGCGACGTCGGAGAGTATCGAAACCGTCTCTGCGACAACGGAATCCGGCGTCAAGGCCGACTCGGATGCCGACACCGAGGCAGACCCGATCAAACCGTCCGGAAAATCCCGACGGCCGGTATCTCGGGTGTCGACGATCAAGGCGGGCGCGGCGTCGAAGGCCGAGCCCACGGTCGGACAGCAACAGCAGCAGGCGGCGCGCAAACGGTCGTCGTTGGTGGCAACGGTCGTTACCTGGCGGACGACGAAGATCGTGGCGGCGGTCGCGGTGCTCCTCGGCATTGTGGCCGCGATCCTGGCGTGGACACCGGGCGCGACGATCGGCGATAACAAGGCGTTCGTCGACAAGTCAGCGACCACCGAGGTCCTGACGCAGGGACGTAACCGGTTATGCGCGCCCCTCGCTTACGAGGTCAAGGGTTATGACAAGTGGGTGCAGAACGGTCGCCTGGCGCTGACCGGTCAGGCGCTCACCGAGTTCAACAAGACCGTCGAGACACAGCGGAGTGTGGTCGAACAGGCCAACTCGAGCACTCTGTGCCGAATCGACACCGTCGGCGTCCAGACGCTCTCGGGCGACCGCGCCGCGCTGATCGCCAGCCTGGTCCTCAGCCGCGATGTCAACGGCTCGGTGCTCGACAGTCAGGTCATCCGAATCCAGGCGGATATGGTCAAAAAGGGCGACAACTGGCTGATCGAGAACCTCGCGACGCTGTAAATGAGCAGGGAATTTCGGTAAAAACTGCGCGTAGCGCTTGACGCGGGGCGCTCGGGGGGCCACGCTATTGCCAGCGATGTGTTGGGTCCGCATCCGTTACCTCCGAGGCCGCCAGCCTGGGGTACACATTGATACGTAACGGGGCTTGGTGTTCCCGTCTATTTTCTGATATCGTTGGACGTTGCGCTGGCTGCCTCCTGTCCAAACTACCGATCCGCCACTTCCGGCCACTGTCGTGTGCTGCGAGATGTGTTTCGCCTTAGCAGGTTGCCACCAGCCAAACTGATGAGCTACGAGCGAGACGTTCGCAGCAGTAGACACCATAGTGTTTGGAAGGACGCATCTTGGCACTCGACCGCCAGTCCACCTCAGCCACCATCCCCGGCGCGCCTACCCGCGCATCGTTCGCAAAGATCAGCGAACCTCTGCCCGTTCCCGGTTTGCTCGATTTGCAGCTGGATTCATTCCAGTGGCTGATCGGCTCGTCGGAGTGGAAGGCAAAGGCCGCAGCCCGCGGCGTCGACAACCCCACCGGTGGTCTCGAAGACATCCTGCACGAGCTGTCCCCGATCGAGGACTTCTCCGAGTCGATGTCACTGTCGTTCTCCGATCCACGCTTCGACGAGGTCAAAGCCTCCGTCGATGAGTGCAAGGACAAGGACATGACGTACGCGGCTCCGCTGTTCGTCACCGCCGAGTTCATCAACAACAACACCGGCGAGATCAAGTCGCAGACCGTCTTCATGGGCGACTTCCCGATCATGACCGACAAGGGCAGCTTCATCATCAACGGCACCGAGCGTGTCGTGGTGAGCCAGCTGGTGCGTAGCCCCGGCGTGTACTTCGACGCCTCTATCGACAAGGCCACCGAGAAGACCCTGCATTCGGTCAAGGTCATTCCGGGCCGTGGCGCATGGCTGGAATTCGACGTCGACAAGCGCGACACCGTCGGTGTGCGCATCGACCGCAAGCGTCGTCAGCCGGTCACCGTGCTGCTCAAGGCGCTCGGCATGACCACCGAGGAGATCACCGAGCGTTTCGGTTTCTCCGAGATTATGATGTCGACCCTGGAGAAGGACAGCACCAGCAACCAGGACGAGGCGCTGCTCGAGGTCTACCGCAAGCTGCGTCCGGGCGAGCCGCCGACCAAGGAGTCGGCCGAGGCGCTGCTGGAGAACCTATTCTTCAAGGAGAAGCGTTACGACCTGGCCCGCGTTGGTCGGTACAAGGTCAACAAGAAGCTGGGTCTCACCGAGAACCCGATGAACGGACCGTCGGTGCTGACCACCGAGGACATCATCACCACGGTCGAGTACCTGGTCCGGCTGCACGACGCCGACCCGCATGTGCTGACCGAGATGACCGGCCCCGGTGGGGTATCGGTGCCCGTCGAGTCCGACGACATCGACCACTTCGGTAACCGTCGCCTGCGTACCGTCGGCGAGCTGATCCAGAATCAGATCCGCGTCGGCCTCTCGCGTATGGAACGTGTCGTGCGCGAGCGCATGACCACCCAGGACGTCGAGGCGATCACCCCGCAGACCCTGATCAACATCCGTCCCGTCGTGGCGGCGATCAAGGAATTCTTCGGAACCAGCCAGCTGTCGCAGTTCATGGACCAGAACAACCCGCTGTCGGGTCTGACGCATAAGCGTCGCCTGTCCGCGCTCGGACCAGGTGGTCTGAGCCGTGAGCGCGCCGGCCTCGAAGTGCGCGACGTGCACCCGAGCCACTACGGCCGCATGTGTCCCATCGAGACTCCGGAAGGCCCGAATATCGGTCTGATCGGTGCGCTCTCGGTATACGCGCGGGTCAACCCGTTCGGCTTCATCGAAACGCCGTACCGCAAGGTCATCGACGGTGTGGTCTCCGACGAGATCGAGTACATGACCGCCGACGAAGAGGACCGTTACCTCATCGGCCAGGCCAACACGAACTACGACGCCGACGGCACCATCACCGACGAGCGTGTTCTGGTTCGTAAGCGTGGCTCGGAGGTTGAGTTCGTCTCGTCGTCGGATGTCCAGTACATCGACGTCAGCCCGCGCCAGATGGTGTCGGTCGCGACCGCGATGATCCCGTTCCTCGAACACGACGACGCCAACCGTGCCCTGATGGGTGCCAACATGCAGCGTCAGGCGGTGCCGCTGGTCCGCAGCGAGTCGCCACTGGTCGGTACCGGCATGGAGCTACGTGCCGCGGTCGACGCCGGCGATGTCATCGTTTCCACGAAAACTGGTGTGGTAGAAGAGGTTTCGGCCGACTACATCACCGTCATGGATGACGACGGCACTCGCGAGACCTACCGGATGCGCAAGTTCGCGCGCTCGAACCACGGCACCTGCGCCAACCAGCGTCCGATCGTGGACGAGGGTCAGCGCGTCGAGGCCGGCCAGGTGCTGGCCGACGGTCCGTGCACCGAAAACGGTGAGATGGCGCTGGGCAAGAACCTGCTCGTCGCGATCATGCCGTGGGAGGGCCACAACTACGAGGACGCCATCATCCTGAGCCAGCGGCTCGTGGAGGAAGACGTACTCACCTCGATCCACATCGAAGAGCATGAGATCGACGCCCGCGACACCAAGCTTGGTGCCGAGGAGATCACCCGGGATATCCCGAACGTCTCCGACGAGGTCCTCGCCGACCTCGACGAGCGCGGCATCGTGCGAATCGGTGCCGAGGTCCGCGACGGCGACGTTCTGGTCGGCAAGGTCACCCCGAAGGGCGAAACCGAGCTGACCCCGGAAGAGCGTCTGCTGCGTGCGATCTTCGGTGAGAAGGCTCGCGAGGTTCGCGACACGTCGCTGAAGGTGCCGCACGGTGAGACCGGCAAGGTCATCGGCGTGCGTGTGTTCAGCCGCGATGACGACGACGATCTGGCTCCCGGCGTCAACGAGCTCGTACGCGTGTACGTGGCTCAGAAGCGCAAGATCCAGGACGGCGACAAGCTGGCCGGCCGCCACGGCAACAAGGGTGTTATCGGCAAGATTCTCCCCGCGGAGGATATGCCGTTCCTGCCCGATGGCACGCCCGTCGACATCATCCTGAACACCCACGGTGTCCCGCGTCGTATGAATATCGGCCAGATTCTGGAAACCCACCTCGGGTGGGTCGCCAAGGCCGGTTGGAATATCGACGTGGCCGCGGGTGTGCCCGACTGGGCGTCGAAGCTGCCCGAGGACATGTTCTCGGCCGAGCCCGACACCAACACGGCAACCCCGGTGTTCGACGGTGCCAGCGACGACGAGCTGACCGGACTGCTGTCCTCGACGCTGCCCAACCGCGACGGCGACGTCATGGTCAACGGCGACGGCAAGGCCACGTTGTTCGACGGTCGCTCCGGCGAACCGTTCCCGTACCCGGTGTCGGTCGGCTACATGTACATCATCAAGCTGCATCACCTCGTCGACGACAAGATCCACGCTCGTTCGACCGGTCCGTACTCGATGATCACCCAGCAGCCGCTCGGCGGTAAGGCCCAGTTCGGTGGCCAGCGCTTCGGTGAGATGGAGTGCTGGGCGATGCAGGCCTATGGTGCCGCCTACACGCTGCAGGAACTGTTGACGATCAAGTCCGACGACGTCGTCGGCCGCGTCAAGGTGTACGAAGCCATCGTCAAGGGCGAGAACATCCCGGAGCCGGGCATCCCCGAGTCGTTCAAGGTGCTGCTGAAGGAACTTCAGTCGCTCTGCCTGAACGTCGAGGTGCTGTCCTCCGACGGTGCCGCCATCACGATGGCCGACAGCGACGACGAGGATCTGGAACGCGCAGCGGCCAACCTCGGCATCAACCTGTCGCGCAACGAGTCGGCCACCGTCGACGACCTCGCCAACTGATTGCGCGGGGGCCTTTACCGGCCCCCGTGCTCGCCACCAACTTTCTACTTTTCATAGAGTTCCTCAGGAAGGCATCGAGTGCTCGACGTCAACTTTTTCGACGAACTGAAGATCGGTCTGGCTACGGCCGACGACATTCACAACTGGTCCTACGGCGAGGTCAAGAAGCCGGAGACCATCAACTACCGCACGCTCAAGCCAGAGAAGGACGGCCTGTTCTGCGAGAAGATCTTCGGACCTACTCGCGACTGGGAGTGCTACTGCGGTAAGTACAAGCGCGTCCGCTTCAAGGGCATCATCTGCGAGCGCTGCGGCGTCGAGGTCACTCGCGCCAAGGTGCGTCGTGAGCGGATGGGTCACATCGAGCTGGCCGCTTCGGTTACCCACATCTGGTACTTCAAGGGTGTCCCGTCCCGACTGGGTTACCTGCTCGACCTCGCGCCGAAGGATCTGGAAAAGATCATCTACTTCGCCGCGTATGTCATCACCACGGTCGACGACGAGCTGCGCCACAACGAGCTCTCGACGCTGCAGGCCGAGATGGAGGTCGAGAAGAAGACCGTCGCCGACCAGCGCGACGCCGACCTCAACGAGCGTCAGCAGAAGCTCGAAGCCGACCTGGCCGAGCTGGAGGCCGAGGGCGCCAAGGCCGACGCGAAGCGCAAGATTCGCGATGCCGGCGAGCGTGAGATGAAGCGCATGCGCGACGCCGCGCAGCGTGAGATCGACGCCCTGGAAAACCTCTGGGACACCTTCGTCAAGCTCAAGCCGCGCGACCTCATCATCGATGAGCGCGTTTACCGCGACCTGCAGGATCGTTACGGTGAGTACTTCACCGGCGCGATGGGTGCCGAGTCGATCAAGAAGCTCCTGGAGACCTTCGACATCGACGCCGAGGCCGAACTGCTGCGCGAGACCATCCGTAGCGGCAAGGGCCAGAAAAAGCTGCGCGCGCTCAAGCGACTCAAGGTCGTGGCCGCGTTCCAGCAGTCGGGTAACTCCCCGCTGGGTATGGTCCTCGACGCCGTGCCGGTGATCCCGCCGGAGCTGCGCCCGATGGTTCAGCTCGACGGTGGCCGCTTCGCGACCTCGGACCTCAACGACCTCTACCGTCGTGTCATCAACCGCAACAACCGCCTCAAGCGACTGATCGATCTGGGTGCGCCCGAGATCATCGTGAACAACGAGAAGCGGATGCTGCAGGAGTCGGTCGACGCCCTGTTCGACAACGGTCGTCGTGGACGCCCGGTGACCGGACCGGGTAACCGCCCGCTCAAGTCGTTGAGCGATCTGCTCAAGGGCAAGCAGGGTCGATTCCGTCAGAACCTGCTGGGTAAGCGCGTCGACTACTCGGGCCGTTCGGTCATCGTCGTCGGTCCGCAGCTCAAGCTGCACCAGTGTGGTCTGCCCAAGCTGATGGCTCTGGAACTGTTCAAGCCGTTCGTGATGAAGCGTCTGGTCGATCTCAACCAGGCGCAAAACATCAAGTCGGCCAAGCGCATGGTCGAGCGTCAGCGCCCGGCCGTGTGGGATGTCCTCGAAGAGGTCATCGCCGAGCATCCGGTTCTGCTGAACCGTGCGCCTACCCTGCACCGCCTGGGCATCCAGGCCTTCGAGCCACAGCTCGTCGAGGGTAAGGCCATTCAGCTGCACCCGCTGGTGTGTGAGGCCTTCAACGCCGACTTCGACGGTGACCAGATGGCCGTGCACCTTCCGCTGAGCGCGGAGGCGCAGGCTGAGGCCCGCATCCTGATGCTGTCGTCGAATAACATCCTGTCGCCGGCGTCGGGCCGCCCGCTCGCTATGCCGCGTCTGGATATGGTGACCGGCCTGTTCTACCTGACCTCCCAGAAGGATGGGAAGGTCGGCGAGTACACGGCCGCAACCAAGGACGACGTCGAGCGCGGTGTCTACAGCTCCCCGGCCGAGGCCATCATGGCCGTCGATCGCGGCGCGCTGACCGTGCAGTCCAAGATCAAGGTGCGGCTGACCGATCAGCGTCCGCCGGCCGACGTCGAGGCCGAGTTGTTCCCGGATGGCTGGAAGTTCGGTCAGCCGTGGGATGTCGAGACCACGCTTGGTCGGGTGCTCTTCAACGAGCTGCTGCCCGCCGAGTACCCGTTCGTCAACGAGCAGATGCCGAAGAAGCGTCAGGCCGTGATCATCAACGATCTGGCCGAGCGCTACCCGATGATCGTCGTGGCGCAGACCGTCGACAAGCTCAAGGACGTCGGCTTCTACTGGGCTACCCGGTCGGGTGTCACCGTCTCGATGGCCGACGTGCTCGTGCCGCCGGCCAAGGCGGAGATCCTCGAGCGTTACGAGGAGCGGGCCGACGGCTTGGAGCGCAAGTTCCAGCGTGGCGCCCTCACCCCGGACGAGCGTCGCGACGCATTGGTGGAGATCTGGAAGCAGGCCACCGAAGAAGTCGGTAAGGCGATGGAGGAGTACTACCCCGAGGACAACCCGATCACGATGATCCCGAAGTCGGGTGCGACGGGCAACATGACCCAGGTTCGTAACCTGTCGGGCATGAAGGGTCTGGTGACCAACCCGAAGGGTGAGTTCATCCCGCGTCCGATCAAGTCCTCCTTCCGTGAGGGCCTGACCGTTGCGGAGTACTTCATCAACACGCACGGTGCCCGTAAGGGTCTGGCCGACACCGCGTTGCGTACCGCCGACTCGGGTTACCTGACCCGACGTCTGGTGGACGTCAGCCAGGACGTCATCGTTCGCGAGACCGACTGTGGCACCGAACGCGGCATCAACGTGCCACTGGGTGAGAAGCAGGCTGACGGTTCGATCATCCGCGACGCGCATGTCGAGACTTCGGCGTACGCCCGCACCTTGGCCGCCGATGCGGTCGACGCCAGCGGAAACGTCGTCGTCGAGCGTGGTCATGACCTGGGCGATCCGGCCATCGAGGCACTGCTCGCAGCGGGTATCGACCATGTCAAGGTCCGTTCGGTCCTCACCTGCGGCACCGGCACCGGCGTCTGCGCCATGTGCTACGGCCGTTCGATGGCGACCGGCAAGCTCGTCGATATCGGCGAGGCCGTCGGCATCATCGCGGCTCAGTCGATCGGTGAGCCCGGTACCCAGCTGACGATGCGTACCTTCCACCAGGGTGGCGTCGGTGACGACATCACCGGTGGTCTGCCGCGTGTCCAGGAGCTGTTCGAGGCCCGTGTCCCCAAGGGCAAGGCCCCGATCGCCGAGGTCTCCGGCCGGATTCGTCTCGAGGACGACGATCGGTTCTACAAGATCACGATCATTCCCGACGACGGCTCGGACGAGGTTGTCTACGACAAGATCTCCAAGCGTCAGCGTCTGCGTGTCTTCAAGCACGACGACGGCAGCGAGCGGCTGCTCGCCGACGGCGACCACGTCGAGGTCGGGCAGCAGCTCATGGAAGGTGCTGCCGATCCGCACGAGGTCCTGCGCGTGATGGGTCCCCGTCAGGTCCAGGTTCACCTGGTCAACGAGGTCCAGGAGGTCTACCGCAGCCAGGGTGTGTCGATCCACGACAAGCACATCGAGACCATCGTGCGTCAGATGCTGCGTCGCGTGACGATCATCGACTCCGGTGCCACCGAGTTCCTGCCCGGCTCGCTCACCGAGCGTGCCGAGTTCGAGGCGGCCAACCGTCAGGTCGTGTCCGAGGGCGGCGAGCCCGCGGCCGGACGTCCGGTGCTCATGGGTATCACCAAGGCATCGCTCGCGACCGACTCGTGGTTGTCGGCGGCGTCGTTCCAGGAGACCACTCGTGTGCTTACCGATGCGGCCATCAACAGCCGCAGCGACAAGCTCATCGGTCTCAAGGAGAACGTCATCATCGGTAAGCTCATCCCGGCCGGTACCGGTATCAACCGCTACCGCAACATCCAGGTGCAGCCGACCGAAGAGGCTCGGGCAGCGGCGTACGCCGTCCCGAACTACGACGACACCTACTACAGCCCGGACGGCACCTTCGGTGCTCCGGCCGGCGCTGCGGTGCCGCTCGACGACTACGGTTTCAGCAACGATTACCGCTAGTTTCTAGCTGAACTCGGCCCCGACACCCATGTGGTGTCGGGGCCGAGTCGCGTTTGGCGTTGATCTTGTGGGAGGGGACGGTCGGGAGGTTCGGCCGTGCTGCTAGCTTCATTGAGTATTCGCCAACCTAACGAGGGGGATTGCTATGACCATGCGAGGCGTCGGAGGAGTCGGTGCGGTATTGCTCGCGGCCGGCCTGGTGGTGTCGGGCTGCGGTGGCGGGGACAAGGGGGACGAGTCGGCTGCTGGCGGTGGCGCGCTGAAAAGTGACTGCAGCGTTGCCTACTCGACTGCGACCGCGGTTGCGGGACAGCTGGTTTCGTATCGCTCGATGGGTGACGCGAGCAAGTTGCCAGTCAGCGGCTCGGCGATTAGCGGAGCCACGCTTCCGCTCATCAAGGACGCCAAGGTTCGCAAGATAGCCGACGAAGGTCAGGCGAACGCTAAGGCGTTCAACGACGCGCTCGCGAAGAATGACGCAACCGCACGCGACAAGGCGATCGTCGCCGCCAAGCCGATCTTCGCCCGGTATAAGGACGCGTGTTCGGGCGCCGTGGAGGAGGAAACGAAGAAGGCCTTCGGAATCCTCGATGAAGCGCTGGCCCCCGGTACTTTGCCCAAGCCGCTCGGTGGAGCTGCCGCACCGTCGGTATCGATCCCGACGTCCGTGGCGCCGTCGTCGAAGGCTAAGCCGAAGCTGCCAACGGTGACGAAGAAGGGGGCCACGGTCAAGGTCGGTCAGCCGGTCGTGTTCGTGATGGAGAAAGACGGTAAGAAGACCTACATCGAGCTCAAGGTGACCAGCATCGATAAAGCTTCCGACGACGACCTGAAGGGGGTCAGGAAGGACTCGCTGAAGGACACCAAGGCGGTGTACTTCGTGCGGGCCGAGGGCAAGGAGATCCACCCCGAGGGCATCGAGTGGGACATGAACGCACCATCGATCCATTCGTTGTACCCGGAGTTCGAGATCGCCACCGCCGATGGCACCCAGTGGACCAAGATGATCATGATCGGTGACTTCGAGCCGTGCGAGGACAAGGACGACGATCTAGTCCGCAAATTCTGCACGCCATTCGCGATTGGTTCGGGTTCGACTGACGTACGGGTTGCCGGTCTAACCGGTATCGAGACCGGAAAGACCGATTCGAAAGACCCGCTCTACATCTGGACCAAGTAGACCCCCCCTCGCAAACCCGACCTACCTCGCAAACCCGACCCGGCAGGACATTCCCGACCCGAAAATGGTGTCGGGAATGTCCTGGCGAGTTGGGTTTGCGAGGCAGCGCGGGGGTTAGGACCCCAGTTCGGCCCGCACCAGCTCGACGAACCCGCGCACGTCTTCCTCGGTGGTATCCCATGAGCACATCCACCGCACCTCGCCGCGCGTCTCGTCCCAGAAATAGAACGGAACCTGCTTCATCAACCGCCGCGACACCTCGTGGGGCAGCGTTGCGAATACGGCATTGGCTTGCACGGTCTGGGTCACTTCGACGCCGGGCAGCTCGCGCACTGATTCGGCCAGCAGCGCCGCCATCGCGTTCGAGTGTCGCGCTACCCGGAGATACAGGTCGTCGTCGAACAATGCCAAGAACTGTGCGGCCATGAACCGCTGCTTAGATGTCAACTGCATCAACGTCTTTCGCAGATACTCGACGCCGCGTACCGCCTCGGTGTTGAGCACTACCACCAGCTCGGCGCCAAGCAATCCGCTCTTGGTGCCCCCGACGCTGAGCACATCGGCCCCGACGTCGACGGTCAATTCGCCCAACCCGACGTCGAGATGCGCTGCCGCATTTGCCAATCGGGATCCATCGATATGCACCGACCACCCGCGGCCATGCGCGTAACTGGCCAACTCCGTCAATTCGGCGACCGAATACACCGTGCCCAACTCGGTCGCCTGTGCCACCGACAGCACGCGCGGCTGCGCCCAGTGCTCATCGCCCGCTCGGTCCGGAACCGCGGCCTCGATGGCGGTCGGCGTCACCTTTCCATCCGACGTCGGGACGGTGAACAGCTTCAGCCCGGATACCTTCTCCGGTGCGCCGCCTTCGTCGACGTGGATATGCGCCGACTCCGCGCAGACAACCGCCTCCCACCGCTGTGTCATCGCCGACAGTGCGAGTACATTCGCGCCAGTTCCGTTGAATACCGGAAATGACTGTGCCGCAGGCGAAAAGAGTTCGCGCACTCGTCGTGTCAATGCTTCGGTGTACACATCCGCGCCGTAGGAGGACTGGTGCCCGACGTTCGCTACGCTGATGGCTTCGAGCACCTCGGGCAGTACGCCCGCGTAGTTGTCGCTCGCGAACCCGCGACGTTGTGTGTCGTGTAGCTGCTCGATCATGCTGCCTCCGAGGTGATTCCACGTGTCGAGTCGATGACGGGCTGCATCTTCCGTTTCAAGGCTTCGTAGAAGACGTTGAGTGGGAACTCGTCCGGTGCGACATGATCGACCAGTTCCCGGGGCGGGCCGCCCAGTGGCAGTTCACCTTTCGCCCAGGCCGAACCGGCCGCGGGCTCCACATAGGAGCTGACAAATCGATAGGTCTGTAGCCATTGGCCGACCTTCGATCGATCGATGCCGCTGCGGTACAGCTCCTCGATCTGAGTACCGAGTGAAATCACCTGTGGTCCAACCTCTTTCCAGTCAAATGACAATCGATTATCGCGCCAGTGCAAACTTCCGTTGCGATGCAAGTAGCCAAACAGGAGTTGTCCGCCGAGTCCGTCGTAGTTGCGGACGCGGTCCCCGGTGATGGGGAAGCGGAACAAACGGTCGAAGAGAATTGCCAACTGGACCGGCTGTCCGTACGGATGCCCTTGTCGTTCAAGTTCACTCGCGATACGGAAGGTCGACAGGTCGCAGCGCAGCTCCTCCAGCGAGTACAACCAGTACGGCATGCGTTGCCGGATCATAAACGGGTCGAAGGGCAACTCGCCGCGGCTATGCGTCCGATCGTGCAACAGATCCCACATGGCGAAGGTTGACTGCGCCAGCGTTTGGGACCCGACCAGCCGCTCCCCGAACGGTGGTAGCTGTAGTGACAATATCTCCGACGCCGCACCGACGACCCGTCGAAAGCGGGCCGCCTCTCGGTCACAGAATATTGCACCCCAATGGAATTCGGGTTTGTCGGCTACTGACACAGTCTCCGGGAACAGGACAGCCGAGTTGGTGTCGTAACCCGAGGTGAAATCCTCGAACAGTACCGGGAGAAATTGCCGATTGTCATATGACGATTCGACGTCGGCGAGCCACTGCGGCCACATCACCCGCAGTAGCACAGCCTCGAATACGCGTCCGGCGTGACCGTTCTGGGTGTACATCGGAAATATCACCAGATGCTCCACGCCGTCGACGCGCTGCAGGTCGGGGCGGAAGGCGGCCAGCGATTCGCCGAAGTCGGGTTTTCCGAAACCTCCTGCGGTCCAGCGTTTTATGTCCTTACGCACCGCATCCAGATAGTCGGCGTCATGCGGAAATAGGGGAGTGAGACTGCTGATCGCGGTGTCGATCCCGTCGCATAGCGAGCCAGCCTGAGGCTGCGACGCAGCGTCGCCGATACTGCCGTCGTCGGCTTGTAGAGCGCGTAATTGCTCCACGGAAGCCTTGAGCGACAACCATTCCGGTCGGGCGGCGGCCGACGCGACACCGCCGGTGTGTGTCTCGTGTCGTGTCGCGCCACCACCCGCCCAGGTAACCACATTCGTCCACAACTGCCGATGGTCGAAGTCGTCGATGGAGTCGTCGCCGAACAGGTCGGAGTCGGCGAAGATCACCACCCGGCCACGGCCGGCACGAACAGACACCGCGAGCGCGGCACCCGCCGGCCACGCCGACCCACTGGTGCGCGCCAAAGTCGTCGCGTCGGTGCCTTCTGCGATCTCCACTACGCCCGTGCGATAGAAACACGCCGACTCCACCGCGGCGAGGATGCCCTGATCGTTGTCGAGGTCGGCGAGTACCCAGGTCGCGTTCCCGCGCACGCGTCGTTCGCCAGGCGACTCCTGCACCACAAGCGACTGAATCGTGACTCCGAACCGTGCGGCCACGTCGGCGAGATTATTGCCCGACGTCGCGGTATCGCACTCGGCGAGGATCACCAGCCCGCCGCCGTCGCGGACAAAGCCTTCGATCGCGTCGAGCTCATCGACCGAGTAGGTCGGCGGCAGATCACGGGTCACGTACTCGACGCCGGGCGCTGCGAGATGCGGAATCACGTAGACGTCGATGTCGTCGAGGGTGTCGCGCGTCAACGCGGCCGGCTTTGAATCTCGCACCGACATCCCCCGCCGTCGAAGGACGTCGACGGCCGCTGCCATCGACGAATCTCCGGGGTTCACCGGCGACATCTCCTGGGCCCGGGCAATAGTCGTAGCCCACGCGCAGCTACGGGCTTGTTCGATCAGCACCACCGGAAAATTCGACATCGCGCCCTCCTGACTCGTGCTGCCATTGTCCCCCGCACGCGGTGATCAGCGCAGGACAGCGCGCCCGATTCCGCCGGAAAATCGTCCGAATAGGTGCGTACCAAGGGCACATTGCCCTTGATACACACCTATTTGCCTGATTTTCCGGAAATGGCGAAGCGTCGCTGCTACGACGTCAACCGTGCTGGCCGCTTCGTGTACGCCGGTACATACTTCGCCAACACCCCGGCCCCGATGCCAGAGATCCCGGCGACGGTGAAAACCGCTGTGGCTAACGGGAACAACGCCGCCGCCAACGAGATCGACAATGGTCCGGCAAGGAAGCCGGCATCGTGGGTTAACCGCCACACGGCGAGGAACTCCGCGCGTCCGGTCGGTGGTGCGACGTCGGCGCCGATGGTCATGATGACCCCATTGCCGAATCCGTTGCCCACTCCCAGGACTATCGCGACGACGGTGAACGTGATGACTGTCGCGGTGAACGGGAGGATGAGATATCCGACAGCCAGGACCACGATCGACGGCACCGCCACAGAGGTCCGCCCGAATCGATCCATCAGATGACCGGCCGGGTACGCACAGAGCACATCTGCGGCGGCGCCCACCCCGAATAGTAGACTCGACGTTGCCGGTGACAATCCAATGTGATTGGCCCACAACGGAAGAATCGCATCACGCGTGCTGCGTGCGATACCCAACAACAGTGAACCCGTGCCGAGGGTGGCGAACAGCCGAGCATGGTCGCGGCAGATGGTCGATAGGCTCAGTGGGGATGCGACTGCCCCGGCACCGGGCGGGTCGGCCAACCGCGCCATCAAAGATCCCGCGACCACGATCGCGATCAATTGAACGACGAATCCGCCGCGAGTACCGATCGCCACAATCGCCGCCGCGCCGAGCAGCGGCCCGACGAAGAATCCGAATCGCATGGCGCCGCCGAATAACGACATCGCTCGCGCCCGCCAGGCGAATGGGACGCTGAGCGATAGGTAATTCTGCCTGGCCAAGCCCCACACCGCGTTTGCGAGGCCGACGGCGAAGATTCCCGCGCACAGGATCCAAATAGTCGGAGAGACAAGGCAGGTCAGCGATCCGACGGCTGCGAGACTGCTTGCGACGATGATAGATCGGCGTTCGCCGAGCCGGGCGACGATCTGGCCCGAGCAGGTATCGCCGACCACCTGCCCAAGCCCAATCAGTGCCACCGTCAAACCGGCCAGCGCTGGCATTGCGCCCAAATTTAGCGCGGCCAACACCATGACCGGAGCGGCGGCGCCCTGACCGACGCCGTATGCCGCCGCGGGCAGGTATACGGTGCCGATCAGGGAACGTAGCGGATGGTCAGCTCCCGCTTGGGCTTTCTGGTGTTGTTCGTCATCGACCGTCGTCATGCGGTCGCGGGCACTGCTTCCGCGTGATGCGCTGGCAACTTGATGCCGTAGTGGCCACGCAGGGTCGATGCCGAGTAATCCGTGCGGAAGCGACCGCGTTCTTGCAGGATCGGGACCACCTGGTCGACGAAATCTTCAAGTCCCCCAGGGAGATACGGCGGCATCACGTTGAAGCCGTCTGCCGCTCCTGCGTCAACCCAAGCGATCAGATCGTCGGCGATCTCCTCGGCGGTGCCGGCGATGGTGCGGTGACCGCGCCCGCCGCCCAGTTTGCCCAATAGCTCGCGGGTGGTCAGGTTGTCATGTGCCGCAAGCTGACGCACCAGCGTGGAACGACTCTTCTGACCCTCGATTTCCGACTCCGGAGGCAAATCCGGGAGCGGAGCATCGAGCGACAAATCGGTCAGGTCGACGTTGAACACATGTGAGAGCTGACGTAGTGCGTAGTCAGGCGAGATCAGTTCGGTGAATTCCTGTTCCAGCGCAACGGCTTCGGCGTGCGTCGCGCCAATGAACGGGACGATACCCGGCAGGATTTGCAGGTCGTCGATATTGCGGCCGAACCCGGCAAGACGCCCTTTGAGGTCGTCGTAGAATTCCCGACCTTCAACGATTGTGCGTTGCGCGGTGAACACGACCTCCGCGTGCCGGGCCGCGAGATCCTTACCAGGTTCGGACGATCCGGCTTGCACCAGTACCGGGCGCCCCTGCGGAGAACGCGGTGAATTCAGCGGGCCGCGAACCGAAAAGTGTTCTCCCACATGGTCGACCGTACTGATCTGATCGGCGTCGGCGAAGATCGCTCGCTCGACGTCGAGTACGACCGAGTCGTCACCCCAACTGTCCCACAGTCTGTTGGCGACGTCGACGAACTCCTGGGCGCGTCGGTATCTCCCGGCGTGGTCGGGGATCGAGTCATAGCCGAAGTTCGCAGCTTCTTCTTTACCCGCGGAGGTGACGATATTCCATCCGGTACGACCGCCACTGATGTGTTCAAGCGACGCGAATGCGCGCGCCAATGTGAACGGATGGTTGTATCCCGTTGATGCCGTGGCGATTAGGCCGACACGACTGGTCCCACCCGCGATGGCGGCGAGCAGGGTCAGCGGTTCGAAGATGGCCGCGACGTTGCGCCGTGGATTAGGCCCAATGGCCAACGTGTCGGCGAAGAACACCGAGTCCAGCTTCCCGCGTTCGGCGATCTGACCAAGTCGGACAAAGTGATTGACGTCGAGCACCGCGTGTTCATCGGTACGCGGGTGCCGCCACGCGGCCTCGTGATGTCCAACGCCCATCAGAAAGGCATTGAGGTGTAATTGCCGAGCCATAGTGATTCCTTACGTTGATAAACAGATCGTCATATTCCGTTGAGCCACCTCAACCTCGATCGTCGAGTGCCGTCGTCCGAGCTTGCGAGGTCGCCGGTGTATCGAGACGCGGTGACCCGATCTCGATACCCGGCCACGGCGTCAGTCCTGCACCCGCCACCGCGAGAACCGCTTCTCAATCGTCACCAGCACCAGATTGAAAACCAGCCCTACCAGCGCGATGGTGACGATCCCGGCGTACATCTGCGGGATCTGAAAGTTCAACTGGCTGGCCATGATCCAGTACCCCAACCCCGACCGTGCCCCGACCATCTCGGCCGCGATGAGTACGAGAATCGACGCGGCGGCGGCTAGTCGGATGCCGGTGAAGATCGTCGGCAACGCGGCCGGAAGAACTACCTTCTGAAAGAGTCGCCACGACGGAAGTCCAAGTGAGCGAGCCGATTTGATGAGCAGCGGGTCGACATTTCGCACGCCGGAAATGGTGTTGAGCAGGATGGGGAAGACGCAGGCGTAAATCACCAAAGCCACCTTCGACGTCTCGCCGATGCCCAGGATCAACACGAATACCGGCAACAGTGCCAGCGCGGCCGTGTTGCGGAACAGCTCGAGCGCTGGATTGAGGTACTGCGCAACAGGTTTGTACCAACCGATGGAAATGCCCAGCGGCACCGCGATGATCACCGCCACCACGAATCCCTGCAACGCACGTGAAACGCTTGCCCAAATATGTTGCTGCAGTTGACCGCTGGCAGCAGCATCACCCAATGCCCCCAGCACCGAAGAGAACTCGGGCAGGAAGGTCCGGTCAACCAAACCGATCCGTGGCGCGATCTCCCAGAACACCAGCAGGGCGGCGAGGACAATCGACGACCGGAGCAGCCACTTGCCCGACTTACCCACGCGACCGACAAGCGCGCGTCCTCGACGATTCGTCGACCCCGCAGCTACGGGCGCCTCCGAGGCCGCCGGTGAAACACCCTTGGGTTCAACGACAATCGAACTGGGTGGTGCCAGTGTGCTGCTAGACATGGGTCGCTCCGATCAATGTGCCCGACGTTGAGGTCTCGGAATCAGCGACGGCTGCGCCCGGGCGCAGGGACAGCCAGATGCGATGACGGTATTCGCGGAACTGCTCCGACGAGCGCAGGTCTTCGGTGCTCTCGCGGTCGATCGCGATGGGCAGTACCTCTTTGATCCGACCTGGGCGCTCGGACAGTACCGCGACGCGATTCCCGAGGTAGATAGCCTCATCGATGCCGTGTGTAATGAACAGGATCGTCTTGCCGGTTGCTTTCCAGATTCGCAATAGTTCGTCCTGCAACGACTCCCGTGTCTGAGCGTCGAGTGCGGCGAACGGTTCATCCATCAGCAAGACCTCGGGGTCATATGCCAAGCTGCGGGCAATGGCGACGCGCTGCTTCATGCCACCAGACAGTTCATGCGGATAGTGGTCGCCGAACCCGTTCAGACCCACGAGTGCCAGATACTCGTCAGCCACCGTACGACGTTGCCGTCGAGCGATACCCTTTGCCTCCAAACCGAATTCGACGTTGCCGCGTGCGGTTCGCCAGGGGAGCAGGGCGTATTGCTGAAAGACGACGCCGCGATCTAGCCCCGGACCGGTGATCGGCTCGCCATCGAGCAGGATCTCGCCCGACGTTGGCGTGGTCAACCCGCCGATAAGATCGAGCAGCGTCGACTTTCCGCTTCCGCTGGGTCCGACCAGGACGAGGAATTCGCCTTCGGGGGCCGAGATGGTGATGTCGTCAATCGCGACGAGGTCTGGTTTCCCATTGGCGGAGAATACTTTTCGGACATTTCGCAGCTCCAGTTTCGGCGTGGTCATGATGCCGCCTTCGCGGGCTTGCCATCTGGCCCCGACGTCGGGGGATAGGTTCCGTTGTCGAACGGGTTGTATTCGTTGGTATACAGATCGGCAGGTTTCAACTGCCCCGACTTAAGTTCGCCATTGCGTACCAGCCAGTCGATCCACAACTGGAATTCGGCGGCCTTGATGACGCCACCGGGTGTCGGGATGGACGAACTCTTCCAGTAATCGGCCAGTGCGGGGTCTTCACCACGCCCGCGCGAGCTCAGGATCTTCTTGAACCGAGCGACCACCTGGTCCCGCGGCGTGACCTGAAGCCATCTGATTGCCCGCGCGGTGCCCTGGGTGAAATCCTTGACCTCGGCCGGGTGTTTGGCGATGAAGTCGTTACGCACTACGACGGTGCCGTAACTGAAGTCGCCGAAGACCGCGTCGGTAAACAGTACCCGCAGTCCGCCCTTTGCCAGTGCCCGATCGCGGAAGATTCCGCTGAACGCGCCGACGTCGATCTGCCCTTGTCGCAGGGCGGATTCCGCGTTGATCGGCGGCACTACCAGAAGTTGCACCGACGCGATCTCGTCTTTGGACAGCCCCTCGCGCGAAAGCCATTCGCGGATCACGAATTCGCTGTGTGCACCGAGTGTATTGATGCCGACTTTCTTGCCAATCAGGTCCCGCGCCTTGCGAATTGGTGAGCCGTCGAGGACGTAGAAACCGTTGAATGTTTGCGAATCGGCACCGTAGGAGTCGACGACCGCTTTGATCGGTGAGCCGGCGGAGGCGAGTTTGACGATCGCCCCGTTGAAGGCCGCGCCGAAGTCGGCATCGCCGGTCGCGGCTGCTTGTATCGACGTAGGACCGCTGCTGGTCTCGCCGACCGACTTGAGCGCCACCTTGGTGAAGTAGCCGAGATCAGCAGCGAGTTCAGGCGTCGTGACAACCGACGGCTGACTCAAATAGCGAAGTTCGGTTTTCCCGTCGGCAGTTACCGTGGTTTCGTCAGACGAGCCGCAGGCTGCGATCGTCGTCGCCAGGGCAAGTGCGAGGGAGGCGGCGGCATACTGGCGCCACCTGCGGGTGGTCTTCATAGTTTCCTCTCGAGTGGTGAGAATGCGGGGCTGAGTCGAAATAGATATTCGTGAATTCTTTGAACCGAGCCTCTGGCATTAATTTGAATGCGACCTAGATCCGATCAGTCATTGATCTGATGGCATCTATTATTTGAGCGAGGGGCTCGGTCTGCTAAGACCATTCCACAATGTGAAAAACCCGGCGGTGATTAAATCGTGGCGGGTAAAACTGCTGATTCCACGGATGATTCGATGTCTGCGACATCACGAAGAAATTCTGCGGTATGTCGCATCAGCGGGTGAATAGCGCTTATTAGGTTTTGGTTGAGGCGCACACTACGGGCCTGCACACCGATGGACGCACGCACCTGACCATCGGCCCCGAACACCGGCACGGCGACTGCGGTGACGCCGTCGGCGGTGGCCAACGAATAGCCGCGCCGTCTTGATTCGGAGATGTCGGGCAGGGTCGAGAATTGCCGTTCGCGACGCTGCCCGAATGCGATGATCGCCTGTCCCATCGCACTGTCCTCGATGGCCGTTCGTCGGCCCGGCAACTGATGGTCGCAGAACATCGACGGCGGTCGCGCGGAGTAGACGGTGACCGCTTCGTGGTCTTCGACCACGCCCAGACTCGCGGTGATCCTGATTTCTGACGACAATATATGCAGATGAGGGGCCATCGCATCGATATCGACACGGCGTGCTGCCGCGTGCGCGAGGGCCGCGATGCCGTCGCCGATGAGATAGGAATTGTGGCCGTCGCGGGCAAGTAGCCGCCCGCGGACGAGTGCCTGGGCGATGCGGTGCGTGGTGCTCACCGGGAGCCCGACTCGACCGGCCACCTCGCTGATGGACAGCGAGCGGCTCTCACCCTCGAACGCGTACAACACGCTGATCGCCCGTTCAACCGACTGCGAGCCGGTGCGCGGCGGGCCATCGACTCGTGGTGTCCGCTCGGAGCTGTGCGGAATGGTCATGGGGAGTCCTCCGGGGACGGATGCAGATTGTCGAGGATGATTCCCGACGAGCGACAAAGCGCCTATATTTCGACGCGCGCTGAACGTATCTCCGATTGAGTCGCTGCGAAGAATCGTCAATTCGTCTGGAGATTTCACATTGTGGAACTGAATGTTGCGTCGAGTTACTGGTGCTGATGATCATTTCTCGGGTCAGCCCAACTCTCGAAAAGGACATTGTGAAAAATGACTATCGCCGATCCCATCGCAACTGATCTGACATTCGCCCCTGTCGCCGGTTACATAGGCGCCGACGTTCGCGGGGTCGACCTGCGCGAGTCGTTGGATTCCGAACAGGCTCAGGCCATCATCGAGGCGCTGCACCGCCACAAGGTGTTGTTCTTCCATGATCAACAGATCGACCACGCGCAGCAGATCGCGTTTTCTCGGATCTTCGGCCCGGTGACCGCGTCGCATCCGTATGACGACGACGCGCCAACCGAATTCCCGGAGATCCTGCAGATCGACAACCGGAACTATGAACGCAAATTCGGCGTTAAGGCGGCCAGCTACACCAACCACTGGCATACCGACGTGACACCACTGGTCAATCCGCCCGCGGTAAGTGTGTTGCGCGCCAACGTAGTTCCCGACTTCGGTGGTGACACTCAGTGGACGAACCTCGCCGCTGCCTACAACGGTTTACCTGACTCACTCAAGGCGTTGGTCGAAGGGCTGCGCGCAGAACACCGCTTCGGTGGGCGGAACCCGATCTTCAAGGCGGACAGCAGTTATGGGGAGAAGATTCGGAAAGCCCCATTGGTCAGTGAGCATTCGGTGGTGCGGGTACATCCGGTCACGGGGGAGCGATTGCTTTTTGTGACACCGGGTTTCACCAGCCGGATCGTCGGCTACTCGCAGCGCCAAAGCGACGCGCTGCTCGACCTGCTCTTCGACGAAGTGGCCACTCCGGCCTACACGGTCCGCTTCCGCTGGCGCGCGGGAAGTATCGCGGTGTGGGATAACCGGGCCACCGCACATCTGGCTCCCGGCGACATCAACCATCTCGACGTGACCCGCACGCTGTTCCGGACCACCGTCGAGGGCGAGGTGCCGGTCGGAGTCGATGGCCGCCCGTCGGTCGCGGTCTCTGGTGAACAGTTCACCGGCAAATAGCCGCCCCGCCCGTCGTGAGATTCGTCCGAATAGTTCCGTAGCAAGGGCATATTGCCCCAGCCGGCGAACTATTCGGGCGAATTTCTCAGCTGACGGCGGCCCCAGCGCATACTCTGAGACAATCAGACAACCGATGTTCTCAGACTTGTGGAGGGCGCACGCCGATGGCGATTCGCGATGCATTCGAAATGGTTTCCGACGCGGTCGGCGCGATTAAGGTCCTGCAACACTCCGGGGCCATCGACCTGCGACGACCGCTCGAGGTAGCCCAGGCCGCCAAACGCGCGAAGACGATCGGCCCGGCTTCGACGGTGATTTTGCATGGCGCACAGACCTATCCGGATGCACCGGCCCTCACCGACGAACGCGGCACGCTGTCCTTTAGTGAAGTCGATCGGCAGTCAAATGCGCTTGCCAACGAACTACTGGCCTCCGGCCTCAAACCCGGCGACGTCGTGGCGGTGCTCGCCCGCGACCACCGGGGGTTGATCATCGCGCTGAGTGCGACCGGCCGTGCGGGCTTTCGGCTGGCCATGATGAACACGGGATTCGGCAAGACGCAGTTCGTCGAGGTAGTTGAGCGCGAGCATGTCCGTGCCGTCCTGCACGACCAGGAGTTCGGCGAACTCGTCGATGGCCTGCCCGCGATGCCGCGGATCCTCACCTGGATCGATGACG
The DNA here is from genome assembly GCF_000241305.1 of Gordonia effusa NBRC 100432. Lineage (GTDB taxonomy): Bacteria > Actinomycetota > Actinomycetes > Mycobacteriales > Mycobacteriaceae > Gordonia > Gordonia effusa. The sequence goes on from NZ_BAEH01000110.1 coordinate 46,701, forward strand.
AGGGCGCCATAACCGACGGGGGCAGCACGCTCGACAAGATCGTCACCGACGGCGACACATCGATGCCGCCGACTCCAAAGACCTTCGGCGGCTTCGTCATCCTCACCAGCGGTACCACCGGTCTACCGAAGGGTGCCCAGCGGTCCAAAATGTCGCCATTCACCAGCGCTCTGCTCTTGGATCGTATTCCGTTGCCGCAGAACGGAACTATGGTCATCGTCTCGCCGATTTTCCACTCCACGGGTTTCGCGGTGTGGGGTGTCGGCACGGCGTTGGGCAACCAGACGGTGGTGATGCGGCGTTTCGACGCCGAGAAGACTCTAGCTGCTCTCGCGGAGCATCGAGCACAAACCCTCGTCGCGGTCCCGACGATGTTGCATCGGATGATCGCGCTCGGCCCCGACATCATCGCGAAATATGATCTGTCCGCACTGAAGATCATTGTCATCGCGGGATCGGCGCTCTCGCCGACGTTGTCCGAAGCGGTACAGGACACCTTCGGTGATGTTCTCTACAACATGTACGGGTCAACCGAAGTGGCTGTCGCGTCGGTCGCACAGCCGCATGAGTTACGACAAGCGCCCGGGACCGTCGGCCGGCCACCGGTGACCAGTCGTCTTGCCCTGTATGACGACAACGATCAACGGATCTCCGGAATCGATGTCCGCGGAAGGCTTTTCGTACGCAACGGCGCGCCGTTCGAAGGGTATACCGACGGACGCAACAAGCAGATCATCGACGGCTATATGGCCACCGGCGACATGGCGCGTTTCGACGCGAACGGTCTGATGTTTATCGAGGGCCGCGACGACGACATGATTGTCTCGGGCGGAGAGAACGTCTATCCGCTCGAAGTAGAGAATCTACTCGCCGAACATCCCGGGGTCGCCGACGTCGCGGTCATCGGCGTCGACGACGAGCAGTTCGGAAAACGCTTGCGCGCCTTCGTTGTTCGTAATCCCGAGGCGGACCCGCAGGCCGACGAACTGCGACTGCACGTCAAAGTACATCTCGCGCGGTACAAGGTTCCGCGGGATGTGGTGTTCGTCGATGATCTGCCCCGCAACCCAACCGGCAAGCTGGTACGTCGCAAACTTCCGACGGGTCCGTTATGAGGCGTTAGACCTGATCGGCGCGAAATCCAGGCTACAAGCGGGAGCCGAGGCTACCGTGAAGAGGTGACTTCTCAACGCCCGTTTCCCGATGTTCGCTGGGGTAGCGAATCCAGCTTTCTGCGTACGCCGCTGATTAAATTTGCCGCCACCGCACCCGGTTCGGCGACGATCCGCGCACTGGCTCCCGCTGACCGATGGTTGCTGAATAAGACTCGTGGCCGGCTGACCGCGCTCGGGCCGATCGGCGCTCCGACGCTGCTGCTGGCGTCGACCGGTGCGAAGTCGGGGGCCCGTCGTGTGCAGCCGCTGCTCTATTACCGGGAGGATCCGGATATTTTCGTGATCGGATCTAACTTCGGCGGCGACCATCATCCGGCGTGGACTCACAATCTGTTGGCCGGCGGCCCGGCGTCGGTCATCATCGGCGACGAAATTCCAGTGACCGCAACGCTTCTCGACGGCGACGAACGCGAACGAATCCTCGCCGAGTTCATCAAGATGGTCGACGTCTACCAGGCCTACCTGGGTCGCACCGACCGCAAACTACGCATCTTCCGCCTCTCCGCCGCGTAGATCGACCGGTTGATCGACCACGGCGAGCGTGCCCACCTCGGATGGTCGAGTGCCGTTCGACGAGCTCGCGAGACGAACGGTGTATCGAGACCTCGCAACCTGACGTCGAAAACGTTTGTGCGGCACTGTCTCCGGGGTCTCGATACACCTCGTCGCTAGCGCTCCTCGGCACTCGACCATCAGGGGATGAAGCGAGTCGGCGTATCGAGACCTCGCAACCCGACGTCGAAAATTACGCCCGTCAGCCTTCGCCGTACCGGTACGGCAAATACTGAACCGACCACTGGTTCTCATCGGGGTCCGCGAAGTACACGAAATGGCCCCACGCCTGGGTGTCCACCTCGCTGACGTCGACGCCGGCGGCCAGTAACTGATCGCGGGCCGCATTGATGTCGGACACACAGACGATCAGCCGACCGTTGGTGCCAGGTTTGGCGTCGGTGAGCCCCTTGCCGAAGGCGATTGAACAGTTCGACCCGGGCGGGGTCATTTGTACGAAGCGAACCTCGTCGCTGACGGTGTGGTCATGATCGGCGTTGAATCCGATCGACTCGTAGAAGGCTTTGGTGCGGTCGACGTCGGTGACGGGCAAGATGGCAACTTCGATGGTCCAGTCCATAACTACCTCCGTGGTGTTGGGATGCGGGTGTTTCCCATTAGTTGTAGCGGTTCTTTAGGTCGGTTCTTGTCCGGTTTGCAAAATTCGAGGCAATTGAGATTCACCGCAGAAATTTCGGCCCCCTGAGCTGGGTCGGAGGGCAATATGCCCTCGAAACCCATTGAGGGGGAAGATATTTCACGGCAATGACGCCGATGAAACCGTTTGGCTGCCCGCTGCGTCCAACAGAGTATGACTTCGGACTCCGGTGTTTACACACTCCAGGAACTGCTCGCGATGGGCTGGTCGATGGATCAAGTCAAGCTTGCCAAACGCGGCGAGATGTTGATTCCCGTCGCGCACGGCTGGTTGCGATCAGAAGATGCCGATCCACGCGTCGTCGCGGCAGTGTCAGCTGGTGGTGCGCTGACCTGTGTTTCCGCATTGGGCTTCCATAAGCGCCACGGTATCTCGACGATCTGGATCCCTCCGGGACATCGGCACACCCACGTTCGTCTTAGCAAGTACAAGAAGACGCAGGCGCATCCGGCCGGGCCATTTCGCTGGTGCCAAGGATTCGGCCGGCCGTTGCCGGTGGTGACGGCGGTCGACTCGATTCCCGTGGCACTCGCGTGTGCGGCCCGATGTTTGCCGCCGGAGGAATGGATTGCCATCGTCGACTCCATCCTCAATTCGATGTCGATCACCATCCCGGACATCCAGGCGGATATGGGCGTAGTGGCCAAGTCAGTCTTGGCGATGTTCGGCCGATGTGATGCCCGATCGCAGTCGGGCACCGAGACTGTCGCCCGACTTCGCCTGGTCGCAGCGGGATTCAACGTCATGGTCCAACCGGAAATCACGGCACACCACCACGCGGATCTACGAGTGGGTGCATTGTTGATCGAGTGTGACGGGCGGCTCTACCACTCAAACGAGAAGTCCTATCGCGAGGATCGGGCCCGCGACCGCGTGACGCTTATCGATAGGTGGTTGACCATGCGGCTGACCTACGACGATGTCCTTTACGACTGGGACCGAGCGCTCGAGGACATCCGTGCTATCACTCGCCCGGACCGCCATCGCATCCGTCGCAAGAATGATCCGCGGCTGACGTGAAATATCGTCCCCCTGAGTGTGATCAAAGGGCAATATGCCCTCGGGCCCTGCTCACGGGGATGAAAATTCATCAGTACTGAAGAAGTCGGCGGTTGCCTGCCGCGCTGGTGACGCGGAGGATCACCATATGGCCACCCAACTCGACAGTTTGCTCCGTCTCGCGCTCGGCGATACTCGATTCCAGCCGACACGCAAACGCGTGCGCGTGGTACTCGACGGCGAGAATGTCGCTGACGGTCTGGGCGTACTGGTCTGGGAGCCCAGGCGTGTCGTGCCCACCTATGCGCTGCGCGAGTCCGACGTGAGCGCGACCCTGCGACCGGTCGACGCGGTGCCGGTCGACGTCGACCGGCCGATTCTCTATCCGAGCGATCCGTTCAGCGCACATACGTCGGCCGGCCATTCGCTCGACGTCGTCACCGGCGCGGGGCGGCGCGAGGCAGCGGCGTTCGCGTTGACCGATCCCGATGTCGCTGGTCTCATCGCCTTCGATTTCGCCGCGTTCGATTGGCTGGAAGAAGACGACACGATTGTTGGACATCCACGAGATCCCTTCCATCGCATCGATATTCGACGTAGCTCACGGACCATCCGGATCGAAGCGGCCGGAACGGTTCTCGCGCAGTCCACTCGCGCGCGGGCACTATTCGAAACGTCGATACCCGTTGTCCGGTACTACTTTCCGCCCGATGACGTGATCGTTGGACTCACGCCCACCGACACTCATACGTACTGCGCCTACAAAGGCCGGGCATCGTATTTCTCCGCGACCGTGGGTGGCGCAGAGCTACCCGACATCGCGTGGGCGTATCCCGAGCCGCTCTCCGACGCGACGACGATCGATGGTTTAGTGGCTTTCTACCAGGAGCGACTAGAGGTATTCATCGACGGTCAACCGCAAGGCGACGTCGGCTGAGCAGTCGCCCGACTACCCTGTCATCGTGACTACCGCTCGACGCTTCGACGCCATTCTGCACGTGGACCTGGACCAATTTCAGGTTTCCGTCGAGCGTCTGCGGTCCCCGGAACTCGCCGACGTGCCGGTGATCGTCGGCGGCAATGGCGACCCGACCGAGGCCCGCAAGGTCGTCACCTGCGCCTCATATGAAGCACGTGCCCAGGGAGTTCGGGCCGGGATGCCGCTGCGGGTCGCCTACCGGAAAATGCCCGAGGCGGTATATCTTCCGCTCGACGCCCCCGCCTACGACGTCGCCTCCGCCGATGTGATGGATACTCTGCGCAGCTTCGGGCATCCGGTCGAAGTGTGGGGCTGGGACGAGGCATACCTGGGCGCCGACGTTGACGATCCACGACTATTGGCATCGCAGGTCATCGCCACGATCGCCGACCGCAATGGTCTGCGCGCGTCAATCGGGATAAGCGACAACAAGCAGCGCGCCAAGATGGCGACCAATTTCGCGAAAAGGCAGGAAGCGAAAGGTGCCCAGACGCAACGCATCTTCCGCCTCGACGCCGACAATTGGATCGACCTGATGGGTGATGGTCCCACCAAAGAGCTTTGGAGCGTCGGCCCCAAGACCGCGAAGAAGCTCTCGGCCAACGGCATCGACACGGTGACGCAACTGATCGCCGCGCCGAAGGAATCATTGATCGAGATATTCGGTCCGCACCAAGGCAATTGGCTCTATGTGCTCTCGCGCGGGGGCGGCGATTCCACCATTACCGCCGAACCGTGGCTCGCGCGTTCGCATTCCAAGTCCCGGACCTACGCCACCGACATCTCCGATCGCGACGAACTTCATTCCGCCATCTCCGAACTCACCCGTGAAGTTCTCGAACAGGTCCTCACCGAGGAGCGCGTAGTCTTTCGAATCGGAATTACGGTGCGTACCAAGACTTTCTATACGCGAACCAAATCGCGCAAGCTTCCCGCGCCGACGATCGCACTCGACGACATCGAGCCGGTTTGTCATGCGTTGCTCGATCAATTCGAACTCGATCGACCCGTCCGGCTGCTCGGGGTGCGGCTCGACCTGGTCACCGACGACGAGGGTGCGAAATGAGAATTCTGAAAACCGTTGCCGCCGTGCTATTCAGCATCCTCGCCATGTCGGGATCGGCACATGCGACTCCAACGCAAGCGGCCCCTGTCAAACTCCCGGTGACCTACAGCTTCCTATCCGGCATCGATGCCGAACTACGCAACCCCGGAGGCTCACTGCCGGGCAGCAACGACTACTCATGTCGCCCGTCGGTCGCACATCCGCGCCCGGTGATCCTGGTCCACGGCAGCGGCGGTGGGCGACAAACCAATTGGGGCACCTTGGTGCCGGTGCTGCGCAACGAGGGGTACTGCGTATTCGTTCCCGCTTACGGTGCGTTGACTAACGTGTGGCCGGCATCAGCTATCGGCGGAATGGGGCCGAAACTCGCAAGTGCTTGGCAGATAAAGTATTTCGTCGGCGATGTGCTCGAACGTACCCACTCCACGCAGGTGGATATCGTCGGGCACTCGCTCGGTACCGAGATCCCGACGTATTGGATCAAGTACCTCGGCGGGAAAGGCAAAGTCCGGCATTATGTTTCGTTAGCACCGTATTGGAAACAGGCTGCCGACGAGGACGATGTCCGTAGTGACTTCATCTCGTCGATACAGAAGCGACTGGGTATCAGCCAGCCGCCGACGTCGTGCGCTGGCTGCCGCAAACCCGGCGCGAACCTGAATTTCAACCAGGCGGTTCGCCGACCGACGCCGTATCTCGACGACATCGCCTACACCAATATCTCGACTCGCGACGACGAGGTCGTGACGCCCTATTCGGTCGGCCAACTCGCCGGGCCGCCGGGAACAAACGTCACTAACATCGTTGTGCAGCAGGGATGTCGGTTGGATCGGTCCGATCATGCGTCGATCACGTCGAATAGACGCAGCGCCGCTCTGGTACTGAATGCTCTCGATCCCGCTCAGCTCAGAGAGGTGCCCTGCGTTCCGGTGGCACCATTCACTGGTGGCTGAGCCTGCGCGAGGAGACCCAGATCGACGATCTGAGGTTTGAGAACTTAGACAACTGGGTAGCCTAGGGCGGCAGAAACGATTCGTGGGCGAGGTACCAATGGAGAACGTGAACCACCGGGGCAAGACGCAGCCCCAGGTCAAAGCCGACATCGTCAACGTTGTGGAGTTGGTGGTGGCGCCCAGAGTCGATCGCCTTCCGATTGTGCGCGGGTTCATCGAATACACGCTGCTGACCGACGATTTCAGCCTCGACACGGTCGCCGACCTGAAAGTGGGCGTTGACGAATCGTGTACCGAACTCATCGCTCGAGCGGCGGATGACGCGAGCTTGCATATCATCGTGACGACGACGCCGGAGAATGTCCGGATCGTGGTGCGGTGCAAAGTGAGCGAATCAGTTGATACCACGGGTTTCGGCTGGTACGTGATCGAATGTATCGCTGACAACGTCAGCGTTGCCTATATCGGTGCCGGGGAAGGTCGAGAGGCCCATATCACTCTGACGACACTGAGGGACTGACTCCTGCGTGCCAGCAAAAGCTAACTCCCCGGCGCCTGGCGAATACAGTGTCGTCGCCGGCATCCTCGCGAAAGCAGCGGCGTGCGACGATGCTGCCCAAAGTGCTGAATTACGAGACGAGGCCATCGAACGGTGTCTTCCACTCGCCGAACATGTGGCACGACGGTTCGCTGGTCGCGGCGAGCCGTTTGACGATCTGGTGCAGGTCGCGCGGATCGGCGTGGTTAACGCCGTCGACCGGTTCGATCCAGAGGTCGGTGCGGAATTCCTGTCGTTCGCCGTGCCGACGGTGATGGGCGAAGTGCGCAGGCATTTCCGCGACAACACCTGGTCCATTCGAGTAAACAGACGCGCGAAAGATACCGCGCAGGCAATCGCCCGCGGCACCGACGATCTGATTCAAACGCTAGGCCGATCCCCGAAACCAAGCGAACTGGCCGCGCATTTGGATCTCCCGGTGGAAGATATCGTCGATGGTCTGATCGCGCGGTCGGCTCATACCGCCTCATCACTGGATTCTCCGCAGGCGGACGGCGATGAGGGCCGCGCACTTAAAGACACTCTCGGCGACGAGGATCGGGAGATCTCGCGAATCAACGATTTCGTCACCTTGCGGCCAGCAATCGACGCGTTACCGGACCGGGAACGTAAAATTGTGGCGTTACGGTTCTTTGAGTCGAAGTCACAGAGTGAGATAGCAGCGGAGGTCGGCATATCCCAGATGCATGTCTCGCGTTTGCTTTCCAGCACGCTACGAAAATTGCGTGAATCGGTACAGGGAGATTCGCCGGGAGCATGAAACGAGGGCGGGCCCAACCTACTGTCGGATCCGCCCCCGCTCATTAGCCGTCAGCTCGCGGCAGCCGCTGCCTGCCGTTCGGTGTGACTGTCCGCGTGGGGCAAACCGCCCGACGCACTTTCGAGGTGCGCACGCACGAACCACTGGAACTTCTCGAGTTCGGCGGTCTGGCCGATCAGAATGTCCTGCGTGACCGGGTCCAGGGCTTCGGTGGACTCGATCGCTGATCGATGGGAGGCGACGAATCCGTCGTAGACCAGATCCAGTGCGGCTAAATGTGATTGGACGTTGTCCCGGCCGATGGAATAGTCATCCCAGGTCCGTTCGTCCTCAATCGCGCGGGCGGTTCCGCGCGGTGAACCACCAAGCGTGGCAATACGCTCGGCGAGAACGTCGGCGTACCCGCGCACCAGTGTCACCTGCGGGTCGATCATCTCATGGACGCCAATGAAGTTGGGGCCCACAACATTCCAATGGATATGCTTGAGCGTGAGGTGCAGGTCGTTGAGCCCACTTAGTCTTTCCTGCAGAATCTTGATGAGCTCCTTCGCGTTGGCGTCGGAGAGTCCTGGTGCGGTGAAAGTCATAGTCGTGCAATCCCTTCCATCATTTCGGTAGCGGTTTCTTTCTTCAGGACGGATACCCCGGAAACGGGGACCCGGCAAGTATTCCGGCGAGGTGGGCGGCGTTTCGAGCCGCGGAGTCGGTGGTCCGTGCGACCGCCTTGGGGGTGCCGTCGAGGTCGGAATAGTCGCGGCCACCCATCGCTTCGTCATTCCAATAGGTCGACCCCTGCGCGCCGATGGTGAAACCTATGTCGTTCAATCCCTGGAACACATCGGCGATGATCTTGTGCGCGCCGTCCTCATTCCCGACGACTGCACACATTCCGACCTTGCCGACCATCAACGGTCGATTCTCTCCATCGGTCTGTGACAGTTCGGCATCGAGCCGTTCCAGCACGCCTTGCGCGACACTCGACATGTGCCCGAGCCATGTCGGTGTCGAGACCAGCAGAATGTCGGCAGCCTCGACGGCGCCGGCAATGCGCGGCCACTCGTCATCGCCGCCCATATCGCGTTCGATACCGGGTGTGACGTGGTGGTCGACGACACGGATCACGTCGCCGCCGACGCCGTAACGTTCCAGTGCGTCGAGCACCTGACGCGCGAGCAATTCACTACTCGACGGCGCCGGGGACGGTTTGAGGGTGCAGACAAGTGCGAGTGCTCTGGTCATGGGAAACGAATACCCAGCAAACCTCGCCGCTAAACAGCGGATGGACATCCCGCCGAAACCCACCGTGCGACCCGCAGCGGAATGCCGACCCACCGACGATCGGCTAACAAAACGACACTGGCGCCTTGGGCCCGCTGGTCGAGTGCCGGGGTGTCGAGACCCCGCACCCAACATTACTACCGCACAACACTTTTCACATCACCACGTCTCGACGCTCCACGCGCCTCGCTCCGATCGGCAAGTGCACTCGATCGACCTTTTGGGCACTACTCGCACCAACCGGCGTTCGTGCCGCGCGGCGGTCGCGGGCATCGTCGAGTATCCGCCGGTAGAGCCGTTCGGTTTTGAGCGCGACGTCCGACCACTGGTAGTGCTGCCGAATTCGCTCACGGCCGATCCGGGCGTAGGAGCGCAGCTTCGCTTCGTCGGCGAGTAGCGACGTCAGCGTAGCCGCAAGGGCGCCCGCATCACGGGCCGCGACATGTTCGCCGGTTACCCCGGGGATGACGGTGTCGAGCATTCCGCCCACCGCGGAAGTGACCACCGGCGTGCCAACCGCCATTGCCTCGATCGCGACCATGCCAAACGATTCGTACCATGGAACATGGGCGACGATATCAGCACTGCGAAGTAGCGCGGGTATCGCCTCGTGCGGAATTGATCCTAGGAAGGTGACTCGGTCTTCGACGGAATGAGATGCGGCACAACGCATTAGGCGTTCGAAGTAGGGATCGTCGCTGAACTCGCCGATCACTGGCCCCCCGCTGACGATGAGCTCCGCATCTCGAACGCCGGCTATCGCTTCGATAACCGTCTCAATTCCCTTGCGCGGCAACAAGGAGCCAGCGACTGCGACGCGATACCGCTGCTTACGCGCGGGCACGGCATTCGGCCAGGCGGTTGTGAGATCGCCGAAACGATCGATGTCGACGCCACGCGGAATTATCTTGATCCGCTGGGTCGGAACCCCCATTTCGTGCAGGTTGCGGACTTCGTCGGTGCATGTCGCCGCGATTGCGGTCGCCCGTCGGCCGGCGACGGTCTCTAGTGGAATCCGTTGGGTGGGACCGATATCCGATGTTTCGGCATACTTCCGCTCGATACAGCCGAGGCTGTGGTAAGTAACCACGACCGGTAGCCGTTCGGGAAATGCCGCGAGCTCGGCGGCAATCGCCGACATCCAGAAATGAGCATGCACGATATCGGGTCGATCCGCTGCGAGGGCGATCGACAAACCGTCGGTGAGTTCGTGCAGGTAGTTGTAGACCTCGTCCCTCGGAATCGGAACTGGCGGGCCGGCGTCTATTCGGACCACGCGGTAGCCAGCGTCGGCGACGCGCTCACGAGCGCCATGGGCACAGGCGCGGCGCGTATAGACCGTTATGTCATGGCCGTGACGAGTCAACGCCGACGACAATTCGGCGATATGAATGTTCTGCCCACCGCTACTAGGCCCGGAAGTATCCGCAAGCGGGTCGGCATGCGCGGAAACCATTGCGATTTTCATGCCTGGAAATACCCGAAAAACGAGGGCATCAAACGTACCGGCGAGAAATGTTTGGCGCTACCTCGCGACGGGAATCCGCAACGCGGAAGCAGATTCGGCTAGAAAGGGAGCAGCCATGCCCAAGACAACGCAAAGCGGTGCCGCCAAGAAATCGGAGCTGCCGTCAACAATCGCCCGATCGCCGAAGAAGGCGCAACGTACCTACGCGAAGGCTTACGACTCGGCAATCGAGGAGTATCAGGACGAAGAGCGTGCCCATCGAGTGGCCTACAGCGCGTTGAAGCACTCATTCGAGAAGGTCGGCGACCGTTGGGAAGCGAAGGATCATAAGGGGCCATCCGACGAACGGGCCCGTAGCGGAGGACCAAATCCGTCCGGGTCGAGTGCCGAGGGGGTCGACGCCGAAGCCACCAAGGAACACCTTTACGGCGTTGCCCGCAAGCTCGATATTCGCGGTCGCTCGCGAATGACCAAGGCCCAACTCGTATCCGCCATTAAGGCGGCCAACCGCCGCCGGACCGCCAATAGTCGATAAAGATGTTGCGCGCGTTGGTAATTGATTCGTTGAGTGCTCGCGAGCATCGCATGAATAGAGAATCGTCGTGACCGCCACGAATGAGCCCAGCGAGTCGATAGACCAGGTGGTTGAGAGAATCGCTGAAATGGCCGGTCGTGCCGCGCGGCGGATCGCGGTCGCCGAATCACTTACTGGTGGATCGCTTGCCGCCGCGTTGGCTCGTGGGCCAGATGCCTCGGAGTGGTTTTGCGGGGGCGTAGTGGCTTATCAGTCGCACGTCAAATACAGGTTGCTCGACGTACCCGACGGACCAGTGGTTTCTCAAGCCGCCGCCTCGGCGATGGCCACGCGGACGGCGTCGCTATTCGACGCCGACCTTGTCATCGCGGTCACCGGCGAAGCGGGACCGCAACCGCAAGAAGATGTTTCGCCCGGCACCGTGTGGTTCGGTGTGTATGACCGCACCGTCGTGTCGACGTTTGGTCACGAGTTCGGTGGTTCACCCGACGACGTTGTCGAGAAGACGGTCGCGCAGGTACTCCAGACATTTCGTGACACGTTAGCTGCGATCGGGCCAGCCGATGTTTGAGGCATCGGGTTAGGGGCTACCCGGTGTGTGGTGGACATCGAAGTTCATCGATGCACGACGAACTCGACGAGAGGAGCGAATCGCTCATGGCTGAGAGTAAAGGACCGACCGAAACCATCAAGGGAACGGTCGAAGACGTCAAGGGCAAGGTCAAGGAAACGCTTGGCAACGTGGCCGGACGTGATGACCTTGCCGAAGAGGGCCGCGCGCAGCAAGAGAAGGGCGATGCGACCCGGGAGGCTGGCGAGAGCGAAGCCCGCGCCGAGGCCGAGCGCGCACGTGCTGCGGCAGCGGAGAAGCGTGAGCAGGCACAGCAATAGTAGTTGAGCCCCAGCCGAATTCGGCCCCGTCGATACATTTCGACGGGGCCGAATTCACCTAGGTCAGCCAGGCACGATCTCGCCGCCGACCGGCGCCAGGACTTGTCCGGAATAGTACGACGACATCGCGTCGGCAGCGAAGAACACATACGAGGGCGCGATCTCGTCGGGTTGCGCGCTACGCCCGAAGGGGGCTTGCTCACCAAAGTTCTTGACCGTCTTCGACGGCATGGTCGAAGGTATAAGTGGAGTCCAGACAGGTCCGGGCGCAACACAATTTACTCGTATTCCGTCCTCAATGAACGCCTGTGCCAGTGAATACGTAAGCGCGTTGACCGCGCCTTTGGTGGCGGAGTAGTCGATGAGGTGGGCGTTGCCGCGGAGACCGTTGATCGAGCCGGTGTTGATGATCGATGCACCGCGGTCCATATGCGCTACCGCAGCCTGGGTGGTGTGGAAGAAGCTGTCGATATTGACGTGGAAGGTGTGTGACCACTGCTCAGGCGTTATGTCGGAAAGACTTTCGACTGGAGATTGGAAGGCTACGTTGTTCACGAGAATGTCGAGGCCCCCGAGATCGACTACGGCTTGATTGACGGTCGCGGTGCAATTAGCTGCTTCGGCCAGATCTGTCCGAAATAGATGACAGCGTTGACCCGCCTCCTCCACGAGGGTTCGGGTGTGATTCGCATCGTCATCTTCCCGATCGTCGAGATAGGCAATCGCGATGTCGGCGCCCTCCTTGGCGAAGGCAACCGCGACTGCGCGGCCAATGCCCGAGTCGCCGCCGGTGATGAGCGCCTTCTTGCCAGACAGCAGACCGCGGCCCACATACTCGCGCATCTCATCACGGGGGCGTTCGGGCATTTCGTCGGTGCTGCCGGGGTAGGGGACCGTGCCCTGTTGCGGTTGAACCATGTTCGTCGCCTCCATGCCTTGTTGTGATGTGCCCCCACGTCGTGGGCCTTATCACCTGGGCGTACCCGAATGGCGATCGCGCAAAACAACTTTGGCGAAATTGTCTAGTCCGCTGGAGCTGGACTCCGTGGCAGCGCCTCGTGCGCGCTGAGCAGCAAGTGATCGAACTGTGTGCGCGTCTGGGTTGTTAAGTCGATCGTGTCGAGCTGCTCGCAGATCGTCGCGGCGAGATCACGAATCTTGGTGTTAGTTTCCTGCGACCGCCAGGTCAGCAGGTCGAACGCTTGCTCTTCAGTGAGGTGATAGACCAATCGCAGCGCGCCCTTGGCCTGCTCGATCGTGGCTCGGTGATCTATTAACTCGTCGACGCGTTCGGTCACCGACTGGCGCATCTCGCGCGCGACGGTTCCGGCGGACTTACCAAGCGTCGAAGGTTCCTGTAACACCACATAAAAGCCTGACGTTCCGATCCGCTGGCCGGCATCGTCCAGGACGGTGTCTGCCACCACAGCTACCGGCCGCACCGTACCGTCCAGATCAACGATTCGATGCTGACTGCTGAATGGTTCACGTGCGTTGCGGACCGATGAGATGAGGGCTTCGACCCGTGCCTTGTCATCGGGGTGTTTGTGTTGCAGGAGTAGGGCTGTCGTCGGCGTGATCGCTCGCGCGCAGGCGTAGCCGTGCAGTCGCGCGAGTTCGTCTGACCACACCCAGCGGTCGTCGTCGAAGTAGTACCAAAACTGTCCAACCTCTAAGGAGGATTCGGAAGCGATGTCCTCCGTGGAATGCCGCTCGGCCATTGCCTCACTCTACTAAGACTCAACGTGAAATGTTTGGTTTGTAGGCGCCGTGGGTATTCATGGGTGTTGTCTGTTCGGAGCTTCTGGACGGAGCGATATAAGGAAGTGATGAGTCCGTGCACACGATGGCCGACGCATTGCGCCTCAACCCCATCAGCACCGACCGTGATGAGGTGCGGTGGAACGGAAAGGCGCGGGGGGAGACGGAGATTCAGCGCCTGGATCGCAACTGGGGCTCGCTGGTTCAGGAGCTTCGAGTTTTGCAAACTGGCGTGCAATTGCTTGCCGGTTTCTTGATGATCGTGCCGTTCCAGGACGGCTTTTCCGAGCTAGGCGACGGGGGCAGGATCGTATACCTGGTCACGGTGTGCGCCGCAATGCTCGCGGTGGCCTTCCTCCTTGCGCCAATCCCTATGCACCGCTTGCTCTTTCGGCGACACCGGCTGGCAACCGTGGTGGTGGCCGCACATCGGTATATGCTGCTGGGTCTGGTGATGGTCGCGATTTCGACTACCGGCGCACTCGCCATGATCGCGTTGGTCGCCACACATTCCGCCTGGATCGCCGCGGGGGCAGGTGTCCTCATCGGTGGTGTCATCATCGTCTTTTGGGTGTTGGTGCCCATCCACGCGGCGGGTCGCCGAGGTCAATCCCGCGGCGCCTAGGCCGAGCCTTCGTTCCGCTGGTCGAGCGCCCGGCGAGGCGCCTGCCGAGTCTTCGTTTCGTTGGTCGAGTGCCCGGCGAGGCGCCTAGGCCGAGCCTTGTTTCTGTCGGTCGAGTGCCCGGCGAGGCGCTAGCCGAGTCGGGTGTATCGAGACCACGTAACCCAAACGCAAAGCTGTGCAACAGTTTTCGGCCTCAACCCGCCAGGACCTGATACCGCAGTCCCGGTTCGCTCGGCGAATGCATCGCCGACTTTACAGCCGTCCGGATCTAAATGACGACGGGTGGAGTGTGATCGGGTGGCGGCGGAGGAACGCTCGGATCCGGAATAGGTGGCGTCGGCGATGGCGGTGCCGGTTCGGCAGGTGGGGGGACGGGGGGATCAGGTTGGGGCACAACAGGTTCAGGCTCAGGTGCGGGAGGCCGGGGCCGTGGAATCGGGCCGGTCCCGTCAGGATGCGGGCTAGTGTCGGCGAGGTACATCGCGTTGCTCCTTACGGACTGGTTGTGAACCCTGGGATACCCGCCTTCCTGGTGACCGAAACGCTGCGAGGTAGCCATCGGCGTGAAGCGTTGCTAGGCTCGAAAGCACGGTTGACACCACAGCCGTCCTGGCGGTTCCGCCGCCGTTAACGGGAGTTTCACCGTGGCAAATTTTCTCTCCACCAATCCTTTGCAAGATGCAGTTTTCATCAATGGTTCGCCCGCAGCTCCTCCTGCGGCCAGTGTCAAAGAGTGCGACGTGGTGTTCGCCGAGGTTGACGGGGTTACCCTCGCTACGTTCACCGGCTCGATAGACGCTGGCACTATTGCGGATTTCGACGGTTACCTAGCCAGTGCCTGTGCGACCGGAACCGGGCGCTTGGTTTTAGACATGTCCGGTGTTGACTTTCTCAATGTCGAAGGCATCGCGCTTCTGCAAGACGCCGCCCGGCTACTTTCGAACGCGGGCGGAGCGATGGCGGTCAGTGGCGGACGCGCGGTGAGTCGCCCGCTGCGTCGCACCGGCCTCACCTGCTTGATTCCCGTCTTCGATTGGCTGCCAAAGGCTTTCGATGCGGTAGGCGGACATGCTCCTAACCGCATGACATAAGTTTCTCCGTCGATGTTTGGCGCGGTGACATGAGGGGCAATCCTCTAGTTGGCGGTAAACGCTGACCGAGCTCCCAGCGCGCCCGGCGTCGACCAGAGGAGGAACTGTGAGCACAGCGCAGTCTGCTAGTTGTACGGCCGCCCAGTTCATCAGGCCGCTTGCCCGCGCGGCATATTAGGCGTCCCGTGCGCTTGAGCGGTCGGATACGGCGAACAGCCGTCGCGGTAATCGTCGTCGCAGCGACGGCCGTTGGCGGCGCGGCATGTGCCCGTGCCCCAGGCGGACCGCAGGGGGAATTGTCAAAGGTCGCCGCCGACTCCGCAAGTGCGCTGGCTTCTACCCAGATCGGTTTGACCGCGTGGGAGCATCGACGGATCCGGCGGTCGCAGTTGACGGTGCTGGTCGACGATATGGTCGGTCAAGCCGTCACCGCATATGGTGCGGCAGCCACGTTGAAGGTCGAATCGCACGATGACGCGCAACTGCGTGACGCGGTGATGGTCGACCTCGGCACTGCCTGCGAGGTGTTGGTTGGATTCAAGCAGATCGTCGGCTCGGCACCCGAAGGTCAGCATGTACCAGCGTCGGCCTTGAGTCGGATTCTCGATCGTCTCCGGCACGTCGCCGACGATCCTGCCTCCGCCACGGCGGGCAAGGGCTGACCGGTATGCGAAAAATCTTCGCCTTGGCTCTGGGAGTCCTCACCGCCATCGGCGGATTTCTGGATATTGGAGACATCGTCACCAATGCCGTCGTGGGTTCTCGGTTTGGATTGTCGCTCGTGTGGGTCGTGCCGCTGGGCGTGCTCGGGATTTGTGTCTTCGCGGAAATGTCGGGACGGGTCGCCGCGATAAGTGGCCGGGCGACCTTCGAAATTATTCGTGAGCGCCTTGGGCCACGGATGGGTGCCCTCAACCTGATTGGGTCGTTACTGGTCACCGCCCTCACGCTGACGGCTGAGCTTGGCGGCATCACCCTTGCGTTGCAACTGGCGACCGGTGTGTCGCCGCTGATGTTGCTGCCCGTCGCGGCATTCGCGGTCTGGATTGTCTTGTGGCGGGTCAAATTCAAAGTCCTGGAGAACGTCACCGGGATCCTAGGTCTGTCCCTGCTGGTATTCGCGGTGACATTTGTTGTGCTAGCCCCGCCGGCTGGCGACGTCGTGCATCACATCTTGCATCCGTCGGTACCCGAGAGCGAATCGATCCTCACGTATTGGTACTACGCGGTGGCGCTGTTCGGTGCCGCGATGACCCCGTACGAAGTCTTTTTCTTCTCCTCCGGAGCTGTCGAAGACGGTTGGACCGTCAAGGACCTCGGGACCGCCCGCCTCAATGTGCTGATCGGATTTCCGCTGGGTGGTTTGCTGTCAATCGCTCTGGCCGGCAGCGCGGCATTCTTGCTAATGCCGGCCGAGATTAGCGTGAGTTCCCTATCCGAAGTTGTATTGCCGGTGGCGCAGGCCGGTGGCCAGATCGCGGTCGCGTTCGCATTGATTGGCATCGCTGCCGCGACGATGGGCGCATCGTTGGAAACGGCGTTGTCGACCGGTTACACGATCTCGCAATACGCGGGATGGTCTTGGGGAAAGGCGCACAAACCACGGGACGCCGCCCGCTTCCACGTGGCGCTCATCCTGTTTATCCTGGCCGGGGCGCTACTGCTCACCACTGGGGTTGACCCGATCGCGGTGACCGAATATTCGGTGGTGTTCTCGGCGGTCGCATTGCCATTGACCTATCTGCCCATCCTCATCGTTTCGAATGATCCTCAGTACATGGGCGACAAGGTGAACGGGAGACTGATGAACGCGGCCGGTTTAGCATTCCTGGTGATTATCGTCGTGGTCTCACTAGCGGCGATCCCGTTGTTGGTCGTGACTGGGGCGGGCCGCTGACCGGCGCGGAGTTCGCTCGAATTGGCAGGGCGATAGTCGAGTAGGTTGACGCTGGCATCGTCTCAATTGTCTTGTCGGGCAGGGGCATACGACTTAGCCCGACTGGGCCAACTTTTCGAGTATCGAGATCGGCATGGTCTTGCGCGGCCCGCCGCTGCATGGTTCCAGTTCGACGAAATCGATAGGGAAATGACGCACCGCGTGCACCATGTAGGTCATGCCGAGGCCGTTCTTATCGGTGAAGCGCAGCAGCTTGCCGGGTTCAATGATCATGGAATTCCTTACCGCGGATGGTGTTTGGGAGGATTTGCGCGGGATACCCCGAATCGGCGCGGCTCAAACTCTCGGCGACCCGAATGTGTGAGAACAGAGCATCGGGGTACTCGACGGTGGGCACGTGTCACCGTCGATTGCGAGGATTTGATGTCTCAGAAGAGCGAACCGATGTCCCAGTCACGCGCTCCACTGCTAGAAGCGTTGGCCAAATACCATCTCGAGGAGAGATACGGATTTACTCCGCCCGGTCATCGGCAAGGGCGTGGCGTGGACGATCGGACCCTGTCCGTGATCGGGCGCGACGCGTTCGGCGCCGATGTCCTGGTGTCCGGCGGCCTCGATGACCGGCGGATGTCGGGTCAGGTACTCGCTGATGCCGAACGGCTGATGGCGAGTGCCGTGTCCGCCGAGCAGGCGTTTTTCTCAACATGCGGCAGCTCGCTTTCGGTAAAGGCGGCGATGATGGCCGTTGCCGGCGGGCCGGGCGGGGAACTGCTGGTCAGCCGGGACGCGCATAAGTCGATCGTGGCCGGGTTGATCTTTTCCGGATTGCAGCCTCGCTTGGTTGCGCCGCGCTGGGATACCCGACTACATCTCACTCACCCGCCGTCGCCCGACGATGTGCGAGCGGCATGGGAGCAGCATCCAGACGCTGCGGGCATGTTGATCGTCAGCCCCACTCCCTATGGAACCTGCGCTGATATCGCGGCGGTCTGTCATTCCTTCGGCAAGCCGCTCATCGTCGACGAGGCATGGGGAGCACATCTGCCGTTCCACGATGATCTACCAACGTGGGCGATGGATGCGGGTGCCGATCTGTGCGTGGTGAGTGTGCACAAGATGGGTGCTGGTTTCGAGCAAGGTTCGGTGTTCCATACGCAGGGGTCACTGATCGACTTCTCACGGCTCTCCGATTGCGCGGACCTATTGATGACGACTAGTCCGAGCGCACTCATCTACGCCGGTCTGGATTGTTGGCGACGGCAGATGGTGGAGCGCGGCCACCAGGAACTCGGTACGGCTCTTGACTTGGCGCGTCGGCTACGAGACCGAATCGACCGGATTCCCGGTATGCACGTGATGCACGACGACCTCCTTCACGCTCAAGCCAGCCATGACCTTGACGAACTGCAGGTACTGATCGATGTCGCCGATTTGGACGTGACCGGCTACCAATGCGCCGACTGGCTCCGTGGCGTACACCGGATCGACGTGGGGCTCAGCGATCATCGGCGCGTGCTCGCCACCGTGTCGATCGCCGACAGCTCCGCAACCGTCGACCGACTGGCGGATGTACTCAACGAATTACCTTCGGCCGCAAAAGCTTTCGACCGCAGTCCGCATATCGAACAGCCTTCGCCCCGCGACCTGCAATTGCCGACACGAATCCTTCCGCGTGATGCCTTCTTCGGTGAGACCGAAGCCGTCCCGGTTGGCGAGGCCGCTGGGCGAGTCGCCGCTGAACAGATCACGCCCTATCCGCCGGGTATACCGGTGGTGATACCCGGCGAATTACTCAATGACGAAGTACTCGACTATCTGCGGTCGGGTCTGGCCGCCGGAATGAATCTTCCCGATGCGACGGATCCGCGACTCGACACGGTAAAGGTAGTCCGGTGAACCAGGCGCTCGATATTCGTCAGGGTTTCAGCATCACCTTGACGACGCCGTCGACCTTGCGCTGGAAACGATCGTAGGCGTCGGGGGCATCGTCGAGCGAAAGTTCATGTGAGGCAAACGAATCGACGCCGAGCGGATCGTCGTCGTCGAGTAGCGGGCGGATCTCGGGTACCCAGCGCTTGACGTTTGCCTGTCCCATTCGGAGCTGAATCTGTTTGTCGAACATCGTCATCATCGGCATGGGATCGGCTGCGCCGCCGTACACTCCGGACAGCGATACCGTGCCGCCCCGGCGGACGATGTCGATGGCCAGGTAGAGCGCGGTGAGCCGATCGATTCCGGCGCGTCGGGTCAGCGGTTCGGCGATGGTGTCGGGCAGTAGTCCTGTAGCGCGCTGCATAACTCCCGCGACCGGTGAGCCATGCGCCTCCATCCCGACCGCGTCGATGACCGCGTCGGTGCCCCGACCTTCGGTCCGCTCGCGGATCTCGCCAGCGACATCATCGACCGAATTCTGATCGATCACTTCGATCCCTCGGCCGGCAACGCGGTCTAGCCGGGCAGGCACCCGGTCGACACCGATCACCCGTATGCCCTTATGCGCTGCGATTCTCGCCGCCATGTCGCCGATCGGTCCCAGCCCGAGGATGGTGAGACTGCCGCCGGGCGGGACATCGGCGTATTCGACCGCCTGCCATGCGGTGGGTAAGACGTCGGAGAGATAGACGAATCGGCTGTCGGGCGGGCCGTCCGGAACCTTGATATGGGTGAACTGAGCTTGCGGCACGCGGAGATACTCGGCTTGTCCGCCCGGAACCGAACCGTAGAGCTTGGAGTATCCAAACAGCGCGGCGCCGGTCCCCTCCTCGCGTACCTGGGTGGTTTCGCATTGGGTGTACAGATGCTGGTCGCACATAAAGCAGTGCCCGCAGGAGATTTGAAACGGGATCACCACCCGGTCGCCGACCTTGAGGTCGCCGGTTTGTGCTCCGACTTCCTCCACGACCCCCATAGCTTCGTGGCCGAGCACGTCACCCGCGGACATGAACGGCGTCAAAACTTCGTAGAGATGTAGATCTGATCCGCAGATATTCGTCGATGTCACTCGCACGATGGCGTCGGAGGGCTTTTCGATGATGGGGTCGGGCACGTTGTCGACGCGTACGTCGCGCCGACCGTTCCAGGTGACCGCGCGCATGGTTCCTCCAAGGGGTCTCGATTCGAGGGTCGTAGGTACGGCCCATAGTTTGGGTGCCCCGGCGGCGGTGTTGGCAAACACGTGCGACCGAAAGAATCACGGTTGTCGATGGCTGGTTTGGTCTTCGGCGCGGCCGGGTAGTCCAGAGTGATGAGACGAGTGGTTAGCCGCGGTGCCGTCGAAAAGCGAGCGCGTCGAATCGACCTGCGCGCACATCTGCTCGACCGCCAGATCGTCGATTGCGAGGGATGGCCCGTCGGAGTGGTTGACGAAGTTGAAATTGAACTGCCGGAAGACAATTCGTCAACCACCGGCCGCCCGCGAATTACCGCCATAATCACCGGCCGCGGTCTGCTCAACCGGCTCAGCGGTGATATCCCGCGCGCCGATGTGCTCGACCGCTTGTCGATCTCCGATGTCGAGGACATCGACGTAGTGCTAACACTCAACGTGAGGCGCGAAGGTATGCGGGTGAATTGGCCCGAAGAATGGGTGCGTGACCATGTCATCGGACGAATTCCGGGGGCCCGGCGTTGATTTCGTCAGACCTGGTCGGTGCCTCCGCGCGTTGCGACGGCGTGGCGGTCGGCTTCGTCAGCGATCTCAGAATCGAACTCAACGACGAGTTCTGTGCAGCGGGGTTGCCGGTGGTGGGTGTGGTGATCAGTCCGCGGGTGCGGTCGACCTTTCTCGGCTATGAGCGTACCGAGATGAAGGGACCATGGATGGTCAAACAGTTGTTGCGGTTCATGCACCGCGATTCCTTCTTCGTCGACTGGTCTGATGTTGCCGGCGTCGATGCTGCGGCGCGAATTCTCAAGCTGCGAAGCGATTTTCGCCGCCGTGACGTAGCACTCGACGACGACGATGGGCGATGAATACCTCGGGTTCTCCTCCGATGGTCGAGTGCCCGGCGTCTGCTGCCGGGCGGGTTCCAGTCTGATGGTCGAGCGCCCGGCGTCTGCTGCCGGGCGGGTTCCAGTCTGATGGTCGAGTGCCCGGCGAGGCGCTAGCCGAGGCGGGTGTATCGAGACCAGGTGACCGTTCTCGTAAACTCTTGTGTCGCAGTTGTTGTCGCGTATCGTGTGCGTCTCGATACACGCGCGTCTCGCTGCGCTCGTCGGGCGCACTCGACCACCCAAATTGTCGCCAGCCCGCCCTACTCCTCCGATGA
>NZ_BAEH01000109.1 GCF_000241305.1 Gordonia effusa NBRC 100432
TCCGCTCACGGACCAAGCCGCACCCACGGCCTACGGTTGGGGGCAGCAACCTCCAAAAGAAAACTGCCCCCAACCGATCACACCCACCGCGCACTACGACGCACGCGAATACTACGACGCACGCGAATACTCAGCCACCCGAAACTCCCGAATAGCATCACTCGACACATCCTCAAGAAGATCGACAATCATCTGGTGGTCGATACGGTCAGCCAAATCGTCCGCGAACTGTTCATCTCGCGGCACATCTCCCACAGTCAGCGGCACCGCCACACTCACAATCACTGTCACGTCCATATCGTTGGTGCGGCCTTCCCAGCCGTAACTCTCGCAGAACGCCTCGAACTGATGGCACAGATCGTTGTCATCGGCCCATTCCCGCGCCGCCGCATTCCGCTCGATGTCCTCGTTGCGCAACCTCGCAACGGTCTCCTGCGCCTGTACCCGTAGCTCACGCTCACGGGCGATCTGACTCTCCAATTCGCGGGCACGCTCAACCGGGACCCACTCACCCACCGTTTCAGCACTCAATGCACCGGTAGGGGTCACGTTATCGATAACCGTCATTTGTTCGTACCTTTCATTTCCCTGGGCAGACCCTTATGTCTCGCCCAGACGCTTTGTAAGACCACGCTTTACTGCGCCACCTGGAACCGCTCAATGACGCACTGCGCAGCGACGAAGGCTCCCACCCGTCTCAACCAACCGGCAAGCGTTGTCGCTTGATCGCGGTTCAATGAGACCGTGGTTCCTGCACTGTCGCACCCGGCAAAAACCACCGGCCCCCAATACACCGGCTGTCCTCCCATCGAGGCCAGCAATCGCGACGCCACCCGATTAACCGGCTCGGCGTGCATCGCATTATCTCCTCCCCACATATCGATTCCGGCTTCCATAGACACGACGTCGATCAGACCGCCGACAGCGCTTTGCAATTCACTCAGCGATTCGCCCGCCTTCGCCTCAATGATCGAGCAATCACCAGTTACTCCGACACGAACCATCACCACAGTCATTTGAGAAATTCCTACTCTTGAGAACCCCCGGCAGACCCTTATGTCTCGCCGGAACTAACACCACCATAGCCCCACCCCCTGACAACCAACACCCAAGCGACACAACACAATAACCCGCACCCGTCAGTCTTCGTGCATGACCTCGTAGTCGTAATGCCCTGGTTCGCTTGCCTGTTCCCAATCGAGCCCGACCAGATCGCACAGATGCCGTAAATCATTGAGCAAATCCGACATCACTGTCGAAACCGATTCCTGCTCATAGGTACCCACGCGCTTCGCGTAGGGAATCAGCGCTACCGCCGCAAACGACGCCCGCACCCCGTTGTCCACCAATTGATCCTCAACAGTGATTCGAGGCGGTATACCGGCCAGCAGCGTTTCGAGTTCCCTGCAACCCGCGTCGGCCGAACCCTGCGCAGTAAGCCGAAATGGCCAATCAGACGATGACATAAGTCATCCCCTCTTCCTCTATGAACTGGCTTTGATCGTGGCGAGCGAACGCGGCCCGCACAACGTCGCGAGCCTCAGACGGCACACCGGCCAACATCTCAGCCTGAGCTTCAACCCATTCATCCCGAGTCCACCCCCGGCCAGGATCAATTGTGACTGTAGTGGCCTCAACCTCGTGACCATCGACAAAAACCGTCGCAGACACATCGCCGTCAGGGTCACGCTCCATCACGACAAACACCCCGCTATCGCCGCTCACAGCGGCGACTTCGCATAGCGGCAAGCGACAACTCTGCCGTGGTGCAGACCATCGCACTGTTCCGGCGGAATGAACATCCGCTCAGCAACTTGTGAAAAGCGGCGAGCGTCAATCTCGGCGGCATCGATGCTAACCGCACTCAATGCCTCGTAATGCACTCCATCATCGCTGACAGGTGGCATGCCCGCCGTTTCCCATAGCCGAAAGTACAACCCAAGCCCGACGTGACTCAGCGGCGCGTTCAAACTCGTCGCACACAGCGCCAGAAGGACTTCCGCAGTCGTACCCAACCGAGTATCTTCACCCGACACAAGCCGCTCTAGCAGCTCCCGCGCATAACTCCGATACAAATTCTCTTGCCGCCCAACCCCGTTCCGAGGCCGCACAAACCCAAAAGCATGAAACAGAACATCAGCGTGCTCCGGCCATCGCTCAGCGGCACAACGGATCTCATCTTCGGCCCACTCCACCACCAATAGCCCCGACATCACAGACGACTCAACGCCTCGGAGAAGTTGCGACAGATCTAACCCACCATCAGCCTTAGCATTCACGGCGATACCTTCCGATTAGCCCGGCAGACCCTTATGTCTCGCCGGAACTAAAACCACCATAACCCCACCCCCTGACAACCAACAACCAAGCGACACAACACAATAACCCACTCTTACCTCATACCGGGCACGGTATGAGGTAAGAGTGGGTTAGAGGTAGTCAGTGAGGGTTGGCAGCGCTTCGGTGAGACCTGCGAACAGCGCCGGCCAGCCGTGGGCGAGTCGCCGCACTTGGCCGGCATCGAGATGTCGGGGGTCGATCATGGCATCGACTCGCAGGTCCTTCCCCGTGGCGCCGAGAGCAGATAGTTTGCTGTACACCGGGTTGGGCTCGATATTTCGTGCCGCGAGGTATTCCCACACCGCGGCGTCTTGCCAGTTCCAGATCGGGCTGTAGCTGCTGGTGCCATCACTGCGACGCACGATGCCACCATGGTCATCATCGTTGCGTGCAAGTTGCGTGCGATGTAGGCGCCGGCGGCCGACTGACTCGGCTGACCGAACACCCCAGAGATTGAGGTCACCGAAAACGGCATGTGCTCGACGGGCAGGGGCTGTGATCATCGCGGCCCGCATGTCGATTCCCAAGTCTTGCGTGGGTCGCGATCGATCGAAGTCGCCGGCGGCGACTAAAGCCGTCAGCAGGTCCGGTCGGGTGGGCACAACATGCAAATTCAGTCCCCACCGATCTGCCATCTCAGCGAGATATGTGCGCGTCTCGGGATAGTCCAGGCCGCAGTCATAGAAGACCACGGGAATGTTCGGGTCGACACGACGAGCAAGGTCAACAACTACGGTGCTATCTTTGCCGCCTGACCACGCTACCCATCCTTGCCCATCGCAGTATTCTTCGATGCGTGCCAGCAGATGTGCATGATCGATCCGTGTACCGCGAATACCTTGCAGCACAGTGAGATCCAAACCTTTGTCGACCTGAGGAATCATCGTGTCGGGGGTGGGCCGCCCGAGACCGTCACGTGACTGACTGACACCCCATAAAGCCATGCGGCATACTGCCGTACACGAGTAGCCATATCAGAGGGCGCACCTGTGATTTGTCCTGTCCACCAACGATATTCATCGTCAACACGGTGATAGATCGGAGGCGTCGCGGTGTCGCTGTGTATCGTCTGGTGCTGAGTCCGGGCCTGTTCGGCTAATGCGAGAAGAGTGGGTGCGGTGAAACTGGCGGTGCTACGCGCAACTCGCAGAGTGAATTGCCCCGCCGCCGAGTCCTCACCGAGTGGGCGAAAGCGGTTGACGCCGTGACGGATATCGTCATGCACCACAAGCGGATCAGTTCCCGTCATGCCGCTTCTCTTAGTTGTCATCGCACAGTGCCTCTTTCTTGTGCAGCTGCTCGCGCAGCGCGTTCGGCGCGTTGTTCCCGAAAAACACGCCGCCCAGTTACTGGCGGCTGGTAATCGGGTGAGCGGGGCGAGTCGGTTAACTGAACGACCAAGGTCGAGTCAAGACCTCGCCGAGTGCGGTAGTCAGCGTGTGGATCAATGCCCGTTACCTGCAAGGCCATTCCACGTGGCAGGACATGGCTGGTGTCATCGAGTGAGTCCGAACGGCCAAGATACATTCCGCGAGTCGTCTCTATCTCCACGATCACTGTCGCTGACTCTGCCCCCTGGTCTCGTCGGCGCTCGACGGCAGCCGCTGCCTCATGCAAAGTGTGTGAACACATCGTGTACTGGTCGAACGAAATCCGGGCACCGCGCTGCAATGTCGCCGGCACATCGTCGCGACTGGCCACCGCGGTATCCGTGGGCAGCTCGATGACCGCGTAGACCACGTGGCCACGCCCATTATCGGCCTCATAAGCTTGGATTAGTCGGTCCATTCGCTGGACTGACGCCCGATCCGGTGCGCTGAGGTGTTGCGCATTGCCCGTCGACGCACGCAGTGCGGAATTCACGTCTGTCCAGCGCCCTGGGTCTGAGATTGTCCGCTGCATCTCCCGCACCTGCGAGCGTGGCGCGGACCCCACAACGCGCCGTTTGGCTGCCGACCGGGCTTTACGCTGCCGCGACGACAGCCCAGCACGCAGCGCACCGGCCGCAGGTAGTCGCCGCCGTTTGCGATCGCCCTCAACAGACGACAGGTCGCGGGGGAACGCTCGATCGCGATCTCGTGCTGCCCGAGTTAATGCTGTGGTTCCGTCCAGGATTCGGTCAGCCAGTTCGGCGTCGATCCGCGCCTGTTCCATGCCGTCGTAGAACTTCTCAGCGACTACCCCGGCAGCCTTAACACCGGCCTCATCAACAGTGCCCGCTTCGGGGTCGATGACCCCGAAACCGGTGAATGCAGTGCGTGTGGAACTCATAAAAGATCAGCTGGGCATGTAAACGAGATCGGCGCCGGCGCTCACCGCAGCACGCGCGGCACACACCTGATGTGTTACCAACGGGAGATCACTGTGCTGCGGCCAGTGAGCGCCCATGTGGGCGTCGGTGGTACACACGCGCACAGTCGGATCATCCGGGTCGACAAGGTCCGCCAACTCCTGCACGTGAACGATGGCTTCAGCGGCAATATCAGCCACCTGACTAAGAACCGCTTCCGGCGCCGGCCGCGATCCGAGAAGCCAAAACTCCCCCGCACGGCGGCGGATGTCGAAGTACTTCAATACCTGCTCTAGGCCCATCCCCAATGCCGCTGCCACGCACAGCATCCACGCCTGGCGATCTTCCTCGCCGTCGAGGCGGCGTACCACTTGCGCATCGGGCACCGCCAATGCCGCTCGTCCGGCGCACACTCGATGCACCCGAACCGAGGTGATTGCCCCTCCGGTCGCAACTTTGACGGCGTCATCCGTGCTGAACGTGACGATCCTGCCTGACCTGCTACCTTCTTCGATTAGTCGCACAGTCTCTAGTGCTGCCGCGCCGACGACCTCAGTCAGCACAGTCAGCACCTTGGCTGCCACGTTGGGCACCGACCGTCGGCCGGATTCCCATTCGGCAAGCGCGGCACTATCGGTCCCCGCAGCCTGCGCCAACTCCACCTCCGACAAGCCCACAGACAGGCGCGTACACCGTCCCATAGCAGAGGTATATCTCTGTCTCACAAGCACTTTCCCCTCGCATTCTCTGTAGGCAGACCCTGATGTCTCGCCTATCTCTAACCCCACTCTACGTCTCTATTCTCCGGGAAGATACGCGTCAACATGACGACTCGGATGGGCGTAGGGAGCGCGCACCCCAAAACGAGCCCGACCACCATGACGCAAGTCCGCCAATTGATCCTTCACACATTCCGGTGCAGCTGATCGGCCCAGAAGTCGCGGTTCATGCATATGCCCCGCACACCACTCATCCAGGCCAGGCATTTCCCGCACCGTCCACTCACTGACGCGCCCCTCACCACTATTACGGTGTTTGCCGATCGCCGGCACCTCGCCCAGCAATAGCCGCAACCGATCTGGATCACCTACCGCCCACCACGTCGCCGCCGTACTCACTGACGCTAACGCGGGAACAACACGCTTGCGGTAATGGCCGCGCGAATCGTGCACACCTTTAGGGATCTCTGCCGAGAGTCGTTGCAATGCAGCATGATCCGTGCGGCGGGTGCGTATTCGCGGGTCGAGGCCCGCCGGCGAATCTAGCCGGCCGAAGGTGCATTGCCAATGCCACACACTCGACAACGTGCAGCGCGCCAACGGCAAGTCCATATCCGGAGGAGACCCGGCAGCCGGGTCATAGGTAAGCACCTCGCCCCGAAGCGCGGCCTCCGCTTTACATCGCCGCCAGATCACCGCTGCCAGAATCCCATCGAGACTCGGCCCCCACGGTCGCCCCGAACTCATTCCATGCGGCAACTCAGCACGCACCTGTACTACCACTTGTCGATTCATCGATCGCGACGACTACTGGCCGCGTTCCCAGAGAAAGAAATCGTTCACCTCACTCATCGAGCGGCCGCATCGCGGGCATGTCTCGCGATCTCTATTTATCGGGTTGACGCATCCAGGACACACAAACCTATTACGGACGGTGTCTTCATCGTGGGGTTCCATTCGGAGGCTCCTCCCTGTCAATTTGTGTTTTGCTCTTCGATCATTGTTGCCTACCTCGTCTCAAATCGAGGGCGTGATTGATTCATGCTTCACCTCGTGTGCTGTTCACGGTAGACCCCTCTCGTCGGTGGCTAGCCACCACTCTATCTGCCAACTTGATAGTCGGCAAAGTCGCATGGTATGACCGCGTGGGGCAAACCTAGTCGAGAGTTATCCAGACGTGGACTCAATCGCCTGCCATCAACTTCCGAGCGGCAGGTAAGTTGTGTCGGTCCCGGTAGGAGTCTGCGCTCAGTTTTGTCCCGGTGTCGTCACGGTGGATGGTCACGTGGCGGTTGAGGCTACGGAACCAAAGTCCGCACTCGTGACATTGCACCCGTGTGCCGTCATCAGCCAGGTGACCTGAGTGGCTGTCTCGGAATTCGGCCGTAGCAGGCCATCCCGATTCCTCTTGAGTTTTTGAAAGCAGTGCCCATATGTGTCGCTTTCCGACGTTGAGTAGTTCGGCAAGTTCGTAGTGACCTATATGTGTTCGGGCTGCATAGGCAACTGCGGCTTCCCACGAGTCAAACCCCGCAACTTCTAGCCGCTTATGCCACATCTCATTTCGCCACTGCGCCGAGCCGCGCAGTTGCACTTCCGGCGACAACTGATGTTTCTCTCGGTAGAGATCTGTGGTGAGCGCGGTGCCGTCAACGCCTGTATGGACGGAGATGTGCTGGTCAAGCATGGGGAACCACAGTCCGCACTCGTGGCATTGTTGTCGTTCTCCGTCATCTTCGAGGTGTCCGGAGCGACTTGAAATAAGATGTGCCGTCGCAGCGTATGGGTCTAAGCGGCTGGCGTTGTGAAGGCGTGCCAAAACTGTTTCACTTTTCACGCCGATCAGGTCGCCGATTTCAATGGTTCCGACATGATTTTCGATTGCCCATCGCAGAAGGGCGGTCGCATCGCGGAATCCGGCCTCCACAATTTTGTCGTGCGTGTTGTTGTAGTGCCACATTTCTCGCCGGGATTGCAGTCCGGCTTCCCTCAGCGCCGCGCGCCGATCTTCGCCGGTGAGCCGCCATCGCGGATCGAGGGAGTCGAGTGTTGTCGCGACGTCCTGGGCAAACCCCGACACGCTCTCCCTATGGCGAATATCCGCAAACCACCTCGACAGTTCTTCGGTGACAGTCAGAAGAGTTCCATGCGCGGCGAGATGCTTAGCCACCCGCTCTAGTCGCCGCTGGGTCGGCGTTTGCAAATGCACGCCACTGCCTGCGGCGGCTCTGGCGACGTCATCACTATTAGCCGCTCCGAGTTTGCGAGCGATCGACGCCAAACTGGCGTCATTGGCGTTGGCCCAACTAATTGCGTCCTGCCATGTCTCCCACCCTGCTGCGTGTAATCGCTGCTGCCATAGCGTGGCTGCGGTTTCCTCGAATGGAACCAGCGCTGCCCCAGGTTCCACTGGGCCGGTCCCCGCCAGTCCTCGGCGGTCAGCGCGGCCCGCGCGCTCTGCGAGGGCGTACCTCTGTAGCGCGTAGGCTCTGTGCTGAATTCGCTGCGCCTCGCCGACTAGGGCCGTCCGTGACGGAAGTCCCCACTGTTCGCGGTACTCAGCAGCGGTGATCCCGTGTGTATCTCTGATGTGGGTAGCCAGACCGACAAACCATTCGCCACACTCGTGACATTGCAAGCGGGTGCCATCAGATCCCAGGCGTCCAGGCACCGATTTCCCAGTCATTGGGAGGTTCCCACGATCGCTCGCCGGCGGAAGGTGATCTGTTCGGCGTTGGGGAACTCCGGGAAGTGGACCTAACCGGCGCGTTGGAATTCCTGCGGAAGCTAGCCATTCCACGACTGTGGTGCGAGGCAGATCGAGGTGACTGGCACACATCGCCACTGGCCATTGCTGACGGTCATAGTATTCGGCCAGCCACGCGCTTCGTGACTCGAAACCCGCCGCTACGATGCGCTCGTCCGCCCGTCGCCGGTTAGCGAGTCGCGCATCTTCCTGCGAGCGTTCTTCCGAGTTCCTTAACGTGGTTGATATTTCTTCGCGGTGCAGAACTTCAATTAGTGTGTTTATCTCACGTTGTGCCTCTAACGGAAGTTCTCTTAGAGAGAGCGCTAGACGCAGATAATGTGGTCGATAATCGATACGGGCGTCAAGCACACGATCTCGCATTACCCAATCAGCGCGCCGAACATGGTAATTGATTGTGAAAAAGCTCAAGTCAATCTCGGCCGCAGCCGCGATCGCAACTATCGCACTGAAACCTGGTTGGATGACGTTCCCACGGCGGAGTTGACTCAGGTACGATTCGCCAATAAAGGGGGCTCGCCTAGTGATTTCGCTAGCCCGGATCGGTCCGCCCCTTCGGCCCGGAGCGTGCGCGAACACTGCCGTGAGCAAATCAGAGAATGCTAGAACAACGGCATTTTCGCCGCAATCTCCGACCTCCGAAACACTCAGGTCTTCGCTCACCATCGACCCTCCATCGCCCAAATCCCCCCATTATTCTCTCAGGTTGGCGACCTCGGACACCCAGCCGTCTGTCATTTGACTCGACTTCCGCGGACGGGATAAATAGCCGTAATACTGGTTGTATCCGACGAGCGGATGACGGACACACCTGTAGCGCTCTGATGAATTTGCAGCCGAAACTGGGCTCGATACTCCTGATCACGCAGGCCCTTCCACCAGTGCGCCATCCTCGCCTCGGCTGGCCAGTAGGTGCGTGGGCTACAATTCATCCAAATGGACACTGCCGTGATGACGGCTGATATTCCTATCACTACCACGAGGGCAATCTGAATCATCGGAGTCTCCTTGTGCTGGTTAGCTTTACGTTTCATGGATCAGTCGGCGAGTACGCCGACGTCGAACCCCTGGGGGATCTGCCAGTAGCCGGCACCTTCGGTGTCGAGGGTGTAGGCGAGGGAGAGCTTGTAGGTCCACACAGTGCCGTCGTGTGTAAGGTCTGCATATTTCTCGCCGTCGACCTGGCGGTGCTCGATCCGCGGGTCTGCCCCTGTCCAGTGCGATACCGCGATCACTGCGGGCGGCGGACCAGAGGGGAGCGGTGTGGGCGGTTCGGTGAACACTCCGTGCTGGCACCGGTAGGTCCGGGCAGCAGTGTCAATCACCTCAACGTGCACCGGAATTCTCCTTGTCTCGTACGTTCAGTGGACCAGTTGCCATTGCTCGAAACCGTCTTTGTGCTGCTTCGATCTACGAATGTTGGACTTCATTTCCACGGCCATCTGTAGCCAGCACGCAGAGCCCGGCTCTTACAGGCGCGGTCGTTGGTACAGACGACATCTCCGTGGGCGCCCTCGGCAGACTCTGCCTCGCGATAGCCACGAGTGCCCCACCGTCCGCAGATTGCGCAACATCTGTTCCTCATCCGAATTTCCTTGTCTCGGTAGGTCGTACATTTATTGGACTCAGTTCGCGGTGCCTGTGCCGGCCTTCTGGTGGAAAATTGGCATCGCGGCCAGAAGGACTCGATCGAGGTAGACGATGAGCCACGCGGCCGCGGCGACGCACGCAGCAAGCAGCAGACGAATCACCGGTGTCGATCCACTCGCTACGATCCCGAATCCGATGCTCAGCAGAGGTGCGACCACGATGGCCGCGAAAAGCCCGGCCATCACTGAAACGAACATCGGCACGCCCTTGCCAAAGACGAATCCCGCGATCCGCGCGCCGACCCCGAACACGCTCAGTCCTAGAGCCACGAGGAGCAGCGAGGTCGGCAGTCCAATAACTAGATCCATTGCGAATTTCCTTGTCTCGGTAGGTCGTACCTTTGGCGGACGCTGCTATTCCGCCGCAGTGCTGCGGTTGGATCGGGTTACGGAAACCAGCCAGCCCAGTCGGCTTGGGCGGGGTCCGGCGGGCCAGTTCACTGTGACGACGTCGCCCTCGATGGCCAGAAGTTCACCTTCGATGCCGCTCCAGGTTTCTCGCACCGTGTCGCCGACTTTCAGTTGTTTGTCGCTCTCCCTCATCTCGCTCAGCACTCCTGGGTTCGGGACGTTCCCGTTACTGGACATATCTAGTCTCCTTCTCTTGGGCGTACAAATTCGACGTAGGGACTGTCGTCAGGTGAACGATCAGTTCCCAGTTTCCCCTCCGACCATCGTTGTCGATTTTCGTCCCACGACCAGGTCGCGCCGCTGCGGCCCCGCCATGCTCGGTCTCGGTGCTCTGTAAGTAGCGCGTCGGCTACGGTGACATTGCATTCGGCCAGCAATTTGCGAGCGGTACGCTCATCAGCTGTTCCCGGACGCGCAGTCCGCAACATGTTGCGAGCGAATGCGATCACGCCGTTCACGTTCGGGGTTAGGTCGATGACTTGCTTGGTCAAGTTCTTCTCCTTCATCTCGGTGGCTAGCCACCACCACGGTACTCGCTCACTTGATAGGTGGCAAGCCACCGTGGCAGACTGGTTCTATGCCGTCTAAGCATCGTTATCCGGCGATCACGCCGCGACCTGATCCCCAGTTGCGGGAGCGGGCTAAACTCGCTGTCGCTGAGGTGGACTCGAATTTGAATCGCCACGTGATCGACTTTTTGCGTTGGTTGGTGCGTGACACCGACGAGTTGCCAGCTCGGCCATCAGTACGCATGCCGGATTGAGGCACCTTCTCTGGACATCTGTGCCGGACAAGCAAAACGGAGTTGCACCTTGTTTGCCTTGCGGCGCAACAACATACCCATTCCCTTCCTTATGACAGGGTTGAGAGGATTCTGATCGCGGCATCACGATTTTGAACAGTTGATGATCGCCAATCGCACTCAGGGTCTGGTGTACCGGCAGTGATAGCGCAGGCTACATCTGCCCGAACGTGCCCGTAGCCGGCGGCGCGGCGACCGCCGAGGTGGCCGGCGGCAGCGAAGGCGGCGAGAATTTCGTCCAGGAACGCGTATTCCATCGAGGTGGCGTAGGTGAGTCGAATCTGACCTCGCAGATGTGTGCCGGCGGCGAGAGTTTCGACGTCGAGGCGGATTGGGCTGTAGGCATCCTGGGTTGGCGCGGC
>NZ_BAEH01000108.1 GCF_000241305.1 Gordonia effusa NBRC 100432
TATGCGGCGATTCTTTCCGCGTAAACGGCAGCGCGACAAGGCTATCCGCGACGGGTGGCGGATTGAGACTGACGACGTATCGGGCAGTCGGGCCGCGAGCATCGACCTCGATGCAACTGTGACAGCAGATCCCACCCAACTAGCAGGGAGATAGTCAGTGTCCAACACCAGTTCCGAAGGTTGGGGCGTGATTCGTCCCACCGACCGCAAGGCGCACTACTACCGCAACGGACGCAGTCTGTGTGGTCGTGTGGGGTTCTACTTCGGCGAACTAGACGCCGATACGGGCGCTGTGAGCACAGCCGACTGCGCGGCGTGCAGCCGCAAACTCCATGCAATCCCCCTCACCCCAGAACGCCCAAGCAACGGCACCGACTTACCGACTCCCTCGAAATCGGGAACATCGGGCTCGACGCACGAAGGTAAGGAGGCTGGGACTCGACGCATGCCTACTGGCTTCCTTGCTGATCAAGTGGACGACGCTGGAATCGACATGACTAGCGGCGGAGAGAATGATGACTAATCCGACAGACCCGAATGTCTCCCCCACGAGCGCCATACTGGGGTACTCCCTGGGGGCCGATGTGTGCGGCGGCATCCTTATCCCTGACGCTAGTGCCACTGGCGTGAGCGCTGGCCGGATCTCAGCACTCATGCATCTGGCAGATCCGAAAGCGCAGACCTACCAGGTCGGTGACCGTGTTCGATTTATCCCACGGGCAGGCGATGGTACTCGGTGGTGGACAGTCCGGGCCAGCAATGAGCAGTATCTGGTTGCCACCCGCCAAGCCGAGTTCCGCCCTAAGGGCAAACTTCTGTACACCGTCGTCGATCTCGTCGGATGGGAGCATTCGTACAACAATGCAGGGCCTGGGCTGGTGCGCTCGTCCTTGAATACGTTGGGTGGCGGATGGGAACTTGGACCCGATGGTGAAGGCGCACAAGGCATTCTGGACGTACTCGTCTCCGGAAAGTGGGAGCTGTCCCGTCGTCGAGCGGTGAGCGTTACTGACATTGAGGTGGCGCCGCGATGACAACACCTGATAGCCGCTGGCCGACCTCCGAATCACCGACGATCCCCGATCTTCCGCGGCCAACGTCGCACCTCGCCTACAGTCAGACACATTTTGCTGCGGCGACCGATGCCACACCGACGACAGTCGACCAGGAGGCGGTGGTTGCTCCTGCTCCGGCTGGATTCACGCCGCTGCCGGGGACACGTGACGCTGGCATCGCTCAGCGTGTCTCGGGGGACGCGGTTGTGAAATTGTGCGGTGCGCTGGTCATGGTCAGCGTGTTGGTCGTCGGCTTCACCTGGCTGGTGACCTTTGCGGTAAACCAGGTCGCGACGACTACTCACCGGTTGGGCGAAATTTTGAATCCGAACGCCGCAGCGTGGCAGCCGATTGCGCCGGCTACAGCAATCTCGTGGTCGCTAGCGGCCGTCGTGACACTCGTCGTACTCGTGGTGTTGATGGCGCATTTGGTGCCCAGCCCCCTGTTGTTTTATGTGGCTAGTGCCGTTCTTGGCGCGGGCGTTGTTCTCGTGCTGATGTCCAATGAGGGCGTTGGGGCACCGGTGATGATCATCGCTGGGCTAGTGGGTGTGGTGTCGATCATTGGTGTGTCGATTCCCGGTCGTTACTACGTGGACCTTCTGCACTCTGGTCGGCGGCAATGACACCTCGAAGGTCACGTGGGGCGAGTGGCAATTTTGCCGTGTCTGCACAGGCCACGGCCAGGCGACATCGAAATTCACTGATCTGCATCGTGACCTGCGAGTTTAGTGCGTCGGCGCGCCTCCACGGGGGGTGGTCTCAATCATGAAACGATCGAGTCGCAATTTGTACCCACTAACAGCTTGGAGGTCCAGGGTCCGCACACCACCGTAGGCGCGTAGATCGCGCCACTACCGGAATAACTACATAGCGGAGGACTCAGCCCCAGCGCGCAGCGCGCTATGCCCCCCGAAGGGGGTGTTCACAGGGACTTGGTGAGGGTCGAAGTTGGCGCTTCGACGAACTCGCATCGAGTGGGATCAGATAGGAACTGATTCCCGAGTCTTCCAAAGAGACTTGGAAGGATTTGTCGTGGTAGACATCTCCGATAGTAGCTTGCACCCCAAAAGCGGTGCAAGTACCTCAATCGTGTCGCCCGATTCCGCAGGTGGCACGGACCTACTACCAGCGCCCCATACGTCCGGTGACGTGCTTGCCGGCGTTGATGTCGATGCCGAATTCGCCGCGCTGATGGCACGCACTGCCGAGCGGGCACGGCACTATGAACAACTCAATGAAGCGACCGATCAGCGTGGCAACGTGTGGTCACTGCCGGCACCTGAGTGGGTCCGACAGTTGCCGATGTGGACCAGCCGCGCGGAGTGGCAGCAGCAGCTGCGCTCACTGCTTAATTCTGAGTTGGGCGCACAGATCGCGGCCAAATATCATGTGTCAGTCGAGTACGTCTTCGCCACGGGCGTTCAGATGGCCTCCTTTGCTGACCATGAGACCGGTCGGCACGTCACCGTGGGGCTCACGGCCCTTCAGCGGCGTACTGGGCTCACCGAGTCGCAGGTGTACCGCAGTCGGCTCGCCCTGGCCGATCTAGGGTGCGCGCGTGAGGTGGCGCGTGGGCGTTGGCTGACCACCGATGAGCGTGATGCCGCCGAGAATTGGCATGGCCGCAAACAAGCACGGGCGACAAGCCATTGGGTACTGATTCCACCGCGGCCCAGTGCCCAGCGTCGGCGTAGTCCGTCCCCTCGCAAGCGCCAGTCATTCAGGGTGCGAATGCGGTCTCAGCGCAAACCTACGACTTATCCACAATCGCGGTCGCGTTGTGGCCTACCCCGTAGGGGTCAGTCTTTAGCTTTTAGGGTTTTGTATTACTTGGACTCACCTACGCACGCGTACACGCGCGCGAGGTCCAATTCTCATCGACCAGGGATCGCGGCGTTGCGCAGTGCAGGGCAGCTGCTGACGGCGATCCCCGCACTGGCCATCTCCTACCAGCCGCCACTGGCGCATCCCACCGCATCGACGACGAGCAACCCGGACAAGCGCCGGCGCCATACCGGCGAGCTGGGAGATGTCATCGCACGCAGTGGACTAGCTGGCGTTGACGGGCGCAAGATCGCCCGCGCCATCGAGGCCGAGGGAATCCGGCGAGGTTGGTGCTGGCCCGACACGATCTCCAATCCGCCGGCGTTTCTCGCTGAGCGCTTACGCATGCTTCCCCAGTCTGACCTGCTTACACTCACCAATTCCCGAGAGGAAAACCTATGACGATCACCGTCTACACCAAGCCCGCCTGCGTCCAGTGCCATGCCACCTACAAAGCTCTGGATAAGCAGGGATTGCCTTACGACGTCGTCGATATCAGCGAGAACGCAGATGCTCGTGAATTTGTAAAAGAACTGGGTTACTTGCAGGTCCCGGTTGTCGTTGTCGATGGCGAACACTGGTCGGGTTTCCGACCGGATC
Source organism: Gordonia effusa NBRC 100432 (assembly GCF_000241305.1). GTDB lineage: Bacteria > Actinomycetota > Actinomycetes > Mycobacteriales > Mycobacteriaceae > Gordonia > Gordonia effusa. The sequence continues at coordinate 3,483 of NZ_BAEH01000108.1, forward strand.
GCATCAAGGCGGTTGCTAAACGGGCCTCAATGTTGTCACCGGTGCCGCATGCGGTGTCGGGTTAGTCCCAGGTGATTCGCAAGTCTGAGATCGATTCAAAGTGGAATCCGGTGTCATCGTCGAACCCGCCGAAACTGCCGTAGTTCGTCGAAGCGTGCTCCTCGATGATGGCGGTAGCCCGATCGTAGTCGTCGCTGGCCAGCGCATGTGCCAGCGACGATACTGCTGCCGAATCCATAGAGTCGAGTTCGGGGCTACCGGGACCGAAGGCAAAGGAGCGTGATTGGCGGTAGTCGTAGTCGCCGCCCTCCCACCGTGCGTGGACGCTGGCTGTGAAGGTGATGCGGGGACGTGCGCCAGACGGGATGCCACTTTCAACGATGCGCTGATTCACGCTCTGTTCGGAGCGGCGAGCAGATGCGTCGGGCAGCATGCTATGTGTCTTACCTGCTTGCCACTTGCGCACTGCTGAGGGCGATCGGCCGATCGTGGCGGCAGCCTGGTCCACTCCCCCGAGTCGGGTGATCTCGGCATGGCGGGCTACCAGATCGGCGACATCGCGGTGTGGAATGCGGCCAGTCTGTTTCCAACGCCGAAATGTCCGGGGGGATGGTGGTGTTCGGCCGGCCGCGCGGGCGGCTTGGCGGGTTTGTTCGTAGCCGATCGTGGTGAGGTCAGCCTGTGGGCCACGCGGGGCCATGCCGGTACGCCCAGCGCCAAGACCTTGCGCGGCAGTGGTATTGATGGTGACCGGCTTGTTTTCGCTTGTTGTGGTCAGTGCGATCGGCGGATCGTCGGCGTCAACTTTTTTCGGGCGCCGCCTAATCTGTGCCATCAGATGTCCTCGGTGTCATCGCCGGAGGCGTCGGGCGAGAACGCGGCGCTGATTGCGGTCCGAACTGCCTTGACGCGCAGGGGGTTTGGCTCAGAGGGGCGTTCAAAATGAGCTGCCTCGTAGAATCGCGCCAGATCATCGGCGGTAAGTTGAACCTGTTGCGCGACACCATGTTTGTGCTCGATGCGGAACTTTCCGAGGTGGGGACTGTCGTCGGCAATTGCCGCGTCAACTGGCGCTAGGTAGGTCCAGGCGTCGGTCTGTCCTTTGATGGGCCAGATCCCGTAGGTGTCAGCGAGTTTCATAGCTTTAACCCGGTTGCGGTGGCGTGCGTGGGCGACGATCGAGGCCCGCCACAGTGGTTGATAGTGGTGGCGCAATGCCTTTGTGTTCTCGTCGAATTGCAGCCGACCGATGAATCCCTTGTAGATGTCAGCAACCATCGCTCGCAGGGCAGGGTCATCGCCGGCAGCTTTGAGTGCGCCATGGATGATCTCTTTCCATCGTTTGAGCACTAAGCCCTGGTGTTCGGTGATCCAGCATTCGGTGATTCCCAGGTCGACGAGGTCAAGGCCAGCGCCGCCGGCGTCGACGGGCGCGGTCAGCGAAATGAGTGTTTCGGTGGTGACCCAGGTATCGACGTCGCGGTCATATCGCATACGAGGATGCGGCAACGGCAGGCGGTCGGGCAGGTCCAGCCTTTGAGCGGCGGGCAGACGCACACTCCACACGCCGAACGGGATCTCACCGTCGCTGTGGGCGGCGTCATCGGCGGCATCACCGATCAGATGATGCAGATCGCCGTAGCCGAGGTTGACCATGCCCGCTGAGGCTAGATACGAGGCGCGTTGATCGATGGCCACCAATACGGGAAGTTCACCGTCGAATTCTGTTTCATCGGGATAGAGAAGCCATTCGCGGACCCACCCGATGTGCGGTTCAAGATCGCCGGCGACACTTACCGTTGGCGGGATCGGCAAGGGGGCATCGACGACGATTCCCGCCCGCCGACGTGCCTCCGGGGTGGTAGCGGCCTTATGCTTTCGCTGGCGCTCCCGATAGATCTGGTCAGCTACCACCTGCCCTGTGCGGGCTGGGGTATTGCCCGGTAGCACGCCTAAGTGGTCGACGTGAAAGATCAGGCGTCGAGCCAGTTCCGCGGCCGTGGAATGGTCATCATCGAAGTCGATCAGGGTGCCAGCGCTCTCCGACCCAAGGATGCCCAGTCGGTCATGGCTGCTGCGGGCGGTGACCATCGCCCACATTTCCAAGTGGACGTCGACCATGTACTTCTTGCCGCCCTTGAGCCGCGACAGATGCAACCGCCAGCCGATTTCTCCCGATTTGGGCACATATAGGTGCCAGCCCTCATCATTGGCGTCTGCGGCCAAATGAGGACCCAACAGTGCGTGGGTTTGTTGGTCGAGTCGTGCGATAGTTTCGCCTACGTCTTCGCCCTCCTCCCCTGGGTCCACATCGTCAGGACCCCACCCCAGCGCTTCGCAGGCACCGCCGATCAACCAAAGCTGCGGCGGCAGACCAGCGGCACGCAAATCAATCCGATCGGTGGTCCAGTCCAAAATCTTCACCAAGTCAGCGATAGAACTCACCGGCTTAGCGATATACACCCGCCCAGAGGGACTGAGTACCTTCTCTGACGTCACAATCACCGCATGACGGTCTGCGGTCATCTGGTGTCGTTGGCTAGACACTCGCTGAACCCTTTCTGAGTACATGTATGCATGCATACATGTACTGGTGTTCTATGGTTGCTTACTGCGGATTTCGTCGGCGGTGGGAGCTTTGAGCGAGTCAAATAGGGCGTGCAGTGCTGCGCCTGTGATGTCGGTCTTCTTGTAGCCAAGGTTCCGGATCACCCATTCGAGGCGCAGTTCGGTGTCGATCTCAATCTGAGTGGAGAACGCGACCTTCTTGGGCTTGTTGGCCGCTGATTGTAGTTGCGGTGCTGCTGATTTGGGCGGGGCGGGCTGCTGCGGTTGAGTCGCGCTGGATTGAGGCTCGCGTGGTGCTGGGGCGTCGTTTGTGGCATTGGCAACTTCGTTGCCTGGGCTCAACATTGATGCGAGCCCAGTTTTCTCTTCGCGGGCTTGGCGGCGGGTCGGTCTGGTTGATTGAGCGCCGATTCCGGTGGTTGACATGTGTAACTACTTCCCTTCTTGACGTGCGGAGATCCGGTTAATGAGCGTCTGGGTGGCGGAGTGGTAGTCCTTTGCGGCGTAGGAATCTGGTCGGTGAACTGAGACGGGGACTTGGCGAGCTTTGGCTTCGCCAACGCGGACGGTTCGCGAGATTTCGCCGAGATATTCGTCAGCCCAGTCGCGTTGCAAGTTCCTTCGGATGTCCTTCGCCAGTGCCGATCGGCCGTCATAGTTCGCAAGCAATACGTGTCGAATGTCTACGGAAGGATTGAGTAGGTCTTGCGCCTCATACACGGTTTCGGCCAACCTGGTTAATCCCTTGAGTTCGTCAGGACCACCTGGTGCGACCACGGCCATGACATCCGTCGCAGCGGCAAGAGCGGAGATGGTCAGCGAACCTAGTGACGGTGGGCAATCCATCACGACGATGTCGTAGTCATCGGCCACGGTGGCCAATGCGACTTTCAGACGATTCTCACCGCCTGGCCCGAGGCCGCTTTCATCGAGTTTGTACATGCTGTCATCTGCGGGGGCCACATCTACCCCTGAGTTGGACTTCTTGATGACATCAGCAAGAGGCATCCGATCGGAGCGTGCTGGCGTAAGAACCTCGTAGAGCGTGCCATCGGAGTCATCGATAGTGATGCCTAACCCATCAGTGGCGTTCGTTTGAGGATCTAGGTCGAGCAGCAAGACTCGATAGCCAGCCATGCTGAATTCGTAGGCCAAATTGATAGCGGTCGTCGTCTTACCCACTCCCCCCTTCTTCATTGCAACGGCAAGTGCATACAAGTCTGTTGGCATGCCAGTATTCATACCTTAATGGCGTCATGTTGTCAAACATTCAGCCATGCAAGACTGCATGTTGGAGTGTATGCAGGTTAGGAGTCATACATGCTCACTTTCTTACATGTATACATACATGTAAGAAAGTGAGCTTTGGCTGCAACGTTGCAGCTCAAGAGGGGCGGTTGCCGATGGTGCGCACCACTGTCCATGCGGGCGGGCAGTCTCGAAGTCTTGCATTACTGCCTAGAAGTAGGTAGTTTTGCAACATGAGTACCGTGAATGTGCCTATGTCCGTGGCCTCTCGCAAAGGCGTGTCGGCGCTAGCCGACCTAATTGAGGAGAACAGGGTTGCACTGACGAGCCATGGGAGGGTGGTTGCGGTCGTCGATTCGCCAGCGCGCGTTGACTCTGAGGCTCGCGAGGTCCGCAACGCAGCCTGGGCGGTCGTCGAGGCGGCTGCCAGCCTCGCAGTCCAACGATCGCCTCGACTTACTCTGGACGAATTGTGCGCCAAGGTCAGTGTCGCCCCCGAACGCGTGCGCCAGCGCGCCAACGAGTTGCGTGCACAGTCGCATGCGCGGTAACGAACGACTTCCCGACGATCAAGCTGAGATCGTCTTCTCTGAGCCGTTCCTGCTCTACCTCGATGACTTGACTCCTGACGAAAGAGAATCAGTGCTCGTCGAGGTTGTTGCCCTGTGCGACAACCCAATCGGCAAGCACCCCTTGAGTAACAGGTCATCGGTTGACCGCCTGGCTGGCCTCAACACGGTCGAAGTGCTCGGCCGCAAACATCGCGCCATCTTCTCTGCGCGCATCGAGGGTGGGGTAGGGCTCATCGAAGTGATCTGTGCTGGCCCGCGCACTGGAAACGCTGTGTACGACGTCGCCAATGCCCTCGTGCGGTCCGGGCACCTCACTGAGGAAGAGGTTACGCAGCTCTGGGACGCATTGGCGCTCCTCGACGTTGTCGCTGAGGCCGTAGGGCTCGACGGTTGGGACTATGCGCCGCCGCAGGCTGAGGCGCATCTGGTGCGAGCGCTGGTGCAGCTGGGATTGCTGCCTGCCGCCCTCGCAGAAGTACTCTCTAGGGCCGAGGCCGAAGCTGCGATGCGCGACGGCTACGACCAGGCGGGCCAGCCAGACATGGCCGCTGCATTGTCTGCCGCAATACGTGCGGCCCGCACTCGATCGGATTACCAAGACGCCACCGACATTCTGCGTCGCCGAACCGAATCACGATGTGCCGCAGCAATGCCCCGCGCCCGTGCAACCTGTGTCCGCCGGATCGGGCACCCAGGCCCTCACCGCGCACGATGAACCCGCCGAAGCCGCTACTGAATGAAGGGATTACATGATGAGTTTCAGCGTTGGCGATCGGGTGGTGACAACCATTGGTGAGATGTCGCCATTTCGGGATGTAGAGAACTTGCCGACGCCATTGGTAGGCAAGGTTGTACGAGTCCGCGGCATTGATGTCAGGGTGGAAGTTACCGGTCCCGGCAATTGGGCTGGCGAGACGATCGAGTTCACCTCAGACTTGTTGAAGCACATCGACTAGGTAGCTGGGATTGTCGACCGGGGGTCAGGGATCGCCAGAGGCTGGTCGTGGAGGTCGACGAAAATCGGCGGAGTGCGGCCTAGTCCGTTCAGCCATTGCGCGAAGGCGCTGCGGTGATTGCTCGGGTCGAGGGGAGTGGTGTAGAAGCCGGCGGCAGCCAGCGCCGCGTGGAGTTCTGGGGCGAACCGTTGAGTCGGATCGTTTGATCGGGGGATGTCTAGCCACAATTGGACAGGCCCTTGTTCGATGATGACGGTGTATATGTCGCGCCGCCCGTGGTCGTGGCCCGGCGATGTGCAGTAGCCGTCTGCTTCGGCGGTGTTGCGGTCCAAGTACACGCGTGCTCGTCGTGGGTGATCTAGCCACGGGATCGTGTGGTCATCAAGATAGGTGAGCCACGCGCGTAGCGGATGCGCGGCAGGGTTGCCATCACGGCCGCTGAATGGGCCGGGGACGACCTGACCTAAGCCCTCGGCGGCGATCGTGACAACAAGCCGATCGGCGATGAAGTCGTATCTGCCGAGGTCAAGGAGCGGCCAATCATGGGTGAATTGACTATTCTCTTCCACCACGGCAAGGCCGTCATCGAGATACACGCGACTCGCTCGTGAGGAAACAATGCGCTTGGCGAGATCGGTAGCCAGACCGATTCCGGCAAGCTCGCGGAACGCGTTTGTTGGTCTGGTGCCCTTGTACCCGACTTGGACGTTGTCGACGATTACCCATTCCTCGTCGAGGCAGCGAATCATCATGTGGGGCCGTGACAGATGGTTGCCGCTAAGGAAAACGGTTGGTTCAAGTCTCGACATGTGGACTACATCGTAATCGGCGAAACTGGCGATGATCTGCACTGGTCCACCGTGTGCGGCTACGAACTCCTGTAACTCGATTCCGCGGCATGCGGGCACGCGATAAAGGGGTTCTGGGATCTTGCGGCCTGCCGCTCGTGCTTTCGCGACTAGTTCAGTCATGTGGCTCGGTGACACGCCAGCCTTGCCGGCCGACTGGGCTTTCGTTTGGCCTAACTCACTCAGTGCTTCCGTAGTTGCTCCTATATCGAGAGCCGCTCGATCAAGTGCGTGCTGGAGACACATGCGGCGATCGCGCATTCCTTCGAGTTCCCGATTTAATGCTTGCTTGGTCAGATGGGGCACCATACACGCATGGTACATTAGCTCAATAGATCGTGAGTAATTGATGATTGGGGTTGTGGAATGCCGAAGATGGACGAAGCGGAACGCGTAGTGCGTGAGATGGTTGCCGCCGCCCGTGCAGGTGAGAAGATTGGGTCGGTTAAGAGCATCTGTGACGCGACAGGGTTGTCGACCGGCGCCAGCATCGCAGTGGTGCAGAGTTTCATCGCGCGAGGGTTGGTGCGAAGTACACGCGGCCCAAATGGCGGGTATTGGCGGACGGATACGCCAATGAAGGAGGTCAGTGTGGGTGACGAACTGCTGACTTTGAGTGCGGAACTAGAGGACATCAACAGTCGACTTAAGTGGTTGGGATCACGGGTCGTAGCGCAGATTGCCGAAGACGGTCGCTCTGTCACGTTCTTCTTTCATCCTCCCGCAGACGCTCCGGTCGCTTCGTTCATGTATGCCGGCAGAGCTATGGATATTCGTGCGCTGGGGGTAAGAGACCAGGACGGCCGGAACCAGTACGTCGTTAATGAAGGTGCTGGTGTTGTTGGCGTGGTTGGCCTCGCAGGTGATTCTCCGACTGATGATGATCTGATTGCAGCAGCCACTGCCTTGCTCGGCGCCGGGTTCGGTTGGCGCGATCGCCGGCACCTTGACGACAGATTCAGAGAACCGTTCGCGGCGCGAGCCTCCCTGTCGCGATTGAACCGGGACGACGCGATGAGGATATGGGGCGATTCCCTTGATTCGGGAGATGAAGCATGACGATTCGCGAAGGTGAGTTTGCTTCTCGTGTT
>NZ_BAEH01000107.1 GCF_000241305.1 Gordonia effusa NBRC 100432
TGAGTCACGTTGTTACCTCGCATCGCCCTACGGGCGATTACTAGCGAAAGTGGTTGTGGCACAATCTGATTCATAACGACAAGTATACTCGACCCACCCAAGCAACGCAACCGAACCACTAAGCCATCGACCTACGGTCGATGACCCATGCACCCGCCCTACGGACGCTAATCGAAATACCTTGCCTAGCAACACAATTCAATTCTATTGCAGGACAACACAATACACACCCCGACAGTGGCCGAACTACCACAAAGTTGACAACCAATGATATAATTCACACCGAAGGTAATTTCGCCAAACCGCGTACCGCCAATCGCAGACGCCACACAC
>NZ_BAEH01000106.1 GCF_000241305.1 Gordonia effusa NBRC 100432
CAAGACCGTCACCGCTCGATTCGTCATCGGCGCCGTCGGCGGTATCGAGATCCCGCGGCTACCCGACGTCCCCGACATCGAGTCGTTCGAGGGCAAGTTCATGCACTCGTCGCAGTGGGACCATGACTACAAGCTGGAAGGCAAGAAGGTCGCGGTTATCGGCACCGGCGCCTCGGCGCTGCAGCTGATTCCAGAAGTCGCCAAGATGGCCGGGCACCTGACCGTGTTCCAGCGTCGTGGTATCTGGGCCGCGCCCAAGCCAGACTGGAAGGTCGGGCCATTCACCCAGTTCGTACTCAACCGGATCTTCCTGCGCAGGGTCATTCGGTTCGTCGCCGGAGGTGTCATCTCCATCGGCGTCGGCGGCGGCGTGCAGCTGGCCCAGCCATGGATGCTCCGGTTCGCGACGGCCGTCGTGAAGCCCGTGCAGACTGCGTGGATCTGGGCAAATGTCGGCTTCGACCTTGACCTGGCGAAGCAGCTGACCCCCAATTACCCGCTTGGCTGCAAGCGGCCTTCGGTGTCGAACAAATACTTCCCGACCTTCAAACGGCCCAACGTCAAGTTGGTGACCGAACCGCTCACCCGAGGTGACAAGAAGGGCCTGGTCAGCGGCGAGAACAACCTGCACGAGTTCGATGCGATCATCTGCGCGACCGGATTCCAGGTCGCCGAAGCGGATTCGTTCGCACCATTCCGCGTGGTCGGTGCCAACGGGATTGTTCTACACGAATTCTGGAAGGAGAACCGCCTGCAGGCATACCAGGGCGTGTCGATGCCGAACTTCCCGAACGCCTTCCTCACCACTGGTCCGTACGGATACGCTCCGAGTAGTTACCACTCCTACATCGAAGCTGCCTGCGCCCACATCGTGCGCGCGATCGGTGAGGCGAACAAGCGTGAGTCGACTCGCGTCGAGATCCGCCAGGAAATACACGACGAGTACTGGCACCGCTGCACCGCCAAGGTCGAGAAGACCGGTTACAAGTCGGTGTGCCAGTCGTCGAATACCTTCTACATCAACAGCCAGGGTGACTCGGCGCTGGTGCGCCCAGAAGGCCAGTTCACGATGTGGTGGGAGAACCGCTTCTACGATAAGAATGTCTACACCTATCAGAAGCAGCCTGCCGCCGTCGAAGCTCCGAAGCAGCCGGCGAAGAAGGCGCAGCCGAAGAAGAAGGAAGCGGTGAGTAGCGGAGCGTAGTCCGCCGCTAACACCCCGCAGCAATAACTGCGATGCGGGAGTCCTCTCCTGGACTCCCGCATCGCATTTGTTTATTGGGGTCTCTTTAGCGACCACGTTGTTCGGTGATCGCAAAGCCGGTTCAGGCTACCTCAAGATATCCGCTAGAAATTTCTCTACGTCTGGAAGTGCCGCGTACATTGCCCCAGAGTGGTCACGCAGCGGATAAATATGTATTTGAACCGGCTGTCGACGCAACTTTAGCCGAAGATACAAGGCGAGTACCAGTGTAATCGGAACATCGACGTCAAGTAACCCATGGCCCAAGAATATCGGCCGGTCGTAGCCCTTTACCGGAACACTCATATATTCGGCGAGCGCCTTCCGAATACCAGGGATCGACAATACTGGCGCAGCGAAGATCTTACACAATCGCTGTCCGCGAATACGCTTTCGCATTGCCGGATAACACAGTTTCTGCGCCTGTTCGACAATATGATGGCCGTGCGGTGAAAGAATCTTCTCAACCTGTAAATCCGGACGCGATTCGATGAATGCGGCCAGCAGGAAACATGCATACGCACTGAACTGAGTCGGCAGCGGTATCGGTGGCAATGCCGGTCCGCCGAGCAGCATGAAGTATTCCGAATAGGCCGGTGTACCGGTAGCGACGACGCCGCGATACTCCAGACCCGATCCACTACATAATTCTGTCGCAAGTCGCGCACTATTCAATGCCGCGGCAGCGCCCTGAGACTGGCCCACGATGGCCCACCGTTTCGCGACCCGCACATCATCGGCCTCTTCGGCGAGCCCATGCAGCGCCTTCACCGAATCAACGATTGAATGCGCGGTCACTCGTCCATTCAGATAGCTCAACATACCCGGTGTCCCAAGGCCGACATAGTCGGTGGCTACGACGGCGTAGCCACAACTCAGCCAATGGGATAGATAATCGGAATCTCGTTGCAAACGCGGTTGGGCCGACGGCGTACAGAAGTCGGCCAGCCCGACGGTACCGTGCGCCCAGGCCAGGACCGGCCAGCCGTCGTGCGGTGCCGCGCCGTCGGGCAAAAACACCGCGCCGGTACTGGTGGCTACCTGCCCGTGCTGATTCATCGTCGAGTAATGAATGCGATAAGCCGACCCGGTCCCGTCGATCCACAATGCCGAGGCCAGCGGCACATAGCCAATGAGAGCGCCGGTATCAGCTGGTAGCGACCCCGCGTAGTCGCGGACATCCATTCCTGACCATTCGGGCGGTCCGGCCGGCGAGACCACCAGGCGCACCGTATTGGTGATCGTCTGTCTCAGTGCCGAAATGGCACTAGCCTCCGCACCCGCGACCGCGCGCGACATCCCCTGCTCAGACATCACAGTTCCCCCTTGACCGGACATTCCTGGACGACATGATGCGCGACGTCGACGAGGCGACTACTTCTGACGCAAACGCCGAATGGCGACGGCTTCGATTGCCGATGCGATAGCTGGATCAAGCCTTCTCATGGTCAACGCTTCGCGAAGCCGGCGGAAGTATTCATGCTCACTTATCCCGAATTGGATAAGTATATCTTCGTTACTTCCGCCGCCGTAAGGAAACCATCGTCGGGCGAAGTCGATGAGTTCGTCAGCATAGTCGGTCATCGCTGATCCCGACTCGAATATCCGCCCGGTACGAGATTCTTCACATAGCGCCCCGCACCACCGATGGATTTATCCGTCAATCCGTATAACGCCACACCAAGCTGCATGCCTGAGATGCACACGACTCCTAAGACAAGCGCCAGGGCAGTAAGCAAGACGCGGAAGCAGTTCAGTACTCCCAGCGCGCCTCGCAACAGCTGACTGGCTAGTCGAATCACAATATTGCCGGGTCTCGACTGAATGTGGTCAACCATGGTGTTTCATCTCCGTCGGTCGAGCTAACTTTATTTAGCTGCTGGCCACTGCGTAGCCTGACAGCCACCTCTCCAGAAGAGGCCGATACTCCACTGTCACGCCTAGTTGTGCGCATATACCGATTATCCCGGCGCCAACACGGCCGAGCATCGGAAACTGTTCGGTGTCGTTATCCGGCAGAGAGAACGCTAATGCGTTCGACACCGACATGTTTTCAACTTTCATCGCGCGGCCGACATAGTCCTGCAGAAGATCTCGAGACACATGGATACTCCCGGTCTTGAGCTGCTCGATCAATGGACCCCAGATACGTAGCGGAGGGCCATAGTCGATCGGCGCGTTCGGTTTGAGGAACTTTTCACGTCTGAGCACTTCGACAACGCCATCGTAATCCTCATTGAGGCCAAGGCGGACCAGTTCGCCGAAATACTCTGGAAACCCACCGGGTATCTCTATCGAAGCGCCGAAGTCGATGATTCCGAGTCGGCCGTCCGACAGGAGCTGGAAGTTACCCGGGTGCGGATCGCAGTGTACGAGACCGAATCTTTCCGGAGAACTCAGCGCGAACTCAATAAGAAGATTGCCCGCTCGGTTTCGCTCATCTTCAGTACCCGACTGGATCAGCTTGGTGAGCGAGGTACCTTCCATCCACTCGGACACCATCACCCGCGGAGAACTCGCGACCAGCCTCGGTACGAAAAATTTGGGGTCGTTCGGTGTCAGGGCTTTAGCAAATCTGCGTTGATAATCCGATTCGATACGGTAGTCAAGCTCGTCTGCGGTACTGGCGATGAACTCGTCGATCATGCCTTTGAAGTTGTAGCCCGGCAATAGCGCGCTAAAGGCCCCGGAGAACATCTGGAACATCTTTAGATCAGCCATGAGTGACTCTTCGGCGCCAGGGTACTGCACCTTCACCGCGACTTCGCGACCGTCAGACCACACGGCTCTATGCACCTGGCCGATACTCGCCGCGGCAATCGGTTGGTCGTCGAATCGCTCGAACCGCGTGCGCCATTTGCTACCAAGCTGCTGCGTGAGCATACGATGGGTCGACGACACTGACATTGGCGGTGCGCCGGCTTGCAGGCGTGACAACGCATCTCGGTACTGCCCCATAAACCGGTCAGGCACTGCGGCTTCGGCCACGCTAAGCGCCTGGCCAACCTTCATCGCTCCACCCTTGAGCTCGCCGAGGACAGTGAAGACCTGCTCGGCTGCCTCGTTGATCAAGGCATCGTCGAGCTCAAAATCCCCATCCTCGGCGCGCTTGAGTACTTTCGCCCCCAACGAGGTGGCGCGTTGCACCATGATCGCCATCGGAAGCCTCGCGACTTTCGCGGATCGGGTCAGTCCTTTGATTCTGCTGCCAGTGCTGGCCATGTAGATCACCTTCAGTACAAAAGTAGTAGTTGTGGCGCCTAAGTCGAATCGGCTTATCGCCGGCTGCGTTTTAGCCGCTTCTGCGCTTCAGCACGCACCTCGGGCATCAACTCGGGTTCAGCGATCAGCTTTTCCAGGTTCTCGGCAGACGCCGAGTTGCCGAAGAAGTCGCGGATCGTGACCTGATGAGCAGGTCGGTGCACTATCTCGACGGAATCGTCCACCCGAATGGGACCGGGCGTAATAACACGAAGGTACGCTCCTACATCCCCGCGCTGGGCAAAACGGCGCACCCACTTGGCTTCACCTGCCCAGCGGGCGAAAACGATGCACGGTATCCGCGGAAGGGTCACTTCCATTTGCACGCCGCCGGAAAAGTTCCAGCGCTCGCCAATTACAGCGTCGGAAACGGCGATATCGCGAATGCGCAGGTTCTCGCCGAACCAGCCATGACTGAGTTTCCGGCCAAGTTCACCCTCCCAGCGCTCTGCTTCAGAAGATGAATACGCGTAAACGGCGCGCACCAGGCCGCCGTGGTCACGCGTATTGCTGACCTTGTCGCCCTGTAGCCCGAACTCGGTTACGGATACTTCGCCAGTGACTGGTCTCTTATCGATCGATGTTCTACCGAATGGACCGACGATCGGGCGCTCTTCATGGAGGATGCAGACCGCCTCGACGGTCCCCACCATTGCTTGCGCCGCGGTCATTAGCGAGTGCGCCAGAGTCCGAACGTCCAGCCGATCTTGACGACCAGCGAGAAGATCGGTGCGGCGATTGCGTTCACTAGATGCAATTGAACGTTAGGGAAGAACTTGGGCGCGAGTGCAAAGGTGTAGGTGAGCGCGCTTCGCTGCGGCCCCAAGTCTTCGACCTCCAGCTTTTCCGCGATCGCACGGGCGCCGGGAACCGGAACCTCGCCGATGTAGAAGGCGAGTTCCTTGTTCTTCTCGTACCGCGTCACAAACTCGTTGCTGAGCAGGAATGGCCCTAGCGAAAGGCGACGGCGGGCACCCGGACCATTGGGTTCCGAGTTCTGCCACTTTGCCGATATCACGGGCATCCACTCAAACGATTCGACCAGCTCCCACAGCCGTTCGGCTGGCACCGGAAACTCGGCGTGACCGCGAGCAACGATAGGGGCGTTCTGGTAGAAGTCTGACGAAGCGTCGACTTCCTCCGGACGAAAAGGCATGTACGTCCCCTTCCGGGAAGTTACGTGTGTACTGCTGTGTCAGACAGATTATCAGACCGTGCGGGCGAGCGAGTCCAATCGCGCGATATCTCCGACGTCGCCGGTGTAGTCCAATTCGACGTTGTTTCGTCCGAGTGCGTGCAGCAGCAGCTCGGAGGGTTCCCCCTGCAGTCGTACCGTCGAGGAACGGAACGGCTTCGCGATGAATCGCAACCCGCCGCGCACGACCACCACCACTCGCACCGGCGATCGTCGGTAGGTGAACAGGCCAACTGGCAAGAACAGCGATAACCAGCGCTGTTCACCAGCGGTGAGTTGTCGCGGTCGCCACCCCTCCCGCGCGCGTCGGACGTCTTCGTGGTGAACGAACATCTCCATTCCGTTGACCAACGCCTCGGCCCAGCTCATCGGCGACCACCATGGTGCCCCACCGGCCAGTTTCGCGAGCATCACGTCCCAGTCCTGGGTTGCGATTCGGTTCTGCACCTTCCTGGTGCGCCCCGCGAATATCGGCAGGAGGATTCCAGCGGCCGAGTCAGGGCGACGTTCCCGCAGCAGCAGGTGTGCCGCTAAATCGCGCACGGTCCATCCATCGCACATGGTCGGAGCGTCGGGGCCGACCTCCCTCATCGTTGCTACCAACGCAGCGCGTTCTCTACTTGCGAAGCTCATGCCAACCTTCGTCCTCTCATCGAACAGCGGTGGTCTATCTCAGACAGTGAGGGTAATGCACGACAAGCCGTCCCTCTGGAAATCCGCCGATCATCACACACGGAAACTATTTCAGATAACTTCGCCATTTGAAAGCCTGTCTCAGTCAGTGCGTGCTACTGTCGGTTCACCGGCGCGGCGAGGAAGACCTAGCCCTTTTAGGCCGGGCCCCTGGTCCCTATCGACCTGGACGAATGCGAAACGAGGTGGGCAAACCCTATGGGTAAGCGTAAACGGAGGCGGCAGGCTGCGAGCCAGTCCCTCATTGCCGGTAAGACTCCGAAACATCCAGTGGTCATCCACAGCTATCCGCCCGACAGCCTAAAGGCCAGGTTGTTTGGTCTGGGTCTTGCGAGCACGGGAGCGGCGCATTTCACCGCACCCAAAGCGTTCGACCCGCTGACTGCCAAGGCATTTCCTGTGAAGACCCGACGCTGGACGTATCGAAACGGTCTGACCGAATTGGCACTAGGGCTGGCCATCACCTCGCGTCACACTCGTCCGTTAGGAACCGTGGGCCTTGCCGCTTACACGGCATTTCTCGCCGGCAGGCATAACAAGGCGGCCAACACGCCGCCAACGCCTCCTGCCGTCGAGGTTTCGACGACAGCGCCTGAGACAACATTCAACGAGATTGATCAGGAACAGACGGGGGTCGCGACTTAAGTGACTACTACACAACAGCGTGGATTCAACGGGCTCATCACCCGGTTCTTCGACGTAGCCGCAATGGCATACGACTTCGGAGCACTGCAACGAGTCATGTATAAACCGCCACACGACGACGTACTGGCTCAGCTTCGTAAGCACGGGGTTGGCAGCGTCGCCGACATTGGCTGCGGCACGGGTATCTTCACCACTCGTATCCAGCAGGAACTCGGACTCGACAGCGTGTACGGCATCGATGCCTCGCGAGGCATGCTCGCCCGAGGCCGTGCGCGCACCGACAAGGTCGACTGGCGCGAAGGCCCAGCCGAAGCGCTACCTCTGCCAGATGCCTCGGTCGACGCGGTGATCACCACTACCGCGTTCCACTTCTTCGACCAGCCCAAGGCTCTCGCCGAATACAACCGAGTCCTCAAGCCCAACGGCATAATCGCGATCTCCGCGATCAACCCGAAGGGACTGTTGGCTAAGCCCATGCAAATGGTTACGCTGCTGCCGATAATTCCAGCGCATGCCGCTTCACCAGCACAGATGCGCGACATGATCACAGCCAAAGGCTTCGATATTGTCGAGCAGCGGTCGATCAAACGTCCGCTCTACAGCCGCCTCGTGCCCGATGTCTTGACTGTCGCCAGACTTCGGTAAGCACCAGGCAACAAAGAAATGAGGGGAAAGACCGCCACGGTCTTTCCCCTCATTTTGTATTGCGCCATATCGGTCAAAAGATGGCCGACCTACCTGTCGATAGAAGGGCGTCGGGCCTGTCGGTAGATACGGTAATGGGGAGAAGGACCTACCTGTCCTTCTCCCCATTACCGTGCTGAGCGGGCGACTACCCTCTCCGCAAAGTGCGTACACCCCTCGACGGACGCACTACAGCTACCCCACGACCCTCTTCCATTCGGCCAGTGATCATATGCAGGTTTCGCAATCCCACCGCTATTGAGTTCGGCCGACGTGGAAGGTCGCTTAACACTTCCAACGCATGCAGAACCCAAGCTGACTCACACAGACTTACCGGCCTTATCGACGACCTGGAGGTCGGGCGCTGCTCGCATTGGACCGTCACGACGTCACACCCTTGTCTCGAGACCGCGGATTCCGGCCTTCATAAACGGCCGGATAAACGGAGCCGCCAACTTCAGCGGAAGTATCCCGCCGAACTTCGGCTGAGCGGCAATAGTCCAAGTCACGGTCGTCCCCGAACCTGTCGGCGTCAGTACATACTCCTCGGCGAAGGATTTGATGACGATCGGTACCGAGGTCCGAGTGCCCTGAACCGTCAGGCGCTGGTTCTCATCCCACCGAGTGACTTCTTCGGCTGCCGCGACCAGTTTGCCGTCGAAGAGCCGGGCCGCGCCCACTCCGCGCGAATCACTCGTGTACCGGATCCCGTCGATCAACGGGATCCAAGAGAACACCCCATTGCTGTTGAGAGCGGCCCACACCTTATCTGGTGTGTGATTGAAGGTTCGTTCGGACGATACGACGAATGACGCCTTGGTCGCGAAGAAATCGTCGACTTCTGAAGCTGGCACCGGCTTGAGTAAGCTGCCACCGCCGTTCAGTACTTGCTTCGCCCATTTTCTCAATAGGTAAAGTGCGAGAAGGCCGGCCAGACCGCCCAGAACGACTACAACAACACCGACGATGATTAAAGCCGTCATCACCTGTACCCCTTTTCTTGATCTTAAATCGAATGCCCGGCCGAGCAATCGCGTTATGGTTGTCATCTTGACCTCCAGGTATATAGCGAGCCGCGTCTACCGCATGGGTCGCCTAGCGGCTGTGAATAGGGCTCGGCGGATACGGCACACATATGGTTGAGAGTTCTACGCATCCACGAACTCCGATTGGGAACTTGCGTCATTGAGGGGCGGGTCCGACGATCTGCCACCACCGCCCGGAATACTCGAATATCGGTAGTTATCGAGAAGGTAAAAACGGCTAAGAACTGCTCCGGCGCGCATGATCACGACGTCAAGCTGCGGCTTTCCGGGGAGCGAACCTACTGCACGCGGAGACCACGCCTGCCCGGTACTCACCGAGGCATTGTTGGTCGCCGTTGCCATCGCGTCTCCCTTGCATTCGGCGGTCTGAGCTTGCGGTTCCGTACGACTCGATCGACTGACCTGTGCGTCGCGCGGTATCCGTTTCCTGGCTGTCAAGGCGCGCTTCCCGGTGCGGAAAGCGCGCCATCACCGATGAAGTTACACCGTCTGGGACAGTGACGGAAGTCTGGACTATCGGCGCCGCAGTGACCTATGCTGTCTGAGACAGTATGCCTTGGACTCGACCCCGGTCGGAGTCCCGAAGGAGAGGAGCCGACCGAAATGACCCAACCGGAGTCACCACCGGCCGATACGCAAGCAAATGTCTCGCCGACCACGCGGTTCGACATCGGTCCGCGGCAGTACCCGCACCGGCACGTGGACCGCGGAGCGGCGATCCGTCTCAGCGACGGAACCGTACTATCCGCCGACATCACCCGACCGGCAACCGCGCGCGGCAAGCCAGTAGAAGGCCCTCTTCCCACGGTCGTGACATTCACCCCGTACAACAAGATGGCCATCTCACGAGGCGCCCCGCTGTTCGATCTCGCCGACCGAGTAGGTCCGCTGGTCAGCCGCGTTATCGGGCCTACCACCACCGGTCGCGCGGGGCCACGCGAGTTGATCAGAGCGCTCGGCGGCGGCGGTACCGACGTATTGCGGGCGAGCCAAACCCTGGTCTCGCGCGGCTACGCCTACGTCATGATCGACGTGCGTGGCACCGGATCGTCGACGGGCATCATGGAGATGTTCAGCGAGCGCGAGCAGCAGGACTCGATCGAGGCGCTTGAGTGGGTTCGCAATCAGCCGTGGTGTAACGGTGACCTCGCGCTATCCGGAATCTCCTACAGCGCGATCGTTGCGCTGCAAGCCGCTGGCAACCAGCCGGAGGGATTGAAGGCGGTGTTTGCGGTTGAGGGGTCCGCAGACGTCGCCAAGGATTGGATCCAGACCGGCGGCGCGCAATCGGTGTTCACTATCGGCTGGCTCGCGGTCGTCAACTTCGCGAAGTGGGCACCGTCGATCCCCGCTCTGTTGCGAGCCGGAGTCGCCAGCAAGTTCATCGGGGATCGGTTCCGCAGTCCGTTGACGATGCTCGGCACCATCCTGGGCATGGCGGTGAAAGAAGATCACATCGAGAGCTTCTACAACGCCGACGCGGAGAAGCGGCCACCGAAGATCGAGGACATCAAAGCCGCCACCTGGATTCACGGCGGTTGGCACGACATCTTCGCACGATCGAACACCGAGATGTTCGAGCGGCTCAGCCTCGCTAAGGGCCAAAAGCAGCTGGTCATCGACGATGCGTACCACCTGAACCCAGGTGCGGGCTTCGGTACCGACGATCATCCGCAGCGGCTCAACGAGCTTCAGTGCGCATTCTTCGATCGCTGGCTTCAGCACCAGGAGAACGGCATCGATTCGTACGGTCCGGTCACACTTCGCGAGCTCGGCACCGGAGATTGGCTGACCCAGTCGGCATTCCCACACCCACAGGCGCAAGTCGAACGTTGGTATCTCTCCGGGGAGTCCAGCGGCGCAGCTCGCCACGCTGCCATCGACGGATCGCTCGGACCTGCGAAGACACCCGGAGCAGTTCAGTTCGAGCTTCCCCGGCGAGGAATCAGCTTCTTTTCCTACGCGACGAACGTGACCGCGATGGGTGCGCTCTCGATGCTGGGTTCGGGGTGGTTCTCCGATAACCGCTCCTCCGAAGCCAGCTCGGTGTCGTTCACCAGCAAACCGCTGACCAGCGACCTCCAGCTGTCCGGCTATCTCAATTTGCATCTGCGTGTCTTGGCACATGGCACCGAAGCATTCTGGGCAGTCACCGTGTGTGACGTCGCGCCCGACGGCAGCTCGGCAGTGGTCACCGCCGGTGCCCTGCGCTCGACGCGACGTGCGGTCGACGAGATCGCGAGCCTGCGTGTCAACGGCCAGCTGGTCCGACCCGAACACCCGCTTACCGAGCTGTCGCTGCTGCCGGTGATTCCGGACGAACCCCACGATCTGGATATCGAACTCAATGCCACGGCCGCGTTCTTACCCGCCGGCCATCGGTTGCGGGTAGCGGTCACCCGTACCAGCTGGCCGCGCCACCTGCTCGGCCCCAAGGTGAACAAGTACATCAAGGGCCAGGCGATCGTGCTCGATCCAGAACATCCAAGCTGGCTCAGCTTCCACGCTGTCCCAGAAACCGGAGAGAAGGTCTCGTGAAGACAGCGATAGTTACCGGTGCCGCATCGGGCATCGGCATGGGTTATGCGACCGTCCTGGCCGAGCGTGGCTTCTACGTCCTCGTCACCGACATCGATCAGATCGGTGCCGAAAGAGTAGCCGCGGAACTCAACGGCCGTGGCGGGTCACTCGTGGAAGCGCGCAAACTCGACGTCACCGACGCCGCCGCGGTCGCCAAGGTGGTCAACGACGTCAAACGTGAGCACGGCCGACTCGACATGATCTTCAACAACGCGGGCATCGGAATCGGTGGTCCGACCGAAGAACTCGAGGTCGCGCACTGGCAAAAGGCTGGCGACGTGATGATCATGGGCGTCGCCTACGGCGTGGACGCCGCGTATCGAATCATGGTCGAGCAGGGCTTTGGTCATATCGTCAACACCGCGTCGATGGCCGGCATGGTGCCGCTGGCATTCATGGCGCCGTACAACATGGCGAAACACGCCGTCGTCGGCATGAGCCTTTCGCTTCGTGGTGAAGCAGCCGCACACGGCGTCAAAGTCACCTGTGTATGCCCTATTGCGGTGAACACCAATATCGTCCGGAACCTCAACTCCGGACTTGGCGAAACCGACGAGATAAACATCGCGCGCAAGGGATACGACCTGGTTGAGCCTCTCTCCAAGTTCGTTCCCGAGTTCATCATCGCAAGTCCGGTCGGCCACGCCCGCGCGGTCCTCAAGGGCTGCGATCGAAACCGGGCGCTCGTGATTAAGCCGTGGTTCGGCCGGCAAGCGTGGTGGATGCAACGAGCATTCCCCCTCCTCACGGTGCGGGTTAGTTCGATTTACACGCGGCTCGCGATTCTTTTACGCAAACCCGCGGTCAACCTTGGGAAAGCGGTACTTCGCGTCCCAGACCAAGAAAAGGAGATCGCTCAGTGAGCGTAATTTCGACAGTATGGGACAACGGTCATCGAATTGGAGCTCAGCTCCTTAATATCGTTACCGGTCCACTATTCCGGTTTGGCCAAAAGATCGGGTACACCACCACATTGCATGTCAAGTGGGTTGAGTTATACACAATCGGCCGTAAGACCGGACTTCGCCGGAAATCGATCATGCCGAGCGTTTTGCACACTAACGACCGGTTTGTGCTCGTACCTACCTATGGCGGCCACACGAAGTCGCCGGGCTGGGTGCACAACATCAAGGCGAAGCCCGAGATCGAGGTGGCCATGGACGGGAAAATCGTTCCGATGCGCGGCCACATCGCTACCGATCAAGAGCGCGAAGAAATCTGGACCAAATTAGTAATCCGCAGCCTGGGCATCTATGCCGTACTCCAGGCAATTACCAATCGCCACGTGCAACTAGTCATCCTGGAAAGGATCTAACTCTCATGACAAGCAAAATTCGAAACCCCCGGTTTGTAATAATTACCGGCGCGGGCAGCGGGATCGGGCGGGCAACCGCGCTACGGTTCGGCAAAGCAGGGTCCGAGGTTCTCTGTACCGACATCAATGCGGAAACCTCTGCCGAGACCGCCGCGATGATCATCGCCGCCGGCGGAAAGGCCAGATCAGAACGTCTGGACGTCACCGACGACGACGCGTGGCAAGCTCTAGCGAAGCGGCTTCGTGATGAGGGTCAACTCATTGAATTACTCGTCAACAACGCTGGTGTTGGCGTGGTGGGCGCTTTCTTGGCGCACTCGAAAGATGACTGGGATCGCCAGATCAACGTCAACCTCAACGGTGTCGTGAACGGCTGCCGGGCGGTCGCCCCCTTGATGGTGGAGGCCCGGCACGGCCATATCGTCAACATCGCATCAGTCGCCGCCTACACACCTTTCGGCATGATGCCGTCGTACTGCGTCTCCAAGGCATCGGTTCGCATGTTCAGCGAATGCCTGCGTCTGGAACTCGCGCCGCATAACGTCGGCGTGAGCGCGATCTGCCCGGGCGCTGTTGCGACAAATATCGTTAAGAACTCCGAGTTCCACGGCGACGTCGGCATCGAAGATATGGACCATAAGAAGGAAGTTGCTGGCGAAGTCGCTGTCAAGTACGGCCAGATCTTCCGCTCGCCGAACCGCATTGCGTGGGCCATTGAGCGTGCCGCACGACGCAACCAGGCTGTTGTGCCGGTCCGTCCCGAAGCTTGGTTGGGCTATCTCGCGCACCGCGCCTCGCCGACGCTGATGCGCATAGTTATCGGCCAAGCAACACCAGCACGTCTGAAGTTCGCCGGCAATCTTGCCGATCGTCTCGTCCTCCGCAAGGCGACGGAAATATTAGGTCCCATCTTCGCTCCCGAGGCCTTTGCCGAAGAGCCGACCCCAGCCAAGTCAGGAAAGTAGGTCTACCCATGTTCGGAAAAGGTATTAGTAATCCCCGGCTCGTACTTATCACCGGAGCCGGCAGCGGTATCGGCCGTGCGACTTCGCTGCGATTCGCGAAGAAGGGCGCGACGATTCTGTCGACCGATATCAACGTCGAATCAGCCGAAGAAACCGTCAAGCTGATCGAGGCGAAAGGCGGCCGAGCCTTCTCATACAAGCTCGATGTCACCGACAACGACGCGTGGCAGGCACTGGCCAAGCAGGTCGAATCGGAACACGGCACCCCCGATGTCATCGTGAACAACGCTGGCATGGGTATCGGCGGCGGATTCCTTGAGCACACCAAGGAAGACTGGGATTTCCAGATGGCGGTCAACCTCGACGGCGTTGTCAACGGATGTCGTGCATTCGCCCCGTTGATGGTGGAGAAGAAGCACGGACAGATCGTCAACATCTCCTCCGGTCTCGCATTCATCCCGTTCGCTCTGACGCCTTCGTACTGCGTCTCGAAGACCGCGGTACGTATGTTCAGTGAATGCCTCCGCCAGGAGCTTGCGCCGCACAAGGTCGGCGTCACGGCGATCTGTCCGGGAGTTGCGGCCACCAAGCTGCTCACCTCGGGCAAGGTCGTCTCGAAAACCGGATTTGACGAAGACGTCCAAGATCGGGCGCAGGCCGTCGTCGGCCGGTTCGTCGAAAAGATTGGCCCCTATTTCGCATCCCCCGACTACATCGCGCGTGGGATCGTGCGAGCCACCAAGTACAACGGCGGCGTCATCCCAGTTCGCCCTGAGTCGTGGCTCGGCTACTGGATCAGCCGGATCGCGCCTGGCGCCGTTCGACTGGTCTCTGGTCAGTTGACCCCCAGCCGCGCGAACGCGGTCGCCGGTGTTGGCCACAAGATTGCCGGGGACGCCGTCGTCGACCGGGTCCTCAACGTGGCCGAGACGGTCACCGGGTCGTAGCACTCGATCGCACCACAGCAATCACAACTGAATACGAGGCTCCCCAGGTCCGTTCGGACTTGGGGAGCCTTTCATTCCCAGCCTGGTCAACCGTCCCAGAAGGTTAGTTCAAAACACCAAATCACTGCATACCGCCTGGTACCGTGTTCTAACTGGATATAGCCAAAGGAGTCCAATGTCCACTCAGCAACGTGACGGTGGCCGGGTACTGCGCGTGTTGCGTGACTTCAACCCCAACGATGGTGCCCCGCGACGGACCGCCAAAGTTGCGAAGATTCCTGCGGCATTCGCTGGTCGTCGTGCGGTTGGCGTCGTTAAACGGGCCTCCGGGCAGTCTGCCGACGACGTTCAGCGCGAGATTCACGAGCGCACGGCTCAGCACATTTTCGAAGTGCTCGGTTCGCTCCGAGGCGTCGCGGCAAAGGTCGGGCAGATCCTCTCATTGTTCGATCGCGTGTTGCCACCCGAACTGTCTGAGGCGTACGGCAGTGCCCTCGCACAACTTCAAGAAGGGGCGCCGACGATGCTGCCGGGCCTCGTAGACGAAATGCTTCGGACACACCTCGGACCGAACTGGCACGACAAATTCCTCGAATTCGACATGGCCCATCCCAAAGCGGCGTCGATCGGCCAAGTCCATAAGGCTGTTTGGCATGACGGCCGCCAAGTCGCGGTGAAGATCCAGTACCCCGGCGCCCAGCGTGCGATCGAGGCCGATCTGGCACAGCTGCGGCTTCTCTCGTTCGCGGTGGGCGCAATGATGCCGGGACTCGAAATGAGAGCCGTCGTCGACGAAATTTGTGACCGTATTTCCGAAGAACTCGATTACGCCCACGAAGCCCAGAATCAAAGACTCTTCGCGACTGTATATGCTGACGACCCGGACGTTCTGATACCGCAAGTTGTCGAGCAAGCCGGCGATGTACTGATAACTGAGTGGATCGGAGGCACTTCGTTATCGTCAATTATCGAGCGCGGTGCCACGCAGAATGAACGCAATCGGATCGGTATGCAAATCATCCGCTTTAATATGTGGAGCCAGCATCGCTGCGGAATTCTCTACGGCGACGCCCACCCCGGCAACTATCGGATCCAACCCGATGGTCGGCTAGGTGTCGTGGACTTCGGCGCTTGTGCACCACTCCCCGAGAACTTCACCGCGATGACAGTTGATGCGATGGATGCGCTGCTCAACGGCGACATCGGAGACCTCGGTGCGATGATTCATCGTTGGGGGTTTCTCACCGAAGGCCGTGAACTTGACCTCTCCGCTCTTAGTCAGGTGCTACAGCCGTACTTGGAGCCGATGGTCGATCCAGATTTCGCGGTTGATCAAGCGTGGGTCCAGCAACGCCTCATCGAGGCGATCGATCCCAAGTTATCTAATGTATTTCGACAGACAACCTTCTCTCCGGACTTAATCGCTGGCGCGCGCATGGCACTGGGAACCATCGGGCTGCTTATAAAACTCGACCCGGTGATCCACGCACCCGACCTGGCCATCGAATGGATACCTGAACTCGGACCGGTTGTCGCCCGCGCCAGAGCGCGGCGTCGACGCGAAACCTCGCCGGTCCGTGAACACTTGACCGTGCTCGCCGGTGGCGGGCAATTAACGCAGTAGCACGGACCAGACGGTCAAGCACTAATTCGTGCCGGGCGGTTGTGCTCGTGAAGTATCTGAATGAGGCTAACCACTACATTTCGCTGAGCTAGCGGAAGGTCGGCGATCGCCGACGCCAACCGGTAGCACTCGACATTGTGGACAACTCGTGCCCTGCTAACTCGTTCGGCTGGCGATATATCGGCATGCTGCATTTGGAAGCGCACGGTGAAATAGGCAATATCGACGTCGAATGCGTCGGCGAGCGCGCTGACCGCCTTGAGGCTCGGCTCATTCGCGATGCCGTTTCGGAGCTGAGACAGATAAGACTCTTTGACGGCCCGCCGGTTGGGAGCTATTCGCCGGGCTATCTCGGTGGCAGTCACCGGAGAACCGTCGTAGCGAAACGTATTGTCGAATAGTTCAGCAAGTAGACATGCGAACGTCGGATGAGATCGAAGCGTCGAACTAGACATATCTGTACTCCCCGGGATCTCGACCAACGGATGAACTGCGCAAATATGCGCGCCGCGCGCGGAGGGGGTCCGAGCCGCCCGAAGCGACTTGGACCCCCAACCGTCACGGTGTGGGCGCGGGAGCCGGAGTAGTTGCCGCCGGCGCCCCTGGCACAGGAATACCGGTGTTGTTCTCCGGGCTCTGTACGGTTTGGTCAGCGGCTTGATTCATTCCAAAGACCTTCCAGACACCCTTGTCTTGCATAAGGTCGACGTACATCGCCGTGGCAACCGGTGTCTCCTTGGTCAGCTTTATCGACTGAACTTTCTGATCAACCAGCGCGAGTACCCGGATCGTCGTGTCTGTCTGCGACGAAATCGCGGCCTGACTAATCTTGCCGGTTATCTTCAGTTGGGAAGCCTTGATAACTTCGCCGATACCGCTCTGCACCGGCTGGTACGAATCACGGAACGCCCCGGTTGAACGCTCGGTCATCTGCTTGAACCACGGATCAAGATTCGTGTAGTCGATATTATTGGCCGTGAAAAGAAAATCTTTCGCGGCGGCCAACGCGGCGGACCGATTCTGTTCCGTTTGGCGTTGCGCCGCGACTGTTCCCTCCAGATCGCTATTCCGATCGGATTCCTGCCAGTACAGGTAGCCGAGGACAGACACGGCAACCAAGAACGCCACACCGAGCGCTACGAGTCCCAGGAAGGGGACGCGCACACCCTGTTCGGCCCACCGCGATGCCCGGGAATCGCCGTCAGACTTTCCGCGACCACGTCCCGATCGACCGACAGGACGAGCGGACTTCGCACTCTGTTTCGTCGATCCGACGGACTCGTCTTCGTCCTCGTCGGCGGCCGAGCCACCGTTCGCCTTCTTTGCAGAATCGGTTTCCACTTCTTCAGTCGGTCTCTCCTTGGCGACCGCGGACTCCTTCGCCCCGCTGTCGCCATCACCAACTGTCCCACTAGTCACATCGGACGCATCCGTAGGAGTAGGCGATACGACCTCGCTGTCATCGACTGCTTCAGGCGTATTTCCTGTACCCATTTTTCTCACCCTTCTTTCGAATGCCCACAATTACCGCGGGATGTTTATTAGTAGGCGCATACCCTTCCCGTTCGGAAATGCAGCCAGCATTGCGTCCATCGCCTTGTTTACATCAATCTTGATGGTGTGGATGGGATCTAGAAGAATTGGCTGAATGATATCCAGAATTGGAGCTACGTCCGCAACGAGCAGCTCAATATAGCCAATAATCCGGTGGACCATATCGTGGTAGGGAATAATTTTCACACCACGACTCGAGTCAACAATCTGGATGGCATCATCAATGATTCCGGGAATCTCCGGAAGAAACATCGCAGCGAGCCGCTGAGCGGCCTCTTTCGCCAGCTCTGGTCCACGATCCGACTCAGTCGTGGCACCTGCGATCAGAGAGAGTGCGCGGCCCACAAGTTCTTTGTTCTGCCGAACGGTGGTCGCGAAAAGGCTCGCGGCCCGAACCATACGTGCGATATTGGGCTGAACTCCCGCGACCGAATCCGAGGCACCCTTCAAGATGTTGTTTATATCCTCTGGATATACCTGGTCGAACATGTCGTTCAGACCGTTAAGGGCACCGGTAATAGTTATCGGTCGGGTCACTCGATTGGCCGCAATCTTGGCACCGTCTGAATAGAATGGACCTTTAGTCGTGCGTGGACCGAAGTTGATATATTGCTCGCCCACAGCTGACAAGTTGGCGACAGATATTTCCGAGTCGAGTGGAATCTGATAAGCCGCATCCACTTCGAGCTCGGCAATCACATTGCCCGAGCCCTCCTTTAGCGAGGTAACCTTGCCGATCTGCAGACCGTTAATAGTCACCGGCGACGTCTCCATGAGACCACCCGAGTTCGGTAGTTCCACAGTAAGGTTGAATGACCTTTGCGTCGGCCGATACTCAAACACACCAAGTGTTAAATAGACAACACCGCATAGCGCTAGTGTCACCATCGCGATCGACGACAGCAGTATTTTACTTCTCATCTGACAAACCCCAACATCTTCAGGACTGGAAGAAGTCGATTGCGGAATGCTTGGTCGTTAGCTGCCACGATCTTCGCGTCGCGCTTCGGATCTCCGGTTAGAGCACTTTTTGGCGTTTCAGGCCGAATATCGGTAATGATCACGTTGGGGCGACCTTGTCCGGACAAAAATGGAACAATCTTGTTCTGCAAGACTGCCGCCACGGCCGACATAGTTCGCGGAATCTCATCCGGCGCGAGCATAATCGACTGAATTACCGGGGTCCACACGCCAAGGAACGTGGTAATCACAGCGTTGCGGGACGGCCCTGCTTGGGTACCCCACTTCGCAATATCCCGAATACCCTCCACCAAATACATAACACTCGGAAATACGCTTTGAACTACCTTCAGCAAGACTGGAGCTCGCTGGAAGAGCAACTGCCACACGTCATCCGCTCTTCCAGCATCAGCAATCAGCGCCTCTGCGCGGTTCAGAATATGGCTCAGCTTGTCATTGGACTCGGCGACACGGTGAAGTGCCACGGTGCCATTGACAATAAACTTCTTGAATTCACCAGCGTCCGCCGGAACCGCGCTGTTTACGTTCGTCAGGAAGCTCTGAATGAACGGGATCGAGCCACCGTTGACCCAGCCGACGACGGTCATCACATAATCTTCAACGGCATCAGCCGGCTTCGACTGCGCTAGTGGAATGGTATCTCCATCGTGCAGTAATCGCCCAGAACTCTTGGTCGGAATGGTCAGGCCAATGAAGGTGTCACCAAAGACCGTGTGCTGACGCACGTCAACCGTGGTTTCCACCGGGAGTTCCACATTATTCTTGATGTTCAGAATAGCCGTGGCCCGGTAATAGGCTTGATGATCCGGCTCCGCGTTAGGGATATGCGCATTCGGCACAGCTCGAACATCCACGGAGTTCACCATCCCGACCGTTGCACCGTTCAGCTCGACGCGTGTGCGCAGTGGCAGGTTCAGAACACTTTCGAACTCGACCTTGATCTCGTACGTGTCGCCATCGATACGCGCGCCCGGCAACGGCAAATCGAGAGGTCGAATGGAACAGCCGACCAGTGCGCATCCCGCTAACACAAGCGCAACGCACATATTCACAACTCGCCGCGCGGTCATCCTTCCGTCCCCACCGCAGCAAGAACCAGCTGGACGATCCCGAGATCCATCTTGTCTCCTGACTTAAAGTCGCGCATACAGGTCGGAACGTTCAGGCGAAGAGGCTCCAGTCCGCAAATATGCGTAACTAGCTCTGGATCGACCCGGAACTTGGGTGGGCGATACTGAAGTCTTCCGGACTTGATATCCGTATCGAACATCTTCAGCAGGTTCTGAGCGGCTGGAGGGATCTGCTTGAGGATGTCCACTACACGAGGAACGTCCGACAGAACTCCATGAAGAATCGGCCACGCCCAGTCAACTAGCCTAATTAGCGTGGGACCATACTTATACGCAAGATTAGCGATCGGCGATATCCAGTGCGAAATATCGTTGATAATACCGATGACATCGGGTGTAACTCGTCTGGCGATATTCAGACCGTCGGTCAGAGCCGAAACAGCAAATGAAATTGCGTTGCTTCCGTTATCCAATCCCTTACTGATTTGTCCCACATTATCGAGCACCTGCCGCAGGACGAAGTTTGCCGCCGATGCGGTATCGCCGAGAATTCCGGAGATATTTCGAATTGCCCCATTTAGGTTCTTGGAACTACCTTTGATTTGCGTCGCCAGCACAAAGAGCGCGCGACTTACTTCGTCAGGGGCAGCGTCTTGATCAGAGGAATCAGGCGCTTTTCCGGTAATATCATTCGAAAGCTTGGTAATCGCTCTCATTGACTCGGTGAATCCGACCGGAGTTTTAGTGCGCTCGATAGGAATACACTTGCTGGTGTCAAATGTTGAGCCGCCGGTATATGCCGGAGTCAATTCTACGTGACGATCAGTGACAATCGAACTCGTGATTGTCACCGCACCGAGCTCGGCTGGCAAAGTGGCGTCACGGTCGACCGTCATCTCCACCTTTACGTGGTTGTCTACCGTTTCAATACGCTCCACATTGCCAACGTGGATACCCAGCATCGTAACCTTGTTGCCGGGGTACAGCCCGACGGCATCGCGAAATATTCCGCAGACCGATACCGGCCCGTGTTTGCTGTCGTAGTATTGCTTTCCCGATACCCCGACCGCAACAACCATTGCAACCGTCACGATACCTACAATCGTGGCCAGAAGTCTCTTCTGTGTCATATCAAGCCCCTTAACAACCCGGCCGACCAGTGGGACACAACGGCGTACCAGTGATAGTCGTGTTGGAGTCGTCCACGGTGAAGTACGGATTCTCACTGTTACCGGCGAACCACCTCAACAATGGCTCGAGTTCTTTTGAAACAAAGTCCAGCTCTTTCTTATGTTTCAAGAGCTCTACGACGGACTTATCTATCATGTCGAAGCCTTGAAAGAGCGGTTCTTCAATAAGCTGGTCGTAGAGGTGAATGGGAACCGTGATCGCGTCGAACAGCCGCCGAACCTGTGACACGACGACGACAATTCCTTCGCGCCTCTGCGCCACTTCTCGATAAACCTCAAGTATCTGATCGCCGGCCGCGCGAATACGTTCCATTTTGCCCATTACTACATCGAGATACGTTGTACTCACTCGCAACGCGCGCGCGAGTTGTTGCTTTCGCTGGTACACGATGGCCGAAAGTTTATTGACCTGACCCAGCAGAATATTGAAGTCGTTCGGCCTATTTTCGAACGCGCCGGCCAGTTTAGATATCGACTTACGCAGCTTGGACGCATCCAGTTTCATCAATGCTGGTGTAGCGACTTCCAGCGCGGATGACAGGTCGTAAGGGGTGCTTGTGTACTCGCGAGGGATCAACTTCCCGTCTGCCGTCCCTTTGCCCGCCGGTTTGACATCGAAATAGCGGCCGCCGATCGGCGTCAGCAGCTTGATGACCACGTGAGTTTCTTCGCCCAGCCGAACTTTCCCGTCTACTGAGAACTCGATTTCAACGTGATCGCGGACAAGTTTGATCCCACGGACACTGCCGACAGGAATTCCGGCGATTCTGACTTCGTCACCCACCCGGGCATCGCCCGAAGAGTTGAACTCGGCTCGGTAGACCTTCTCACCAAACGGAATGACTGCCGTACCGGCTGCTACCAGCAGTGCGACGATGGTCACCAGTAGGGCGACGATACCCACCCGCAGTTCGAAGCGGTTTTGTGCCTGCGCTGCTCTCGATTTCATTGGCACGCCTTCATCCGCTCGGTCCCAATGAGGATGGTCATAGGTATCGGGAGTTGGGTGAGGCAGTTCAATTTCTTCCCGGCATCTGGTGTAAGGAATAGCCCGCTAATCGTTTTCACAACGAGTGGAATTGCCGCCAGGCTTTGCCGCACGATCGTCACTGCCACGGCTGGGACATAACGGTTGTACAACCGTTCAAATCCCGCGAAGTTGTCGTAGTAGATTGCCAGAACTCCGTCAAGCCAAGGCATCAGGAGCTTCAGGCCGGGAACACCGTTGTCAACGAGATCTCTGAGCAAATCCAGTCTGCCGTGGACGGTCTTGACGAGGTCTAGCGCCTGTCCAAGCAACTTATCAATGAGTGGCGCCTTGCCGTCGAACTTGGCGACTATCGCATCCATATTGTCTGCGATTGCGTTAACGAGCGGGATCTGATTGCCTGCGACTCCGATGATCGTGTTGAGATCGTCCATTACCGGCCCCAGTCCCCGGCCGTCTCCGGACATGACGAGAAGTAGATTCTCCAGGAACTTGTCGACAGTGCCGCTCGATATAGTGTCGAAAATCGGACGCACGGCATCGAACAGCTCCGAGATGTCGAACGATGACTGTGTGCGCTCGATCGGTATCACCGATCCAGGTTGTAAGACGGATCCCGGCCGGTCCTTCTGCAGCAGGGCAAGGTAACGCTGGCCCACGAGGGACTGGAAGAGTACAGCGGCTTGCGTGTTGTCGTAGACCGTCTGGTCATCGCGAACGCTGAACGAAACTTTCGCGACCGTACCGTCTAGGACGATATCGGTAACCTTACCCACCTGAACTCCGGCCATCCGGACATCTGCACCTTTGGTAAGCCCCGACACATCACCGATCATCGCGGTGAATCCGGACACCTTTCCCTTGACCGGAGTCTGCAATGCGGTCCAGAGCAACGCACCCATTAATAAGATGACGACACCAGCGATTCCCAGTTTAAGAATTGAGCCTCTAAGTGAATTCATCGCGAACCCCCAATCGCTGCCGGATCGCCGGCAAGATAGGGCATACTGGCCAAAATCACTTGAAGCTTCATCGAGACTGTGCCATTCGAGTTCTTAACAAAGGTCTTGTCGATCCGATCAATCAGTTTCGGCACTCCTCGATAGAATCCATTTGCACCTCTGAACGCGATTCCGACAGGCTCGCCGATACTGATGATGGCATCAATAATCTTCGTGACGTTGTCTCCGCCTCGGCGGAAGATCGACCCGGCATCACCGATGATCATGCCGATGAACTTAACCACCGCATCGATATTGTCCGGCTGGTTCAGCAGATGATTGATCTTAGGTGCGAGCGTTCGGTAGCCTCCCAAGGCTTCGGCGAGAAGCCGCGCCCCCTCCGTCACCATGCCGTCGGCCATATCGATAATGGGTCGGGGGTCTTGCTCTATCAGCGTCTTGTTCCCGACCTTGGTCTGCCCGAGTTCAATCGCGGTACGGATGATATTCGCTATTCCGGCACTGCCGCCTTCGAACATGAATGTGTCCGCCAGCGTCCCAGCGTTGTCAGTCTTGACTCTGCCAAGTGTCGTCGTAATCTTGCGAAAGATGGACGTCACAGTGACGGTCTTACTGTCGGCCGGCAGCGTGATGGTTCCGTTCTCGGCGAGTTGGGGCCCGGGGGCACCTCGATAGAACAATTCGACCGACGACATACCCAGTGTATTCGACGAAACGAACCGTGCCTGGATATTGGTTGCGATGTTCTTGGACGCATACGGCTCGATACCGATGACCAGCCGCTGGCTTGTCGCGCCTTTCGTTTCGACTTCCACTACCTGACCGATCTTTAGACCATTCATTTTGACATCGGAGCCCGCCACGATGCCCTCACCCAACTGCTGCGCTTCAACCGTGAACTCGAAGCGAGGGGTGAAATTTCCGCGGGCATAGGAAGAAAAGGCCACGGCTATTATCGCCAGGACAGCGACGCCGACAAGTCCGACAACGTACATCTGACGCGTACTGATACCCCGCCCCGATGGATCTTCATACTGACTCATACCTCACCCCGTCACTCTGATATCGCCGGTCAGACCCCACAGCGTTAACGTCAACATCATGTCCACCACCACCACCAGCACCAAGCTGGCCCGAATTGCCCGTCCCGATGCCACACCAACACCCTCGGGTCCACCATTTGCGTAGAACCCGAAATATGAATGGATAAGGATAACCATCACGACGAAGACAACGGCCTTGATCAAAGACAAGAAGATGTCACTAGGCGCCAGAAATGCTTGAAAATAGTGGTTATACGTGCCGCCGGATTGGCCGTGGATAACTTTGATGAAGAACGATGTAGCAAAGTAGCTGCAGGCCAGGGTCGTAAGGTAGACCGGCACGATGATCAGGATTCCGGCCAGTACGCGCGTCGTGACGACGAACGGGATAGGACGGACCGCGGTAGCTTCGAGTGCATCGATCTCTTCCGAGATCCGCATCGCGCCGACCTCGGCGGTGATTCGACAGCCCGCCTGTGAGGCAAATCCGATGGCGGCGATAAGCGGTGCGAGTTCACGGGTGTTCGCGAACGACGAGATGAAACCGACCAGCGGCCCCATTCCCAACATGTCGAGGACTCTGAAGGCCTCGATACCGATCACCGCGCCGGTCATGATGCCCATGAATACGACGACGCCAACGGTGCCGCCACCCACGATCAGCTTTCCATTGCCGAAACCGATGTCGATGAATACTCGACCGGTTTCCCTGCGGTATCGAGAGATCGTCAGTGGAATCGCTTTGAGTGCCAAGTAGGCGAAATTGAGCTGGTGTCCGAGTCGCAAGACCGGGCTCGACGTCGCGAGCATTGCTTTTTCGATATGCCGGGTACCCAGCGGCCGGTACTTAGACGGTTCCAATGTCATAAGAGTTGCTCCGGAATCCAGATCGACAATAGCTGGGTAATCAGAAGGTTCGCCGCGAATGTCGACATAACCCCGATAACGACCGCAGCGTTCACACCGTCGGCCACGCCTTTAGGTCCGCCCTTGGCTTCAAAGCCCCGTTGGCTTGCGACGAAAACCACCACCACCCCGAAGACGATCGTCTTTCCGATCGCGATAATCAGATCCTGGGTTGACGCGAATGCGGCGAACGAGTTGAAGAAGGCGCCTGGCACGCCGCCCTGCAAGAGCGTCGTGACGTAGATGGTCGACATTCCAACGAAGATGATCAGAATGCACAGCAGAGGCCCCACCAGGAGCATCGCCGCTATGCGGGGAGCGACCATTCGATAGTTGGGATTAATACCCATCGTTCGGATGGCATCAATCTCTTCCCGAATCTTGCGAGCTCCAAGGTCTGCGGCGACTGCGGCGCCAACGGCGCCACCGAGCAAGATTCCGGCAACCATCGGCGCTCCCTGCCGAATAACGCCAAGACCGCCTGCGGCTCCCGCCTGCGAAGTCGCCCCCACCTGTGCGGCAAGCGCGCCAACCTGAACCTGGACGATCACTCCGAATGGAATCGCGATCAGGACCGCGGGGAATATCGAGACACTCATCATGAACCACGCCTGGATGAGCGTTTCTCGCCACGGGTGCTTCAGCCTGACGATGTCGCCCACCAAACCTGCAGTGGTGTCGATGACGAGCAAGACCAGCCGACCGAGGGTGCCAACGGAGGTGATTATCGTTCGTTTCACCCAATCGAAAAGCAGGAAGGGCAAACGCAGCAGTAGCTGGGGAAGATTTCGGCCAACTGTCTGGGGCGGTTCTAAAGTATCAACGCTCACCTGGGCGCCACCCATCGCTGAACCACGGTGTAAACACTCTTCACTCCCCCTCTGACAAGTGTCAGTTTCGACTTGGTCAACACCACCGAGACTCCCCCGCCAGACCCGGCGAAGTCAGTGCCGCCGGCAGCGCCGGAGGCTCTGATCGGCGTGGCATCGACCAGAATCAGACCCTTGAAATAGGCCCCACCACCCTTGGCCTTGCACACCGAGTACTTAATCTCCGGCGTTCGTCCAACAATCATTCCTTGGTCCCACTGATCGCACTGCGCGTTCTGATCAGCCCACCAGCCGTAGTTACTCCCGCCATGCATCGTGTACATATCGGGCCGCTCGCTGAGCGGCGCGGCTGTGTAACCAGCCCCTTCCGGCAGCGGCGCGGGCACTGGCGGAATCGTCACTGCGGGCGCCGCGGAACTCGATGGTTTCGGCCGCTTCTTTGAACTTGGTGGTGCTTTCGACGTCGACTCCCCAGCGACGACGATCACAGGTGGTGGCGAACCGCGATTCGCCGAGAACCACCACACCAACGACATACCGAGGCCCACAACCACCAACAGCGCTACCGCCGCGCGCACAACCGATGACCGACCACCGTTTTGCTCGGTCTCGGGCCGCGGGAACTCCATGCGCTAGGTCCTCCTCTCATCCGTACGCGCTGACCTCAGTGTCTGTGACAGTGTGTCGATTACTGTGGCGAACGTCGCATTCAGTCCTGTACTGTAGCGCACACCATACCCCAGATCCGTACTGGCGGGTAGCCCTGGCTGAGACAGTGGGGCTGGGGCCATCGTTAGAGGAAAGAGGAGCAAATGCGCAGGGTGCGAAACATCCCGGTTATCGCGGCGGCAGCACTGGTTGTCACGTTAAGTGCGTGCGGGTCCAACGTGGAGAACTCGCCTGAGACAATCCAGGTGACACAGAATTCCGCGACCTCGTCAAAGGCCGGCGACCCGACGGGAACACCTCCCGTGCCGACCGCGGCGGAGCTGGAGAAGCAGATGCGCTCGGTCCTCAAGCGCGGCCTCCCCGACAAAGAGCGACTCGATCTGATCGAGGACGGCAACGCGTTCAAGTCCAACATTCCCGACCTGTTCAAGGCGATGGACGAGAATCCGGGCGCGAAATACGGAATCAAAGACCCCGTCGAGGAACAGGGTGACGGCACTCTCACCGCAACATTCTGGCTCCAAAAGGACGGAACCGAAGCTTCCGAACGCACCGCTCAGGTCATCTTCATCGCACAGGATGGCAAATGGCGAGTCAGCAAGAATGACGTATGCGCCATTCTTCAGATGGCCGATTACAAGTCCAAGGCCTGCGAATAAATAAGGAGCGGTGACGCGTTAAATGTTCGCCAAGATAGGCCGAAGGGCGTACGACTTCCGATTCATCGTAATTGTGGTGTTCGTCCTGGCAATGGGGGGTCTTGGCCTCTACGGCAAAGACTATACGCAGCACCTGAGTCAGGAAGGGTGGTTCGACGACACAAGTCAATCAGTTGCGGGTTCAGAGCTTACCGACAGCACATTTGGGCGCGATACCGATGCCGACGTTATCGCGCTCTATACCGCACCCGAGGGTAAGTCGGTCAACGACCCAGAAATAGCCGCACGCGGTAAAGCGCTCTACTCAAGCCTGGTCAAGGACAATCCAACCACCGTCAAGAGATCGGATAGCTACTGGGACAGCAGTTTCGCAGCGAAACGGTTATCGCATGGCGATAGACAGGTCTACGCCAGCATCGGCCTGCAAGGTGACGGTGGAACCGAAACGCTGAAGTATTACGATGAAATCAAGGATAAGCTCGCCATTGATGGCCTGCAATTGCAAATCGCGGGCCTAATCCCCGTCGCCGACGCTATGCAGTCGGGAATGGACGAAGACGTCAAGCGAATGGAAATCATCGCGCTGCCCCTGGTGGCGTTGCTGCTTTTCATCGTCTTCGGCGGTGCAGTGGCAGCCTCCTTGCCTGTGCTCATTGGTGGGCTCAGCATTCTCGGTTCTACCGGCATCGTGCGTATGATCATGCATTTCACCGACGTGAATGTCTTCGCAAGTTCAGTGATCACGCTAATCGGCCTCGGGCTCGCGATCGATTACGGATTGTTTACCGTCAGTCGTTTCAGAGAAGAGATAGCCGAGGGCGCGTCTACCGCGGATGCTGTTCGGGTGACAGTTGCAACGGCAGGCAGAACCATCGTGTTCTCGGCCACAATTATCGTCGCGTGCCTCGGCGGGTTGCTCATCTTCCCGCAAGGGTTCTTGAAGTCAGTGGCCTACGGCGCGATCGCTACCGTAGTTCTCGCCGCGATTCTTTCGATCACCGTACTGCCCGCGATTCTCGGAATCCTCGGGGCCAAGGTCGATAGCCTCGGCTTCAAGTGGCTGCGTAGGACAAAGACGGCAGAAGAGATCGATGCGGGCCTGTGGTCACGTCTGGCCAATTGGTCGATGAAACGTCCAGTACTGGTCGCCGTGCCGATCATCCTGGTCCTCGCAGGTCTGATCATTCCGTTCTTCAACGTCCAGTTCGGCGGCTTGAGCGAAAAGTACCTCGCACCAGACAATCCGGCGCGAGTGGCGCAAGAGAAATACGATGCGCTGTTCCCTGGAGAGCGTACCGAGCCGTTGAAGTTGGTCGTGGTGGGAACCAGTGACAATAAGGTCGTCACCGCGATCCGGCGGGCTGCGAGTTTCGAGCCTGGACACGAGCAAGATCGGCAGCTCCGGACCGGGCTCGCCGCCGAGTTCAAGGTAGCGAAGACACAGCCGGAGAAAGGCGTGACACTCTTCACCGCGGGGTTGAAGAATCGAGAAGACCCGACCTCGGTTGACGCTGTTCTCAAGGGTCTGCGCAAGCTGGCCCCGCCGGACGGAGTGCAAATCCTGATCGCTGGAACTCCCGCACTCGAACGCGACAGCATCAACGGCCTCATCGATCGGCTGCCGCTACTGCTCGTAATCCTGGGCGTGGCATCGTTCATTCTGATGTTCCTCGCGTTCGGGTCGTTCGTGCTGCCGATCAAGGCAATATTGATCAGCATTCTGAGTTTGACCGCCACGCTGGGCGTGATTACGTGGATCTTCTATGACGGACACGGAGCAGATCTCCTCAATTTCACTCCGTCGCCGTTGATGTTCGCGGTGTTGATCATAATCGTGACGATCGTTTTCGGGCTATCCACCGACTACGAGATATTCCTGATGTCACGAATGGCCGAGAGACGAAGAGCGGGTTATGACACCCCCGAGTGTATTCGGTACGGAATCGCCCACACAGGTGGAATCATTACGGCTGCCGCATTGATTCTCATCGTCGTGACCGGTGCGTTCGGTTTGTCCAATATCGTGATGATGAAATACATCGCATATGGAATGATCGCCGCATTGATTCTCGATGCCACCATCATCCGAATGATGCTGGTCCCCGCGGTGATGCGAATTCTCGGCGACTGGTGCTGGTGGTCGCCGAAATGGGCTAAGAAAGTGTACGCAAAAGTCGGACTCGAGGAGTAGCTGTGATGGAGCCATGGGGCGTGGACGATCGATCCGCGATCGAACCGGAGGCAGAGCCACCGACACGTGGCGGCTTAGTAATTGTGTCGCTATTCGCGGTACTAATTGTTGCTGCGCTTACCACCATGGTGACGCTCTGTTTGTAGTAGCGTAGGCAGGCAAACAAACAGAATCGGGGGTTCTGAAAATGCCTACACACGCAATACTTCGGCGATGCTCCATTGTCGCAATCGCAATATCGGTGGCGCTAGTTCATTTCACGTCACCGGCCTCCGCCCAGACCCGACCAGATTGGTCGGGTCTGGACGCGAGGAATTATCATGATTCCATTCCGGCCGGCGGCACTTTAATCAAACAAGTGCCGCTCGACGCCGAGCTGTCACTCCCAGCCGCAAGCGCAGCCTACCGCCTGCTGTACTCCACGAAGAATCAACGCGGGCCCGCGGTCAGCACCGCCGCGCTGTTCTTACCAAAGGGCGAACCTCCCGCCGGAGGATGGCCGATCATCGCCTGGGCGCACGGCACCGTCGGACTTGGCGACAACTGCACGCCGTCGGCACAGCCGGTCAACGAACGCCAGGTCTTCTACTTCTCCCATTGGCTCAAGCGCGGCTACGCGGTCCTCGGCACCGACTACGCCGGCCTGGGCACCCCGGGACTAATGAGCTATCTGAACGGCAGGGTCGAAGCGCATAACCTCGTCGACTCCGTCAAAGCATCGCAGCAGATGAACCTGCCACTCTCGCGTAAGTGGGCTTTGGTCGGTCAGTCACAGGGTGCCGGAGCCGCAATGAACGGTGCCCGATACGCGACTGAATTCGGTCCGGAGCTGGACTATCGAGGCGTCGTCGCAACCGGCACGCCGGCGAATGTTGAACTGTTCCTCCTTTTCGGCGCCCCGTTTGTGCCGCCAATCCCGGTCACTAAAGCGTTGACGGCATACCTGATCTACATCATTGCCGGCTTCCGAGATGCCCGACCAGATCTACGAGTCAACAGCATCCTCAGTCCGCTCGGGCTGCGGCTGGCCGACAAGGCCGAGAAGATGTGCCTGTCCGACTTCGAAGACTACTTGGCCGGCAACGGCATCCTGTCCGGGTTTCTGGCCGCCCACAGCCTCGGCTCCCTGTTCAGCTGGCCGGTCATCACCCTTCCGAACATTTACGGGGCGTTGCGTGACTATATGCGGACGCCTGGCGAGGGCTACAACCGTCCGATCTTCCTCGGCCACGGGCTTTTCGATATCGACGTACCTATAACTCTGCCAGCGTCGCTGGTCGCCGAACTTACGCTGCACCGACAACCATTCCAACTGCACCTTTACGCCTCAGACCACCGAGGGACGGTCTACCAGGCGGCCAACGATGCAGCGGTGTTCATGAAGGCGATTATGCGGTAGCCGACAGAGTCGCGAGAACGTCTGCACTACGGCTACGCACCAGGCTCTTTAGCACGCTATAATCCCTTCGAGATACGAAATCTCAAGGGATTTAGCGTTAGGAAGTTCCCGGTGGTTAAGCACACGCCAGGCCAAAAACAGCTTCGACACGGGAAATACTCTCGCTCGGCAAAACTCGCGACATTGCCCGCGTCCTACGCGGGGCGCAGACTGGCGGGCGTGGGCCGGGTTGTCCTCGGACGCTCACGCGAGGAAGTGGCACGCGACATCGAGATGCGCACCGCTCAACACTTCTTCGACGTACTCGGCGAACTCAAGGGCGGTGCTCTCAAGCTCGCGCAGATCTTGGCAGCGGTGTACCCCGCGTTATTCGACGATCTGGGCTCCGACTATCGCGACGCCCTTGATCGACTTCTCGCGTCGGCTCCGCCGATGCTGCCCGGTGCCGTCCACGGGGTGCTCGCCGGGGACCTCGGCGTTGATTGGCGCGACAATTTCCGCAGTTTCGATGACCGGCGAGCCGCCGCCGCATCTATCGGTCAGGTCCATCACGCGATCTGGCATGACGGCCGAGAGGTGGCGGTCAAGGTCCAGTACCCCGGTATCCGGGGAGTGATCGAAGACGACCTGACTGCAATTCGACGACTATCCGCCCTGATGTACGCGGTCTTCCCCAATACCGATCCTGCGGCGATTATCGACGAGTTATCCGCCTGTGTTCGCGAAGAACTCGACTATGCCCGCGAGGCCGAGAACCAGCGAGCTTTCGCGCACGCTTACCGCGACGACCCGGATTTCCTTGTGCCGCAGGTCGTTGCGCAATACGAGAACACCTTGATAACCGAATGGCTCGACGGGACTCCGCTGAATCACACGATTCGGCACAGCACTCAGATCGAACGCGACCGGGTGGGAGTCCAGCTCGTGAGGTTCAGTTTTTCCGGACCTCAGCGGTGCGGCCTGCTTTACGCAGACCCCCACCCGGCGAACTTCCTGGTGACATCTGACGGGCGCCTCGGCGTCATCGACTTCGGTGCCTGCGCGCGACTGTCGGATGAAAGCATGGCGATGCTTCACGACTTGTCACTGTTCATCGACGGAACCGACCCGGCAGCACTCGAGTCACGACTCCGCGAATATCGAATCATCCTGTCGGACACCGACATTGATGAAATCGCCGATAAACTCAAGACGGTATTCGAGCCACTCGCCAGCGACTCATTCACCTACACGAACGACTGGCTTCGTGGACAGGCCAAAGTCTTCGCATCGCCTCAATTGGACAATGTCGTCCGACAACTGGCACTGCCACCCGAACTCGCTGTCGGCCTACGCGTCGCGATGGCATGCGCCGGGCTCATCTGCCAGTTGAATGCTCATGGGCACTTCCGCGATGAGATCGACCATCTCCTCCCCGGCTTCAACGCGGCTTTCTCAGCACGGACCGCGGTCGAGCCTGACCGGGGTCAAGTCAGTTGACGCTGGCCGTGTCACTCTTCTCTGCCGGTTCGTCGTCGAAGTATTCGACGTAATTGGCGCTACGCAGCACCTCTTTGTTGAACGCACCGATTTCGCGAACCGCCGCACGCGCGTCGGACAAGATGTCTGACCCCGCCTGATGCACATGGATCGCGCGATCCCAGATCTGGAACTGCATCGGCGCACCGGCCTCGCCGTAGCGCTTCGCCACCTGCTCGGCATCCGGCAGGAAGACCTCGGTAGATCCGACCTGGATCAGAGCCGGGGGCATACCGGTGCAGTCGTGGTTCACCGACGACCACATCGGGTCCAACTCGCCATCGATGAGATACCCCTGCCTGCTCAGGAACTCGAACACACTGGCCGGCAGAATCGGGTCCCGTCGAACATTGGGATGAGCGTTTCGGATCTTCCAGTCGA
The DNA here is from genome assembly GCF_000241305.1 of Gordonia effusa NBRC 100432. GTDB lineage: Bacteria > Actinomycetota > Actinomycetes > Mycobacteriales > Mycobacteriaceae > Gordonia > Gordonia effusa. The sequence continues at coordinate 32,540 of NZ_BAEH01000106.1, forward strand.
GGTCGGCCCACGGCGAGATCGAGACGATCCCACCCGGCACTGGCAACCCTTCTTCTTTCGCGGCCAATGCCACCCGGAATACCAAGCCACCGCCGGCGGAGTCACCGGCGAAAACCACCCGCTTCGGGTCGAACCCAAGGTTCAACAGATGCCGATATGCCTCAACTCCGTCAGCAAGAGTCTCGACGAAATGATGCGGCAACTGTCGATAGTCGACGTTGAACACCGGCATTTCGCTGGCTTTGCCGATCTTGGCGACGAGCCGTCGGTGCGTATTCAGTCCGCATGAGGCAAAACCGCCACCGTGGAAGTAAAGAATTGCCGAATCCCGGCGCTCCAGCGGATCTCCCTGCTGCTTATTCCACACCCACTCAGCCCGGAAGCGCCCGAAATCAGTCAGCCGACGTCGAGTGCCCCGCGGCGGCACGAGGAGGGCGGCTGGCGCGTCGGTCGTGCTCGAGATCGCGAATAGCGCTTTGGGAAACAGCCCGTATTTACCCAGTGTGATTCCGGTCTTGGCGAGGAGATCAAGGACCGGAAGTGCGGTCCTCGGACCGAACACATTGGCCAACTTGGTAAGAACGCTTGCGCGGTTTACCTCCTCGACCTGCACCGACGACCCGAATACCGCTGTTCCAACCTGCTTCATTGCATCCTCCGCTTCTGTCTGGGACAGTATAACTGTAACTCAGAAAACGCCACGCGCGGAGGGATAACATGACAACGACGGTCAACGATAAGAAACGCCCGACCCCGAAGGACGCACCAGGTGGCGATCCGCAGGGCCCGGCAGCCCCTGACTATCAGGTGGCCATCATCGGAGCGGGGCCTGGCGGCATCGCTACCGGGGTGAAGCTCAGCAAAGCGGGGATCAACGACTACGTGATCATCGAGCGATCGGACAACTTCGGCGGTAGCTGGCAGTTGAACCAGTATCCGGGGATCGCGGTCGACATTCCAGGTGTCGCTTACCAGTTCGGCTTCGCGCGTAAGCATGACTGGTCGCGGCTATTTCCCTTTGGCCCGGAGGTCAAGCAGTACCACCAAGACGTCGCGCGCGAATACGGGTTGTATGAGCACGCCATGTTCAACACAGATGTAGAGCGGGAAATCTGGGACGACGCGGGACACTACTGGAAGCTACATACTTCGTCCGGCAAGGTTGTCACCGCTCGCTTCGTTATCAGCGCGGTTGGCGCGTTCGTCCGGCCCAAGGCTGAGAATATCCCCGGAGTTTCCAAATTCAAGGGAAAGATTCAGCGCCCGACGAGCTGGGACTACTCGTGGGATCTCACCGGGAAAAAGGTCGCCGTCATCGGTACCGGTGCCAGCGCGGTCCAGATCATTCCGGCCATCGCCAAAGACGTTGGCAGCCTTTCGGTATTCCAGCGGACCCCCGTGTGGTGCGCACCAATCAAGCCCGACGGTCCGATGCCCAAGGCAGCGCAAGGTGTCTTGAAGATTCCAGGCTTGGTCGGGGCCGGTGAAAGCGTGGCGCTCGTCGTCATCGACCTTGCGCTTCGCGCGGCGGTATCGGTACCTCTCGCGATCGTGAAGCCAGTTCTGACGGCCTTTGACAAGGTAGCGATCAAGGGATACGCCGCATTCCTGAAGTTGTTTATTCGCGACGCTGAGACCGCCAAGAAGCTGACTCCGAATTACGGCGTCATCGCCAAGCGTCCGACGATGTCCAACGGATACCTGCAGGCGTTCAACCGCAGCAACGTCTCTTTGATTACCGACCCCATCGAGACGGTCACCGCCAAAGGCATCAAGACGCGCGATGGCGTCGAGCATGACTTCGACATGATTGTCCTGGCTACCGGCTACGACGTCTTCTCCGATCCCGAGACCTACCTCACGGGGTCGATCGTCGGCCGTGAGGGATTCGACCTCGGCGAGTTCTACACCAAGGAGGGGATGCAGGCATACCAGAGCGCGTCGGTGCATGGCATTCCAAACCGGTGGATGCTCGTTGGCCCTTACTCGTGGACCGGCAGCGGATGGCACGCATTCGTCGAAATGACGGCCGATCATGCCATTCGTGCGATCACCGAGGCAAAGCGCCGAGATGCCACGTTGGTCGAAGTTCATCGCGCGGCGGCGGACGCGTACCACAAGAAGATTCTGCACAACAACCGTGCGATCAACTTCTACCTGGCAGATCTGAACGCGCACGTGCCCACGTACTACCGGAACTCGCACGGTCATAGCACCTACATCCGCCCGTCGGGCTTCTTCGAAGCCAGCCGGGGCAACCGGAAGTTCCCGTACAGCGATTACAGCTGGGAAAAGGTCCCAGCCAAGGCTGCCGCTCCAAAAGACAGCGGCAAAGCCGCTGGAGCAGCGCCGGCGTTGAGCCAGGTCAGCGCGAAGTAGAATTCGTCAAAACCAAACCGCCTCGGTCCTGATGGGCCGAGGCGGTCTTGTGTTGTGGGCCGCATACGCAGAGAAACAAAACGCCCGGGAGCATCCTAAGGATGCTCCCGGGCGTCGAAGATGTCTTCCAGACTGGTCAAGCAGTCGCGAAGTCGATAGCCACTTCCTCGTCCACCTGCTCGGCGGGCAGTACGATCTCGTCGAACTTCGACAGGACCCGCTGGTGGTAAAGCCCGAGTAGATCGTCGAACAACGCGAGTTGGGCGTCCGAGGGAGCGCTACCGGAATCCCAGACAGCCGCCATCGCACGCCACATGAGTACATGCAGGTCGGGCGACACCGCGAAGTAGGCCGCGACTGCTTCTGGAACAGAAAGTATCGTCGCGCCGATCGAGTTGAGCGTCGCCCGTTGGAACGCCTGCCCGGTGGTGCCCATGATTCGACGGATCAGAGCGAGTTCCAAGGACAGAATCGCCACGTGGTCAGGTTCTTCGGCGCGCGCGAGAGCTTCCAGCCGATCAACGTCGTCGTGCAGGTCACCCTGGCGCAGCGACCCCTCGTCGCACATCGCCGTATAAGCCAGGAACGCGTCGGCGAGAATCTGCCGCTGGCTCTCGACCATCTCCTCGAACATCTCGCTAGCGATCCCCGGCGACGCGGTCACCGACAATTGGAAAAGACGGCAGTACACTTCCATGCCGCCGTCGACCCGGACATCGCGCACAACAAATCCCTTGGCGCGCTTGGCGTCCACGAAGCCCTGCGATTCCAAACGGCCGAGCACGAGTTGTGCCGTTGCGCGGTTGATCTCGAATTCTTCGGCCACTTGCCGAACGGACGGCATGAGCGTCGTTGGCGCATATTCCCCGGTAACTACGCGACGCGCCAGCATGTCCGCCACATCTACGACTACAGTGCGAGCGTCCATTACCACAGCCTTTCCGTAGGTGGTCAATGATCTGGGGTCTTGCATCTCAGACAGTACACCCGGTATAGGCAGGCAGCCACTCTAAAACCGAACATTTGCACCAATATGTGGGCAGATTCACTCACGTTTGGAACGCCTGTACCAGCGACAACCGGCCGGAGAACCTGACTGAGACAGTAGCTGGACGGGTGCCCTATAGTTGATTCATGGAAACCGCCGAACAGTTGTCATCCGAAGTCGTCAAGCAACTGGACGCCGATGCATTCACCTACTCCGAGGTCGGAGCCACCGCAGCGGGCCGGGAAATGCCTGTGGACTACCACCATCTACAAGCAGCGGCCATTATCGGCAGCGGAGACGAATACTTTAGACAAGCCCGCGAAGCGTTGCTGTCGTGGCAGGTGCAGCTTCGATCCGGTATCCGGGTCGCATCGTCGTCGCCGACCATCGCGGCCGGCACGGTCGCCCGACTCACCATTGGCGTGGGCCCTATCGGCATGAAGGCGCCGGTGCGAGTGATAGATGTGCTCGACGAGCCGCGCCATGTCGCCTTCACTTACGGAACGTTGCCGGGCCATCCGGAAAGCGGTGAAGAACTCTTCGGTCTCCGGCAGTTCGACGACGGACTCATCGAGTTCGAAGTTCGCGCCTTTTCCCGACACCAGTCGGTCTTGACCAAATTGGGCGGTCCGGCAGGTCAGATCGCCCAGAAACTGATCACCAAGCGATACCTCGCCGCGCTGAAGAATCTGTAGCGCGCTTACCCGACGACGTTCTACACACGACGATCGTCGCGACCGCGACTGCGATAAAGACACAGTTGTATGGGTCTACGGTGAACCACCGCAACCAGGTGATGCCGTTCTTGAAGAACAAACCGGTCAGAAACGATTCCGGCACTGTTTGATTGACAAGCCACATCGAGAACGCGAAATGCTCGCGCCAGGCGAATGACGCCAGGAAGCCACCGGCCAACGCGATCGCGGCCAGTATTCGCCTTGGCCAGGACAGCGCGGCGTCGAAGACCAGATTGATGCCGAAGACGGCCAGCGGTACAAACCACACCCAGTGGTGTCCCCAGGACATCGGTGAGACGACGCACGAGGTCATCCCCACCAGCACCAGAGCCAGCAACTCCTGCCCACGACGATGTGCGAGCACGGCGGCATACATCCCGAGGATGAGCGCGGCGAGCGCCGTGGCCAACCACAACAGCACATTCGGCGAGTCCGTGCCGATGAGATTGGCCAGCGCGCCACGGGCGGACTGATTGCCCGTGGTTTGCGGCATTCCCACCCGGTTCGAGTCGAACATGGTCTGCGTCCAGAACTTCCAGGATTCGCTGGGGAAGATCACAAAGCCGACGACTATCGTCGCGGCGAATCCCGCAATTACACCGAACGCCGCCCGCCAGCGTCGAAGCAGAACCAGATAGAGCACGAATATCAGCGGAGTCAGCTTTATTCCGGCGGCGAAACCTGTTGCGACGCCGGACAACCTCGGCTCGGCCGCCTCACTCGTCGCACTGCCTCGTTGAGCAGATGGCATGCGCCGCAACAGGTCCGCGAGAATGAGCAACATCAGAAAAACGTTGATCTGTCCGTACCAGACCGTCGTACGCACCGGCTCAAGCAATAACATCACGGAGACCAGAGAAAGCGCGACGATCCTCAAACGCCAATTCACTTGGTGCCCAAGGCTTTTGAAGCCAAACATGATGACCAGGTACAGGGCGACCAAGATGGCAACCGACCAAACGATCCGCGCGGCTTCGAATGACATCAACGCGAACGGGATGAACACGATCATCGAGATCGGCGCGTAGGTGTAATCCATCTGCCCGAGAAGCTTTGCCTCGTAGAGATTCCCACCGTCGAGGACGGTCCGCGCCCCGGCGCGGTACACGTCGAGGTCGAGTTGATAGTCGAAAAGCCCCCACAGCGGTTTCGAGAACGGGATGATGACGTCTTGCAGCCACCACGCCAGCAGGCCAACACATACGAATGCGACGACGGCTTTGGGCGAAGTGAGGCGCCGTACCGGCGGGGTTCTCGATATGTGGTCGGTCGTCACATCAAAATTGTCGGCTATGCACGCGCAGATCTGGCGATCAATGCGATTCCAGCAACACCTCGGTGGAGGCCAGCAAAACACATGTCGCCACACCATCCATCGCGACCTTCAGGTCGTCGATCTGCGGGAAGGTCGGGGCGAGGCGGATATTGCGGTCGTGCGGATCTTTCTTGTAGGGGTAAGTCGACCCGGCAGCGGTCAGTGCGATACCTGCCTGCTTCGCCAGTTCGATGGTGCGGGCGGCGGCACCGTCCAGGACATCAAGGCTGATGAAGTACCCACCCTCGGGCTCGGTCCAGGACGCGACCTTGGAATCGGCGAGGCGGGATTCGAGGATCTCCAGCACGGCGCGGAATTTCGGCGCCAGCAGGTCGCGATGACGTGCCATATGCGCGCGCACGCCGTCGGCGTCGCCGAAGAATTTCGCGTGACGTAGCTGGTTGATCTTGTCCGGGCCGATGGACTTGGCCGAGGCGTGGGCGGTGAACCAGTCAACGTTGGCCTTCGACGAACCAAAGAATGACACTCCGGCACCGGCGAACGTGATCTTCGACGTCGAACCCAGCACATAGACACGATCAGGATGACCGGCCTCGGCGGCCCATTCGAGGACCGGCAGTGGTTCGGGTGCGGCGTCGACCAGCGTGTGCACCACGTAGGCGTTATCCCAGTAGATGCGGAAGTCGTCGGCGGCCGGCATTTCCAGTAGACGTCGAGTGGTTTCCGCGGAGAAGGTGGCACCGGTCGGGTTGGAGTAGGTGGGTACCGCCCATAACCCCTTGATGCTTGGGTCCGAGGCGACGAGTTCGGCACAAACCTCGGCGTCGGGACCGTCGGGCAGCATGGGCACTGGAATCATCTCGATGCCATAGGCCTCGGCGATGCTGAAGTGACGGTCGTAGCCGGGGCTCGGACAGAGGAATTTGATCGGACCTTGCGCGCCCCACGTCGTCGACGATCCGGCGGTGCCATGCAGGAGCCCGAACACCGTCAGGTCATGCATGATCTCCAGGCTCGAATTGCCCAGGGCGAGGAGACGATCGGGTGCAACGCCGAGCAGTTCGCCAAAGATGACACGAATGTCGGTGAGTCCGGCGAGACCACCGTAGTTACGACAGTCGACACCGGTCGAGTCCTGGTAGTCCTCGCCGGGCAGCGACAGTAGGTCGTTGGAGAGGTCGAGTTGCTCGGGTGACGGCTTCCCTCTGGTGAGGTCGAGCTTGAGCCCGGCGGCTTGGAGGCGTTCGTACTGCTTATTCAGGTCATCGGCGATGGTGCGAAGTTCATCAGGGCTCATCGAGTGAAAGTTCACGACTTTTCAGGGCCTCTCGCAAGCGAAGACACAGTGCAGCGGTGGTGGGAGTAGAGATAGGGGACCCCGCGCACCCGAGAGAGCCCGTTGACCCTTGCTGCCTTCCGGCCCTGGGGGAGTTCACAGGATGCACGCCGCGCGGGATCCGTTTAGCAGTGTAGACGGTAGACCTGAGACCGCTTACGCGGTGGGGTCCGACGTGGCCGTTTTGGGTTCCGACACCTTGGGCGGTTATCATTCCCAGGTTGGAGGATTCGCCTAGTGGCCTATGGCGCTCGCCTGGAACGCGGGTTGGGTTAACGCCCTCAGGGGTTCAAATCCCCTATCCTCCGCCAGATGAAACGCCCGTTCACCTTGCCCGGTAGCGGGTGTTTCTCATTTCGATGAGTCAAGATAGCTTTCATGATTCGACAATCAACCGGATTCGCCCTGTTCGGTTCTCTGCTCGCACTACTCGGTGCCGCCGCAATCCAAGGCCAATCGGCCAACGTATTCGCCACCTACGTGATTGTCGGCGGCAGCGATCTCGGCGACTGGAGCTATCTGGAGGTCGCCGCTGGCGGCGCGATTCTGGGCCTATTGGTCGGCGCTACGCTGTGGCTGGTCGGCTTGCGGACGGTCGGCGCGACGCACAATCGGATCGCCCGTGTCACGGCGGCAGGCCTACTCGGCACCGCCATCGGCATGTCTCCCACCCTGGTTCTCGTCGGCGGCGCATTCAACGACGCGACCTGGGCCCGCGACGCTCCGATCTTTGTGGTCTATCCGGTGAGTGCGGTTCTGGCATATGTGCTCTCACTCGCCGCGGTGTTCGCCGTCCTTCGGATTGTCGGCGATGAGTCCGCAACGGCGACCACCAAAGCAACCGCGGCGCTGCTTCCGGTCGGCGGCGTCATCGCAACCTTGGCCGGCGTCGGCGCCGCCTACCGATTCGACTATTCGACCACCACCCCAACATGGATCGTGGTGTTAGTTCTCGTGATCATGGTGCTCGCCGCGACGTTCGCGACAGGTCGGGCAATAGGTATGCGCGGTACCCAGCAATCTGCCTAAGACCGCAACGTCAGCGGTGATGCCGCTCCGGTGCTCAACAACGCCAACGCCTCGGGCCGGATACCCGGACGGAACCGTACCGACGCCGAGGTGATCTCGCCATCAGCGGTCAGACCGCGCAGGTCGACGTCGGCGATATCGATGCGACGCAGAGCATCGGTTCCATTCATATTCGTCGTCGAGGTTCGCATACTCAACACGCCTCGACCGCCGCGCACGACGATCTGCGGGTCGGCCATCGCGAACTCGAGAAGGTGGAACCGCGTGTATGCGACGACCGTGCCGCGGTATCGGAGAACTCCGTTCCCGCCACGAATCTTCTTGTCGCGCAATGAGAAGGTTAGCTTTCCATCGTCGCCAACGCTGGCGCCGTCCGATGCCGCCAAGCCTCCCTGCGCGGTCTTGGTCATCCGCTGATGGAAAGTCGGCGAGTAGGCCCAGACCAGATTGCGCGGCGCCGGCTTAGGCGTGTTGGGTCCGGCCGCGGTGCTGTAATTGATTGGTACATACCGCTCTTGCGCGGCATTATCCGCACCCGCTGCTCCGTAGGTGTAGACCCCGAAACGTGCATTGGCCGGGATCCCCTTCGGCGTGGTGGTCCTTATCCGCGCGACGAACGAGCCGTCGGCGTTCAGCCGAACCCATTGCTGCCGAATGGTGCGATTCATGTCGAACGGAGCGCTGGGAACCCTCGCCAGCGCCGCCGGCGAAAGGGCCCATTTCACCGCCGAACGCGTTGCCGCACGCGATGATTCGGGCGCACCTTTGGACGGTTGCCAAAGCGGCGCGAACGCACCGAACGCGATGAAGGTGCCATGCGGAACGCCCGGCGGAACTGGAACGGGCAGACCAAACTTGTTGGCATCGGGATTGAATCCGTGACCACGAACGACGAGTTCGTCACCTGGATGAATCTGCGTTCGACCGATCGGTGTCTTACCGTCAGCGGCAAGTACCGCGATGTGCGCGGCCTGCGTAGCGGGTGCGGCCGAAACCACCGCTGGTGCTACACCCACCAGTCCGACCAGCACACCAAGGACTGCTACCACCGAACGTCTCATACGCGGAGCCTAGCCTTACCTGCCCGTGGGGAGGAAGGGACTATGGTCCCGCGTGCTCACTCCGCGATTCGGTTGCCCTGGTCATCCCAGTGCTCGGCGACCTTCTTACTCGGCTGCACTCGCGGCGGTTCCCCCGGCATCTTGGGATAGCTGGGCGGATAGGGCATATCGCCGAGCCCGTTAGCCTCGTCGCGCTGCACCATTTCCAAGAGCGCTTCGATTCCCGTTGCCGCGGAATCGATTTCGGCCCACGGATCGCCGCGCTTCTCGACCAGCGAGGGAACAGTCGCGATCGTGCAATCGCGCGGATCGACGTCGACCAGTTCGTCCCAGGTCACCGGCGTCGACACCATCGCGGTGGGGGTCCGCCGCGCCGAATACGGCGACGCCATCGTCCGGTCGCGGGCGTTCTGGTTGAAGTCGATGAAGATCCGACTACCCCGCTCCTCCTTCCACCACGACGTGGTGATGCGCTCGGGATCTCGACGCTCGAGCTCGCGTGCCAGTGCGATCACGCTGCGCCGGGTCGCGATGAAATCCCACCGAGGCTCGATCGGCACGTACACATGGATACCGCGACTACCCGACGTCTTAGCGAATCCGGTGAACCCCAACTCGGTGAGCAAGGGGTTCAGAACGTCGACGGCAACGCGGCGAACATCCTCGAAATCCGTACCGGGAGAAGGGTCCAGGTCGATCCGAAGCTGATTCGGGTGGTCATTGTCGGGCTGCACGGTCGGCCAGGTGTGAAATGTGAACGTCCCCAAATTCGCCGCCCACACGACATCGGCCGGAACTCGCGGTCGGATAGCGTCACCGGTACGTCCCGACGGGAACGTAATCCGGGTGGACTCAACATGTTCCGGCCGCTTCTTCGCGATGTGCTTCTGATAGATCTGCTCGCCTTCGACTCCGTCCGGGAATCGCTGCAAGAAAGTCGGACGATCACGCAGTGCGGCCATCAACGGCCCTGCCAGTGCCATCTGCCGGTAATAGCCGACCAAATCCCTTTTGCGGCCACCGTTTTCACCGAGTTCGGGAAAATAGATCTTGTCCGGGTTGCTCATTCGCACCGAGATGCCGTCGACGTCGAGCTGTTCGGCGGGGGTAGCCATCAGGAGGTTCCTTCCAACACATCATGGAGGTCATAGGTCAGAGGCACTTCCAGTTGGTCGTAGCCGCAACTTTCGGGTTCGCGGTCCGGACGCCAGCGAAGGAATTTGACGGTATGCCTAAACCGATGACTTTCCATTTGGTCATAGGCGAATTCGGCGACGAGTTCGGGGCGGATCGGAATCCACTCCCCGGTAGCCGACGACCGCCACCGGTTAACCTCACCCGGTGCCGTTTTCTCCGGGTCGAGTCGCATCGGCTCGAATTGTTCTTGCAACTCAACACGTTTCGCGTCGCTGAAGGCCGCCGATCCACCGACCATCCGCAACTCGCCGTCCTGGTAGAGCCCCAGCAACATCGACCCGAGTCCGGTTCCACTCTTATGTACGCGGTATCCGATCACAACACAGTCAGCGGTCCGTTTGTGCTTGACCTTCAACATCTCTCGCTTACCCGGCAGATACGGGCTACCCACCGGCTTGGCCACCACACCGTCGAGGCCGGCTCCCTCGAACGCGGAGAACCACTCGGTCGCCCGCTCCGGATCGGCGGTGACCCTACTGACCCGCAATGTTGACGAACTGTCGGTCGAACCGATGGCATCGAGCAATGCCGCGCGTCGCACGGAGAACGGCTCGCCGGTCACGTCTGTCGTTCCGAGCGCCAGCGCGTCGAAGCCGATGAAGATGGCCGGTGTGGTTTCGGCGAGCATATTCACCCGGGACTCAGCGGGATGAATGCGCTGCGACAACGAGTCCCAGTCGAGCCGATGAACACTGCCGACCTGTGCCGGCACTCCGATCTCGCCGTCGACCACTACCTTCTCTGGCAACTGTTCCCTGGCCGCCGCGACTACCTCTGGAAAGTACCGGGCCAAATCCTTGCCGCTGCGCGAACCGATGAAGACCTCGCCGCCATCACGGAAGATCAATGCGCGAAAGCCATCCCATTTCGGCTCGTAGGAATAGGCCGGTTCGTCGGGTTGTGCGGGTACTTTGGCCACGGCTTTGGCGAGCATCGGTGCTACGGGCGGCATTACGGGGAGATCCACGCTTACTATCCTTGCACTTGTAGGGTCGAGGCAATGGATACTTCCCGGGTGCGCCACGGTTTGTCTGTCCCGTCGCCTGCCGGCCGCTTCGCTCCTTCACCGTCGGGCGACCTGCATATCGGCAACCTGCGGACAGCACTGCTCGCGTGGCTATTCGCCCGGACCACCAACCGCCGCTTCCTGCTCCGAATGGAAGACCTCGACCGCACCGCCATTGGTTCGGACCAACGACAGATCGACGATCTGCACTCCCTCGGTCTCGACTGGGAACCGCCGGTGACCTATCAGACGACGCGGCTGCCCATCTACGACGATGTCGTCGCGCGATTGACCACCGATGATCGCACCTTCGAATGCTTCTGCACTCGCAGGGAGATCCTCGATGCGCCGACCGCGCCACACGCTCCACCCGGCGCCTACCCGGGAACCTGCGCGAATCTCACCGTGGCACAACGGAATGAACGACGCGAAGTGCGTCCGCCGGCGATCCGGCTCCGCTCCGACGTCACCGAATTCACCATTTCCGATGAATTACACGGCGAATACGCCGGAGCCGTCGATGATTTCGTGATTCGCCGCAACGACGGCACCCCCGCCTACAACCTCGCGGTCGTGGTCGACGACGCCGCGTTCGGCATAGACCAAGTAGTTCGCGGCGACGACTTGATCTCGTCGGCGCCGCGACAAGCCTATCTCGCATCGCTCTTAGGCCATCGGCCACCGACCTACGTACATGTGCCGATGGTGTTGAACGCCAAGGGAATTCGATTGTCCAAACGAGACGGCGCCGTCACCTTGGCCGACCTGCGCGACGCCGGCACTCCGACCACGAAGGTTCTCGCCGCCATCTGGCAGTCCTTAGGTATGGCGCGACCGGGAGATGACGCGCTGTCACCGTCTGACGCGGTCTCGCGTTTCGACCCAAGCCGCCTTCCCCGCGGCCCCTGGATCTTCGACGGCGTTTGACCTGCGAAACCGGCCCGCTACGGCGTTTTCCCCGCGTAGTACCTACCCAGGAACGCGTCTCGGTACTCGAAGTAGTCGCCGTTCTCGATCGCCCGACGAGCGCCGTCGACCATGTTGATCACGAAGGACACGTTGTGCAACGTCGCGAGTGTCGCCGCCAGCCCTTCTTTGGCCTTAAAGAGGTGATGCAGGTAGGCCCGCGAGTATTGCGAGGTGTAGTTCTCGATCTCCGGATCCAACGACCCAAAGTCGGTGCGGAACCGGGCGTTAGTGATGTTGTAGCGGCCGTCGAGGGAGTAGATCGCACCATTGCGGGCAACTCTCGTCGGCGATACACAGTCGAAGGTGTCGGCACCATTCTCAATGGCGGTAAAGATATCGTCGGGCTCGCTAATGCCGAGAAGATGTTTTGGTTTGTCTTGCGGCAGTTCGGAATTCACCCACCCGACGATCGTGCCCAGATTCTGCTTCTCCAGCGCGCCGCCAATCCCGAAGCCGCCGAAGCCTTTTCCGCCATCGGCCACATCTTGTTCCGACATCGCGGTGAGGTCGCGTGCGGCTTTTCGGCGCAGGTCCTCGTACTGCGCGCCCTGGATGACTCCCCACAACGACTGCTGCGGCCGATGTGCCCGCTCGGCCGACAGGCGGTTGTGCTCAGCGAGGCAACGAATCGCCCAGAGTCGAGTTCGCTCCAGCGAATTCTCTTGATAGCCACGGGTATTCATCAAAGTTGTCAACTCGTCGAAGCCGAAGATGATGTCGGCGCCCAGGCCGTGCTGTATACGCATCGACAATTCCGGTGTGAAACGATGCGCCGAACCGTCAAGGTGAGATTTGAAGGTCACCCCGTCGTCGTCGACGCGGGCAAGTCGCTCACGACCTTCGGCGATCTTGCCATCATCCTGCTGCCCCGACACGTCCATCGAGATGACCTTCTTGAACCCGGCGCCCAGCGACATAACCTGAAAGCCGCCGCTGTCGGTGTAGGTCGGGCCCGCCCAATTCATGAACGCACCGAGGCCGCCCGCTTGGTCGATGATGTCGTAACCCGGTTGCAGGTATAGGTGATACGCATTCGCGAGGACCGCCTGCGCGCCGAGCGACGCAACGGCTTCGGGCAACACCGTCTTCACGGTCGCCTTGGTTCCCACCGGCACAAAGGCCGGCGTGGCGATCTCACCGTGCGGCGTCGAGATGACTCCGGTACGGCCCAGCGTCCCCGGGAGTGAGGTGCCATAGGTGAAACCGGGCCTATTGCCGTCTTGTTGTTCAGCAGGAGCAGTCACGGCCAGCATCTTCCCAGGTAATCCGCCCGATCCCCAAACTCGGCGCCGCGCTTCGTTATCCTTGACCCCATGTCACGCGTCGCGAAATTCCTGTCCTCGGCCCTCGCCGTCGGTGCCCTCTGCGTTGTCGCCGCTGGATGCGGTAGCGAGGAGCAGGCCACCGATTCGTCGACGACGACGTCGGCCCCCTCGGCTCAGACCACGACGTCGAGTACTGCTGCCAGCACCGTCGGGGGTCGTAAACCCGCACCGCCACCATCGTCGATCCCGGCTGAGCGACAGACGCCAGTTGTCGCGGGCGCTCAATGCGGTCTGACCAAGGGGCCCGATGGGGCCTTGACCATCGTCATCCTCGACGGAAAGGTCACCTGCGATACCGCCAAGAAGATCGCGGGTGAATACGGGCCCAAGATCGCTACCGGTACCAACCAGACCGTGTCGGGCTGGGACTGCGGCCCAACCCAAACCGCCGGTGTGCTGGCCAAATGCGTGAAGGGTGACGACGCGTTCGGCCTAGTCGCCAAATAGGTCTTGACCCTCACGCGACGTGAGGCTCGAAGGTGGTCGTCGTGAGTGAAACGAAAGCCCGCACCGTTGGCGATGTCGCCAAGCTGACCGGCGTGAGCGTTCGCGCATTGCACCACTACGACGAGATCGGTCTGGTGGCGCCGTCGGGACGCAGCGCATCTGGCTACCGGCTCTACGCCGACGCCGACGTCGAACGCCTATTACAGGTGCTCACCTATCGTGAACTGGGTTTTCCGCTCGAGCAGATTTCGACCCTGCTCGACGATCCGTCCGCCGATGCGATGACACATCTGCGACGTCAGCATGAGTTGCTGCAGCAGAGGATCGGTCACTTGCAACACATGGTCGGCGCAGTGGAGAAGATGATGAACAGCAAGAAGATCGGGGTCAATCTGACCACCGAAGAACAGGCCGAGATCTTCGGCGATAACTGGCCCGGCGACGAATACGCCGCCGAGGCCGAACAGCGTTGGGGTGACACCGACGCGTGGAAGCAAAGTCAACAGCGCTCGGCCAACTACACCAAGCAGGATTGGCAGCGGCTCAAAGATGAGAGCGATGCCCTGCTCGCCCGGATGGCTAATGCGTTTCGGTCCGGCGTGGAGCCCGGAACGGACGAGGCCAACGCGATCGCCCAGGCGCATCGCGCGAGCATCGACGCTCACTACGACTGCAGTTATGAAATGCAATGGTGTTTGGCGCAAATGTATCTCGCCGACGAGCGCTTCACTCGCTACTACGACGATCAGGCTCCTGGGTTGGCCCAATGGGTACACGACGTCGTCGTCGCCAACGCGCGTTCTCACGGCGCGACCGAAGCGAAGTGGAGTTAACACCTAACCTGTTCGTAGTCGATGCGGTTCGGCGCGGTCACTTGATACGGTGACCGCGCCGGACTTTTCGTCCGACGGCGAAAGGGCGATCCCATGACATCGACATCCGACGATCCGACGGAAAACGTTGGCGAAGCCGATGATTCGGAATTGACGAAGGATTCGACGTCGACCGCCGCGGATTCACCGCCATCGCGCGGAGAACGCTTGGCGTCGTGGTGGTCCCGGCACATCCGCCGGTATTCCTATGGCGGACTCGTCGGAGCGCTGCTACTCCTGTGGGCGTCAGCCACCCCGTCGCTCCTGCCGCGCGGCTGGTTCTTCCAGGGCGCGGTCAGCGGCGGTTCTGCGGCAATCGGTTACGCGGTCGGGGCGTTCTTGACCTGGCTGGCGCGATTTATGGTGTCGCGCAAGGAACCTTGGCCCACTCCGTCACCGAAGTGGTGGACCGGACTAGGCGTCATCGGGCTCGCGATGACGGCGTTCATGATGTACTGGTTCGCGCGATGGCAGGACGAGTTGCGAGACCTGATGGGTGTCGACCATCTGAGCTGGACCGCCTATCCGCTGGTGGTCATCGTCGCGCTGATTGTCTTCGTCATCCTGATGAGCCTGGGGCAGGCGTGGGCATCGGGTCTTAAGTGGCTGGTCCGTCAGCTCAATCGTGTTGCGCCGCCGCGCGTTTCCGCCGTCGTCGGCGCGGCGATCGTCGTCGTGCTGACGATCTTCATCGTCAATGGTGTCTTCGCGAACTATGCGATGCAAGCCTTGAACTCCTCGTTCGCCGCCGCCAACAATGAGACCAAGGCCGACAGCGCACCGCCGACGTCGGCGCTGCGCTCGGGTGGCCCAGGATCATTGGTCACGTGGGATTCACTGGGCCGCGAGGGTCGCGTCTTCGTATCCAAAGGACCTACCGTGCAGCAACTTTCGGAGTTCAATGGGCTGCCCGCGATCGAGCCGATCCGCGCGTACGCCGGACTCGATTCGGCCGACGATGTGAATCAGGCCGCCGACCTTGCCGTGAAAGAACTCGAGCGGACAAATGCGTTCAGCCGCAAGATAATCGCGGTCGGCGGAACAACGGGCAGTGGGTGGATCAACAAGTCGATGGTCGATTCGCTGGAGTACATGTACAACGGCGACGTCGCGACGGTGTCGATCCAATACTCCTTCCTGCCGAGCTGGTTGTCGTTCATCGTCGATAGTGAACGCGCACGCAAAGCCGGTATCGCGATCTTCGAGGCGGTCAGCGAAAAGGTACGGGCCATTCCCGAAGCGGAGCGACCCAAACTCGTCATCTTCGGCGAAAGTCTCGGATCCTTTTCGGGCGAAGCACCTTTCGGCTCCATCCCGACCATCGCGGCGCGCACCGACGGCGCACTGTTCTCGGGCCCGACCTTCAACAATCAGCTCTGGCTGGACACCACCGAGAATCGCGAAGCTGGCTCACCCGAAGTGAAGCCGATATTCAACGGCGGCAAGCAAGTTCGCTTCATCGCCGACCAAAAAGACCTGGCGCGGCCCGACGCTCCGTGGCCGGGCAATCGAATCGTGTACCTACAGCACGCATCCGACCCGATTACCTGGTGGAATCCTGGTCTGCTGTTCAGCGAGCCGGATTGGCTGAAAGAGCAACGGGGCTCGGATGTGCTGGGCTCGACGCGCTGGATCCCGGTCGTGTCATTCCTGCAGCTTTCGGCCGACATGGCGGTCGCGGTGAATGTGCCCGACGGACACGGCCATCACTACCTCAGTGCGGTTCCGTATGCCTGGGCACAGATTCTGCAGCCACCGGGGTGGACGCCAGAGAAGACCAAAAAGCTGGAACCGCTGCTGACTCGCGACTGAGCGCCTCCGCGCCGGGAATTTCGTCCGAATAGGTACTCAGCAAGGGCATATTGCCCCAGGCGGGCATCTATTCGGACGATTTTCACCGAAGCCGGACGAACTCCCGCGCGGGTCAGCTCCCCAGCAGCGCGACGACGCGCTCCAGCGCCGCCACCCGACTTCCCTTGACCAACACCGCATCCGACGCCCCGACGTCGCCTAACGCGTCGGCCGCAGCTTCGACGTCGACGACATGCGTCACGCCATCGCCGTAGTCCGGCTCAGCCACCGCGACCACGTCGATGCCCAAACTCTCTGCCAACGCGGCGATTTCACGGTGTGCGGCTGGCGCGGACGGGCCCAACTCGGCCATCGTGCCCAACACCGCCACCCGACGTCGCGCGTCCAGCCGGGCAAGTGATCGTAGTGCCGCGGCCATCGACGTCGGGTTCGCGTTGTACGCGTCGTTAATGACAGTGAGGCCCGAATCCAATGTCAGCAGTTCCATGCGCAGCCCCGACAGCGCCGCACCGGCCAGACCCGCGACGATCGCCTCGACGCTTACGCCGAGCCCACCGCCGGCCGCCGCGGCGGCCAATGCGTTAGGCACCTGATGCTCGCCACGCGCACCCAACGCCACCGGTGCAGATCCCCACGGAGTGTGCAGCACGAACGATGCGCGTAATTGCTCGTCGAGTACCACGTCGGAGGCGAAAACATCTACGCCACTTGATAATCCGTAGGTCAACACTCGCGCCGACGTACGCGATCGCATCGCCAGCACATTCGGATCGTCGGCGTTGAGAACGGCGATGCCGTCGTCGGGCAGCGCGGCGATCAACTCACCCTTCGTCTGCGCGACGGCCTCGATCGAACCGAATAGTTCGAGATGGACACCTTCGACGCGGGTCAGCACTCCGACGTCGGGTTCGGCGATGTCACACAATGTCGCGATATGTCCGATGCCGCGAGCGCCCATCTCCAAGACGACGGCCTCGGTGTCGTCGGGTGCTCCAAGCAGCGTCAGAGGCAGTCCCAGCTCGTTGTTGAACGACTTCTCGCTGGCCGCGGTGCGATATGTCGAGGCAAGTACGCCAGAGAGCAGATCCTTTGTCGATGTCTTCCCGACCGACCCGGTGATGCCGACGACGCGGCCTGGGAGCCGACGTCGCGCAGCCCGTCCGACGTCGGCAAGCGCCACCGCGGTGTCCGGAACCCGGATAGCGGCAACACCCGGCGCGGCGTCGACATCCTTACTGGTCAGATAGGCCGTCGCGCCTGCGGCAACGGCCATCGGAATGAAGTCGTGGCCGTCCCGCTCGGCGACGATCGGCACGAACAACTGCCCCGGCGCCAAGACGCGGGAGTCGATCGCGGCCGAGGTGACCGTGGTGTCGGGGCCGATCAGTTCTCCGCCGGTTGCCGCTGCAATGTCGCTCGCCGTGAAATGCACCCTTCAACGCTACAAGGTGGCCTAACCCGCGCCGGGTGGCCGTCACCGCCACGCCGTATCGTGATGACTCATGACCTCTGACCCGACGGCCGCCAGCTCTGCTTCCGGCCCTCTCCTGCGCCTGGTCGTTCTGTTCGGCGGCGTGTCTGCCGAACACGATGTTTCGTGTGTGACCGCGGCACACGTGCTGGCCGCTGCTGATCGTTCGAAATACGACATCGTCCCGGTCGGCATCACCCGCGATGGCGGGTGGTTCCGGCAGGACAAGGCGATCGCGGCTCTCGCGGATAACGTCGATCTCCCCAATTCCCTTGCTCCCGAGGGAACCGAGGTAGATCCGATCGACATCCTGCGCGGCGAGTCGTCGACTCAGCAGACGGTGGTGCTGCCGTTGCTTCATGGCCCGCATGGCGAGGACGGCACTATCCAGGGCATGCTCGAGCTGTTGAAGTTGCCCTACGCCGGGTCCGGGGTACTCGGCTCGGCCGTCTGCATGGACAAGGCGATGGCCAAGGATGTCACCGCTCACTACGGCATTCCGCAGTGCCGCTGGATGCAATTCCGCGATGGCGTCGACGATGCGCGCGAGATCGTCGGCAAGGTGGAAGAAGAACTTGGTCTACCCGTGTTCGTCAAACCGGCGAATATGGGCTCTTCTGTCGGAATTACCAAGGCGCACAATAGAACTGAACTCGACGCGGCGATCAATCTGGCTCTGCGCTACGACGACGTGCTGGTCATCGAGGAATCGGTGACCGCGCGGGAGATTGAGGTAGCGGTTCTGGGCAACGCGCTTCCCGAGGTATCGCTACCCGGTGAGATTCTGCCGGGCAGCGAGTTCTACGACTACGAAGACAAATACGTAACGGGCGCAGCCCAATTGGTCATCCCGGCCGAACTATCCACTGCCGATACCGACGCCGTTCGCGAACTCGCCGTGCGCGCCTTCACCGCGATGCGGTGCGGTGGCCTCGCGCGCGTCGACTTCTTCTATGAAGAGTCCCGGGCCGACGGTGAGCCGGGGCGAGGCTGGCTCCTCAACGAAATCAACACCATGCCCGGATTCACCCCGGCGTCAATGTATCCCAAGATGTGGGAAGCGTCGGGTCTGAGCTACGCCGACCTCATCGATCAGATCGTCGCGTTAGCTCTCGAAACCTATCAGCGCAGGTCAGGTTTCTCCACCGCGCACTGACAAGCCTGTCAGTAAGCCATGAATAGGATCTCGTCGCGCGTGTAGTCGTGGTCTGGGTGGTTCTCTTTCAGGTGCCCACGCACCGATTCCACCAACTCGTCTTCGGTCGCACCTTTGATCTGCTCACCGCACGGGCACGTCAGTCGGGTCTTCGCCATTTTCGGCCTCCTCGTATTCGCGGATACTTATCTCATCCATAGAAGCATCCCCAGAAGTGACGTACGCAACAAGCCCTCACCGCTTACCTCTGCGTCACGGTCAGGCGAGGCCGCCGTTGGCGAATATGGTCTGACCGTTCACCCAGCGCGCCGGTCCGGCCAGGAATGCCACCGCCTCGGCGATATCCGCGGGGGCGCCGAGGCGCTCCAGGGGTGTCGCGGCGGCGAGTCCCGCGATGACCTCCTCACTCTTGCCATCGAGGAACAGCGGCGTCGCCGTCGGCCCCGGTGCGACCGTGTTGACAGTGATGTCCCGCCCCCTCAGTTCCCGCGCCAGGATCAGCGTCATCGATTCCACGGCGGCCTTACTCGCAACGTAGGGACCGTATTGCGGGAACTGGGTACGGGTCACCGAAGTCGAAAAGTTGATGATCGCCCCTCCCCGACGTACCCGCCGCGCGGCCAACTGCGAGACCACGAAGGTGCCGCGGACGTTAGTACGCATGACCTTGTCGAAGTCTGCGAGGTCGTAGTCGGCGATCGCCCCCAACACCATCACCCCGGCCGTGTTCACCACCACGTCGAGCCCGCCGAACCGGGTTTCGACGTCATCGAAGGCGGTGGCCATCGCCGCCTCATCCGCGACATCACCGCCGACCGCGATGGCCTGACCACCAGCCTGGGCGACGCACTCGACCACTGCGTCAGCCCTGGCCTTGTTACCGGAGTAGTGAACTGCGACTGCGATGCCGTCTATCACGAGCCGTTCGATGACGGCCGCTCCAATCCCGCCAGAGCCGCCAGTCACCAGTGCCACACGCGGCTTCTCGATAAGATCGTCCATAAAAAATCTCCTAACATTCTCTCGGTAACTCGTTGCGCGACAAGGTGTTAGCCGTCGCGTTCCATGCGGCTGAGCCACTCGTCGAAGAGTGCCGCCTCGGCAGGGGTAAATACCCGGGACGCCGGTAACCCAGCACGCAGGGTGATGGCCGCGCCAGCTGCTGGATTCGGAGGGCTCACCGCATCGGGATCAATGAGAATGCCGCGTAAGGTGGCTTCGCGCACCACGTCCGACGTTCCGACATATACCTCGCTCCGCAGCAACAGACCCAGCGCGAAGCCGCTGTTGGCCGCCATCACCACCTGAGCCGCTTCGGTCGGGGTTACACACAGCCGGCCCTGCACGGCAAGACGCTGTGTAATCTGCGCCAATAGCCCCAATGCTTCGGCGAACGCCGCTGGCCGGCGGGTGAGCGCACCGCCGAACACCAGTCGGTAGGCATTCGGATTCTCCTGCGCGAAGGCGGTATGGGCATCCCATCCCGTGCGCAGGTCATCCAGCGGGTCCGCCGACCCAGCAGCGGCACGCTTGCCGGCCAGGTATTTCTCCCAGCTCTCGTCGGCCACTGCCGACAACAGTCCATCTTTGTCGCCGAAGTGTCGATAGAGGACGGGCTGAGTGACTCCTGCGGCCTCGCACACCGCACGTGTCGACATGTCGCCGGTCGGCGACGCCGCCAACAGTTCAGCCGCGCGGGCCAGTATCACTGCTCTCGAATCCACGTATCGACGATAACAGCTCAGCGATAGCATTGAAAGCGCCTTGGCATACCGCTGCTACGCGGCCGCGCGCGCACCCTCCGAATCTGCCAACTCAACCCCACTCGAAAGCCAAGTGTGCTTTCATCTGAGATACGAAGATACAAACTGCGTACGTATGTATCTCTGTCGGGTGAGAGGAAGATTTGATGGACTGCGCTGGAATGAGCAGAAGAGACGCTCTGAAAGTGGGCGGCGGCGGAATGTTGGCGGCGGCCGGCGCGATGTCGCTGGCCGCGAAGCCTGCCCGCGCCGAACCATGGTCGTGGTCTCCCAAAGGCTCGGTCGCGCGTACTGGCTACGGCACAGATCCGCGCACGATCTGGGATCCGGAGGCGGACAAGGTGATCGCCGACGTCATCGAGCATCACAACGTTCCCAAGATCAATCTGGCCCTACGAGACTGGGTACAGAATGATCAGAAACTACCGAGCGGTTTGCCAAATGAATTGCGTGACTTCATCGAGTACGCGCGGTTATTGCCTGAGTGGACCGATAATCGAAAACTAGCCGACGGCTTCCAGTACAACAAAAAGCACGGCACGGTCATTTCAGTGCTCTACGCTTTTGCGAGCGGCATGATGTCCACCGTTATACCCCATGAGGCCCGCGCGGTGTATTACTCGCAAGGCGGGAAATACTTCAAAGACCGCATCGCCAAGACCGCGAAACTCGGCTACGACATCGGCACGGTGAACGCATATGGCCCCAAGGGACAAATGACCGTCACCTGTGTGAAGACCAGAATGATCCACGCCGCGGTTCGGCACCTGTTGCCACAGGCACCTCACTGGCCCAAGAATGCCGTACCGATCAGCCAGGAAGACCTGATGGTGACCTGGCACAGTCTGCCCACGACAATCATGCAGCGGTTGATCAAATGGGGCGTCCCAACGCCGGCGAACGAATCCGCCGGATATCTGCATACCTGGCAGGTATGTGCGCATCTACTCGGCATCCGCGACGAATACATCCCCGCGACCTGGAAAGACGCTAACGCACAGTCGAAAAAGATTCTCGATCCGGTACTCGCGCCGACACCTGAGGGCACCGTCCTCGCAAAGAATCTTCTCGACCTCGGCGCCGACCTTGATCTCACGATGCTATCTGCCCCAATCCTCGGCGCGTTTACCCGTTTCATACTCGGCGACAAGATCGCGAATTGGATTGAGATTCCGCGTGAACCAGTCTGGAGCCCGTTACTCGAAGTCGCGTGGGGCCCCTACATCGGGGTTCGCGAAGGGATTCTCAAGGTCGCGCCACCGATCGATAACGCTTACTGGATGTTCGACGAATTCTTGCGCCAGTTCGTCCTGTGGTACATGTCGGAATTGCGCATGCCGATCAGCATTCAGATTCCGACCACTAATCGCAAATTCTAGAAGAAGGAGAAGTAATAATGGATTTCTGGATCATCGCACTTCAGGATCTCCTCAATAGGCTAGATGTCGGCTCGTCCGGCTACGGCCCCTGGTAAACCCAGTACGTCGCCGAGTGTCGAAACCGGCCATCGTGAGCTGGCACGCCGGGCCAGGTGGTATACACCGTGATAGCGGGGTGAACATCTGACCGGGCAACTAGGAGAACTCATGGATGGCTCAGTACCCGCCGGCGAGCGCGTTCCTGGATCCGCGGGATTGCTGGCCCGTGTACTCACCGAGGCGATGGAACAACCAGACACCAGCGACGACATCCGAGTCCGGATTCTCGACGCGGCACGAGATCAGTTCAGCACGATCGGTATCCGGCATTCGACAATGGACGACGTCGCACGACGGGCCAGGGTTGCTCGAATCACGGTGTACCGCCGCTTCCCCACCAAGGACGCACTTGTCGAGGAGGTGACGCTGCGCGAATTCCGCGACTACTTCGACCAGTTTCTGGTCGACATTCGCGAAGCTACGACAGTCGCCGACCGAGTCGTGGTCGGCTTTGTGAGTTCGCTAAGCGTAATGCGACGAAACCCGTTGCTACGCGGCCTTTTAGCGGTAGAAGCAGATCTGCTGACCAGTTCGATGATCGGCGACGGCGGACATATGGTCGCGGTTGTCCGGCAGTTTGTGGCGGGCCAGCTCCGTCAGGAACAATTGGCCGGAAACATTTCCGGCGATGTGGATACCGATGTCGTCGCCGAAATGATGGTGCGGGTAACCGCATCCTTCTTGGCGATACCCAGCCGAGTCATCGACACCGACGATGACGCCCAGATGGCCGACGTCGCGCGGTGGGTGCTGGTACCGCTACTCAACGCGCGGGCGACGGATTGACCGCCTCGGCTGACAGCCCAACTTGTTCCAATTCACTTGCAGCCCAACGTAATTGGCCGCACGTCGCTGCCAATGCCGGCTGTCGACCACTACCTCGTCGATAGGCGACGCGAGTCTGCCGGTGGATCGGCAGTGGAGTCAGCACCACGCCGTTGGGGATTTCGACGACACCCAACTGCGGAACCAGTGCAACACTTCCGGTCGCGGCGACCAAGCGCAACACCGCATCGAAGTCGTCAACACGATGCGTCACCGTCGGCTCGAATCCGCTTGCCTGACAACTACGTACGGCCATTGTGTGGCATAGGGTTCCGGGATTACCCACGATCCAGCGACCCTTCGCATGCGCGCGAATGATTTCCGCGGGCTCGACAGTCGGCGTAGTCGTCGAGGCGAAGAACACCACCTCGTCGAGCAGCGGCTCGGCGTCGATCCCCGAGCCCAGCGTCGACGGCACGTTGTCGTATTCGTGGATGAGCGCGACA
Source organism: Gordonia effusa NBRC 100432 (assembly GCF_000241305.1). Classification (GTDB taxonomy): domain Bacteria; phylum Actinomycetota; class Actinomycetes; order Mycobacteriales; family Mycobacteriaceae; genus Gordonia; species Gordonia effusa. Next base: position 56,113 of record NZ_BAEH01000106.1, read on the forward strand.
TCAAGCAGGTTGCCGCGCAACATATCCGGTGCCGCCGAGGGGTCCACTTCTCGTACGGCAACCGAAAGGTCGGGATGCGAGCGCGCGAGCGCAGCGATCGCGGGCACGATGAGCGAGGTGAAAGCCGTCGTGAAGGCTCCGAGCCGAACTTGCCCGGTGAGTACCGAATCGTCGGCGAGAGCGGCCTGCGCGCGTTCCAGTTCCGCGAGAACAGCTTCGGCGTGTTCAGCCAGTAACAAGCCCCGCGGAGTCAACGCGACCCGACGCCCGGTACGAACCAGCAGGGTACGACCCGTTTCCCGTTCAAGCGCCGAAAGTTGCTGCGACACCGCGGACGGCGTGTAGGACAAGCTCTGCGCAACCGCAGCGATAGTGCCTCGGTGATTCAGTTCTCGCAGCAGTCGGAGTTTGCGTACATCAAGCATAAGCTGAGGTTACGTTAAATTGTGGATACGTTAACTAGACCTACGTGATAATTCGGGTGACGCTGTAGTCATGCTGTTCAGACCCGCGGGCATCTACGTTCCCCTCATCACCCCCTTCGACGACACCGGCGCGCTTGCGGCCGACGACCTACGACGATTGGCTCATCACGTACTCGACAGCGGTGCCGCCGGAATTGTGGCATTGGGGACGACAGCCGAGTCGGCGGCCCTGACGTCCGACGAGCGCTGCCTCGTCGTCGAGATATGTGGCCAGGTGTGCGCCGAACACGATTCCCCGCTGATCGTCGGCGCCGGTACGAATGACACCTACGGCACGCAGGCGATAATCCAATCCCTAGCCGGCACCGGGGACATCGCCGCGGTCCTCACCGTCGTCCCGTATTACACACGCCCGTCCGAAGACGGCGTGGTCGCGCATTTCGAACATCTCGCACGCCACAGCCCGCTGCCGCTGATCACCTACAACGTGCCCTACCGAACAGGTCAAACGCTCGGATCAACCGCTATCCTGCGCATTGCGCAGCATCCCAACATTATTGGCGTCAAACAGTCGGTAGGGTCAGTCGACACCGATACCGCACAACTCATCGCACGTGCACCACAAGGCTTTTCAATTCTCGCCGGCGAAGACACCCTGGTATCACCGCTCCTCGCGATGGGCGCGCACGGCGCCATCCTCGCCACCGCTAATGTCTATCCCGGTGAATTCGTCGAGCTACATCGGTTGTGGCGCAACGGAAATATCGACGACGCACGAGCACTTGGCAGCCGCCTCGTCACACCGGCCCACGCTCTGATGTCCACGCCGAATCCCACCATGATCAAAGCGGCCCTCCATGCACGCGGCTCGATATCGAGCGCGGCGGTTCGCCTCCCACTACTACCGGTGCGGGAACCTTCCTCGGCAGTCGACGAGATACCTAACACCGCCATCGAACTCGTCGGATAACCGCATCAGCGAGCCACCGGTCTCGAACCACTATCCATTCGATCAGCCGACACTCCGCTGGGAAACACCATCTCCTGCCGATAAGGTTCGTGAGCATTGCGTCAACGATGACGCGCACGCACGGTGACGAGTGGAAGGACCCCATGTCCGCCAAGGCTTTTCGGACAGCATTGTTGACTATCGCGGTGGCTACGGGAATTTCACTCGTTGCAGGTGGCGCGACTACCTTCGCAGCTCCGCCGGCGGACGGGGGTTTAGCTCCATGCGGAAAGAATGCGGTGGGCCTGCAGAATCAGATCTACTTCGGCACCAAGGTCGTCAAAATGCCTCGACCGTACGCATCGGATTTCTCCCGCCCCGACAATGTCAACTTCTGCAACTACAACGTCGGGCGAGGGCACCTTCGGTTCGGCCACAACGGACTCGACCTTGCTATCCCATCCAATAAGCAGGGCGTCAACAATGCCGAGATTATCTCCCGAATCGCCTTCACCAAGGGACTCCGATCGACGGTCCGGGTCAACGGCGACCGCATCAGGGGTCTTAACGGAACCGTCGGCTGGGGAGTCGCTTCTCGAACGCTGGAATACCCGCAGTTGCAGGTCGCGTGGTTCTTCTACAACGACACCGACTCCAATCTGGGCAAACTCACCAGCCAGTTGAAGCCGATCGCGGAACATATCGCCGGTGGCCTCCCCAAGGGCTTTTTCGCGATGATCAAGACCGAGAACAACCTGATCCCGCGCGTGGTGCAACTACCGATGTCTCTGCTCGACAGCAGCCACGACTACTCGGTGACCGCGACCCGATCCAAGACGACATTCTCCATCGACGGCAAAACCGTAGCCGACTTCGCGATGGTCCTGTCCAACACCGTCCACGTCATCGGCTATGACAAGCCGGTACCGCTCGTCTTCCAAACCTGGCTCGACAGCAACTACTGGTTCCCATACCCGACAGCGCAGGCAAACCGCACCGGCCACGCGTACCGGTTGGAGCGGTTCGCCGAGGGGCCGATCGCGTCCACACCGACACGGTTCTAAACACGGCATCTAAAACCGCTAGGTAATGACCTGATACTTGAGCTGATAACGGACGTACGATCGAGGCGCGACAATTTCCAACGGAGGTGGCGAGGATGGATGACGACGATCCGGACGCAGTCGCGAACGACGACGAACGACTTCCGACAACGCCAGCCAGCTCACAAACCGCCCAATGCGTGGGAGTGTTCCGCACAGAGATGACTCCGGGCAACCGAACCAGCCCGGCGGGGCTGGCAGCGATCCGCCGGACGGCGCAGCTCACCCAGACCGAATTGGCGCGGCGGATGGGGATCAAACAGGCGGCGGTTTCCGGGCTCGAAGCGCGCGAAGATCTCCTTCTCTCCACGTTGGCCAACTATCTGACGGCCGCTGGCGCCACCGACGTCCGGATCAGTGCCCGGCTCGGCGCCACCGACATCGAAGTCTGCCTCCGGGCGCAACCGGAGACAGCAGAGCGGCTAGGCCAGCACCACTCGTAAGAACGTCGCGATCTGCGCGCCCGTGTTCACATACGCATACTCTTGTGCGCTGCTGTAGATGCGATGCCCGCCGAGACCTAGATCTACATGCCCCGATTCCAGTTCCAGCACAATTGATCCACCGGTCACGAAGACCATTTCGTGCCACTCCTGCGGATCGGGCTCGGCGTCGTAACGATCACCGGGGCCAAGACTCCACCACCACAGTTGACCTTCGGTCTGCGCGGGTGCGCTCCCGAGCAATGTCGCGTGACTGGCGGGATCGCTTCCGCGCCACATCAATTCGTCGATCTTCTCGCGAGTCGCACTCGGCGCGATGACCAGGCTGACGAAGGTCGTACCCAGCGCTTCGGCCAAAGTGTCGAGCGCGGACAGGCTCACATTCGCCTGCCCCGCTTCCAGGTTGATGATCGTTCGACGACTGACGCCAGCGGTGTCGGCGAGTTCTTGCTGACTGAGCCCGGCGTCGCCACGCAACCTACGAACGTTGAGGCCGACGTGCGCGAGGACCTCGGGTGGATTGTCGTCGGGCATACGCCTAACCCTATCGGCCGACGCACTCTATGTTGCGTGCCATCACGGATGTAAGCCAACTCACTCGGAAGTGCATTTATTTGCACATTCTTAGCGTTTGAGCCTAGAGTGTGCAGAATGCTGCACATTGCCCGTTCGCGGCTTCATCGCCTTCCAGTCACGCCACCGGAGTTGTCACTCATCGTGATCACCGTGGTGTGGGGGTCGACGTTCGTGGTGATCGCCAAGGCGATGGCATATAGCGGCCCACTGTTCTTCATCGGTGTCCGATTCCTGGCGGCTGCCTCAATCGCCGCACTGGTATTTCACCGGACCCTGTCCACGATCACCAGAACCGATCTTGTCGCGGGTGTCTCCATCGGTGTCACGATGACGATCGGGTACGGCCTGCAAACCTACGGCCTCCAAACCGTTGATGCCAGCACGTCCGCGTTCATCACCGCTCTTTATGTGCCGCTCGTACCCCTGCTGATGTGGGCGGTCTTCCGCAAGACCCCAAAAGCCATGACACTGTTGGGAATTGGGCTCGCATTCGCAGGACTGATCTTGCTGGCCGGTCCTTCCGCAGCAGGTATCCACCTGGGTCATGGTGAGATCGCCACCCTCCTGGGAGCTATCGCGATGGCCGCGGAGATCATTCTGATCGGCACGTTCGCCGGCCGGGCGAATCTCGGACGCGTGACCATCATCCAACTCTTCGTCGCGGGTTCGGTGGCACTGATGGCCATGCCGGTCGTCGGCGAATCGGTTCCCGCCTTCTCGTGGTGGTGGCTCGGACCTGCCCTAGCCATGGGCGCGGCCAGCTGCCTGATCCAGTTGACGATGAACTGGGCTCAGCGCACCGTGTCGCCGACCCGCGCGACCATCATCTACACCGGCGAACCGGTGTGGGGAGCGATCTTCGGTCGGCTCGCCGGAGACCGACTCGGGCCGCTCGCGCTCGTCGGAGCGACTCTCATCGTCGCCGGCGTCCTGGTCAGCGAGTTGAAGCTGCGGCGAAAGTCGGAGATCGTTCAAGGCCCGCCAGCCACTGCGATGGTCGAGCGATCCGTAGCGCCGGTGCCATGATCGGTCGTCTGGGTGTCCATGCGGCGATTCTGTCGCGCGGGCAATTCATAACTCGATAGCATCGGGCCGTGAGCCAGCCAACCGAGTCCGCGTCGAGTGCCGACCGGGTCACCCTTCGCGTGCTGGTCTATTCCGACAATGCCCGCACCCGCGGACAGGTGATCGGCGCGTTGGGTAACTCGCTGCATCCCGATCTTCCCGACCTCGATTATGTCGAGGTAGCTACCGAGCCGATGGTCTTTACTCAGCTCGACCTACACGCGATAGATATCGCGATACTCGACGGCGAGGCCACCCCCGCCGGCGGCATGGGCGTGGCCAAGCAGATACGCGACGAATACAACCCGTGTCCACCGCTCGTCGTGCTGGTCGCCCGGGAGGCCGACCGTTGGCTGGCGGATTGGTCCCGCGCGGATGCGACCGCACGACTACCTATCGACCCCATCGCGTTGTCGCGGACCCTGATTGGACTGTTGTAGCGCGGGCGTCCCGTTCCGCTAGCCAACCATGGTTCGCGGACGCCGCGCGGGATTGGCTACGCGCGAAGCAATATGTTCGCTGACCGCCGCACAGCTTGGGCACAGCGCACCGTCGGCCGAGACCAGCCATCCGTTCTCGACGGCATGTGTTCTGGCCGCGCTAGCCGCACTGATGACGCGCGTGGTGAACGCACGCTCGCACATGTCACACGCGATGCGCCAACCAGAGAGCAGAGTCGATTCGATCGCGCTCAACACACCTTCTCCTTGTAGAACTCGGTTGTTATCAGAACGGTCGGCCACGGCGCCCCGCCCTGCACGTTTCGCGCATGACGGGGCAACGCGGCCAAGGGGTTTCGAACGGATACTGCGTGATCACCTCCCCTCGTCCCTAGTAGCGGCAAACATCCTCAGGATGGATCGACAGCCTCGCCGACTAGGTCTTCGCGAAGCGTAACGGGGTACTCTTCGCGTTCATCTCGGTCGGTGACGTCCAGTCGCTGTTCCACCCAATCAGCGATGTCGGCTTCGAAAATACTTGTCGCAGTGAGCATTTGAGCTGCCTCCTTCGCAGTCAGATGTCAACTCGAACCAGTAGTGATCTCCTGCTGGGAGCTGCCGGTAGCGATCTCGATCCGGCGCGGTTTAGCTCTTTCGGCGAGCGGAATCGTAACCGTGAGCACACCATTGTCATAGTCCGCGGTGATCGCGGCGGAGTCCACCCCGTCGCCAAGTGTTATCTGACGACGGTATGCTCCCGAAAAGCGTTCGCTCGCAAGCCATTCGACACCACTGTCAGATGGCGCGGTTCGCTGCGCGGACAACGTGAGTACGCCGTTGTCGACACTGACATCAATTGTCCCCGGGTCGGCGCCGGGCAGGTCTGCGATCAGCATGTAATGGTCTTCGACCTTGTATAGATCCAACGGCATGAAACGCGGAGTGCGTTGGGTACCGGCCACTGAACCGGTCATCAATCCACGAGCAAGCGCGTCAGCATCAGTGAACGGATCAAAACGAAGCACAGCTACTCACCTCCTGAATATCACCCTGCTCGCCACTCGTTGACGAGCAGCATATCGCTGTACGACAACCAAATTACCCAACAGATCTGGCACTCTCAAGACCCGAGTGCTAACTTTTTTGAAGATCTTGCGTCGGGGACAAATCGGCTCGACCGCGTGGACACCCACTGCCCCAACGTCTTTGGTGAGCCCGGGAGAGACCGGGTCAGGCACCGCGGTGCGAGGTCGGGGAAATATGGGTGACGATCACCCGCCGACTCCCACCCCGATAGCGAATTCATAGACCGCGGCGACTAGCTCATCCAAACCTGGCTGTTCGATGGGAAAGTGACCGGCGTTGGTCAACGTAACCGTGCTGACCTCGACCTTGCGGATCGGCCCGAGCAATGGTTCGGACAGGTCTGCCGGCGTCCAGCGATCGTCGGCTGGCTGAGTATGCAGCACTGGGCACACATCGAAATCCACCGGCTCGACGTCGGGCTGGTAGTGCATATAGCTGTCGAGGAATGCGACGCTCGCCCAGTTACCGGCGGAACTCTTGTCCCGATAGAAGACCTTCAATGCCGCCGGATCGTTCACCAGCGTCCGCATCTTCGAGACGAGCCGCATCGGCACCCGCACCTTGCGCAACGGTGTCTTCGCGAGCGTCTTCAACGTCGGCGTCAGCCGCCCGGTGATCGGATCATGCGCGGTGTCGAGGGCGACACGTTTGTCCCGCTGGTCGAGGAAAGTCATGCCGACAATTCCCCGAACACCGCCGCGCGCGGCGACGTGGAATGTTTCCGCTCCGCCGGCGGACAGTCCGTACAAGATGATCGGGCGATCGTCACGCGCCAATTCCCGTTGGACGAGAGCTGAACCGATGTCGACCCAATCGTCGTAGGTTACGACGCTGCCCGGCGCCACCGACGTCACGCCGAAGGTCGGCATGTCGACAGCAATCGTCTCCAACCCGCGATGTGCGAGTGGACGGCCCAGGATCATGCTCATTTGCCGACCGTTGGTGCCGACGCCGTGAAACAGAATCACCTTTACGGCAGCATCGGGATTTCGGTAGGTATCAAGGTGAATCGAGTGGCCTTGGTAGTCCCACCATTCCTCGGCGGGCTGATCGTCTTCCGGGATCTGATAGTCGGCCGGCAGAAACGACTGGATCTCACGCCACGCGCGCTGTGTCTGGTAAGTCACAGCGCCATTATGGCCCGCCGACACCGGCGCTGCCCATAGGCGTTCGTGTCAACAAGCAAATCCAACACAGCATCCGCATCTCGTGAGTAGGGTGTGCGGTAGGTCACAAGCATGACGTCGGATGCGTCGGTCAGCTCAGCGCATCGAGACTAGCGGAGGGCTTGGCAGCAGATGAACGCTTACGTTCCCATTCTCGTATTGGGCGCAATTGCACTGGCGTTTGCGGTCTTTTCGGTCTTCATCGCTTCCGCCGTCGGGCCAAAGCGGTACAACCGCGCGAAGTTGGAAGCCTACGAATGCGGGATCGAGCCGCTGCCGCCGACGGCCGGCTTTGTCCAACGGATCCCAGTGAAGTACTACCTCACCGCGATGTTGTTCATCATCTTCGACATCGAGATCGTCTTCCTCTATCCGTGGGCGGTCGCCTTCGATTCACTCGGCTGGTTCGGCTTGAGCGCCATGGCTTTGTTCATCGTCAACGTCTCGGTCGCCTACGCCTACGAGTGGCGGCGCGGCGGGCTGAGCTGGGACTAGTTACCGATCACGACCGGACAGACAGGAGCGCACATGGGCCTCGAAGAGAAACTGCCCAGCGGATTCCTGCTGAGTACTGTCGAGAGCCTTGCCGGCTATATGCGTAAGGGGTCGTTATGGCCGGCGACCTTCGGGCTGGCCTGCTGCGCGATCGAGATGATGGCGACTACTTCGGGCCGTTACGATCTGGCCCGGTTCGGCATGGAAGCATTCCGCGCATCTCCGCGTCAGGCTGATCTGATGATCGTCGCCGGACGCGTCAGTCAGAAGATGGCTCCGGTGTTGCGGCAGATCTACGATCAGATGGCCGAGCCGAAATGGGTTCTGGCAATGGGGGTTTGTGCATCATCAGGTGGCATGTTCAACAACTACGCGATCGTGCAGGGCGTCGATCACGTGGTTCCGGTGGACATCTACCTACCCGGTTGTCCACCCCGACCAGAGATGTTGCTCAACGCAATCCTCAAGTTGCATGAGCAGATTCAGCAGATGCCCCTCGGTGTCAATCGCGAACAGGCAGTGTGGGCGGCAGAGCAGGCAGCGCTGAATTCGACGCCGACAATCGAACTCAAGGGGTTGCTCCGATGACCGGCGAGATCACCCCTAATGCGCACGGCGAGGCGGAGCAGATCGGCACTCGACGTGGCCTGTTCGGTACCCGCGATTCAGGCGACACTTCCGGCTACGGGCGCATGATTGCACCAATCACGCTGCCGGGCAACACTACTCGACCCTACGGCGGCTACTTCGACGACCTCGCTGACCAACTCGCGGCAGGACTTGAGCGCCGTGATATCGGCTTCGACGAGGCCATCGACCATGTGGTGATCTATCGCGACGAGATGACGATTCATGTTCGGCGGACACATTTGCCGGTAGTCGCCGCGACATTGCGTGATGAACCGGCGCTGCGCTTCGAGTTGTGCTTGGGAGTCAGCGGCGCCCACTATCCGGAGGAGACCGCGCGCGAACTGCACGCCGTCTACCCGCTGCGGTCGATTACGCACAACCGCGTCGTGCGGCTGGAAGTGACTGCCCCGGACGCTGACCCGCGCATTCCGAGCCTGTGTCAGATCTACCCGACCAATGACTGGCATGAACGCGAAACCTTCGACTTCTTCGGCATCGTTTTCGACGGTCATCGCTCGCTGACCCGCATCGAGATGCCCGATGACTGGGTCGGCCATCCTCAGCGTAAGGACTACCCGCTCGGCGGAATTCCCGTGGAGTACAAGGGCACAACCATCGCTCCTCCTGACCGGCGGAGGTCGTACAACTGATGACCGAAACCACTTTCACTGTCACCGGGCGCGACTGGGAGGATGTCGTCAACGCGGTGCGCGAGCGAAGCGCGACCCTCCCCGACGACGAACGCATCGTCGTCAATATGGGCCCGCAGCATCCGTCGACGCACGGTGTGCTGAGGCTCATTTTGGAGATTGACGGCGAGACGGTCACCGAGGCGCGCTGCGGAATCGGCTACTTGCACACCGGGATCGAGAAGAATCTGGAGTTCCGCACCTGGACCCAGGGCGTAACTTTCGTCACTCGGATGGACTACCTATCCCCGTTCTTCAACGAGGCGGCCTACTGCCTCGGAGTGGAGAAGCTGCTCGGCGTCACCGACGATATTCCCCAGCGCGCCACCGTGATTCGCGTTCTGCTGATGGAGTTGAATCGCATCACCAGTCATCTGGTGGCGCTCGCGACCGGCGGGATGGAACTCGGCGCGGTGACGCCGATGTTCCTCGGCTTCGGCGCGCGCGAAACCATTCTGGACCTCTTCGAGTACGTCACCGGTCTACGCATGAATCACGCGTTCATCCGACCCGGCGGTATCGCCCAAGACCTACCCGATGACGCGGCCGAGAAGATCGGCGCCGTACTCGACACGCTGCCCGGACAGATCGGGGAAGTCGAGAGACTTCTCAACAACAACTACATCTGGAAGGCACGCACCCAGGGGATCGGCTATCTCGATCTCACCGGCTGCATGGCTCTTGGCATCACCGGACCGGTGCTGCGGTCTACCGGGCTACCACACGACCTGCGCAAGTCGGAGCCCTATTGCGGCTACGAGACCTACGACTTCGACGTCATCACCGATACCACCCGTGATGCCTACGGGCGCTACATGATTCGGATCAAGGAGATGAAGGAGTCGATCCGAATCGCTCGTCAATGCCTGGAGCGGCTCAAGCCCGGACCCGTAATGATCGCCGACCGCAAACTCGCCTGGCCGGCCGACCTGGCCGTCGGACCCGACGGACTTGGCAATTCGCCCGAGCATATCGCCGAAATCATGGGTGTCTCAATGGAATCGCTCATCCACCACTTCAAGCTGGTCACCGAAGGTATGCGGGTACCGGCCGGCCAGTGCTACGTATCCATTGAATCGCCGCGCGGAGAGCTCGGGGTGCATCTAGTCAGCGACGGGGGCACACGCCCGTACCGCGTTCACTTCCGCGACCCGTCATTCACGAATCTGCAAGCGGTGGCGGCGATGTGCGAGGGCGGCCTCGTCGCCGACGTCATCACCGCCGTCGCGAGTATCGATCCGGTAATGGGAGGAGTCGACCGTTGAGTACCACTGATAATTCGGCGCCGGTCTACTTGGAAGTGCTGGCCGCACCGGCCCAGTTCGCGACGTCGACTCCGACGGCACCCATCGAATTCTCCGGGCCCACGAGCTATCCCGATGCCATCTCGACCACGCTCGCGGCCGAGGCGAGTGAGATCATCGCCCGCTATCCGCGGACCCGATCAGCGCTACTGCCCCTGCTGCACCTGGTCCAGAGCCAGGACGGCTACCTCACTCGTGCGGGGATCACCTTCTGTGCCGATCAACTGAATCTGACTGCGGCACAGGTGGCTTCGGTCGCCACCTTCTATTCGATGTACCGGAAAGAGCCGACAGGTAGATATCTGATCGGAGTATGCACCAACACGCTGTGCGCGGTCCTCGGCGGCGACGAGATCCTCGCCGCACTCACCGATCACCTCGGCGTCAGCCCGGGTGAGACCACCGGCGATGACGCTATCACCCTCGAACATGTCGAGTGCAATGCCGCGTGCGATTTCGCACCGGTGGTGATGGTCAACTGGGAGTTCTACGACAACCAAAGCCCCTCTACGGCAAGAGAACTCGCCGACCAGCTCCACGCCGATACGCCACCACCGCCGTCCCGCGGCAATCCCACGCTATGTACCTTCCGGCAAACAGCCCGGCTGCTCGCCGGACTACCACCAGCCGACGAACAGGCGATGTGATGACGACCGTCGATCTGCCACCGGTGACTCCCGAACCCGCCGAAGTCCCCGTGCTGAGTCGTTACTGGTCCGACGAACAGTCCTGGACGCTGTCGAACTACCTGCGTCACAACGGGTATCAGGGTCTGCGCGCGGCGCTGCAGCGCGAACCCGACCAGGTCATCGACATGGTGAAGGCTTCCGGGCTGCGCGGTCGCGGCGGTGCCGGTTTCCCGGTGGGCACCAAATGGTCTTTCATTCCGCAGGGGGCCGCACCCGGTGCCGATCGTCCGCACTATCTCGTCGTCAATGCCGACGAGTCAGAGCCGGGTACCTGCAAAGACATCCCGCTCATGCTCGCGTCTCCCCATACCCTCGTGGAGGGCGCGATAATCGCCGCGTATGCGATCCGGGCGCGACACGCCTTCATCTACGTTCGGGGCGAAGTGGCGTCGGTAGTAGCGCGACTTCGGACCGCCGTCACCGAGGCGTACGGCGCGAATCTGCTGGGCACCAACATCTTCGGCTCGGGTTTCGATCTCGACCTTGTCGTGCACGCCGGTGCGGGTGCGTACATCTGCGGCGAGGAGACGGCGCTACTCGACTCGCTCGAAGGCCGGCGCGGACAGCCTCGGCTACGTCCGCCGTTCCCCGCTGTTGCCGGGCTATATGCCAGCCCGACCGTGGTGAACAATGTCGAGTCGATCGCGAGCGTGCCAGCCATCGCGCGCAATGGCGTCGACTGGTTCCGGAAGATGGGAACCGAGCAGTCGCCCGGCTTCACGTTGTACTCGCTGTCCGGGCATGTCACCCGCCCTGGGCAGTATGAAGCGCCATTGGGGGTCACCCTGGCTGAACTGCTCGAGCGCGCCGGGGGTATCCGGGCCGGCCACACCCTCAAGTTCTGGACGCCGGGCGGGTCGTCGACACCGCTGTTCACCGATCAGCATCTCGACGTTCCCCTCGACTACGAAGGCGTTGCCGCAGCCGGTTCGATGTTGGGCACCAAGGCAATTCAATTGTTCGACGACACCACCTGCGTCGTGCGAGCGGTACTGCGCTGGACTGAGTTCTACGCTCACGAGTCCTGCGGCAAATGCACACCGTGCCGGGAGGGGACCTACTGGCTGGTTCAACTGCTGCGCCGGTTGGAGTCGGGCGACGGAACTCTCGCCGATCTCGACACGCTGACCGAGGTGACCGGCAATGTCATCGGGAAGTCCTTCTGCGCGTTAGGCGATGGCGCGGGCAGCCCGATCGTCTCGTCGTTGAAGTATTTCCGCGACGAATACCTCGCACATCTTCCCGGGGATGGGCGCGACGGGGGCTGTCCGTTCGATCCCGCTCGGTCGACCGCGTATGCCGTTGCCGCACAGGGAGGACGACGATGACCACAACCAATGCGATCTCCACTACTCCGCAAGTTCCCGACGACCTGGTCACCGCGACCATCGACGGCACCGAAGTCTCAGTCCCCAAGGGGACGTTGGTGATCCGCGCAGCCGAACTGATCGGCGTCGACATCCCCAGGTTCTGCGACCATCCACTTCTCGCCCCCGTCGGCGCGTGCCGCCAATGCCTGGTGGAGGTGGAGGGTCAGCGAAAGCCGATGGCCTCGTGCACCATAACGGTCACCGACGGCATGGTGGTGCACACGCAGCACTCGTCGCCAGACGCCGCATCCGCTCAGCGCGGTGTGATGGAACTGCTGCTTATCAACCACCCGCTCGACTGCCCGACCTGCGACAAGGGCGGTGAATGCCCACTGCAGAACCAGGCGATGTCGGCGGGCCGCCCACAGTCTCGATTTGCCGAGACCAAACGAACTTTCACCAAACCGGTTCCGCTGTCGTCGGAAGTCTTACTGGATCGCGAACGGTGTGTCTTATGCGCGCGCTGCACCCGGTTCTCCGATGAGATCGCCGGCGATCCGCTGATCGCCCTCGCCGATCGTGGTGCGCTACAACAGGTCAGCGCTTACGCCGACGAACCCTTCGAATCGTATTTCTCCGGCAACACGGTGCAGATCTGCCCGGTCGGCGCGCTCACCGGGGCCGCATACCGATTCCGCGCACGTCCCTTCGACCTGGTTTCCTCGCCGAGCGTCTGTGAACACTGCGCGAGTGGATGTGCACAACGCACCGACCATCGGCGCGGAAAAGTCATGCGGCGGTTGGCTGGCGACGACCCGGAAGTCAACGAGGAGTGGAACTGCGACAAAGGACGATGGGCGTTCGCCTATGCTGCCAGCCCCGCTCGAATCACTACGCCGCTGGCTCGCGATCGCACTGGCGAATTACGTCCCGTGTCATGGGCATTCGCGCTGACAGCCGCGGCGCGCGGGCTGCGCACGGGCGGTCCAGCCGGTGTCCTGGTAGGTGGACGGGCGACCGTCGAGGACGCTTACACCTACGGCAAGTTCGCGCGAGTTGTGCTGGGCACCAACGATGTCGACTTCCGCATCCGAGCTCACAGCGCCGAGGAGTCGGAGTTTCTGGCCGCATATGTCGCGGGCTCCGGCATCTCGACGACCTATCACGAACTCGCGCAGGCTCCGGTAGTCGTTCTCGCCGGCTTCGAAGCCGAAGAGGAATCACCAATGGTGTTTCTGCGGCTGCGGAAGGCAGTTCGGCTTCACGGTCAGCGGGTGTATTCCATTGCGTCCTGGGCAAGTCCAGGATTGACGAAGCTATCGGGTGAGCTGATCAGCACGGCGCCCGGCAATGAAGCAGAAGCACTAGATGCCCCGTCGACTCGCGGCCTGCTCGCCGCACCGGGGTCGGTCCTCATCGTCGGTGAACGACTGGCGGCGAGTCCCGGGGCACTTTCGGCCGCCGCCAATGTCGTCGCCCAGACTGGTGCACGGCTCGTCTGGATTCCTCGGCGCGCCGGCGAACGCGGCGCGGCGGATGTCGGCGCCGCGCCGATGGTACTACCCGGTGGCCGACCGGTCAGTTCCGAACATGCTCGCCGAGACATCGGTGCCGTATGGGGCGTTCGCCCGCCCGCTACGCCAGGTCGCGATACCGATGCCATCATCGACGCGGTTCGACGAAAAGAATTGTCGGCGTTAGTGGTCGGCGGCGTCGAGGCCGATGACCTGCCGACGCCCACGGCGCTCACCACGGCACTTGCGTCGGCGGACTTCGTAGTCAGTCTGGAACAACGGCACAGTCTGGTGACCGCACGCGCCGACGTTGTGTTCCCGGTCGCTTCGGTGGCCGAGAAGAGCGGCACTTTCGTCGATTGGGAGGGACGGCCGCGATCTTTCACCGCCGCCCTCGACTCGACTGACGAAACTCTGCCACTGTCGGACCATCGCGTGCTCAACGCACTGGCCGCCGAACTGGGCATCGACCTCAATTGCGACACAGGCGAATCCATCCATACCGAACTCCATCGAATCGGCAGCTGGGACGGTGAGCGGCATTCGATGAGCCTCCTCGCGGCGCGACCCCGCCCAGCCCTAGAACCCGGTCAGGCCACCCTCGCCTCCTGGAGAATGCTGCTCGATGCCGGACTCCTACAGGATGGCGAGCCGCATCTCGCCGGTACAGCCCACCGCAGCGTCGCTCGGCTCAATGCGCGCACCGCGGCGGAAATCGAAGTGGCCGACGGAGATCCGGTGTCGATATCGACCATGCGTGGGTCGATAACGCTGCCCCTGACTATTACCGACATGCCTGATCGGGTGGTGTGGATACCGATGAACTCGGCGAATTCGCGCCCCTACCCGACGCTCGGCGCCGCCGTGGGAAGTGTGGTCAGCATTGGCGGTGGTCGACGATGAGTGGCCACTTCCCCACGCTGTCCGACTTCGGCTATGACACCTGGTGGTTGATCCTCGTCAAATGTATTGCCATCTTTGCCTTCCTGGTGCTGACCACACTGGCGGCAATCTTGATCGAACGCAAAGTGATGGCACGGATGCAGCAACGACTCGGCCCCAACCGGGTTGGGCCACACGGCATGCTGCAAAGTCTGGCCGACGGGATCAAACTCGCACTCAAAGAGGGCATCACACCGTTCGGGGTAGACAAAGTCGTCTATCTGCTCGCACCGATTATCGCCGTCGTGCCGGCAATCATGGCCTTCGCGGTGATCCCGATCGGTCCGATGGTATCGGTTGCCGGACACCGAACTCCGTTGCAGCTCACCGACCTTCCCGTCGGCGTGCTCTATATCCTGGCCATCACCTCGATAGGTGTCTACGGCATCGTGCTGGCCGGCTGGTCATCGGGTTCTACCTATCCACTGCTCGGCGGTCTACGGTCAACCGCCCAGGTGATCTCCTACGAGATCGCGATGGGCCTATCCTTCGCCGCGGTGTTCCTCAACTCCGCGACCATGTCGACCTCGGAAATAGTTGCCGCACAGTCGAAGCACTGGTACGTGCTCCTGCTGCTGCCGTCATTCGTCATTTACGCGATCGCGATGGTCGGCGAAACCAACCGCGCGCCATTCGATTTGCCCGAGGCGGAGGGCGAATTGGTCGGCGGGTTCCACACCGAGTACTCATCCCTGAAATTCGCGATGTTCATGCTCGCCGAGTACATCAACATGGTTACCGTATCCGCCCTTGCGACCACCCTTTTCCTCGGCGGCTGGCAGGCCCCCTGGCCGATCAGCATTGCCGACGCGGCCAACTCAGGCTGGTGGCCGGTGTTGTGGTTCGTCGCCAAGGTATGGATCTTCCTTTTCGTATTCATCTGGCTGCGAACCACGTTGCCCCGCTTGCGCTATGACCAGTTCATGGCGATGGGTTGGAAGGTGCTCATACCGGTCGCGTTGGGCTGGGTCCTCGTCGTCGCTGTGCTGCGGGAAGTAACACGCGACTACTCACAGTGGATCGGTGTGACGGTCCTCGCCGCTGCCGGCATCGCGGTCTGCGCACTGCTCTTCGTTGGTATCTGGCGGCTCATCCGACTACCAAGTACCCCGCAAGCAACCGAGCCCGCCGCTGATCCATTCGATCCCATCGCGGGCGGATTCCCGGTCCCGCCACTTCCGGGGCAGGTCCTTCCCGATTCGCCTGCGCGGGAGCAAGTCTCCAGCAATATCATCCGGGCCCAACTCGCCGCGCCTGCTGCGAAGGAGAACAGTGATGCCTGATCTGAGCAAGCCCGTCGCCGGCTTCGGTGTGACCTTCTCGACGATGTTCCGAAAGCCGGTCACCGAACAGTATCCGGAACAGAAGGAACCCACCGCGCCTCGCTATCACGGTCGGCATCAGCTCAATCGTTACGCGGACGGATTGGAGAAGTGCATCGGGTGCGAGTTGTGCGCGTGGGCGTGTCCGGCCGACGCGATCTTCGTGGAAGGTGCGGATAACACTGCGGAAGAACGATTTTCGCCGGGTGAGCGCTACGGCCGGGTCTACCAGATCAACTACCTGCGCTGTATCGGCTGCGGACTGTGCATCGAAGCATGCCCGACTCGCGCGTTGACGATGACCAATGACTACGAACTCGCCGATACCTCCCGGGCGGGAATGATCTACGAAAAGGATCAACTGCTCGCGCCGATGGAACCGACCATGACGCCGCCACCCCATGCGATGGCGCCGGGTTCGCGGCCGGAGAACTACTACCGCGGCGATATCGGTCCGGACGGAATGACCGACCGTGACACTACCAACAGCGACGAAGACGCGGCCTTATGACAGCTCTTCTGGCAGAAGAACTTTCCCGGACGTCGGGAGCGGAGGCGGTCCAGTTCTGGATTCTCGGAGTAGTCGTCATCATCGGTGCCCTCGGTGTTGTTCTGAGTCCTAAGGCGGTCTACTCGGCGATCTTCCTCGCGATGACGATGATCATCCTCGCAGTCTTCTACGTGGTCCAGGGCGCCCTGTTCCTCGGCGTTGTCCAGGTGGTTGTTTATACCGGCGCGGTGATGATGCTTTTCCTGTTCGTCCTCATGTTGATCGGCGTCGACTCGTCGGACTCGCTGGTGGAAACCATTCGCGGACAACGGATCATCGCCGTCGGGCTGGGTCTGGGTTTCGGTGTACTGCTAGTCGCGGGCATCGCGAACGCAACGTTGGCGGCCTTCGCCGGCGCACCGGATTACAGCCGGGGCACCGCACCCGGCGGCGGAAACGAGAATGTCCGCGCGCTAGCCGAACTGATCTTCGTGCGGTACCTGTGGGCGTTCGAGCTGACCGGTGCCCTGCTCATCGCCGCGACGCTCGGAGCGATGGTGCTAGCGCATCGTCAGCGGTTCGGGCCACGCCGCGGACAGCGCGAATTGTCCATCGACCGGTTCCTGCACGGCACTGACGTCACGCCCTTGCCCAGTCCCGGCGTATTCGCCCGACACAATGCCGTCGATGTACCCGCGTTGGAACCCGACGGTAGTCCATCGTCGCTATCGGTCAACGCGATGCTCAAAGCGCGCGAAGTCGGTGGCGAAGGCCCTCCCTCCCTGGAGGATTCCCAATGAACCCGGCAAACTATCTCTACCTGTCCGCGCTGATCTTCGCTATCGGTGCGGCCGGGGTGCTGCTGCGGCGCAACGCCATCGTGGTTTTCATGTGTGTCGAATTGATGCTCAACGCCGCCAATCTCTCGTTCGTTACCTTCGCCCGGATGCACGGCAGTCTCGACGGTCAGGTGATCGCATTTTTCACGATGGTCGTCGCTGCTGCGGAAGTTGTTGTGGGACTGGCCATTATCATGACCATCTTCCGAACTCGGCGGTCTGCTTCCGTCGACGACGCCGACCTACTGAAGCGGTGAGCCGATGAGCGTCGAAGTGAGTCGTCAACTCCTCTGGCTGATTCCGGCACTGCCGGCGATCGGCTCGATGATCCTGCTCCTTACCGGCAGGCGCGCGGATCGGTGGGGCCACCTGCTGGCCACCGGGCTCGCGTTGCTGTCCGCGGTTATCGGAGTTCTACTGTGGATCGGCATGATCGGCCGCGACAGCCCGGATCGCACCGTGCATAGCGATCTGTTCAGTTGGGTGCCGGTCGGCGACCTCCGCGTGGACTTCGGTTTCCAACTCGACCAGCTCGCAATGTGTTTCGTGCTTCTTATCACGGTGGTCGGATCACTGATTCACATCTATTCGATCGGCTACATGTCCGACGATCCCGACCGGCGTCGCTTCTTCGCCTATCTCAATCTTTTCCTGGCCGCGATGCTCGTCCTGGTCCTATCGGACAATTATCTTGGGCTCTATCTCGGCTGGGAAGGCGTTGGCGTCGCGTCATATCTGCTCATCGGCTTCTGGCAGCACAAGCCAAGTGCCGCAACGGCTGCCAAGAAGGCGTTCGTCGTCAATCGCGTCGGGGATATGGGCCTGGCGATCGCGCTGATGATCATGTTCGCGACTTTCGGGTCGGTGGCGTTCGGCGAGGTATTCGGCCGCGCCGACGGAGCTGGGGATGCGACGCTGACGGCGCTCGGCTTTATGTTCCTGCTGGCCGCCTGCGGCAAGTCCGCCCAAGTGCCGCTACAGTCGTGGCTCGGCGACGCGATGGAGGGGCCAACTCCGGTGTCCGCGTTGATCCATGCCGCCACGATGGTCACCGCCGGCGTGTACCTGATCACGCGGTCGGGTCCGATCTTCAACCTCGCACCGCACGCTCAAACCGGTGTCGTGGTGGTTGGCGCGGTTACCCTCCTCTTCGGCGCGATCATCGGCTGCGCGAAAGACGACATCAAGAAGGCTCTCGCGGCGTCGACGATGAGCCAGATCGGATACATGGTCCTAGCGGCGGGCCTCGGTCCCGCCGGATACGCGTTCGCGATAATGCACCTGCTGACGCACGGATTCTTCAAAGCCGGCCTGTTCCTCGGCGCCGGTTCGGTGATGCACGGCATGAACGACGAAACTGATATGCGCCGCTTCGGCGGGTTACGCACGGCCATGCCAATCACATTCGCCACCTTCGGCCTCGGATATCTGGCCATCATCGGAGTGCCGCCATTCGCCGGCTTCTACTCCAAAGACCACATCATCGAAGCCGCCTTTGGCGCGGGCGGCGCGCGCGGCTGGCTGCTGGGCCTGGTCACTCTACTGGGTGCCGGGGTCACCGCGTTCTATATGACACGCGTTATGCTGTTGACCTTCTTCGGCGAAAAGCGTTGGGCCACTGGAGTTCACCCGCACGAGTCCGGTTCGACGATGACCGGGCCGATGATCGTGATCGCACTCGGCTCCATCGCATCGGGTGGTCTACTCGCTATCGGTGGAACGCTTTCAGATTGGCTGGCGCCGGTAGTCGGCGACGCCCACGAGCATGCGTTGCCGATTCCCGCATGGTCGCTCACCGTAGTCATCCTGGTGACCGTGGCAGTCGGTGTCGCGGTCGCGTGGCGTCAGTACGGGCAGGCACCTATCCCGGTCCGTGCACCCATCGAGGTGTCGATGCTGACTATTGCCGCGCGCGCCGATCTGTACGGCGATGCTGTCAACGAGAAGCTTCTGATGCGGCCGGGCCAAGAAATTACCGCGGGCTTGGTCGCCGTCGAGAACGGTGGACTCGACGCCGCCGGACGCGGCGTCGGGACCGCCGTCACCTCGACGTCGGCGTGGATTAGGCAGTGGCAGAACGGCTTTGTACGTTCCTATGCGATGTCGATGCTGGCGGGTACCGTCGCGGTCGTCGCGCTGATCATGGCGGTGAACATCCTATGAGTCTCACCATTCTGTGGCTGCTGCCAGCTATCGCCTCGGTCGTGTTGATGCTGCTACCTGTCGGTGCTGTACAGGCGGCCAAATATGTCGGCATCGCTACCTCCGCTGCAGTGCTGGTGTGGGCGCTCATTCTCGCGGTTATGTTCTCCCCCACCGGTTCCCGCTTCCAGTTCGTCGAAGACCTGAGCTGGATTCCTGCGTTCGGTGCCAGGTACTCGCTTGGCCTGGACGGCATCGGACTGGTACTGGTCTTGCTCACCACCATCTTGATGCCGCTCCTTCTACTGGCCGGTTGGCGGGACGCCGACTCCAGCGAGGGCCGTGGAGTGCACACCTATTTCGCGCTGATGCTGGCTGTCGAAGCGATGGTTCTGATGAGCTTTGTCGCCACCGATGTACTGCTGTTCTACATCTTCTTCGAAGCGATGCTGATCCCGATGTACTTCCTCATCGGCGGCTTCGGAAATGGCGACGGCGGTCGAACACATGCTGCGGTGAAGTTCTTGTTATACAACCTCTTTGGCGGCCTGATCATGCTAGCCGCCGTCGTCGGGCTCTATGTGGTGACCGTTCGATCCGGACTTGGCGTCGACGGGCATGGCACGTTCAGCTTCGCGGCGATCAGCGAGGCGGCGGCCAGCGGCCGTCTCGATGCGTCGTCGGGCGTGCTCAATCTCATCTTCCTCGGATTCCTGTTCGCCTTCGCGGTAAAGGCACCGCTCTGGCCGTTGCATTCGTGGCTGCCCGACGCCGCGGTGTCAGCGACGCCCGCGTCCGCGGTGCTGATGATGGCCGTCATGGACAAGGTCGGCACATTTGCGATGCTCCGTTTCTGCATCGGCCTGTTTCCCGATGCCGCAACGACTTTCGCGCCGATCATCTCGGCGCTCGCGGTGGTGAGCATTGTCTACGGCGCTGTCCTGGCCATCGGCCAAACCGATGTCATGCGGTTGATCTCCTATACGTCGATTTCGCATTTCGGATTCATCGTGCTGGGCATCTTCGCATTGACCAGCCAAGGACAGTCCGGCTCGACGCTCTATATGGTGAACCACGGAATCTCTACCGCCGCACTGTTTCTCGTGGCCGGATTCCTGGTCTCGCAGCGCGGGAGCCGACTCATCGCCGACTACGGCGGCGTACAAAAACTCGCACCGGTTCTCGCCGGAGCCTTCCTGATCGCCGGCCTCGCGACCCTCTCACTTCCCGGACTCGCACCGTTCATTAGTGAGTTCCTGGTGCTGATCGGCACTTTCACGCGATATCCCGTCGCGGCGATCGCGGCATCGAGCGCGCTGGTGTTGTCCGCTATCTACATCCTGTGGACATATCAGCGGATGATGGGCGGCCCGCCACCCGCGAACGGGCTCGATGATGCGAAGCCGATTCGCGACCTCGGCTGGCGCGAACGAATCGTCGTGGCGCCGCTCATCTTAGCTCTGCTCGCATTGGGATTCTTTCCTCGATTAGTGCTCGACTTCGTCAATCCCGCTGTGTCCCATACATTGACGTCGGTTCATCAGACCGATCCGGCACCACATGTGGCAGGAGACCGATGACTTCGCCTTCGCTAATGACCATCGCAATGGATTCGCAGAGCATCGACTACTTCCGGCTGTCCCCCATGCTGATCGTATTCGGCGCGGCGGTTATCAGCGTGCTTATCGAGGCGTTCGCGGCCCGACATACGCGATATCGATTGCAACTGTGGTTGTCACTCACAGGTCTAGCCGCGGGGCTGGTCGCGTTGATCGCGGTCGCTCGGGCGCACGCGAATTCCACGGAGGTTGGCCGAATTGCGATGTCGGGGGCGGTAATCATCGATGGTCCCGCGCTGTTTCTCCAGGGTACGATTCTGTTGATTTCGCTTGCCGCAGTTGCCTTTATGGGCGAGCGTCGGCTCGACCGGGTCTGGGCTCCGGTCGAGGTACAGAGCGCGGCGTCGACGCGCATGCCGTTGCCGGCTTCGGGGGGAGATGCCGACCTGCCCGCCGATGCGTTCACACCGTCGGCCGCGACGGTGCCCGGGTCTGCGGACGAACTCGTGGCCGGCCGGGCCGGTGCCATCACCACCGAAGTGTTCCCGTTGACGCTCTTGGCGGTGGGCGGGATGATGCTGTTCCCGGCCTGCGGCGACCTGTTGACCATGTTCATCGCACTTGAGGTCTTCTCCCTTCCCCTCTATCTCATGTGCGGTATCGCCCGACGTCGTCGTTTGCTGTCGCAAGAGGCCGCACTCAAATACTTTCTCCTGGGCGCGTTTTCATCGGCGATCTTCCTGTTCGGCGCGTCATTCGCTTATGGCGCGACGGGTTCGCTGTCCCTTGGCGTGATCGGCAGCAGGATCGCGGCGCAGTCGGATGTGACGCTCGCGCTGATATCACTTGCCCTGCTGGGCGTGGGGCTACTGTTCAAGGTCGGTGCGGTGCCATTCGGATCGTGGGTTCCCGACGTATACCAGGGTGCGCCGACGCCCGTAACGGCCTTTATGGCGTCGGCGACCAAGGTAGCCGCCTTCGGTGCTCTGCTACGCGTTCTCTACGTCGGATTCCCCGCACTGCAAGATAAGTGGGAACCGGCGCTATGGGCGGTTGCGATCGCCACGATGGTGGTCGCGACTCTGATGGCGGTGACTCAGAGCGACATCAAGCGAATGTTCGCGTATTCGTCGGTCAGTCATGTTGGTTTCATCCTGGTTGGCGTTGTAGCCCTAAGCCGGTCGGGCTTGGCCGCAACGCTCTTTTACGTTGCGGCGTACGCACTTTCCGCATTCGGCGCATTCGCAATCATCGCCGTCGTGCGGGACACCGCCGGTCGCGAGGCATCGGATCTGCCTTCCTGGGCCGGGATTGGTCGTCGGAACCCGCTTGTGGGAGCGCTACTTTCACTATTCCTGCTCGCCTTCGCCGGTATTCCGCTGACGAGTGGCTTCATCGCGAAATTCGCGGTCTTCGGCGCGGCCGGAGGCGCTGGCGGCTGGGCGTTGATCATCGTCGGCGTTGTGTGCAGCGCGATCGCGGCGTATTTCTACGTGCGGGTGATTGTGGCGATGTTCTTCGCGGATTCGGGTGCCGAGTCACCGAAGGTACTGAAACCCAGTCCGCTGACCACCATTCCTATCGCGCTGTGCGCGGCCGGCACTCTGGCGCTGGGGATCTTCCCCCAACCGCTACTGGACCTGGCGAACTCGGCGGCGCTGTTCCTGCCGTAGCTGCACCCTCCCCCTCCCCCTTCCCAAGATTCTGGATATTGTCTGGCGACCAAGGGCAACTTGCCCCCGCCCGACATCAGTCATCCACAATTTTGGTACGAGGCCATTGACATTAACGTCAATGTCAATGCATGCTGAGCCCGTGGCGGTTAGCGAAACTCAGCAGCGCGCCCGGTCGGCGCGCAATTTCGAGGACAATCCGCGTCGACGACACATCATCGACGCAGCCGCTGACTGCTTCGCCGAGCTCGGTTTTCACGGCGCGACGATCGAAGTCATCGCCTCGCGAGCGCAGGTTTCCCGCCCGTCCGTCTATGCCTATTTCTCTTCGCGCGACGAAGTCTTTCGAGGCGTCACCGACCACGTCTGCGAGCGCTTCCTGCAAGCACAACACGTCGAGGGAAAGCGGACTGCGGCCGAACACCCTGGCAGCGAGGATTTGCGTCATGTCCTGACGATCACAACCAGCGCCTTCATCGAAGCGGTCTATGAATTCGGCGGCCTACTCGCGGTCATCGAGCAGCGCGCACTTCTCGACCCCGACGTCGCCGAGAAGTGGGCGGCGGTCCGCTCACGCCTCATCAAGCGATACGCACGATTCGTCGAACAGCTAGCGCGGGCGCATGACATACAGCTCTGTGCCCCGGCAACAGCTATCGCCGAACTGCTCTCCGACGCCCAACTGGTCGGCGCGCGACGACTAGCCGCTGACTCGAAACGAAAACGCGCACAGTATATCTCGTCCATGGTCACGATGTCGGAACAGTTAATCGGCCTCCCACAGGCAACAAAGGACGCACATGTTTGATAGTCCAACTCTGCTCATCGCCAATCGCGGGGAGATCGC
The DNA here is from genome assembly GCF_000241305.1 of Gordonia effusa NBRC 100432. Taxonomy (GTDB): domain Bacteria; phylum Actinomycetota; class Actinomycetes; order Mycobacteriales; family Mycobacteriaceae; genus Gordonia; species Gordonia effusa. The sequence goes on from NZ_BAEH01000106.1 coordinate 79,811, forward strand.
GCTGCGCATTATCCGCACAGCCAGTGAACTCGGGATCCCCACGGTTGCGGTCTATGCGCAGGATGATTCCGAAAGCCCGCACGTTCACGCGGCCGACACCGCCGTGGCGTTGGCCGGGATCGGACCGTCGGCGTATCTCGATCAAGATGCGGTACTGTCCGCTGCCCGGCAGACCGGGACAACCGCGATACACCCCGGATACGGATTCCTTTCGGAGAACGCAGATTTCGCCCAACACTGTGCAGAAGCGGGGTTGATCTTTGTTGGGCCGTCCCCGCAAGTGCTCGAAACATTCGGAAACAAGGCACTCGCTCGCGACGCCGCCCAAAGCGCCGGGGTGCCCGTTCTCGCCGCAACGGAGGCCGGCGCGACTCTAGACGAGGTCCACGCCTTCTTCGCCGATGTCGACGGCGCGATCATGATCAAGGCGGTTTCGGGTGGGGGCGGACGCGGCATGCGGGAGGTCTCTGACGCCGCCGACATCGACGATGCCTATCGGTCATGTGCGGCGGAGGCAGAACTCGGTTTCGCCGACTCCCGACTCTTCGCCGAACAGCTATGTGAAAAGGCAAGACACGTCGAGGTCCAGGTCATCGCCGCTGTGGACAATGACGGCGGCACTACCGCGCTCGCGGTGGGTGACAGGGACTGCAGCATCCAGCGGCGCCATCAGAAGCTGATCGAAGTGGCTCCTGCCCAACAGCTTTCCGATGGTTTACGTCAGAGGCTGCACTCGGCCGCGACCCGGCTTTGCGCGGCAGCCGCGTATCGCGGGTTGGCCACCGTTGAATTCCTTATCACCGGAGACGATTTCGTCTTTCTCGAAGTGAACCCGCGTATCCAAGTGGAGCACACCATTACCGAGGAGGTCGCCGGGATCGACCTCGTCGCGACACAACTAGCAATCGCTGGAGGAGTACCTTTCGATGGTCTGAACCTGCCGGCAGGCGTGACATCCCGGGACTCCAAGTCTTCGATCGGCAGCCCAGCCACCGCATCTGGCATCGCGATTCAGGTGCGGATAAACATGGAAACCATCACTCCCGATGGACAGACCGTGCCATCCGCCGGAACGCTAACCGAGTTCGCGCCACCGTCAGGGCCGGGGATACGGGTGGATAGCTACGGGCGGTCGGGATTGACCGTAAGTCCACGCTACGACTCGTTACTCGCCAAGGTGATTACTCATACTCGACTCGATGACTTCGATGCCGCGGTGCGCAAAGCCATTGCCGCGGTAGACGACCTCACTGTTACCGGCGTGCCGACAAATACCGGAGTTCAACGGACGCTACTGTCCCACAAAGATTTTCGGGCTGGCCTGGTAGATACCAGCTGGTTCGATACGCGGTTGGCCGACTTCGCCGACCAACCTGCCACCCCAACGCCGCTGTCGGACGACACTGTCATCCGGGCCACCATGGCAGGGGTCGTCGTCGAGATCGCCGAGCCGTCCCATCGAATAGCCGCGGGCGCTCAAGCGGTGATCCTAGAGGCGATGAAGATGCAACATGTGGTCAGCAGCGACGCTGGTGTCGTCGTGGAACGCGTTTTGGTGACGCCGGGGCAGGCGGTAAACCCCGGTGATCCGCTGCTCGCCGTTACTCTCGATGACAACGTGACAACGGACGACGCAATAGCTCAATCAACGGCCGGCGAGCGGACTGATCTCACGGAAATCCTTGCACGACATGCGATTACCCTCGATGATGCGCGACCGGAGGCTGTTGCGAAACGACATGCCAAGGGGCGCCGAACCGCGCGGGAGAATATCGACGACTTGGTCGACGACGGAAGTTTCATCGAATACGGCGCGTTAGCGATTGCCGCACAACGGAGTCGGCGTAGCGAACAGGATCTAATCGAGAACACGCCGGCCGACGGACTCCTAGGGGGTACCGCAACCATCGGCGCGAATCGCTTCGGGCCAGCCGCCAACGTCGTCGTGATTTCCTACGATTACACGGTGTTGGCCGGCACCCAGGGCATGCGCAATCACGCGAAGACTGACCGCCTGCTGGATTTAGCTGCGCGCAAACGGGTTCCGTTGATTCTCTTCGCCGAAGGCGGTGGCGGCAGACCGGGTGACACGGATTGGTCGGGCAACGCGTTGGACGTGCCGACCTTCCGCGCCATCGCCGCGCTCAACGGGAAGGTGCCGACAGTGTCGGTGGTATCGGGCCGGTGTTTCGCCGGCAATGCCGCCCTCGCCGGGGCGTGCGATGTGCTGATCGCGACGCCGGATGCCAATATCGGGATGGGTGGCCCGGCGATGATATCCGGTGGACGTCTTGGTACCTATCAACCGGAAGACATCGGTCCCATCGATGTCCAGCGGCGGAACGGCGTGGTTGATCTGGTGGCAACCGATGAGGCGCATGCTGTCGCGTTGGCCAAACAATATCTGAGCTATTTTCAGGGTCCACTCGATGAGTGGGAGGCGCCCGAACCTCACCTCGCCCGCGACGCCGTGCCGGCAAATCGCCTGCGCGCCTACGACGTTCGGAACGCGGTTGACGCAATCGCCGATGTGGGTTCGGTGTTGGAGTTACGCCCCGACTACGGCGTCGGCATCATGACGGCCCTGGTTCGGGTGGAAGGTGTCGCCTACGGATTGGTGGCCAACAGCAGTCACCACCTGGGCGGTGCGATCGACGCTGAGGCGTCGGACAAGGCTTCCGATTTCCTCACGCTCTGTGAAACGCACCAGATTCCATTGGTAATGCTCTGCGACACACCAGGTTTCATGGTTGGTCCCGAATCGGAGAAAGATGCAACGGTGCGTCGCTTCGGGCGTATGTTCATCGCCGGCGCACGACTGACCGTCCCGTTCGGCGCCATCATTCTCCGCAAGGCTTACGGCCTCGGAGCAATGGCGATGACCGGCGGCTCATTTCACGCGCCGGAGTTCACCATCGCTTGGCCGACCGGCGAAATCGGACCGATGGGTCTGGAGGGCGCGGTGCGACTGGGCTTTCGGAAGGAGCTCGACGCCATCGAGGATCCGGTTGAGCGCGACCGGGTCTTCAACGAGATACTTGCCGCCGCATATCAGCAGGGCAAAGCGCTGACCGCCGCGACGGCATTCGAATTGGATGACGTGATCGATCCGGCTGATTCACGACGCTGGATCGCAACACTGTCAACCTAGCTTTACGGGTATCAAGCCCCGAATTTGCCGTAACGTCAACTGACATGATCAACGCAACCCCGATAAGCCAAATCCTCGGCAACAACGTGAAGCAGATGCGAACGGCCGCCGGCTACAACGGCGACGCGCTGGCTCGTGAACTACGCGACTTCGGTCCGTGGACCACCTCACGCGTGTCCGATCTTGAGCTGGGGAGGGTATCGCCTACTGCCGCAACGCTTTACGCGGTTGCGCATGGCATGTCCCGACTACTCGACAGGACTGTGCTGGTGGCCGATCTCTTGCACGACGACGGATATGCGGAGGTCGGAAAATTGGCCATCAAATCGACTGCCTTGGCGGCCGCGTTCGCCGGCGAGCCAACAACTCTGATACTGGCCGACCACAGAGACACCCGGCCGAACGAGACGGATTCCGACTACTTCGCCAACTACCGAGGGCCGGAAATGTCGCGCGACGAGAACCGTGCCTTAGTCGAGGCGTCTGGTGAGCCGGAGACCAAGATCGCGAAGAGTCTGGGTATCAGCGACAAGGAGCTGGCCGGGTGGTCTCACAAGCTGTGGGGGAAGATCTTCAGCGCTCGACGCGACGACCTAGTCGATGCCAACGCCAACGCGCAAAAGCGCGGCCAAGTCAGTCGCCGTCTCAAAGCCGAACTGAAGGCGGAGATCGCGTCGGCCAGCCAGCCGACAACCGGCGTTTCTACCTGACCGCCGCCCCGAACCAGATCACACAGTATTCGCAGGCAAATGCGGGCAGGGCTAGTATTCCAATGCTGATAGCACCGCATCACATTGAAAGATCCTGTCGTAGCGCCCGGACGTTCGCTGTCTGAGGATTCCGCGCTCCACGAGCTTCGCGATTGCAGTGTTTGCGGCTTGATACGACACTTCGTGAAGCTTGCTGGCTAGCGTGGCAGTGATCATTGGGTACCCGACCAGATCATCAGCAATTCGAAGGGCTACACCTTTCGAGCCATGGAGGGTCATCTGGAAACTCTCGCGCAACGCAAGTAGCCGGTCGACGCGCGCCACAACTTCTAGCGCTTCCGCGTGTATAGCCGCGGCAATGAAGCAGATCCACTCATTCCAATCGCCAGTCTGCGAAACCCTCAGAAGGCCATCCTGATACTCGGACCGACGTTGCTCTAGCCAAGGAGAGATATTCAAGACCGGGTACCCGAGGTCACCGGCACTCATTAGTTGGAGCGCCGCCACCAACCTTCCAAGACGACCATTTCCATCATGGAATGGGTGAAGAGTCTCAAACTGGTAGTGCGCGACAGCCACTCGAATGATTGTCGGTATGCCTGCGTTGCTACGCACCCACTCCTGCCACGCTTGTAGGCCGTCGGTCAAACGGTGATCGGCCGGAGGGGGAACGAACCGCGCCGCTTCGACTCTCCGCGTGCCGACGCCGATGAATACTTGCGAGGTCCGCACACTTCCCGCATGAGCCCCGTCGCTGGCAGTGCCTCGTAGAAGTTCGGCCTGTAGATCCTCTAGCATTCTGATCGAGATCGGCTGCCCTCGACCAATCAGGTCGTACGCCCGTTCCGCCGCAGTCACGTAATTGCGCACTTCGCTTACCGATCGAGTCAGCTCATCGTCTTCAAGAAAGTCCGCCTCAAAGACATCGGAGAGCGCAGCGTACGTTCCCTCCAATGCTGAGGTGCTGACGGCCTCGCGTCGCGTTGCGGGTCTAACTAGTAGAGCTGGATTAGGCAGAAGGGAAGCGGCCTGATCGGCACGAGCCAGCGAAGCGGCCGCCTCGATCACGATCGAGTATGTCGAGCCCTCCAGGTCGAAACTGTCTGGAAGCGGATCGGGCACGAACCCGAAGTAGTCGTACTCTTCTCTAAATCTAGGGTCGTAGCCGGAGATCGGGACGAGTTTCCCCACCGGACTGTTCTCCAACTTATCGATGTCCACCGCGGAGCCCCAACCTTGAAAACTATTGATGTAATTTCAAGGTTACAGCGCGAACCTTGAAATTGGGTGCCAAGTTTTCAAGGTTGCGCAACGCATGGAAAAAGCCCCCCACCTGAATTAACAGGTGAAGGGCTTCTGCGGTGGCGGGGGGATTTGAACCCCCGGTACGGGGTTACCGCACACAGCATTTCGAGTGCTGCACCTTCGGCCGCTCGGACACGCCACCGCGAAAGACACTACCGCAGCGGCCGTCCGAATCTTAAATCGTGTGGTCAGCGACCAAAATCAAAGATTCTCGACGCTCACGGGTTCGGCGTTCCCTTGCCCTCTTCACCCGCGCCGGGCTCGGTGGGCACATTCGGTGCGCTGAAGGTCTGCTCGACGTCGACAGGCGTCTCAACCGGCTTCTCCGATGACGCCGCGGTGTCCGAACCGACGAAACGATCCTTCAGCTCATTGAGCTTGCCGACAGCGGAGTTGACCGCGCCCTGGACCTTCTCGTTCGCCGCGAACTCGTTGATCTTCTCGACCGCGGTGTTCGTGACACCCTGAACCTTCTCGTTCGCCGCGAACTCGTTGACTTTGCCGACAGCGGTGTTCACCGCGCCTTGCACCTTCTCGTTGGCCGCGAACTCGTTGAACTTTTGCTTGGCCGCGTCGACGGCCTCGGTGACTTTATCGTTGGCGTCAGACATGATTTCTCCCTAGTGGGCGGGGCAGGATGTGCACCACCAATCTGCCACATCGGGGCGGCGATGGCACCCTGAGATCTGCTCTGACTTTTACCCGGATTTATCCCGGCGAGACGCGAAAAACTGCTGCACAATGGCGGCACACTCATCGGCCAATACGCCGCCGCGCACCTCGGGGCGATGGGTAAGCCGAGGGTCACGCAGCACATCCCACAGTGATCCGGCCGCGCCAGTTTTGGGTTCGTAAGCACCGAACACCACTCGTCCGACGCGGGCCAGGGTGATCGCGCCGGCACACATCGTGCAAGGTTCGACAGTGACCGCGATGGTGCAGCCCTCTAACCGCCAGCCATCGCCATGACGCCGCGCGGCCTCCCGAAGCGCCAATACCTCAGCATGCGCACATGGGTCCCCGTCTGCCTCGCGGCGATTTCCCGCCCGAGCCAACTCCACGCCGTCGGCGTCGACGACGACCGCGCCGATCGGCACATCATCAGGCCCGGAGGAGTCCGCGGCGTCGATCGCCAGGGCGATCAGCCGTTCAAACTCCCGCCCCACCGCGGACACCGACGCTAGTGACCGATCGATTCGAGTACTTTGGCGAGTTCGTCGGCGAAGCCGAGCCGGGCGGCCACCATGCCCAATTGCTCGTCGGCGTAGAGGTCGGTGTCGGAAACGATGATGCTCATCACCGCGTCGGGGAGGCCAAGGTCGGCGAGAACACCCAGGTCCCCCTCCTCCCACGGGTCGACATCGTCGAGCTCGTCCGGATCGAAGTCGGGAATCTCGACGTTGAGACTGTCGAGCACATCGGCCGCGACGTCGTATTCGATGCCGGCGGTCGCATCGGACAGCAGCAGACGCGCCCCCGATGGCGATGGCCTAAGGATGATGAAGAATTCGTCGTCGACGTCGAGCAGACCGAACACCGCGCCCGCGGCCCGCAGCTCCCGCAATTGACGTTCGGCATCGGCGAGATCGGTCAGCGCCGACGACTTCAGTGCCGTCACTTTCCACGCTGTTTCTTCCCGCACCACCGCAACCGCGAAGCCGTCCACGTCAGCGTCATTCGACCGCGCTGGGTTCGAACCGCCGGAGCCACCTGCCATGCAGGTCACGGTAGTCGCACTAGCGCCGTTCTCCCAACTTTGTCCGGCGATATGACACGCTGGAGCGGTGAGCAGCGACGACCCCACCCGTACAGCGGTGTGCATTCTCGGCCTCGGACTCATCGGCGGGTCACTCCTGCGCGCGATGTCAGTGAACGGGCGAAATGCCTTCGGCTACAACAGGTCCGCGACGACCGTCGACGCCGCGATCGCCAGTGGGCATGATGCGTCGACCGACCTCGAAGCGACGTTGCGCCGCGCAGCAGAACTCGACGCGGTGATCGTCTTGGCGACACCGGTAACCGCCCTGCGTGCGGTGCTGCCCGCCGTCGTCGAATACGCGCCGAACAACCTGCTCACCGACGTCGTCAGCGTCAAAGAGTCGGTAGCCCGGCTGATCGCGGAGCTTCACCCCGAAGCTCGATACGTCGGCGGCCACCCGATGGCGGGAACCAGTGAATCCGGTTGGGAGGCAACGGTATCCACACTGTTCGACGGCGCTATGTGGATGCTGACCACCGAGGACGACACCAACGCCGCGGACTGGCTGACCGTTGCCGCGATCGCACTCGACGCTGGATCGCAGGTTGTACCGGCCGCGGCCGACTCACACGACCGCGCGGTGGCCGCCATTTCGCATCTTCCCCATCTGACGGCGAATGCGACAGCGGTCGTCGGGGCTGGGGAGAGCGAGCTGGCGTTGAGTCTGGCGGCGGGCAGCTTCCGGGACGGCACGCGGGTCGCGGGTACCGCCCCGGCGCTGCAACGGGCGATGCTGGAAGCGAATTCGACCGCACTGCTCAATGCGCTCAGCGAAACCATCGACCGGCTGACCCAGGCCCGGGACGAACTGCGGGAGCGGGGCACGGTCGAGGTCTTGGTCGACGACGGTCATCGAGCACGTCAGGCCTATGAACACATCGCAACCGGCGCTCGGCAACCGATCAGCGGCGTCACCGTCGGCGCACCGGGATGGGCGCAGGAAATGCGTCGGCAGGCCCACCGGGCCAAAGTGTGGCGCGGCTGAGCCGGCAGCCGGTCAGATTCGGGTAGAGATCCCGGCGTAGTCCAGGACGAATCCGTTGTCGTCGACGGTCACCGACGTACTCGCGATCGGTGTAGTGATGGCGATGGCGTCGGGGCTCGCGTTATAGGTCATCGTCGCGGCTTCGACCTTGGCCTCGGGCAGGTACACGTAGACGACCGGGATCGAATGCTCCCCGTCGGGATCGCGGTGCAAGCCGAGACGTCGGATAGGCAGCGCCTTGAACATCGGACTCATCGCGATGTCGACGTCCTGGGCACCGCCGAAGTCGCTGTGCACGGTGCCCTCGGCGGTTTGCACCAACCAGTTGTTCTCACCGTCGCGCGTGATAGCCAACTGAGACTCGCCGCCGGCCTGCACGAGATGCAAGCTCAGCCGTCGGGTCACGCCGGCGTCGTTGGTAACCAACTCATACGACGCCGAATACGGTTCATAGTCGGCTTCGGCTGAGATGATCCGGCCATACGCCTTGATGCGGTCGCCGGTTACATGGAGACGGACCTGTTCGAGACGACTGTTGGTCAGTCGACGCCAGGTGATCATCGACTTGAAGTCGTCGGCGTCGGCGGGCTGCGGAGCCGATTCGGGTGAACTCACCCCTCTACGGTAGGCGACAGTCGACTATCGGCAGAAGTCATCGTCCATTTGCGGTGGTGGCGGCTACTTTCGAGCCCGGCCCTGAAGCGACGACCAACGGCCCGCACCACCGCGGGCCGTTTGTCGTCAGGTGATTAAGCGTCGGCCTCAGCCGTCTTGCCAAGTGCGAATTTCCCGTTCTCGAACAGCAGCGGATAGAGGAGTCCGCCGATGAGCCCACCGACAAGCGGGGCGACCCAGAAGGCCCACAACTGTCCGGGCGCGCCATCTCCATTGAAGAATGCGACCGCGGTGGAGCGGGCGGGATTGACCGAGGTATTGCTGATCGGAATGGAGATCAAGTGGATCAGCGTTAGCGATAGCCCAATTGCCAACGGACCAAAGCCTTTTGGTGCTCGACCGTCGGTCGCACCCAGGATGACGATCAAGAAGAATGCGGTCAGCAGAGCTTCGGCAAGCAGCACAGCGGCGAGTGTGTAGTGATTCGGTGAATGGTCGCCGTATCCGTTGGCAGCCATGCTGCCGGTGGCTTCGAAACCCGGCATTCCCTTAGCGATCACCCATAGAGCGGTACCGGCGAGCAGGCCACCGAGCACCTGTGCCACCCAGTAGCCCGGTAGATCCTTGGCCGGGAGTCGGCCGCTGACTACCGCACCGAGCGTGACGGCCGGGTTGAAATGTCCGCCGGAAATATGACCGACCGCGTAGGCCATGGTGACCACGGTGAGGCCGAACGCGAGCGCGACGCCGAGGAACCCGATACCCATTTGAATGACGCCGATATGCCCCTGGCCGGCGTCGGCCACATTCTTGGCCGCGAATATCGCGCTGCCGCAACCACCGAATACTAACCAGAAGGTGCCGAAGAATTCGGCGAGTAACTTACTGATCCCTTTGACTTCCATCGAGCAAACCCACTTTCCATCGACTGCGGTTAGGTACGAGGCGCGCAAACCCCCCGAACCGAACGCGCGCGTCTTACTGTGACAGATGTGGTTAGTGATGCGAAGTGATGTTATTGATTCGACGCCGCGCAGTTGCCGACCGCAGACCTGAGTAGACCGAGAGCGTCACTACATCTGGTATGACCGGCAGCCAGAAACAAATCGTCCCCGACAGCAGCGTCCGAGGGCATATTGCCCTCGAACCACATTGAGGGGGACGAAATTTCACGTTGCCGGAGCGACGTCGCTGATTCGCCGCGACTCAATCGCCGACCGCGGTTGGCGTATCAGGTCCGCGGTCGGCGTCAAGAGCACGTCAGACCGAGAGGGTGGTGAACCCTGGAATGAGCGTGGTGGTTATTTGCTGATGGTTGTAGTCGTCGCGGATCAACGACACCGACGCGACGACGATCCCGGCACCGGTCTGAGCGATGGCCGAGGTCGGGAGCGTTGCCGGGTATGAATCGAGTTTGTCGTATTTGAACTTGGGTATCGGCCACTCGCGAAGGTTGACGCGACCAGTCTTTCCAGTGTTGACGTTGCGCCAAGAAATCGAAAGATAGCGCACCGCGTTCTGGTAGTAGTACGGCACGATCCTCGCCACCGAGAATTCCACGGCGCGCGGCGGTGCCGGGTATTGCAGAGTAGTTGGCGCGCGTCGCGCATTAATCGATATCGGCCGCAAATGCTGGCCGGGTCCCCATTCGATTCCGCCGATCGCCGGAATCTGGAAGACCACGACGTTAGCCGACGCAACCGGTATTGGCGCAGGTGCCGGTGCGGCAGTTGCCACGGCCGGCGCGATCGCGGTGGCGACAGCGATCGCCCCGGTCGCGGCGAGCAGACGTAGTTTGAACATGGATTTCCCCTCCTGTTGACGACTAGCTAATTGGCGCGATGTCGATTGTCATGAGCTGCGCCGCGGTATGTGGCGCATTTGTGGTTACGGTGACATCGTAAATTCCAGCGGGTCCGGGGGACACCACATCTCTCGACGTTCCCCATACTCCCGGTCCCTGAATATGGCGAACAAAGGTTTTGCGAATGTTGCTGCCGCGCTTGGCGAATGCGTAGGTGAGATCTACGGTGCATGGACCGACCCCGTATAGATTGCTGGTCAACGAAAGCGCAGCCTGGCCCGGGTAGTGCCCCACCCCAACGTTGACCTTGCCGAGACAGGCCCCGGTGGCGCTGGCCGTATACAGACTCGCGGTGGTGTTCCCGTCGGCCGCGGCGGCTGGTCCGGCGGCCATCGCCGTTATCGTCGCGGCTGCGGTCACTGTTACCGCGGCACAAGCGGCGGATCGAGCTGCTGACTTCATCGCGAGCCTTTCGGTTGTGAAGATTCTGTGAGACAGCTGTAGTCGTCGTATCGGGGCAACCGGGCAAAGCGTTAGCAAGGGGAAGGATCTAGCTATGAAACGCAACGTGACAATCATTCAACTGAATGACCGTTAGTCACATAACTCGGACGCAATAGTTGGTCCGTTTGGAGGATAGATATCCGTTCGGGACACGCAGTGCAATTGAGAGTCCAGTTCAGGCATTGCACTTAGAACGGAGAATCATGACAAACCCGCCCCCGCCACAGCCATATCCCGGACAGCCGTACCCACAGCAACCGTACCCAGCGCCACCGAAGAAGAAGGCGAAGTGGCCGTGGATCTTGCTCGCGCTCGTTGTGGTGTTCCTAGCGCTGGTCGGCGGCTGCGTAGCTTTGGTTGGTGGTGCCGCAAATGAAGTCGCGAACGAGATCGATAAACAGTCGAACTCTGAGGTGGTCGTGACCTACAAAGTGACCGGCGACGGCGGCAAGGCATCCATTACCTACACGGGTACGGATACAAACATGGGGCAGGACACAGCCGCGTCGTTGCCGTGGGAAAAGAAGGTCACACTAAAGGGTTTCGCCAAACTCGCATCAGTCTCGGCGTCGAACGATTTCGACGCCGCGGCCAGCACCAAGATCACCTGCGAGGTTTTGGTTGACGGCAAGGTCAAGTTCACCCAGACGGGCACCGGCCCCGGCGCGACCGCGTCCTGCTCGGGCTCGGTGGACTGAGTCGCAGCCGTTCCCAACCGATAGGAGAATCCCCTCCCACCTATTACGGTGAGAGGGGATTCCTTGTGCGCCCGTAGGGATTCGAACCCCAAACCTTCTGATCCGTAGTCAGATGCTCTATCCGTTGAGCTACGGGCGCGTGCCTGTGTTCAGTTATGTCTTCCGCTGTCAGTGACCGCGGTCGGCGGAGGCGAGAGGATTTGAACCTCCGGTCCCATTTTAGTGAGACAACTCATTAGCAGTGAGTCCCATTCGGCCGCTCTGGCACGCCTCCCAGCGAAGTCCTTAACGAACTGCCGGATTGAAAGGTTACACACTCGCGCTCTCAGTAAGCAAACCGGCAGGACAGCAGGTCATTTCGGCATGTCGGCTACCCTATTACGCGTGACTCCGCGCATCCGCCCCGACCTTGATGACCTGCCTGCCTACGTGCCTGGCAAGACGTTCCCGGGAGCCATCAAACTCGCCAGCAACGAGGTCACCGAGGGCCCCTTGCCCAGTGTGCGGGCGGCTATCGCCGATGCGGCGGCGAGCGTGAATCGCTATCCCGACAACGGGATGGTGGAACTCACCGCCGAATTGGCAAAGAAGCTCGGTGTCACCGAAGACGAGATCCAGATCGGTTGTGGCTCAGTAACTTTGTGCCAGAATCTGATCACCATCACCTCCACCCCCGGCGACGAGGTGCTGTTCGGCTGGCGATCATTCGAGACCTATCCGCTAGCCACTCGGGTCACCGGCGCGACCCCCGTCCAGATTCCGCTGACCGACGACCTCGTCTACGACCTCGACGCCATGGCCGCTGCCATCACCGACCGCACCCGGTTGATCTTCGTCTGCAATGCCAACAATCCCACCGGCACCGTCGTCGACGCCGCAGACCTCATCGCATTCCTGCGCAAGGTTCCCGCCGACGTCGTCGTCGCACTCGACGAGGCATACTTCGAGTACAACCGCCTGACCCCCACGCAGTCGTACGACGCCCTGGAGCTACGCAAAGAGTTCGCGAATCTTGTTGTGCTGCGGACTTTTTCGAAGGCATACGGCCTCGCCGGACTACGCGTCGGATACGCCATCGCCGACCCGGAGGTCATCACCGCGCTCGGCAAGGTGCATATCCCTTTCTCGGTAAATAGCCTTGCGCAGAGCGCCGCAGTCGCCAGTCTTGGTGCAGCCGACGAATTGCTCGCCCGCACCGACGCGGTGGTTGCCGAGCGCGAGCGGGTAACCACCGAACTGCGCACCTTCGGTTACCGTGTCCCGGATTCGCAGACCAACTTCGTATGGCTCGAATTAGGCGACGATACAACAGAATTCGCGTCCAAATGCGTAGCGGCCGGCGTGGTAATCCGCCCCTTCGCCGGCGATGGAGCTCGGGTGACGATTACCAACGAAACTGAGAACAACGCGTTCTTGGCATTCGCACGACAATGGCGTGATCGCACTAACGAATCGAAATAGTCCTGCCGACTCGCTAAATTCCCTTGCCGCCCACCAACGGGGCGACAGCTACAGTCCGCGCGCGATGGTCGGCCACAACACCGGCAGGTCGCGTCGCCAGTACTGCCAACTATGAGTACCGATGAACCGGAAGCCATCGGTGAACTTGATGTTGTTCGCGCGCAGCTGCCATGCGAACTGCTGCGAGCATCGGTAGGTAAGCAGTTCCAGTGCCGAGCCCGACGCTGTCACGGCCTCCTTGGGGACGTCGCCATCGGGCCGAGTGTCGAAGTCCAGCGGGCCGATCGCACCCGAACCTGCCGCGATGAAGATGTTCTTCCCGCGCAATGCGTCCAAATTCGACGTCGGGTCGTGGGTTACCCATCCCTTGGACCCGAATGGCCCCCACATATTGGTGGCGTCGCCGCCGGCACGACCGACCGTCGTCCGCACATAGCCCTCGTTCAGCGGTGCCGATACCGGTGGGCAACCGCTCAGTGACGCGATGCCGGTGTACAGGTTGGGGTGCCGGACCGCGAGCGCGAAGGCCGACTGACCACCCATCGACAGTCCGACCACGGCGTTTCGTCCGGTTCCATTGAACCGCGCGTCGATCAGCGGAGGGAGTTCTTTGGTAAGGAACGTCTCCCACATCGGCTTGCCCAACTTGCGATCGCGTCGCTGCCAATCCGTGTAGAAAGTCCCGGCACCGCCGACCGGCAGCACGACATTGACGTTCTTACCCGCGAAGAACTCGCCGGCCTTGCCCTTGGTGATCCAATCGCTGACATCTGAGGTTCCACCAGCACCATCGAGCATGTACACCGTGGAGCGCGGACCGTTGCCGCTGCGCGGTGTCAGCACGGACACCTTGACCTTGCCGCCCATCGACGGCGACTTAACCCATACGTCGGTGCGCAGTGCGCTGAGCTTCTTGGTGAGGGCGATCTTCGCAACCGGATGCTTAGCGTCGGGTGTTCGAGAAGTTGACGGTGCCGCGCCGACAACGCCAGCGGCGGGTGCACTCAGTCCTGCCACCGCGACTCCGGCCACCGCAAGTACCGTGACCAGTCGTTTTGTTACGCTCACTACAACTTCCCTACCAACTTCGTCCTCATGCCGGGCAATGCCGAGGACTTTGCCGATCCGCTCCGATTTCCATCTGGGCGAACCACGAACCCACCTAGCCTAACGAGGCTGTGTCGTGAACGCGAGTTCAGACGGCTTATTCTCAGGCTAATCAAATAGCAAGGTCACTCCTCAGATGAACTGGCGATGACGAATAGCTAAATAACGATGGCGGATATTCGCCGATGAGGAGACTACGAAATGGCGGGACTAGCCAACGACGGCTATGCGTTCACCGCGACGGTTCCGGTTCGCTGGTCCGATATGGACGCTTTCGGCCACGTCAACCACGCCCGGATGGTCACGTTGATGGAGGAGGCCCGCATCGAGTGGCTACTATCGGCCGGCGAGGAGTACCAGCCGCTGATCAAGAGCGCCATGATCGTGCATGTCGACATCCGTTATCAGGCTCAACTCCGCCACGACGACAGTCCGCTTCGAATTGGCATGTGGATCAAGGGTTTTCGATCGGTGGATTTCACCATCGGTTATGAGATCCGAGCGGCCGGGCCAGCGGCGCAACAAACCAAACCCGCATGCGTAGCGAGTACCCAAATGGCGGTCGTGGACATCGAAGCGCATAGCCTGCGCCGACTCACCCCCACCGAGAAGAACTATCTGCGTCAATGGTCGCGCGACGCGGCGCCCCGATCGGAAGGTTCGTAGCGCTCGGGTAACCGCTCGGGCAGTGGCATCGGATTACTCATCGAAATACGCGCGATATTGCCCTGCAATACATCTCGATAAATACGCAGTTGCTCTTCGCCAGCGCGGACCTGCTCGGTCAATCTCTTCGAATTGTCGGCCGATATCTCACGGTCTCCAGAGCGGGAGATCAAGTGATCGATCCGATCATCGATTGACGCCGCGTGATTGTATTCAGCCAATAACTGCAATTCCACGGCGGCCGACTCGACTACATGCGCGACCTCGGTCAACGCCTGCACACGATCGATCAACTGGCTCCACACCGGCCGCAGCGCGGCTTCTTTCATGCCGATGTGCTCAGCGAATGACCGGTCGAACCCGCCGTTGCTCAGTGCGCGATCCAGGTCGACGCGGACCGATCGCAGCGAAATAACGTCGGCGGCAATCTCTGCCAACTCCGCATGCAAATTGACCTGCGTCCGCGGAAGGGCGAAATGATCCGACGTCCAGGCCGGATTGCGCATGATCCGGTCGTAGTAGTGGCCCGCGACAAACAGGATCGTCTCGTAGCCGTCGACAAAACGCGCCTCACGCTGAGCAGCCTGAGATGTCGTGGTCGCCGAATCCGATTCGCCGAAAAGCTGCTCGGCCCACTGCTCGGCCTGATTCTTTCCGGTCTTCGATACCAACTGCCCCACGACGCCGGCGATCCGCTCGATTGCCGCTCCGCCAGCCTTACGCATGTAGTTGACGTTGTTGATGTTGGGCGTCGGCGTGCACAGGAGCCCACCGAACAACCGTTCCCGATCGTCGAGCTCGAGGTAAAGATTCTCGCGTCGCTCGCGGCGGATCGACCGAGCACCCGACGCGAACACACCCTTGCCGATCACGACGGACTTATGTGCGTCATCGCGGCGACGTTGCAGACCATTGAGCCGGTTGCGCTGCACAGCGGCGACCATCGACGGCATCATCGGGTTGTTCAACTGCTGCTCGACCTGCGCGATGCTGCGTTGCAGGCGGCGCAGTTCACTGAATCCACCGGCCAACCCCGGCAACGACACCCCTGTTGACGCTCGACGCACGACGATGGCCCGCGCGGCCGGCGCGACAAATCCAGCCGCGATCAGCAGGGCGGCGTTGTCGGACAATTCCGCGCGCTCGCCGGGCATCCGCGAGGCATCGCACCAGCTACGAACGACGTCGCTGGTAGGCGAATTGATGGGGGCACTCACTTTTCCCATCTTACCTACGGCCGGTTGGTGCGCGGCCGTGCCGCTGGTCACGTTGACCGACGCCGGTTTCGTCGCCAAACCGGAGCGGTGATTCGGTGCAGCCCCCACGCGAGCGGCACCGAGAGCAGCGCAGTCACGACGGTCACGATGAGCATCGAATCGCCGCCGAATACGCGGTATCGCAACGCTGCCATCACCAGTTCGAGAACGATGACGTGCACGAGGAAGACTTCGTAGGAGATCTCGCCGAGCCATACCACCGGCCGCGCCGCACACAGTCGCGTCCAAGCGTCGTCGGTGCCGAAGACCAGCGGGCCGATGAGCGCAACCGAAATCACCAGGTACAGAAGATGTTTGACGACGGTTTGCGCCGCGGTATCGGGAATGATGGTTGGCCCACCGGCGATCGGCGTTGCCGACACCGCCAGCAGAATCACCGCGAGACCTACCGATGGCAACGCGGGCCAGCGGCGAACCAGGTCACGACAAACCGCGAGCATCATGCCCGCGGCAAACCAGGCGACGAAGGCCGGCGCCCACAGTCGCGCCGTCGCGTCCGCTCCTGATCCGATAGCGACCGCGAAGGTCCACGCGGGCGAGATCAGCATGAGCGCCACCAGGCCGGCGATAAGCAAATCTGGCCGCCAGCCCGACGTCGGGGTTCGCCGGGAAACCAGCACCACCAGGAACCACGCCAGCGGCGGGAGCATCAGGTAATAGACGACCTCGGCGGCCAGGCTCCACATCTGAGTCAGCCCCGCGTGCAGATGTCCAAAGCCGTACACCTGCGTCAAAGTCATATTCCGAATGAATCCGGAAAGGCCGGCACCATACGTACTCGCCTCTGCCGGCAACCAACGAGTCACCGACGATCCGGCGTGATCGCGCACCGCGTAGATGGCGTAGACGACGACCACGGTGATCCAGTAGGCGGGCAGAACCCGACGAACACGATGCGTGAAATACGTTGTGGTCGAAGGTAACTCCGACGTCGGATGCAATGCCGCGCGCGCCCACGGCCTAAACAGCAGATACCCGGACAGTACGAAGAATAGGGCGACGCCGATTTCCGCCCGCGCCAACAGCCTGCCCAGATAGTCGTCGGTGTAGTGGCCGGTCCAGTACGCCGCGTGGGTGAGCAGTACGAGCAATGCCGCGAACGCGCGAATACCGGTCAGCGCCGCGACACGGGGCGGAGCAGATACGACGGCGGTAGTGCTTGGCACCGCCAGATCGTATCGGTGTCGAGCGATCCTCACGCACCGACTCGGATGACACCGCAAGATAACTGCCAGGTTTCGGTTTGGGCACCCAGCTTTCCCCGCAGCATCGCGCGGGCCATACTCACCAGTGTTACTGATGTGACTGGTGTGACTAAAGGAAGTAGGGTGCCGCGCACCCGCTGGAGGATCGACTTGTGAAAATGCGGATTGTGGCGACAGCGCTGTCGGCCGTTGCGGGATTGACTCTCAGCGCGGTTCCCGCGATCGCCGCGCCGGCCCCCGGCCCGCCTCCGGCGGCCCCACCCGCTCCGGGCGCGGCACCGGCGCCCGCGGCCCGTCCCAACGTGACCCGCGTCGTCGCGAAACGCCCACTGAAAGGTCGTGAGCGGCTGCGGATTTACTCCGCGGCGATGGAACGCGAGGTTGTCATCGACCTGCAGCGACCCAAAGGTGCCGACAAGAGCCGAGCCAAACGCCCCACCATCTACCTACTCGACGGCGCCGAGGCGCGCGACGACGAGTCCGGCTGGTATGCGAAGACCGACGTGGCCTCGCTGGCGTCCACCGAGAACCTCAACGTCGTCACGCCGGTCGGCGACCCGCACAGCTACTACACCGACTGGCAACGCGTCGATCCCGGCATCGGCCGCAAATACATGTGGGAAACCTTCCTGACCAAAGAACTGCCGCCGATCATCGACCGCGACTTCGGCGGCAATGGCCGTAACGCGATCGCCGGAGCATCGATGGGCGGCGTCGCGGCACTCACCCTGGCCACCCGACGACCCGACTTGTACACCGGCGTAGCGGGATTCAGCGATTGCGCCAATATCTCCAGTGGCCCCAACAAGTTCTTCACGCAGTGGGATATCAGCCGTGGCGGTGGCAACTCGATGAATATGTGGGGAAAATTCACCGACCCGGATTGGGAAGCGCATGACCCCTACCTTCACGCCGACAAACTAGCCGGCAAGACAATCTATATGTCGTCGGGAAACGGTATACCCGGCGAATACAACGCGGTGTCGAGCGACCCGATGAACGAAACTCTCGCCGGAATCTTCCTGGAATTCGGTAGCGCGTTGTGCACCGGGCAGATGACCTCCAAACTCAAGGAGTTGAACATTCCGTTCACCTCCAACATCCATCCGGTCGGCACGCACCGGTGGGAGTACTGGCGCGACGAATTACGTTCTGCCTGGCCGGTATTGATGAAATCACTCGGCTTGAGACAATAGTCCGATGACCGCGATACTCGCCGTCGCGACCACTGCGACCAGGCGGGTCGTCACCAATCGTTTTCGCTATTTTGGATCGCGTTGGTAGCGTCCTGCGCACCGCTGATCACCAGGGTGGCCGCTGATCGCGCGCCTCATCGGTCCGCGATCGGCCACGCGGGTATGACGGCAACTAGACTTGGTGCCTATGTGTCAACCAGTGAAATGTGACGTGTGCGGCAAGACGACCTGGGCTGGATGTGGTGAGCACATCGCGGAAGTCCGAGCGACAGTGCCCGCCGACCAGTGGTGCGCCGGCGAGCATCCGGGGCGCTAGTCCACCGATCGGCGAACGCCTCAGCCGATCGGCCGGCTACTCGGCACCTGAATCCAACTGGGGTTATTCGGGTCGATCAACACATGTTCAGGTTTGAGTGCCGAATCATTCGACATTGGACCGAACGACACCGCGCGCGGGGCGTTCAGCGCGTAGACGCTTACGCGAAGCCGGTGCCCCTTCTTCAGCAGCGCGTCGGTGCCGAGTAACCCGATGTCCAGGGTCTGTTTTGCTCCCGGCTTCACCAGATCGCGATGGAATCCATCGAGCGCGTAGATCGGGTCAATCAAGTCACCGTTGGGCGCATACCCGGACTTCGCCTTGTCGAGTTGGTTGCGGATGGACACCGTCATCGACCCGGTGGAGATGACCCGCGACGAACCGTCGGGCGCGACGTCGGTGACGACGGTGGCGTAGAAGCCATCCTTCGCATCAACCTGGGTCCGCAGGTGCAGGTTGATGGGTCCGTTGATCGACGTCGCCTGCGACACCGGCGCCGAGGTGAACGTCAACGCGCCGCGTTCGGCGATTCGATTGTCCTTACTGCATACGTCGAGCCAGCTGAGGAAGCCAATCTGATCGCGGTTGGTGTCACCCGAGCACAACGTCGTAATGCCAGGTGCGACAGTCCATTTCGCGCTACGAGCAGGCACGGCTTTGGACAGTGAACCGTCGGCGACCGATGTCGGCGAGGTGCGGCTGCGCTTGGTGGTCAGGTACAAGCGTCGATGCTGCTGGTTCTCTCGTGGGAAGGACGTCGACTGCACCCACCGGCCACCCTGCTGGTGACTGGTTGCCGGCGCGTACTCGTCGATGTGGTTGTCAATGCCCTTAATCCACTTGTCGAACCAGGCACGTTGGAGCACACCCCAGGCCGGCGGCTGACCGGGTCCACCGCGAGCGTCCCAGCCATTGGTGACGTGCTGGCCGGTGCTCATGAGCAGCTTCTTCTTGCTGCTCGGCAGCCCGCTGAGCTGGTCGAGGGTGCGCCATTCCATATTGGTGAATAGATCCTGCCAGCCGCCGACGACGAAGGTCGGGACCGCGATCTTGGCGGCGTCAGTCGTCAATGCGTTGCGGTAGGAGGAATTCAGTTCCACGAGCTCCTTTGCCCGACCAGTCAAGGTATTCGTCGACTTGGACAGCAGCCCCTGGAGGTATTCCGGAATGAACACCGCAGGGTTGGTGAGACGGTCGCGTAACCACACCGGGTCAAACTGCCCGCGCAGCAAGCTGGGGATGTCGGGGAAGGTCTTGGTGGCGTTGACGGCGAACAGCCACAACGCGAGAAAGCCTGCGCCATAACCTGATCCGGGCGCGACGACGTCGGCGACGATATCGGTCATCGGAGCAGCGGGGAAGATCGCCTTGAGACCAAGCGGCCGCTTTGACGCGGCCTGCAGTTGATTCACAGCCGAGTAGGAATACCCGGACATGCCAAGGTCGCCATTGGAATACGACCGAGTGCGCGCCCAATCGAGGACTTCGAGGGTGTCCTTACGCTCGCGCGGACCGAACACGTCCCACACGCCTTGCGAGGTTCCGGTACCGCGAACGTCGACGACGACCTGGGTGTAGCCACTGCGAACAAGTTTCGGGTCGACGGAGAACGAACTCAGGAGCCCGCCCTGGGTGACCTTCAGTAGTTGTTCGGTACCTGAGATCGGCGTCCCGGACAGGTTGATACCGGCGAAGAAATCGAGGACCGGCTTCGACAGACCCGGGATGTTGGTCGCCGCCGTCGCGATCATGCTGATCAGCTTGTTGTACGGGGTCATGTTGACGATGACGGGGTTCTTGTCACTGGTGGCCCGCCCGGCACGGTCGGCGGGCCGGTAGATGTCGGCCCGCAAAATGGTGCCGTCGGACATGCGGATCGGCACGCTTGGAGTCACATGAATTCCCGCGTAACGCTGCGGGCCGTCGTAGGTCTTAGTCCACTGTGGTGGATTAATTCCCAGCGATGCCGCCTGCGTCGGCGGCACGGCAGCGACACCGATCGATACGGCCGACGCGACTAACACCGTCGCCAACCGACTGACAAACTTGTACATCCCGACCCCCAAGGTCTGGTTCCGCAGAATCAGCATGATGTGACTACGCACAGCATGCCTTAAGTCATGTGACTGGGATCGCACATTATTACTGGCGAGTAGCTTATGTCAAGATGTGATTTACCCAAGTGAAGGAGTCGAACAGTGGCTGTTAGCGTTGCCTCGTTCAACGTCAACGGCATCCGCGCCGCACGACGTCGCGGCTTCGACAACTGGCTCGCCACACAGTCCCCGGACGTGGTGGCGTTGCAGGAATTACGTTGTCCGCCATCGGAAGTCGGCGACTTCGCCGGGTACACAGCGTCGGTCGACGCTGGGTCGATCCCCGGGCGCAATGGCGTCGCAATACTGACCACCACTCCGCCGGATGCCGTCCGCACCTGGATCACCCACCCGCCGCGGGCGCGAGGTCTGCGCGAATTCGCGTCGCACGGTCGCTACATCGAAGTGGACTTGGCGGATCGTCCGCTGACCGTGGGGTGTCTCTACCTTCCCAAGGGCGGCCTGCCAGCCGAGTTGCAACTCGCCGGGTCGATGCGTGAACAGCCCGACGGCGGCGCGAAATATGCGCGAAAGAAACGGTTCTTCGCTGCCTTCGCGCGGGAGCTTGATCGTAATCGCCTGTCCGCCTTGCATTCTGGGCGGGAGTTTCTGTTAGTCGGCGACCTCAACGTCGCTCACACGCAGTATGACGTGACCAATTGGCGACCGGCCCGCAAGATGGATGGGTTCTTGCCGGAGGACCGTGCGTGGTTCGATTCGCTACTCGGCAAGCGGCGCATGGTCGATGTTGTGCGGCGGATATACGGCGACCGACCCGGTCCGCTCACCTGGTGGAGTTGGGCCGGTCAGTCATTCGCCAAAGATGTCGGGTGGCGGGTGGATCATCAGCTCGCGACGCCCGCCCTTGCGGCACGGGCGTCGGCGGTCTGGGTGGACAAGGAGGACGCCCCGGACCTGCGGTTGTCCGATCATGCGCCGTTGATGGTGCGGTACGAGGATTAAGCTCGTAACCCGGACTCCATACTGCGTTTCCCAACGCGCTAGTTCGGTGCGCGAGTCTGAGGCGATGCCCTCAGATCATCTGAATACCGTGTCCCGCCGCTCCGTTTTGCGGGGCGCCGCCGTCGGCGCCTTTCTCATTCCGGCGGGCGGCGTGCTCGCCGCATGCGGACCGTCGGGCGAATCCGGTTCGGCCAGTACAAGTTTGGTCCGTAACCGACCGACGCTCACGCACGGCGTCGCAGTCGGGGACGTGACCACCAGCGGCGCACTGGTCTGGGCGCGGTCGGATAAACCGGCCACGTTGATCGTCGAAACGTCGGCGACCGAGAGTTTCGCGAATGCTCGCAAAGTGCGTGGCCCTGAGGTTGGGCCAGGTAGCGACGGAACTGGGCGGGTGCAGGTGGCCGGTCTGGAACCCGGCAAGTTGATCCACTACCGCGTGACGCCTGAAGGGGACGGCGGCGCCGTCGGCGAGCCGGTCACCGGGACGTTTACCACCGCGCCGTCGGGTGCCACTGATATCCGGTTCGTTTGGTCCGGCGACGTCGTGGGGCAGGGCTGGGGTATCAACCCCGACATCGGCGGCATGAAGATCTTCGGCGCGATGGCCGACCGCGAACCGCAGTTCTTCATCCACTCCGGGGACGCCATTTACGCCGACGGCCCGATCAAGGCGACACAGAAGCAGAACAACGGCAAGATCTATCGAAACGTCACTAGCCCGGCTAAATCACAGGCCGCACAGACTCTCGATCAGTTTCGCGGAAACTACGCGTACAACCTTACCGACGAGCACTATCAGAGATTCAATTCCTCTGTCGCGCAACTGATTCAATGGGATGATCACGAAGTACTGAACAACTGGTATCCCGGAGAGAACTTGGCCGGGCAGGATCGAGAAGGCTACACCGAGAACAACGTCGACGTACTTGCCGGCCGCGCTCGGCAGGCGTGGCGAGAATGGCAGCCGGTTCAGCTCGACGATCGTGATCGGTTGTACCGCAAGGTTTCTTACGGACCACTGCTCGATGTCTTCATCCTCGACATGCGCAGCTACAAGAACCCGAATCCAGCGGCCTGGTCGAAAGACGACACCGCGGGCGTCCTGGGTGCCGAACAGACTCAGTGGCTCATCGACTCACTGCGCGGCTCCGCCGCTACGTGGAAGGTTATCGCCAACGACTTGCCCTTGGGAATCGTCGTGCCCGACAAGGCAACTGGACCGAAGTCGATGGAGGCGGTTAGTCAGGGCGACGACGGCACGCCACTAGGGCGCGAGATCGCGTTCTCGCGAATCCTGTCCGAGACCAAGGAAGTCAAGAACAAGGTATTCCTGACCGCCGACGTCCACTACACCGCAGCCATCTCGTATGAGCCAGATCGAGCCGCATTCAAGGACTTTCGACCATTCTGGGAGTTCGTCTCCGGACCGCTGCACGCTGGCGCGTTCCCCGAATCACCGGTAGACAAGACATTTGGCGCGCAATACGAATTCGTCCACGCGCCAACCGAAGCCAACGTGTCCCCCGCCGAAGGGTTCCAGCACTTCGGCGAGGTGACGATTGCCAAAGACACGAAGGCGTTGACAGTTCATCTGCGCGACGCGTCCGGAAAAGCGTTGTATACGAAGGAGATTGGGGCGGAACGTTGAGGGGATTAGTCCACCGCTGACCTTCTCGACGTTGTTGCGCCGACACGCCCCTCTAGATTCACAAGAACGTCACGAAGATTGCGCCGACACTCACGCAGCCGACTATCGATCCGACCAACACTTCAGTGCGAGTATGTGCACCCAGACGCAGTCTTGCCCAGCTCGTTGCCAGCGCAATCGGCACCGCGACGAGCACCCACGGAGATGATGCGATGAACGCGAGGGCAAGCGTCTGCCCCCACGCAACAGCCGCGTGGAAGCTCACCTTATAGCGAGAGACGAGAGTCACGGTACCGGCCGAAATGACCAGAAACAGCCCACTAAGGACGAGTAATACCAATTGAATTGGAGCTGACCACACCATCATCACGCTGAGACCGACGGCAACGATTGCTGCTATGGCGCCGATAACTACAGGCCGCTCGCGTTTGTCAGATACATGATGGTCCTTCACGCGCCGCCTCAACATCAGCGCGACGATGACCACCATCGGTAGCACGCCCATAATTGCCGAACAGAACAATCCCCACCACACTTGGCGCACTGTCAATCCCGCGGCAATCGAAACTGCGATGTTCCATACCCAAGGCGCAGAGATCTCACTGATCCAGATTGCGAGCTTGTTCAATCGAGAGTCGCCGTTCACCCTGTCCCCCAAGCGAGCTACGAGCTTATGGCCCATTGCGGAAACCGGACTAGACCGGCTCAGCGGCGAAGAGGTGTAGGTTCCCACAGCCCGTGCAGCGCCACGCCTCGATCACCCGGCGTTGTCTGCCCACCCGTTTCGCGCCTCCAAAGATCCCGCGTTCCAGCGGACCCGCGATCCAGCGCACGTAGCCGCTCGATCCCTCGCCGCGGTCCTCCATAAACCCGGGCTCGGCACTCGTACCTCCACAGTGAACACAGTTAATTGAACGCGATTTGGCATTGTTGCTCATCCGGATCATCTTGCCATTGATTAATCCGCTGTGGCTCTTCCTGAATGACTATCCGTCGTCAGGGCCCAGCGAGAATCACGTCAGAACGCGGGGAAGTAGATCAGCTGCCCGACGTTGATGATGTCGGGGTCGTCAATCAGGTTGGCGCCGGCCACAATCTGGACCAGCTGCTGAGTTCGACTGTCCCCATAGGCCCCGTAGTTGTGCTCGACGAGCGCCCATAACGTGTCGCCCGAAAGCACTCGGTGACGACGGTTGAGGCCCGGCGCGATAATCACCGTCCCCGGCTCCGGGTCGACGTCGCCGGTGTGGTTGGCCCTTGCGATGATCGGCCACAGACTGGCTTCGCCATACCAACGCTCCGCGAGCACCGAGAGCAATTCACCGTCGACGATGGTGTGATGCCCGGGGTTCTTCAGGTCCGGAATCAGCAGCCACTCCCCGGGCCTAAGATCGCGCTGCGCGGCGCCGTTTGGGATTTCGAACACCAGGCTCATCGTTGGGTCGTTGTAAAAACGTTGTGCCAGTTCGGCTTTCGCATCGCCTGGCTTAACCTGGTACCGGTAGGTGACGTCGGGAATCTCTAGTACCTGCCCGGCCGCGATGACATCTGGATCGGCGATCTTGTTGGCCGCGGATATCGCTCGATAGCGACGGGCGTCTCCGTAATGCATCCCGGCGATCTTCCAGAGAGTGTCGCCCGGCTGGACTGTGTATTTCACGTTCACGGTGGCTCCTGCGATTGGAATGCCTCACGGTTGAGGCATGTACCAAGTGTCAGGAGGTGACGCCGGACTGTCATGCGTAGTGGGCTACTCGAATTGGGGGGGTGCGACCTTTTCGCCCCCGACCTCGTGGAATCGCCTGCATGCTGCGCGATCGACTACGAGTTGAGGCAAGCACCGCGGGCGAAGCAGACGCCGAGGCCGTTCCCGGCAGCACTATCGGCCATCGCGAGCGGGACCAAGTCACGTAGACCGGGCAGGCCCCACCGAATAGAGTCATGGTCCGTGGCGATTGGATCACTTCAAGGGATCGATCTTGCAGGACGCTCAGGGGCGGTCTTTCCCTGCCGAGTCGTACGGGAGCTCCTGGGGAACATGACGCGGGAAATTTTGCTCGACGGTTGGACAACGAAGATAAGCGGAACGGGTGACTGGCTCGCGACGTTCTCCGAGTCGATGCTTCCGATCGAAGGTGTCGAGATAGTTGCCCGGCGACGTGCGAACGAGGCCTTGGACTACCTATGTGCGGTGGAGTTCTTGGACGCCGTTCTGTCAGGGGCCGAGGACGACTTCCTGTCTTGGGGCACGGACCCAGACACCCAATCGGCGACGTTACGAGTCACAGCAATCTCCAGTGTTCTTTTGAGTTTGGTGCACAAGTAGCGGTATATGACGCAAACGGTGTTGAGATCACTCAGCCGGTCCTTCCTCGTACACACGAAGCGATGCGCTTCATCAGAATGGCGAGGACTGCCAACTCACGCCATGATTCCTACCGCAACCTGAGCCTTGCATTCGAATCCCTGCTCCACGAACTGCATCCTCATGTCCGAAAGGGGCCAAATAGACAGTCAGAAGGCGTCTGGTTTAGGACAGCTCTCGCGTTGGCCGACAAGTGCGTTCCGGTAGGTCAATTCGCGCCCGACGGCGAGCCCGACCCAATCGAATGGATCTCCGAGCACTTCTATGGCGAGTTCCGCTCGGCGTTGATGCATGCGAAGGAGGATGCCGAAAGCCGAGCTGAATCTGGAACGTCTCGACGCAGCTTCCGATGATCAGCGGCATTGGAAGCGCAGTAGCGGTTCGCGAACCTCCATCATCTCCGACGCTCCCGATCCGGGTCAGTGGTCCGAGTTCACGCACTTTGCCCGCAGGACATTCCGTGACCGACAGGATGACTCCGTGACTCGGGGGTGACGGATATCAACTTGCTCGCTGGGCAACTCGACCCGTAGTGTCATCTATGACATCTGATGCAGTTGCGGCATCTGGCGGCGAGAGAGGGAATCCAGTGGCTACATTCACGACTAGTGGAGTGCCCGCAGAACAGATCGATCAGCTTGGTGTGTTCGCAGCCAAAAGTGCGGGTCCCGAGTTGCGCGAACTTCTTGAAGGCCTGATCCCGTGCTTGCGCGCGGGCGATGGTCTGCAGACCGTTGACCCCGACAAGCCGTTCACTCCGAACGAAGCGGCTCAGCGTCTCGGCGTGAGCCGGACACACCTGTACAAGCTGCTCGACAAGGGGGAGATCTTGTTCCACAACGTCGGCCGCGATCGCCGAATCGCACTGCGTGACCTCGTCGCGTTCGAACAGCAGCGCCAGAACGACCGCCGTGAACTCGCTGAACGTTTCGCTGCGCGCGACTCGACTCGTCGTGGGGCAATCGACGACATCGCTGCTGCCCTGTAGGTTCTGTCGGCACGATCTGCGGCATCATTGCATCCGTGCACCAACGTCGCGCTCGACCCACGCTTCGACTCCTGCAGGAGGACCTAACCTCTGGGTGGAAATCGCCCGATACGCAGCGAAGCCTGTCCGAGCGCGACGTTGATGCGTTGCACCCTCTGTCGGCACTAGAGCACCCGCTGATCGCGAAGGCGGTTGACTGCTTCGGCGACGACGCTGCTGACGATAACTACGTCGGTCCAATCTCCAGCAGCGTGGAAATTCCTTTGCTGGAAATCAAGATGTCGCAGTGGCGGGGCGGCGTCTGGATCGACCACCAGACCGGAGTTTGCTGGCTCGTAGCCGCTGGCCTCGCCAAGGGCGACCACGAGGATCATGACGACTTCTACCAGCGAGTTCAGAATAGTTCCGCGAACGCGATACGACAGTGGCTTCCTACAGACGAAGACCAGCGCCTGCTCAGACGCGAGACTGCTGCAAGGATGCTGCTCGACTGGGAGATCAACCTTCAAGAGGCGGCAACGTCAAGTTTGCTGGCAGTGATCGGAGGCGGTGCTCATCGCTTCGAGGTGCGGCACCCAATAAGAACAGCAGATCGCATGGCCACGGTTGAGGTCACCATGGGCCTGGTTCGAGAAGATGACTACGCCGCTGACGAGATCGTGGTGGAGGTAAGCGCTGCCGATGAGTTCAAGGGACAGGATCTGCTCTGGCAGCTCATCACACGGGTATTGATCACCTTGCTCCCACCCGCACAAGGCTGGGACAGATTCAAGGAAACGTACTCGAACATCACCGAGCCTGGCTACTGGTCGGCAAGGGCGGCGGAGTTGGACCAGCTCATCAAGGAGAGGGCACTCGCCGAGGCTGAAGACGGAGAAGTTGCGCACTACTCACACCGGGAACACATAGCTGACTGCACCGTGAACGGCACTGCACTACGCGCCCTCTGCGGAGCGTTTTTCGTGCCTATGCAGGACCACGCCACGAAGCCTGAGTGCCCGAAATGCAGCGAACGACATAGCGCCTTGCCCGGCTGAACTTCGTCACTGGGCGATCAGCGCCAAAGTGTCCGCCTCAGCTTCCACCTACTTGAAAGCGATGCGCGAAGCGGTAGAACCGCCCGGCTCCGGGGAACCTCACTCCGCAAGCCGAGAGGGGACCCTCATGACCACCGCATCCGTCGCGCGGCTGCAGATGTTCACCGACCACCGGCACCGACCAGATCAGCCGCCAGCTCGCCGATCAAAGCCGAAGAATCGCATCACGACGGGTACTAGACCACCGTGGCCACATTCGACGGCGACGTGCAAATCGAGGTGACCACCGACATCGCACGCACCTGCCCGCGTTGCTGGAGTTCTCCGTCCTCGACGCCGAGGCGCTCACCGCCGCGACGACGGATGACCGCCGCGGGGTTCACTCCGGAACCGTGGCCCGAGGCTGATCCGCTCTACGCAGTGGTACACATTAGCGAAGTCGCGGGCGTCAACGTGCAGAGGGAGCTGTGATGGCGGAGACCATCGACGAGCTGACCGGCAAGTAGCTGGTCACCCAGCCCAACTTTGGCGGAAGCGGAGGGATTTGAACCCCCGGTGGTTTTACCCACGCTCGCTTTCAAGGCGAGTGCATTCGGCCGCTCTGCCACGCTTCCTTGCCAGAACAGGCTAACCGACCGCCCGACCAGAACCCCAATCGCCCGACGCTGCGCCGTACGCTCGAGGCCATGCGTGCCATCGTTGCGGAGAACTCCGAACTCGTCATCGTCGACCGCCCCACCCCCTCCCCCGCCGCCGGCGAGGTCGTGATCAAGGTGGCCGCCGCCGGCGTCAACCGCGCCGACCTCATGCAGCGCCAAGGCTTCTACCCGCCGCCGCCCGGTGCGAGCGACGTCCTCGGCCTTGAAGTGTCCGGCGAGATCACCGAAGCGGCCCCCGACGTAACGCAGTGGTCGGTCGGCGACAAAGTCTGCGCTCTACTGGCTGGCGGCGGCTATGCGGAGTACGTGAATGTGCCAGCCGCACAAGTACTTCCGATCCCAGACGGTGTCGACCTCAATACCGCAGCCGCATTGCCCGAGGTAGCCTGCACGGTTGTATCCAACGTCGTGACGGCCGCTGGCCTACAACGTGGCGAGACGCTGCTCATCCACGGCGGCGCCAGCGGCATCGGCACCCACGCCATCCAACTCGCCAAAGCTCTCGGCGCGAAAGTCGCGGTCACCGCTGGATCGCCAGAGAAGCTAGCCGCGTGCACGACCTTAGGCGCCGACGTCGCCATCAACTACCACGACGACGACTTCGCAAAAACACTCACTGACCTCGGTGGCGCCGACGTCATTCTCGACATCATCGGCGCCAAATACCTCGCCCAGAACGTCGCCGCGCTGGCCACCGGCGGCCGCATCGTCATCATCGGTATGCAGGGCGGCGTCAAAGGCGAACTCAACATCGGCGCGTTGATGGCCAAACGCGCCTCGATCACCGGCACCACGCTGCGTGCCCGGCCAGTCGACGGCCCGGGCGGCAAAGCGGAGATCGTCGCCAACACGCTCGCGACCACGTGGCCATTGATCGCCGATGGCGACATCAAACCTATTGTGTCCCAAACATTTTCATTCGACGACGCCACGTCGGCACACCTCTGCCTAGAACGCGGGGAAGCGACTGGAAAGGTTCTGCTGACCGTCTCCGATTAGGACTTCGCGATGTCGGCCAACACTGCCTGACGCACCTTGATCATCGCGGTGCCAAGTATCGCGAATTCCTCGGGCGTCACGACATCGACGACAAACTTGCGAACTAGCTTGTCGCGCAACTCCGACGCCTCCACCAGAAAGCGCTTTCCTTCGTCGGAAACCCGCACCCACCGCTGGCGGGCATCACATGCCTCACCCACAACGCGTTCGACCCGCCCAGTCTCGACAAGGCGCGTAATTTGTCGCGAAACCGTGCTCAGCGATATCTGAGTGGCCGATGCAAGATCGGAGATCCGCATCTGATCATGCCTCGACAGCGCCTCTAGGACGCGCCAATCGGGTGTCTGAGGTAGTCCCGCGTCAGCGAGCCCCTGATTGATCGCGGCGAACAAATGCCAGCCTCCGCTGACGAAGTCGTCCCACGATTGACGCTCAGATTCGGTGAAGCCATTCGCCCCCCGCACCACAACTGATTCAGATTCGCTCACCGCAACTACCTATCACTCGCCAAATTACGCCCAGCGTAGTCTCACGCGAGCGACGCGAGCGTACGGACGAGATGATCGACCTCATAGGGTGTCGAATAGGGGGATAATCCGATCGTCACCGCACCATCGACCTCGTCGACGCCGGCCTGCGCCAGCGCGCGTGACGGTACGGCGGTCAGTGCGCAGATCCCATTGTCGGCTAACCGGCGAACCACCTTGTCACCACTCACCCCGTCAACGGTGAAACTGACCAGCGGAACGCGGTTCTCGGCGGTCCCGAATACCCGCACCGGACTGAGATTTTCCAGGGAGTTGATGAGGTAGAACATCAGTCGCTGCAGATATTCGTACACCCCGTCGAGCGAGGTCACCAGCCGACGTCGACGTTTGCCGATCGCGTCGTCGTCGAGGGAAGCAAGGTGTTCCACCGACGCAACCACACCGGCCAGCAACGCGCCTTGATGCTGGCCGATTTCCAGTCGCGCGGGTCCCGACGCCGCCGGGTCGACAGACAGCGATTCAAGCGTGTCGATTTCGGCGGGGTCGGCGAAAACCATCGCTGCCACTCGCGGACCGCCCCACCGGTCAGCCGAGACCACAACGACGTCGGCACCGAGTTCGGCGATATCGAGAGACAGATAGGGCGCAGCGCTACTCGCGTCGACGATCACCTTGGCTCCCGCGTTGTGGGCCAGCGTCGCGATCTCGTTGATGTCAGTGAGTGCACCCGTGGTCGACGATGCAAGGGTCACCGCGACGATTTTGGTCGCGTCAGAGATCAGATCGGTGAACTGCTCGGTGGGCAGCCGTCCGGACTCGATATCCATCTCGGCCCAGCGGACTCGAGCACCGAGTGCCGACGCGTGGCGCAACCACGGCACGATATTCGCCTCGTCATCGACTTTGCTCAGCAACACTTCGGTACCCCACCACCGTTGTGTGCCATACGCATCGGCGAGGTTGCCGATCAGCGCGCCTACCGACGATCCGAGGACCACTCCGCTGGGATCAGCGGCCAACAGATCGGCGATGGACCGTCGGGCACTGGACACGACGTCGAGTGTGGCTCGACTAGCTGGGTAAACACCGCCGGGCGCCGAGACCAACGATCGGAATCCGGTCGACACCGCCGAGGCCACGGCGTCCGGAATTTGCATGCCGGCCTGCGGGTCGAAATGTATCCAACCGTCGCCCAGCGAAGGAAAGAGCCCTCGCGCGTGAGCGACATCGAACGTCATGAGTCACACGATAGACGGTGACACTTCGATGCCGTCCAACAGTTCACTGCCCGCAGCCCAGACGGTGTGTGGCCAGCTGCCCCAACGGTCGGGCCGATCGGAGATGTCAGACTAGAGAGATGATGAGTGGACCTTTTGGCTCCGGCGGCCCCGGTCAATTGAGCGGCGGCGGCAGTGAGGGCACCGAAATTCCCGATAACGTCATTGTCGTGAGCAATGGATCCGACGACGACAACCCCAGCGTCGCCGACATGGTCGAGCAGCCAGCGAAGGTGATGCGGATCGGCACCATGATCAAGCAGCTACTCGAGGAGGTCCGCGCCGCTCCACTCGACGACGCGAGTCGCACTCGCCTGCGCGAAATCCATCAGTCGTCGGTCCGGGAACTCGAGGACGGCCTGGCTCCGGAACTGCGGGAAGAGTTAGAGCGCCTCGCATTGCCGTTCACCGACGACGCGACGCCGTCGGATGCCGAATTGCGAATCGCTCAAGCCCAGCTCGTCGGCTGGCTCGAAGGCCTGTTCCACGGCATCCAGACCGCGTTATTCGCACAGCAGATGGCCGCACGAACCCAACTCGAGCAAATGCGACAAGGTGCGCTGCCACCCGGCGTCGGCCCCGGTGGCGCCGCCGGAGGACACGGCCCCGGCCAATATCTGTGACCGCTCGCACTGCTCCGCGACAGGTAGAGTGACCCTTCGTGTCATCGGCAGTCAACGATCGAGTGATTCCCCCCGCGCCAGAGACGTCGGATTCGAGGACTCTGCGGCGTGCCTTCGCCGATCTCTCCGAAGGTTTGCGTACCCGCGAACTGTGGCTGCATCTCGGCTGGCAGGACATCCGACAGCGTTACCGCCGCTCGGTTCTCGGTCCGCTGTGGATAACGGTCGCCACCGCGATCACTGCAGTCGCGATGGGCCTGCTCTACAGCCAGCTATTCGGCATCGACATCGATACATTCCTGCCATACGTGACGTTGGGCCTGGTGTTCTGGAACTTCATTCAGAACTCCATCACTGATGGCTCGGAGGTGTTCGCCACCAACGAAGGCCTCATCAAACAACTCCCCGCCCCGGTCAGCGTGCACGTTTACCGCATCGTGTGGCGGCAGTTGATCATCTTCGCGCACAACATCGTGATCTTTATCGCGATCTGGGCCATCTTCCGTCCGCCGACCGGCTGGACAGCGCTGCTCATCGTGCCGGCGATGGCCCTGTTCGTGTTGAACTCGATCTGGGTGACCATCGTCTTCGGCATCTTGTCCACCCGCTTCCGCGACATCAAGCAATTGCTCACCACCGCGGTCCAGCTCATCTTCTTCATGACGCCCATCATCTGG
The DNA here is from genome assembly GCF_000241305.1 of Gordonia effusa NBRC 100432. Lineage (GTDB taxonomy): Bacteria > Actinomycetota > Actinomycetes > Mycobacteriales > Mycobacteriaceae > Gordonia > Gordonia effusa. The sequence goes on from NZ_BAEH01000106.1 coordinate 112,393, forward strand.
TCGATCAATATGGATTCGATGAGCAAGATGTCCGACCGCATGCGCTTGGTGGAACTCAATCCGATGTATCACTACTTGGAGATCACCCGCGGCCCACTGCTGGGTCAGCACGTCGAGTTCTACCACTGGGCAATCGTGTTGGGCTGCACCGCGGTTGGCTGGCTGATGGCACTGTTCGTGATGCGCAACTACCGCGCCCGTGTGGCGTACTGGGTTTAGGACTCACTGTGAAGCACTCAATACTCAAGTCCGCGGCCCTCGTCGACGCTGACAAGGTCCGCGTCGACACCTGGAATGCCTGCGTCGACTTCCCCATCTTCGACGCCAAGACTCGCTCCATCAAGAAGTCGGTCCTCGGCAAGGCCGGCGGGGTCATCGGTTCCACCGGATCGAATCTTGTTGTGGTCGAGGCACTTCGCAACATCAACTTGCATCTTGAACACGGGGATCGTGTCGGTCTAGTCGGCCATAACGGGGCTGGAAAGTCGACGTTGCTCCGCCTGTTGTCCGGTATCTACGAACCGACCCGCGGCGCATGCCGGGTGCAAGGCCGCGTGGCGCCGGTCTTCGACCTCGGTGTCGGCATGGACCCGGAGATCTCCGGTTACGAGAACATCGTCATCCGCGGCATGTTCCTGGGCATGAGCCGCAAGGAAATGCTGCGTAAGACCGACGAAATCGCCGAATTCACCGAGTTGGGCGACTATCTCGAAATGCCGCTGCGCACGTACTCCACGGGTATGCGCGTCCGCGTCGCGCTCGGTGTGGTCACCAGCATCGATCCGGAGATCCTGATCCTCGACGAGGGTATCGGCGCGGTCGACGCCGACTTCATGCGCAAGGCGCGAGTTCGCTTGCAGGCCTTGGTCGAACGCTCCGGCATTCTCGTCTTCGCCAGCCACTCGAACGAATTCCTCGCCCAGCTCTGTGACCGCGCGTTGTGGATCGACCACGGCCAGATTCGCATGGAGGGTGGCATCGAGGAAGTGGTGAACGCTTACGAAGGCCCCGACGCCGCCGCGCGCGTCCGCAAGGTCCTCGCCAACCTCGAAGCCGACGACAAAGCGCGGCCAAATTTCGTCGGGTCGGTGTCCGACGCACCTGAGGTCGGCGCCGACGAGACCGTCGAAGGCAAGGCTGACAGTGGTGAGTAGCCCCGACCGGATCGTCGCCGTGGTAGTGACGCATCGTCGGGCGGAGTTGCTCGCCGAGTCATTGAAAGTCATTGCCGCGCAAGATCGTCCGGTCGATCATCTGATCGTCGTCGACAACGCCGCCGAAGACCGCGTGGCTGATCTGGTCGCGGTCGCCGACGTCGAGACGACCTATATCGGGTCGCAGCACAACCTCGGCGGCGCGGGTGGTTTCGCGCTCGGCATGTTGCACGCGCTGGCGTTGGGCGCCGACTGGGTGTGGTGCGCCGACGACGATGGCAGACCCGAAGGACCCCAAGTGCTTTCGACGCTGCTCGACTGCGCGACGCGGCACGGGCTCGCCGAAGTGTCACCAGTGGTGTGCAATATCGACGACCCCGACACCCTCGCTTTCCCCCTGCGTCGGGGCTTGGTGTGGCGACGCAAGCGGTCGGAACTATTTGAGGGACAGGAGAATACCGGCGCCGGGAGCGCAGCGAGCGGGCCGCAAGCTACCGATGATCTCCTCGAAGGCATCGCATCATTGATGAACGGTGCGCTGTTCTCCGCCAAGGCGCTCGAGCAGGTCGGCGTACCCGATCTGCGACTATTCTTCCGCGGCGACGAGGTGGAGATGCACCGTCGGCTGACACGGTCGGGATTGCGCTTCGGAACATGCCTGAGCACGGCGTACCTCCATCCCGACGGCAGCGATGAATTCCGTCCGATCCTCGGTGGCCGCATGCACACCCAATACCCAGATAACGCGAACAAGCGCTTCTTCACTTACCGCAATCGCGGCTATCTGATGAGCCAGCCAGGGATGCGTAAGTTGATTCCGCAGGAGTATGCCCGATTCGGGTGGTACTTCCTGATTCAGCAACGCGACGTCGGCGGCTTCCGCGAATGGCTACGGTTGCGCAAACTCGGTCGGGCGGAACACTTTTCGCGACCGGAGTAGGTGCGGGGTCAGGAAAGTCGTTGGCTGAGTGGCGAATTCGTCTCGCGGGGTCTCGATACACGGCCCCCTCGCTGCGCTCGTGGGCCGCACTCGACCATCAGAAGGTGGTCACCCCTCCCCGCTCGTGGGCCGCACTCGACCATCAGAAGGTGGTCACCCTTCCCCGCTCGTCGAGTGCCCGACGAGGCGGGTGTATCGAGACGCCGCAACCAACTTCGGCAACCCCGCCCCCACTGAACTAGAACGTGTTCTACTGTGGAGAGACGCCCACTCCAGACAGGACCTCGAATGCGTTTCACGTTCGCCGAAGCCATGACCGATACGTCCTTCTACGCGCCGCTCGCCCAGGCGGCCGAGAAGGCTGGGTTCGACGGCTTCACCATCCCCGATTCACTCGCCTACCCCGAACAATCCGATGCCACCTACCCCTACACCCCCGACGGCAATCGTGAATTCCTCGACGGCAAAGACTTCATCGAAACCTTCATCGCCGGAGCGGCATTGGGCGCGGTCACCGAGACGATCAGGTTCACCCCGTTCGTCGTGAAACTGCCGGTTCGCCCGCCCGCGCTGGTGGCCAAACAGGCGATGTCGATCGCGACTTTGACCAACAACCGGTTCGCGATGGGCGTTGGCACCAGTCCGTGGCCCGAGGACTACGACTTCATGGGCGTCGACTTCAAACGTCGCGGCAAGCGAATGGATGAGTGCATGGACATCATCCGTGGTCTGTCGACCGGCGAGTATTTCGAGTTCCACGGCGAGTTCTACGACATCCCCAAGATCAAAATGTCCCCCGCTCCGACCGAACCCATCCCGATGCTGGTCGGTGGTCATGCCGACGCAGCGCTCCGTCGTGCGGTGGTTCGCGGTGACGGATGGATGCACGGCGGCGGCGAAGCCGAAGAACTCGACATGTTGCTCGACAAGATCAACGACATCCGCAAGGCCGAGGGGAAACTCGACGACCCCTTCGAGATTCATGTCATCTCCCTCGACGCGTACACCATCGACGGCTGTAAACGCCTGGAAGACAAGGGAATTACCGACGTCATCGTCGGATTCCGGCTGCCCTACATCATGGGCAAAGACACCGAGCCGCTGCAGAAGAAGATCGATCACCTCAACTGGTACGCGGAGAATGTGATCGCGAAGGTCAACGGCTGAGATATGTCCCCTCGCTGAGGCAGACGGCATATAGACATCTGCGTAAGCGTCGGGACATATTTCGGCGCTACAACTTGAAAATCACCGCGCGCTGCACGACGAAGTTGATGACGGTGGCGATTCCCTGGGCGATGACAAAGGCAACCACACTGAAAATCTGCGAGTCGCCGAAAACATGCAGCAGCCAGGTATAGACGCCGACATTGACGACGAACGTCACCAGGTAGAGCACGACGACGGCAATGAAACGTGCTGTGCTCGGTTCAGCTTTGAACGTCCAGCGACGATTGATCAGGTAGGCAACTGTGGTCCCCAAGATGAACCCACATGCCTTGGCTAGCCAATTGTCTGCTCCGAAGCCGTACTGCAAGAGCTGAGTGAGTCCCAGATCCAGCACCGCCGACCCAGCACCGGTAATGATGAACCGAATTATCGCTGTTTTGAGGTCGACGTCGTCGCGCATCTCCTCGACCTCGAGCGGCAATTCCACCGGGGCCGGGATATGCGGGTGTTCGTTAGGGACGTTGGGGTCATGAGCGGACACCCCAGACACTCTAGCGGTGCGGGTTACCGACGCCTCAGAACTCCTCGACGACGTCCGAATCTCGCGCCGCGGCCTCGCCCCGGTCGAGTCCAGTCAATGTCTGCAGGTCGGCGTCGTCGAGGGTGAAATCGAAAATGTCGGCATTCTCGTCCTGACGTCCCCGATGCGACGACTTGGGCACCACACCGATTCCCTGCTGCACAGCCCAGCGCAACGCGATTTGGGTCGGAGATTTGCCATGTTTGCGGGCGAGGGCAAGGACTGACGGGTCGTTGAGTAACCCTTCTTTCCGTCCGGTCGGGTGCCACGCCTGGGCAAAGATGCCGTGTTCGGCCATGAACGCACGCAACTCGGTTCTCGCCAGCGATGGGGAACATTGGATCTGATTGATCTGCGGCCACACGCCGGTTGCGTCGTAAAGTGCTTGCAGCTGAGCCTGTTTGAAATTCGACACTCCGGGCACCCGGACGAAACCTTCGTCGGCGAGCGTTGTCAACGCCTGCCAGGTTTCCACCGTTTTGCCCAAACTCGGGCACGGCCAGTGGATCAGATATACATCGATCTGGGCGACTTGCAGGCGTCGGGCACTTTCCTTGGCCGCGTTGATCGTCTCGTCGTATCCGTGATCGCCGCCGGCGACCTTCGTCTGGATAAGAACGCGATCGCGGTCCACACCCGATTCGACGACACCAATGCCGACGCTGCGTTCATTGCCGTAGTGCGAGGCGGTGTCGAGCAATCGATAGCCATTGCGTACCGCGGTTTCGACCGCGCCGACACAGGGCTGCCCGAGCATGCCGAATGTGCCCAGGCCAACGAGCGGCAGGGAAACACCATTGCGTAGTTTGTACGTCGGAATCTCCACGTTGTCAGCCTAGTTGCGCCGCGCAGTGTCCGTAAGCCGATCACATGGCCGACTCCATAGTGGTAAACATCGATCATGTCGATACAGAGTCTGCGTCAAGCCTTTCGATATCGAGTGGCCCGGCATATCCTCATCGGTCCGTTCCTGTTCGTCTGGGGACGGCCGAAATTCACTGGGCAACACAACATTCCGAAGACCGGTCCGGTCATCCTGGCGGCAAACCATCTGGCCATCTCCGATTCGTTCTTCGTGGTCCTCGCCGCCCGACGTCCGGTGATGTTCCTGGCCAAGGCGGACTATTTCACCCAGCCCGGACTGCGCGGCAAATTTAAGAAGGTGTTCTTCTCGGGGATGGGCCAGATTCCGGTCGATCGCGCAGGCGGCGCCAAGTCGACCCCGGCCATCGACGCCGCAACGGGCATCGTCGACGACGGCGGCGCGTGGGGTATTCACCCCGAAGGCACGCGGTCACCCGACGGGCGAATGTATCGGGGTAAGACGGGCGTTGTGCGCGTCGCGGTCGCGACGGGCACCCCGATCATCCCGATCGCGCTCACCGGCACCGACAACCGGACCCGCACCAACTTCTGGAAGAGTCGTGTCGCGGTCGACATCTTGCCGCCGCTGGACTTGAGCCATATCCACGCCGACAACGAGGCCGAGATCCGCGAGGCCACCGACACGTTGATGTCGCAGATCCGCGCGAAGACCGGACAGGTCTACGTCGACACCTACGCCAAGCCGGGCAGCGCGACGAAATAGCGTCAGAACGAATCGAGTTTGGCGTCCAGGTCGTCGAATCGCTCGACGTCGGGCCGTTCGAGGAGGTGTCCACGAATCGCGACGAAACGCGGGCCGACGAACGCCCGGAAATCGGCGAGCGGATCGGCGTCGAGAACCACCAGATCGGCGGACTTCCCGACCGCCAATGATCCTGTCTCACCGTCGATTCCGAGGATTGCCGCATTGGCACCGGTAGCGGCGTGGAATGCCTCGGCGTGGCTGAGCCCGCCGTAGCGAACCACGTAGTCGAGTTCGCGCCAGGTGTTGTAGTGCGTGACATAGGTCAGCGCCGAATCGGTGCCCATTCCCATCGCGATGCCGTTCTCGTGTGCGCCGTGAATGGCGGCGATGATTCGATCGAGCACGATCTCCGCGTTGGCGCGGACGATCCGATCGGCACCCGTCTCGGACTCGCTGAGTTTCACCAATGGCAGCGCGGCCATCAACGTCGGGATAAGCGCAGACCGGCCATGTAGCGAGCGAGGGTTGTCGTGGAACAAATCGATGATCTCGTTGTCCATTTCACTACCGTGTTCGATGGTGTCGACGCCGGCGCGAAGGGCGGACCGCACCCCGTCGAGACTCTCCGCATGAGCGGCGACCACGATGCCGGCCTTATGCGCCTCCTCGCAGATCGCCGTCATCTCCTCTTCGGTCATCTGCGGCCGGCCGGCCTCGCCGATCGCGCGGGCATCGGTTACGCCGCCGGTCGCGGCGATTTTGATGGCATCGACGCCGTTGCGCAGGTTGACGCGCACATTCTTACGGGCGTCCCAGGGGTTGTCGCTGACGAGCGCGATGGTCGGGGTGCCGTGTCCGCCGCTCACCGCGAGCAATGGTCCCGACGCCAGAATGCGTGGACCGGGATACTTGCCCGCACCGATCTCGTTGCGGACCGCGACCACCTCATACCCGGCATCGCCAAGACTGCGGATGGTCGTAACACCCGAACGCAGTTGTGTCAGAACGTTTTTCGTCGCACGACGTTTGACAAACATTCGCCCGATGGGGCTATGGAAGAAGGCGGCGACCGCGGTCTCCGAGTGCTCACTGGTCAGTATCGCCGGAAGCGGCTTGCCGTCGGAGAATAGGTGCGCGTGTGCGTTGATGAGGCCGGGTGCGGTGAACGTGCCGGTGGCGTCGATCGTTCGATGTCCGGCTAGGACATCGGTTGTCGCGGCCGGACCAATCGCCGAGATGGCGCCGTCGGGTCCCACGACGATCGTTTGATCGGGCAAGACGGTGCCGGTCGCGTCGCCGGTGACGACGGTGGTGTGGGTGAGCGCGTATGGCGTTGACATCAGGTTCTCCTGGTTCACATGTGGTCCGCTGACGGATGTTTGACGACGAATAGGGTCTCGGCGATCAGGGCGCCGATCTTTGTGCCGAGGCACAGACTGACGAAAGTTTGGAAGATCATGCCGACCGAGCCGGCGTCCATCGACGCGAGCGCGACTAGGCCGACGGTCCCGGGAACCATGAGCAGGAAGGCCGGCTGGAAGGAGACGGTTGCTGGTACCGCGACTGTCATTCGTTCCAGAATTCGGGCGGCGACAAAAAGAACCGCCGCAGCGAATCCGGTAGCTACGACGTTGCCGACCAGCACGGTCACGGCAGAAACAACGCTGAAGGTGAGCGTCATCATCACCACGCTGAGCACGATCAATCGCGTCCCCGCACCGAACGCCAGGCCCACGCCGACCGCGAGTGCCACGACGCCGATCCACGACAGCGGGAACGGCGGCAGCCCCTGCCATCCGCCATTACCCGCGAGGCCGGGTATCTCGCCGACGAGCATCGCGGAATCGTGGTCGATATGCAGTCCGGTCACCGCCCCGCCCGCCAGGATGCCAACGCTCATGAACCCGAGCATCATCAATCCGTACATCAGCCGGGACGCCCCGGTGACGATGTCGGCGGCGGTGAGTTCGAGTAGCGCGTTGGTGATCAACGCGCCCGGCACCAGAATGGCGATCGGCGCGCAGACTCCGTAGAGCGGCACCGAATCGAAGTCGAAGATCGACGCCGTCGCACCGACCAGCGCTGTCGCGCCGAAGGCCGCGACAAATGGTGCCACGGCGTCGCCGTTGCGGGTCCGGCCGAGTATTGATGTCGTGAGGCCAACCAGTCCGCCGACGATGAACGCGACGACGATCGACCACCACGGACAGCGGAACACGACGGCCAGGCCACCGGCGACGAGGGCGCTCCCCATCACCCATGAAGCCACCGGCCGCGTCCGGGGCATGCGCCGGATGGCCGCGATTCGTTCGGGCACCTGAGCGAGCGCGACGTCGGCCGCAACGGTCTGCTGAACGAGCCGACTGGCGTGTGCCGCCTGTCGAAACGACAGTTCCTTCCCGGCGGACTGAACGAATGTCGTGTGTCCGGTGTCGCGGTCGGTGACCCACACGGCGATCGGCAATACCGCGAATTCGATGTCCTTTTCGGCTGGGTGCGTGTTGCGGACCGCTACCAGGTTGTCCCGGACGTCGGTAACCGACATTCCGGCGTCGAGCAAGAGCACACCGAGTTCGCCGAGTCGCCGGTCGTGATTGGTCATGGGTGGCTCGGCAATACCCTGATCGCCAAGTTCACCAGTCGGCCGATCTCCGCGCGCTCGGATGCTTCGTTCGCTGTCTCGTGCGCGGACATGGCGAGTAGATCGTGTATCCGAAAGTCGGTGCAGTTGCCCTTGCGATCGAACCTCGCGCGGCGATAGATCGGCTTCCACGAGACGTCTTTGATTCGGGTCACCGGCACGCCACCGTGGTGACCCTTCGCCAAGGTGAAGCGGATGATGTTGCCCAACATGCTGTTTGGCACCGCCCCAACATACGACATCAGATCGCCGTGCGCGTAGACGATAAGCGAATCCTTGCTGAAACCGGTACGCGGATCTGTGAAGCGATAGCGCTCCATCGGTTGAATCACGTGTGGATGATTACCCAGGATCACGTCGATGCCGAGCTCGACGAGTCGATGCCCATTATCGATCACCGTCTGGACGGGGAACGACTCGAATTCCAGACTCCAATGGACACAAGCGACGATCGCGTCAGCGTTTCGGTGGTGGGCGATATCTACGTGATGTCGCACCATCGACAAATCGGCGTCGGGCAGATTCAGCCGAAGATAGTTGACCAAATAGTCCTGTCCGGGCGGTATGTCGCGTCCATTAACTGAGAAGGTGTAGGAGAGGAATGCGACGCGGATCCCGCCGACATCGAGTACCGGAATATCGTCCCGCTCGGCTTTGGTGCGCGCTGTCCCGACATGTCCGCAGTCGTGTTCGTCGAGTACGTCGAGCGTTTCTCGTACTCCGACCACCCCCTGGTCGAGAGCATGATTATTGGCCGTGGAGAAGAACCCGAAGCCCGCGCCGATCACAATCCGCAATGTCTCCGGCGAGCTGTTGAGCGGAGGTGCGGACAAGATGCTCGATGGCGGGGCGCCTACTGCTCGTGACGGCGCTACCGGGGTTTCCAAATTGGCTATCGCGATGTCGGCGGCACGAAGGAACTCGTCAACGTCGTCCCACAGGTGCGCTGTGGTTTCCGGTCGAATGTGTTCGGAAGTGAGGATGTCGCCGGCCGAAGCGATCCGAGCGGAACATTCTTCGACGAAATCACCTGGCAGCGAATAGCGCATATCCTGAGCGGCGAAATAGTCTTCGATTCCGCTGCCGCGTTCGGCGTTTTCAACCGCGCCGAGGAAGAATTTATGCGCCCACCAGAGTTTTTCGGAAAGGCCCATCGTCCCGGCATTACCCTCGATCGATCGTGAGTAGCCCGCACCCGTGACCAGTCCATAGATCCAGCAGATCGTCCGAACCAGTCCGGTCAGCATCTCATCTCCTCGTCACTTGACTGTCACAGCTGTGACAGTTGAAAGTGTGATCAGAAGACGTAGGCAAGTCAATGAAATGACGGCAAGTGACACACTTGCCCGGAATGTGAGACACGATGACTGATTCGGCCGATCTCAGCGGCATCAATCCCATTGCGGCACGCTCACAGGAGTGGTTGATCAACGCGCTCTTCGCGCTCATGCGCGAAAAGTCGTATAGCGATATCACCATCACCGATATCGCTACCCGCGCAGAGTTGTCTCGTCGCACCTTCTATCGAAACTTCGCCACCAAAGATGAACTGATCGACGCATATTGCCGCAGGCTTGTCGACGACTACGTCCACCGTATGCGAAAAGCGGACTTGACCAAGTCTCGAGACGTCGCGCTGCGCTTCTTCGAATTTTGGACCGATCACGCCGACTTCCTCGAACTGCTCACATCGAGCGGTTTGAGCAGTTTGCTCCTGCGGAAGTTCAACGAGCACATCGGTGCGATCTTCATTCGCACTCAGACCCCGAGATTCGATGACGCCGTACATCTGGAATACGCGTTGGCATTCACCGCAGGCGGATACTTCAATGTGTTGTTCGCGTGGCTGCACCTCGGCAAACGCGAGACGCCGGCGGAGATGGCTGATGCCATCGTCTCACTCCCCGGCAATTAGTCAGCGCTCATTCTGCGCTGGCGATCTCCGGGAATCTGTTCCGCACATGCGCTTGCAAACGCAGCGCCGCAGCCGACACCGTCGACGACGACATCGCCAGCCCGACACTTCGGGTGAAGTCGCCGCCGGTCAGTTCCAGTGCCACAACGTCGTCTGCTGCATCGGCGTCGATCGACTGGGGCATGATCGCGATGCCGAGTCCCCGAGCGACCATCGATCGCATCGTCTCGAAATCCGCGACCTCGACGGTCACTCTCGGCTCGAATCCCGCTGCGGCACACCACCGTAACGTCTCTTGACGCAGGTGATAAGTCGACGGATTAGCGATGAAGTCCTCGTCGGCAAGGTCGGTGAGCCGTATCCGTTTCCGTCGCGCCAACCGATGATCGCGAGGAACGTGCACGCTTAGTCGCTGGGTTCCCAACGGCGCTGTCGGTAATCCAGTTGGCGTCGGAATCACGATGGCCAGGTCGAGTTCACCTTCGCGCAAGCAGCGCACCAGTTCGGCGCCGTGTGCCTGCCGCAGCACCAGACGAATTCTCGGCGCGATGTCGTGGAATTCGGCAAGCATCTTCGGAATCAGGTTGGGTCCCAAGCTAAGTGGAAATCCAAACCGAACCAGGCCAGCGTCGGGGTCGGCGTCGTCGACCGCCGCGCTCAATGCATGATCGATAGCTCGAAGGGGACCGCGAATACTGGCGAGCAGTTCACGACCCGCCGCGGTCAGCACCAGTCGACGACCCGCCGGAACGAACAGAGTCACTCCGAGCGTCTTCTCCAGGGCATGCAGTCTGCGACTGATCGATGACTGCGGAAGATCCAACAGCGCTGCCCCACGAGTGACATGCCCAGTTGTCGCGACCACTTCGAATGCCGCCAACGACGGCATCAGCTCACGAGTATGCATGGCCAGCATTTCATCCATATTTGGATGATAACCATCGAAACATACATTGGACAGATTGATTATTGTCGGCGCAGGATGGTGCCACACGCATCCAGGAAGGCCACACAATGACTACTCGATCCGCTTCGGCCACCTACGACGTCGTCTTGATCGGGGGTGGCATCATGTCAACGACGCTGGGAGCGATGCTGAGCACGCTCGCTCCCGATCTACGCATTGTGCTGCTCGAACGCGCCGACCGGCTCGCCCAGGAGAGTTCTGGATCGTGGAACAACGCGGGCACCGGCCATTCAGGATTCTGCGAACTCAATTACATGCCCGACCCCGCCGACGGCGAGAAGGCACTCGACGTCGCGCGGCAATACCGGATCACCCGCCAGTGGTGGTCATCGCTCGCCGACCGCGGGCTCGTCGACCTCGAAACATTCGTCCGTTCGACGCCGCATATGAATCTGGTATTCACCCCAGAAGATGTCTCCTACCTTCGGCAGCGCCACGAAACTCTCTCGGCATCAACACTTTTCGATGAGATGGAATACAGCGAAGACCCCGATACCATTCGGTCCTGGGCTCCGCTGTCGATCCAGGGGCGCACCGACGGGCCCATCGCCGCAACGCGAGTCGCCGGTGGCACCGACGTCGACTTCGGGTCGCTCACCCACTCCCTCGCATCGATCATCACCGAGAACGGCGGCGAAGTGCGCACCAGCGCCGAGGTGACCAAGCTGCGACGAAGCTCGGGAGGTTGGGTTATCTACGGACGAAATCGGCACGGAGATAAGGGTTTTGAACTTGACGCGCGGTTTGTCTTCGTCGGCGCCGGCGGTCAGGCTCTACGACTCCTACAGAAGGCCAACGTCGCCGAGGTGCGCGGATACGGGGTCCTGCCGGTGGGCGCCGCATTCCTCCGCTGCACCGATCCTGAGGTCGTCGGCCGGCACGACGCGAAAGTCTACGGTCAAGCACCGACCGGGGCGCCGCCGATGTCGGTGCCGCACTTGGATAAACGGTTCGTCGGCGGCGAACTGGCACTGATGTTCGGTCCGTATGCGACCTTCAGTACCCGTCTCCTCCGTGGCGGCAAGCTGACCGACTTCTTCGCAACGGTCCGTTGGCATAACGCCGTCGGCCTGGCATGCGCGATAGCTGGAAACTGGCGGTTGGTGAAATACCTTCTAGGGCAACTGCTTTCCTCGCGAACACGACGATTCGCACAGCTCCGCGCGTATTACCCCACCGCGAACCCCGACCAGTGGGAACTGATCGGAGCAGGTCAGCGAGCACAGTTGATCCGACGGGTCGGCCGCAATCCCGGTGTGCTGCATACCGGTACCGAGTTGGTCGTCGGCGCCGACGGCACTATCGCGGGCCTGCTCGGCGCATCACCGGGCGCGTCGACCGCGGTTCCGATCATGCTGGACCTTCTGCGACAATGCTTCCCAGACCGTTGGCACCGGGACTGGCAGGCACAGCTCACCCGCGCGATACCCGACGTAGCATCCGCTGCCGGGCCGAGCGGGTCGCCACGGTAATGGGCTCCGACGTCGTCGCGGCGGCCAAACCGGTGACCGGCATTGCGCCATAGATAGATTCAGCATTTCCGGCCGGAACGTCGTAGGTTTCGTGCCAGATCCCTACCGCCTCGGGGGCGGCTTTTGCCCTGGCGTAGAAGGCTTTCCACGCGGGCCAATGTCGATGATCGGCGTCGCGTGCGTACTGATAGAGCTCGTCGACGCTGCGCCAGTACTGGACAACCATCGCGCCGCGCGGCTGTAGCGCGAGCTGGTAGTTCAACAGCCCGCTAGCCGGGTCCTGTTCAAGTTCCCGCAGCATTCTCGGCATGGCCGTGAATACCGGGACCCACTGTTTGACTCGAAGTGGATTGTTGATGCGGAATCCGATGAGAAACAGAACCATCGGGTCATCGGACTTATGTGTCGTGGTCGGTACATTGCCCATGATTGCCTCCGGGAGGGCTGATTGGATAGTACGACTCTCCAATAATGGATAGCGGTAGTATCCAATGTCAAGCAGATTGGAGATCCAGTGCAAATATCCGAGTTGGCCGCAACCACCGGACACACCGTGGCCACCGTCAAGTTCTATCTCCGCACCGGACTACTGCCGCCCGGCGAACGCACCAGCGCGACGCGCGCCACCTACGACGCCGACCATGTCCAACGATTGCGGCTGATCCGCGCGCTGATCGACGTCGGCGGGCTCAGCTTGGCGCAGGTACAACAGGTGCTGGAGGTGCTGGGCGGTGAAGACCGTTCTCCGACCGAAGTTCTCGGTGCCGCCTATTTCGCACTGGCCGGTCGCGCGCCAACCGAGAGCGATGGGCGAGTGCGCAAGGTGCTCGTCGAACTGGGCTGGGCGCCACTGTCCCACGATCCGTATCTCGCACGGCTGGAGGAAGTTGTCATCGCGTTGGACGATCTCGGCGTGCCAATATCCGACGACGCTTTGCGCACATACGCGCGCGCTGCGATGGATGTCGCGACCGTCGACATCGATCGCGCGGACATCTCCTCTAACCAGATGACCAACCTCAGCAAAGGTCTGACGACGATGGCCGCGGGAACCATTCTCTACGAACCGATCCTGACCGGACTACGCCGTCTTGCGCACGCCGAAATCACGATATCGCGGTATGGACGACCCACACCCGCAGATGACGAGCGCGCACATGACAAGATGGGCGAATGACCAGCCCAGCCAACTTCGCGACCGTCGGCGACCTGAAGATCTGTTACGACGAATTCGGTGACGTCGACGACCCCGCCGTGCTTCTCATTATGGGTATCGGGGCACAGATGGTGTTCTGGCGCAGCGAGTTCTGTCAGCAACTCGCCGATCAGGGCTACCGCGTGATCCGGTTCGACAATCGCGACAGCGGCCTGTCGTCGAAGCTCGACGGTGTGCGCGCCGGCGGCGGATCCATGGTCGGAAATATGACGCGCTACTACCTCGGACGGCCCACCGCGAACACGGCCTACACGCTGATCGACATGGCCGACGATGCCGCTGGCGTACTCGACCATCTTGGCGTGACCAGTGCGCATATCGTTGGGGCCTCGATGGGCGGCATGATCGCCCAGGTCTTCGCCGCCGAGCACCCCGATCGGACCCGCACGCTCACCGTCATCATGTCCAGCAGCAACAAGGGTTTCCTCGCACCTCCGGGACCGAAACAGCTTGTCGCACTACTTAAGCCGCCACCTAGGGGCTCAAGCCGCGAGGAAATCATCGCGAATACCGTTAGCGTCGGCGACATCATCGGCAGCCCCGTGCATCGGCCGGCACCCGAAGTAGCACTGGCTCATGCCACTGAGTATTACGACCGCAGCTACTACCCGATCGGCTTCGCGCGGCAGTTCGCGGCGATCATGGGCACCGGTAGTCTCACGCCATTCGACAACCGAATCACGGCCCCCACCTTGGTTTTACACGGCGCGCAGGACAAACTCATGCGGCCGTCGGGCGCCCGGTCGATAGCCGACGCGATTGACGATGCACAGTTCACGTTGGTCGACGGCATGGGCCACGACCTGCCAGAACCGTTGTGGGACAGAATCATCGGCGATCTGACCGCGAACTTCCGCCGAGACCCCCTGCCACCGCGAAAATCGTCCGAATAGTGACCCGGCGGGGGCATATTGCCCCCGCCGACCACTTATTCGGACGATTTTCCCAAGTCAGTGTCTACCACTGAGTCCAAATGGTGAACGGACGCCTTGACTTCTTGTTGATAGTCACGATCAGACGACCGTTCGGCTTCGCCGCAGCCTCGTTCACGACACGTTGGGCGGACGTGAAACGAACAAGGCCTTTACCTGGAATGTAGTAGAGCTTCGCATCACGCGACTCAGGGTCGGGACCAATGTAGCGATGCTGCCGAACCGCTGGATTGTCGGCAAGAGTGGAAATGCCAGACCGCGAAATCTGCACCGTCTCGGCGTGACTGAACGAAATTACGGTGTAGTACTCAGTTTCATATACCTGCGCCGCTTGCGCGGAAGACGCACCCGCGGTTGCCAATCCAGTCATCATCATCAATGCCGCGAACGCGACCATTAACCGTTTCATCATTGCCATCCCTCTCCCCTGGACCACGCGGGTTGCATGATCGCGAACTGTACGAGCACTTTAACAGTGCGCATTCAGGGTTTGCAATACGGGATCATCCGGCAACTAATCAGTTGGTCACGGCCCGCATCGGTCCTGGTGTCCACCAACCCGACCGCGCCTCATCAGTCACGTCAAGCTGCGCAACCGTCTGCGGCACAAGGGGAACCAGTTGGACCAGATTGCCCCAGTCCTTCGCCCAATCGTTGCGGAGATACGACGGAAGTACCGTGGGCCGCAGAGAATTCTCTACGACGCCGAGCGGGCCACCGTAGTCGCCGGCCATCCAGCGTTGCGAGTTGACCCGTTCACCCTCGGCATCGGGTTCGATCCGCCATTTGGGAACCTCCCACACGCCGTTGACGATCGCAGCTGGCCGCTGGCATGGGAATGCCAGCGCGACTTCCCAGTCGAGTAAGACCGGATCAATATCTCCCACAAGCGAATTGAGGGTCACCATCTTCGAGACCCGTGGCGGTGTCAGCGCCACCCATTTGTCGTAGTCCGTTGCGGTGTCCTCGGCGACGACGCGCATGACGGTGGCGCGCGGTGGCGCGTCCGCACGCGGGAATCGCAGGTTCTGCCACTTGGGTGCGGTGTGGTTGATCCCCAAGGGGGTAACCATTCCCACCGGTGTGACCCGACCATCGGGCTCCACCCGACCGAATTGCAAGCGAACCTTCTGACCGGCATGGGTGACCGCCAACTCGTCGACATATTCGACGTCACCGGCTGCCGCCAGCGTGATCAGCGGAGCATCGGGCGAGGCTGCGGGCAGTTGATACCAGTCCGACGTCAGTCGACTCTGCCCGTTCCCCACTCCGAACGACCCGACGACAGGCGCGACGTCAGCCGATAATCCGAAGGGACGCTTAATCGTCGGCTTTGCCACCTCCCGGCCGGGAGTATCGGCGGTCTGGTCGGTTCCCGTCGCCGTCGGATCGACCAGCGCGCTGTTGTCGCTGGATTCTTCGTCCGAGTCGTCGGTGTCGAGCGTCGGCGACAACGCGTTGGGCTCGAAACCTGTTGCGCCGGAACCAAGTAGCGCCTGTTCGGCGGAGGTCGGATTCTGGCCTGCCACACGTGCGGCCGTCAGCACACCGGCGTTCGCGTCCTTCTCCACCAGCACCGCGTCGGCGAGCGCACAGTTCTTGCCGCGCATCGCATCGACGTTGGAGTTGGCCCATGACCACGAATCACGTTGTGTGTAGATAGATTTCGCAAACGATACGAAGGTGAACGCCAACGCAGCGGCGCAGACGATCGCGATCGACTTGGTTGGCAGTCGCTGCCACCAGGTCAACTCGGCCGCGATCGGCTGTCCCGAATTCTCGGCATCTGCCGACCGGTCGTCGCGGAAGTATTGCCACGCGCCAAGGGCGGTCAACAGAAGCGCGATGACGAGAATGCCGGCGTAGAGCGGGATGCCCTTAATCGCGGGAGTGTCGTCGGCCCACGGGATCCCGTAACTACCGACGTACCACCACTGATTCCGCCCAGCGAAGGCGATAGCGAGAGCGTAGGCGCACGCGGCGGCGATAAATGTGCGATTGCATCGCCGAACCATCACCTCGGGGCGGATGAACGCCGTTGCCGCAGCGGCCAATACGCCGGTGAGGCAGGCGAACGCACCCATCTGGTGAGTGGCTTTGGTCGGCACAAAGGCGAGGACCACAACGGCGCCTGCCATCACACCGACTAATCGCCACAGGGGCGCGGCCACGACACCGGCAACGCGGCGGCGTTGCAGCAGGATGAGAACAACGATCAGCGACGACAGGAATGTCACAAACACACCGACGCGTCGTGCGATCGAGCCGTCCGGCGTCGGATTGAGCAGGATGTAGTAGCGCATCCCCTCGTTCCACCACTTATTGGTCGGCCCGACGATCCCCTGGACCTTGATGCCTTCCAGGATGGTTGCGAGGGTCTGATCGGCGAAGATGGCGAACAGGACTACAGTGCCCGACGCCAGGATCGGCATCAGCAACGCGGCCAGCCCGTCTCGACGACGACGGATCAGTAGATGTCGCATCAGCGGTCGCAGCCCGGTGATCAGCGGCAAGATCGCGATCGCACCGGCCGGGTGCACGGTCAAAGTTCCTGCGGCACAAATAATTGCGAGTGCGAGAGGCAGGAATCGACCACTCGCGATCGCGCGCTCGACCAACACCCAGGTGAGCAAGGTGCCCACAGTCAGGAACGGTTCGATGCGCAGGCCGTTGTTGAATGGCAGCCACACCGCGAGGAAGGCCAGCGCCGCGGCCCACATCACCACCGACGAGGAGCGCAACGCGGCGCCGAGCCGCGGTACGGCGGCGCGACTGATCAGGAACCAGCCGGCGACAGCAAACATGAAGGGCAGCAGGCGTAGCCACGGCGTGGCGGTGCTGACTTCCATCCACAGCGACAGATAGCGATAGTGCCAGCCGAACGGATCTTGCGGCGCTCCGAAGTAACGGTAGTAATTGACGAGATAGCCCGCATCACCGGCAACTCGGCCAACGGTCACCTGATAACCGTCATCCGCGGTATTACCGCCGATGAACAACCACACGCCCAGAATGCCGACGACGGTGACGTCGACGAACTTCGGCCGCCACCAACGTTTCGGAACCAATCGACGCAGCTTCCGCCCGTCACGAGCATCGAGAATGCCGAGGGCCGCGATCGACACCACCGTCATAATCACACCCAGTACGAGTAACAACGACTTGAGCGCGGTCGGCGACGTAGAGAAACGCATGTCGATCGTTGACGAGAACGAAAGCCCCTCGGCGGAAACCGATTTCGGGAGGTCGGTGTAGACGCCGATAATCTGCGGCCGGGAATCGGGATCAGCGATGGTGAAGTTCAGCGGGTTCGCCCCCGACGACGACACACCGTCGATACGCCCTGACGTCCCGGTGGTATCGGAATGAACGACGATGCGGCAGTTGGGATTGGCCTGTGCGTCGGCGCGCGGGGTGCTGAGCAGCAAGGTGTTTCGCTGGGTCACCTGAAGACTGTCCGCGGTCGCGCGGACAAACAAGCCAACCTTGCTGGCCTCGACGCCGGCAGACGGAACCGTCGACACCAGCACGCCACCGGTTTTCGGCAACGACGACGCCAATACACACGGCACGGTCAGATCAAGCTTCAGCGGCGCGTACGCGACGTTGGGCGCGACGACATTCTCGACCGTGCCGCTCTGCGGCCAATTGAGTTGCGTATTGCTGTATTTGACCGGCAGGAATGGCGACAGGATGGCGAGAAATAAGCCGATCGACCCGACGACAATCGCCACGAGCTGAACCTGCTTGATCCGGCGACGCCGGGAATCGGGCTGGGCTGTCATGGTTTTCGCGGCACTTTCCTTCGCAGCGGGCATATCACCGTCAGTCATCTTGGGGCACCACCCGGATCGCACCGGTTCGCTGCCAACCCCAGCGCGACGCGGTACCGGTTCCCACCGTCGCCGCGGGCGCATCGGGAACCAACGGCGTCAACTGCTGCAGATTGCCCCACTCCCGATACCAGTCGTTGGAGAGATATGTAGCGGTCGTACTTGCCCGCGTCAACGCCTCCGAGGTAGCCAGAATGCCGCCGTTGACCGTCGCCTGCCACGTCTTCGACTGGGCATTGGCCGTCGTCGGGTCGGGCAGAATGCGCCACCGCGGAATCTGATTCACACCATCGCTCGCCGTCATCGGATGCTGACATGGGAACTGCGCGCCGACCGCGAAGTCGACCAGTACGGGGTCGGTGGATCCGACGACCTCCTGCAGTGTCTGCAGTCGGGGAACCCGCGGCGGCGTGACCGCCAGCCACTGGTCCGGACTTAAACTGTTGTCGCGGGCCACAATTCGCATCGCGGTCGCGCCCGCCGGAATATTCGCGGTGGGAACCCGAAGGTTGCGCCACGGCCGGTTGGGCTGCCCGGGCCCCGGGTCGATCGGGATGGCCGGCGCACCCACCGGAGTGAACTGACCACCCGACTCGCGGCCGAACTCGATCTGCAGTGACCGGCCGGTTGTGGTGGCCCCGTCGCGGTCGACGGAGAAGATAGGCCCGGCGGCGGAGATGACAATCAGCGGTCCGGCGCTACGCCCCGGCAACTGATACCAGTCGGACGTCAGGGTCGCTTCGGCATTGTTATGACCGTAGCTTCCGAGTACCGGCGTCGTCGCGGGATTTAGCCCGAACGGCAGAGCGGCTGTGCTGCCGTTGATTCCACGCGGTCCCTGGCCGCCGGTGGTGCCGGGACTACCGCCCGACACCACAAATGGCCGGGCAAGGTTCCCCGATGTGTTCATCGTGCCCGGACTGAGCGACGTCGCCTCGGACAGCAGGTCGGGGCCCACGCCGTTCGGATCGAATCCGTTGGACTCACCGGCCAGCGCCGCTGAAAGATCTTTGCCGCCAACCGGTTTGAGCATGCCCACGTTCGCATCTCGCTCGACCAGGACGTAATCGGCCATACCGCACGACTTTCCGGTCACCGTGTCGACGTTGCCGGCGAAGGTCGTGTACGTGTCGGTCCGAGCGGCAATGGCCTTCGCGAAGAGGGCAACTTCCACCAGCACCATCGCGGCGGCGATCAGGACGAGCGGAGACGACACCAGAGCGACCCGCCAGGCCGGTACCGGCGCGTCTGGATCGGGTGCGCCAACGGCGTCGGCGCGCAAATGCAGCACCATCGCGGCGGCGACCGCCAGGCCGGTGAATCCCAAAAACACTGAGGACAAAGGAATTCCAGCCAGCGACGGGGCCTTGTCAAACCACGAGATGCCGAGATTGACGCCCCATGGCCACGCGTTCTTACCTGCGGTGGCGATTGCGCACGCCAGCATGAGCGCGGCGACGAATGCCGCGAAATTGCGTGGCGAGCGGCGCGAAGATTCGGCGACGGCCACCGCTGCAACCGCTGCGAGTGCGGCTCCGACACCGGCATAGATTCCAAACTGGATAGTCCATTTGGTCGGCGTGAAGGAGAGCAACAGCGTCGTCAACAGAATCGCGCTGACCACTCGCCAGACCGGACCCGGATCAACGCCCTGAATCTTCTTACGACGCAACATAATCGCCAGACACAGGGCCAGCGATACCATCACCAACAAAACAGGAATGCGGCGCGCCAATGCACCGTCGTCGGTGCTAACCACCAGGAAGTAGTAGCGCAGAAGTTCCTGGTACCAAACGAGCGACGGCCCGACGGTGTAACGCACCCGCAAGGTTTCGGCGACCGTAGCCAGCGTTTGATCCCGAAAGACCACGATGATCACCACGCTCGCAGCCGCGGCGATGGGCATCAGCAATGCTGCGATGCCGTCTTCGCGGCGCCGGATTCGTACCGCCCGCAACATCAATCGCGAACCAGCTAAAAGCAGTGCGACAGCGATGATTCCGTGCGGCGCGAGCGCCAGGGTGAGTCCAGCCGACAATGCGGCCAGTGCTGCGGGCAACAATCGTCGGGTCGCTATTGCCTGCTCGACACCCCACCAGATGAGCAGTGAACCGAGGACGATGATCCCCTCGCTGCGCAGACCGCTGCACAACGGCAACCAGAAGGCGCAAAACACAGCCGCGGCGGTAAACATCGCCCACTGCGATCGGCGCACCGCACCACCGAGTCGCGGCAGCAATACGCGGGTGAGAATGAACCAGCTCAGTAGTCCGGCGACGAGTGCGGGCAACCGCATCCATAGACCCGACGTCGAGATTGATGCCCAATGCTCGAGGAAGCTGTAGTACCAGTCGAACGGCGCCTCGGGGACACCGAAGAAGCGGTAGTAATTCGCGAGATAGCCCGCGCCATCGGCGTTGCGACCCATGTTGAGGATGTAGCCGTCGTCGGGCGACGCGGCGGCAATCCAGAACCACACGAGCAGCACGGCGGTGACGACCAGGTCGACCGCGCGCGGCCACAACAGCCGTCGAAGATCGAGCTTGCCGACCCGGCGGTGGTAGCCGCGCAATACATCCAAACGTCCGACAGCGATCAGCGAAATGATCGCGGCGATCACGCCGACGACCATCACCAACAACTTGATCAGCGACGGCGAGGAATCGAAGCGATTGTCGACGTCGATGTGGACACGCAATTGCGACGGCGTAGCGGCTTGTACCACCGACGTTGGAAGGTCGGTGAAGATCCCGGCAACCTGCGGACGATTCTCCGCTTCGGTGCTAACCGCCGGTCCCAGCCCCACGAAATGAGCGCCGGTAGCGGCCGACGACGACCAAATATGCAACTCGCTACAACGTGCGAGGTCCGCGCGCGGGGCACTGGCGATAACCTTGCCACGGAATGCCACATCGACCGTTGTGCCGTTGTCAGTCACGAACAGAGCGGACTGGCGGGCTTTCAGACCCGACGACGGCATCGTGGACAACACGGTGATCGACGATCCGGCGTCGCGCCGTGAATCGACGCCGGCAAGAACCTTGCAGCCGATTGTGACGTCGAGATCGCGTGCGGTCTGCGCGACCAGCGGCGCGGTTACCGACGCGGTCTGCTCGGACAGTTGCTGTCCAGCGGGCCACTCGATGGTCGCGGTTCGCTCGTTGACCGGGAGAAAAGGCGTCAGAATTGCGGCGAGAACTGCGACCAATCCGGCGACCACGGCGACTAACGCCGCCGGATTCTTACCCCGGCCCGTTCCCTGCGCCTGCGGCGTCGTTTGTGAATCCGGCACGGCTGGTCACCTTAGTGCACTCGGCTGTGAATCGGTTGAGCCGATGGGTGGTCAGTAGGCTTAGCGGCGTGAATGTACGCGCAGGGATCGTTGTCACCGGTACCGAAGTTCTCACTGGAACCATCACCGACCGGAACGGCCCGTGGGTGGCGAAATCACTGCTCGATCTGGGTGTCGACGTCGCACACATCACGATCTGCGGTGATCGTCCGGCCGATCTGACCGCACAACTTAGATTTCTCGCTGCCGAGGGCGTCGATCTCATCGTCACGACCGGTGGCCTCGGACCTACCGCCGACGATCTCACGGTAGCCACCGTCGCCTCGTTCGCCGAGCGACCATTGGCCCTCGATACAGCGCTCGAGGCACATATCGCCGACATCATCGCCCGCTGGCGGCGTACTTCGGGGATTGATTCGCCCGCATTGGCCGCGGGGATTCGGAAACAGGCCATGGTTCCCGAAGGCACGCAGGCGATCGATCCGGTGGGTACCGCGCCGGGCATCGCCATTCCGGCGGCACCCGCGAAATCGACACCCGCGATCTTGATCCTTCCCGGCCCACCAGCCGAATTGCAGGGCATGTGGCCGGCCGGGCTCGCGACAGACGCTGTCACACAAGCACTTTCGGGTCGTGGTGTCTATCGGACCCAGACCATCCGCGCCTATCGCCTCTCCGAACCCGACCTCGCCGCGACATTGCGCAGCGCAGAAGGTCAGATCGATGATGTCGACCAGTTGGAGATCACCACCTGTTTGCGCGGCGGCGAGGTCGAGATCGTCACCCGCTACGCGGCAACCGCGCAGCCCGCATACGACGCCCTAGCCGAGTACTTGACGAAACATCATGCGGCACAGATCTTTTCTATCGACGGCTCGACTATCGACGATCAGCTGGCGGCAGCGTTGTCGGGACGGTCGGTTGCGACGGCGGAGTCGTGCACCGGCGGACTCATCGCCGCGCGCCTTACCGACCGCGCCGGATCGTCGGAGTATTTCCTCGGCGGCATCGCCGCATACGCGAACGAAGTGAAGACCGAAACCCTCGGGGTACCAACCGAACTCATCAATGAACACGGCGCTGTCAGCGAACAGGTCGCCCGGGCGATGGCCGATGGCGCGCGCACGGTCCTGCACACCGACACCGCGGTGTCGACCACCGGCATCGCGGGACCGGGCGGTGGCAGCGAACTCAAACCCGTCGGCACGGTGTGTTTCGGCATCGCCGTAGCGGGGCAACCGACACGAACCCACACCGTGACATTTCCCGGCGGGCGGGCGACGGTACGCGCATTGGCGACGACGGCGGCATTCCATCTGCTGGCCGAGGCGTTGAACGACGTGGAAGCCAATCTTGCATCCCCGCGACGATCTGTGATCTGATAAATCACCCATTCATATTGATGCATCCAGTTGTCGGGGGATTTCGTTGATTATTCGTCGGGCCGTGCCGTTCACCGCCTCATTGCCGATCGTCATGATGGCGATCATCGCCGCTGTCCTAAGCGGTTGCGCGAGCAACAGCGCCGCAGAAGGCCAGAGTACGACCTCCGTCGCGCCGGTCAGCCACGCGGACGACGTGTTGAGCCAGCTCAAGACGGTCACTCGTGCGGCGATCGGTGCCTACAACACCGGCGATCTGACGACCCTCAAGTCGATTTCATGCGGCCCGCTCAAAACCGACCTCGCGAAGACGACCGCGCTGGATTTCCGCCGCGAATCTCGTCGGGACCTTCGTCTGCGCGGTAGAGGTTCGGTTGTCTCGCTGACCGAGGTCAAGATTTTCGAATACAACGCGACCGGCAAGGTCGTCATCGAATATCAGCGGCACGCGGACGGCCTCGACGCTCAGAAACGCGTTCGGACCGAGGGTACCTACAAGCGCGTCAAAGGTACGTGGCGGATCTGCGGATTGGACTAACCCGCCGATGCCGCCGCCATCGATAGCCGGACACAGACATCGGCTAGCTCCGATGGCATCAGATCCCGTTCGGCGAGCCAGGCCTCGATAAGTCGATTCACGCCGCCGACGACGAAGCGCGCGATGCGGTATGTGTCGGCATCCCCGGCCGCGGGTGCCTCCGGCAGTTCGGCGACGTGGGCAACCATGACGTCGGCGATGAGGTCAAGGGTCTCGCGGTGCCGATCGGCGAGTCCGGCTATGCCCGACACGTCGCTAGTCAAAATGCGAAATATTGCCGGATCGGCATCGAGCGTCGTCAGATATCCGGTGAGCGCGGCTCGCAGTCGCTGATCGACCGGCCCGCCCGCGGCGCTGCTCGCGTCGACCAACGCGGCAACCATCTCGTCGCGAACCTGATCTGCCACAGCGCGGATGAATGCGTCGCGGTTGGCGAAATGCTCGTAGAAATAGCGGTAGACCAGTCCGGACTCCTTGCAGATCCCGCGCACCGTGATGTCCGCGATTCCTGCTCGCCCCCACATTTGCCGACCGACCGCGATCAGTTTCAGGCGACGTTCCTCGCGGCGATCGTCCGCACTGACACCGCCGTAATCGCGTACCACTCCGCTGCGCGCCATTGACCAGGATTGTAGCCGTGGTTATATTTGGAGAACAGCCGTTGTCCAAATAAGGGGAGGCACCTTTCATGAGCGCGCGGATTCCTCAGCGTCACCCCGCCGGCCCGTGCCGTATCCCGGCTGGAGTCGCGACATTTAGCCGACTGCTCGGAATCCGCGGCCCCGACGCCGCACAATTCCGTCGCCTCGGCGAAGCGCTTACCGAGGGTGACCCACTCATGGACGAACTGGTCGGCTGGATGATCGAAGCCGGCATGAAGAGCACCCGGCCGTTATTCGAGCAGGCACTCGCCCGCGGGATTGACAGTGTCACCAATGCCCCAGCGCCGCTTCGCGAGTTCTTCGCAATCGTCGAGGACACCCCGAGCTGGGTGGACCCGGCGAAGTTGCGATTAGGTGCGCAGACTATGAACAGCGGCGGAGCCGACGGGCTGTTTATCGCCCGCGACGTCGCGCTCCTGGGTGGCTACAGTTTCTCCGGCTTCAACCAGACCTTGCTGCGCACGGGGGCACTTGAGAAGGGCTCCAACAAGCGTTTCGCCGAGACTTCGCAGTGGGCGCTCGACGTCATCGCCGACGGTGGCCTTGAACTGTTCGGCGCCGGATACCGCTCGACGCTGCGGGTTCGGCTGATTCACTCGCTGGTGCGCCGACACGTCGTCGACCTGCCCGATTGGGATTCCGAGCGGTGGGGGCTGCCCATCAACCAGACCGATATGGCCGCGACGCTCGTCGGCGCACTGGTGGCACCGATGGTCGGCGGTCTTGGCATCGGGCTGGTCAACAAACCGTCGGAGTACAGCGCGGTCGGCCATCTGGCTCGCTACGTCGGGTGGCTGATGGGCGTCGACGATGAATTCCTACC
>NZ_BAEH01000105.1 GCF_000241305.1 Gordonia effusa NBRC 100432
CCGGGGACACCTTCGAGCAGGATGTGCCCCCGTGCGAGCAGGCCGACCAAGATGCGCTCAACAAGCTGATCCTGACCAACAATAACGCGTTTGACCTCGTAGGTCGCACGCTCCAGAAGCTTGATGTCAGCATCACTGAGCGTGGCAGAACTGCCCGACGCAGACGTGCTCGTGCTCGCGGCCGGAGACGATGAAGTCAAACCTTTACTCCCCTGATGTCGAAAGTCATGTTTTCTATCGTGTGGAACAAATACGCGATCGGGTCCACACTAGCCGCGCGCAACCGTCGGTGCGAGCACCGGTCGCGTGTTCAAACGAGGTTCACAGGGTGCAGACGACTACCAAAGCCTCACTACATTCGACTGCAACTACCAAAGCCTCACTACATTCGACTGCACTACCAAAGCCTCACTACGTTCGGCATGGCCCCGTCTGTGCGCAGCGGCGAGATCTTCACGACGCTGCCCGACTCCGGCGCCTCGACCATCTTGTTGTCACCCAGATACAGGGCGACGTGCTGGCTGGCGCTAGGCCCGTAGAAGATCATGTCGCCGCGCTGGATCTGCGCCAGCGGAAC
Source organism: Gordonia effusa NBRC 100432 (assembly GCF_000241305.1). Classification (GTDB taxonomy): domain Bacteria; phylum Actinomycetota; class Actinomycetes; order Mycobacteriales; family Mycobacteriaceae; genus Gordonia; species Gordonia effusa. The sequence goes on from NZ_BAEH01000105.1 coordinate 578, forward strand.
CTGCGGGCCCGACGTGTACTGGTAGCCGGTGTAATGCGGGAGGTCGTAGCCGATGCCGGCGAACGCGTAGATCATCAATCCCGAGCAGTCGAAACCGATCTTGTTGTAGTCGCCGTAGCTGTCAGCGACACCACCGTCGCGGATACCCTTCGTCGGCCCGTTCGCATCGCCACCACCCCACGCGTATGGCAGGTTGAGCTGCGACAGCGCACGGTTGACAACAACTTCGACAGCCTGCGGGCCACGTAGGCCCGGCTGCACTTGACCGCCGCCGCCGGAGCTGCCGAAGAGGCTGCCGAGCGACCCGGAACCAAGCTTCGACAGCGAACCGTTCGGTCCGGTGCTCGTCAAGTCACTACCACCGATACCCAGCTCGTCGAGCAGTTTCGAGTGGGGCAACTGCTGCTGCCCAACGAGTGCCGCGACGAGTTTCTGCCCGACGTCGAGCGCCAACTTGGCCGCCGCCTCGATGGCAAGCTGAGCGGCATCGTTGCCACCCGCGACCGGAATGCCCGGCGGAAGTTTCGCGATGACCGGTGCGTCGACCTTGGTCGATCGCACACCCTTAAGAATGTTGAGACGACGCTGCGCGACGTCGCGGTTGGCAACCAGTTGCTTACGCCGCGCCTGCTCGGCGGAGACCGCCTGACGAGCCTGCGAGATCGCCGTTAGGGCATCAGACTTTCTCGTCGCCGCACCGCGCGTAGCCGAAACAGCTTGTCGGCGCGCCGCTTCCACGGCCGCAACGCGGTTCGCCTTCTGATTACGGGCGATCCGCAGCTTCTGGATAGTCGCCTGCTGTTGCTGGGTGAGACGATCGCCGACGGTCGCCCGATCCATCACCTTTTGCGGATCGTCGCCGGAGACATAGCTCGACAGCGAACTGGGATTACCGCCTTTGCGGTAAATCGAGCGAGCGAGCGTGTTGAATTTGCGCTGCGCGTCGGCCACTGCCCCATCCGCCGAAGTCAACGACTTCTTGGCACCCCGCGACGCGATGGTCGCCAGTCGCTGGGCGGCAATCGCATTTTGATAGTCAACGAGCGCGCGGTTGACGTTCTCCTGCCGGACCGCCACATTCTGATCGAGGTCGGCCAGATTCTGGTTGACCTGTGCGATCTGATTGACCAGCCCAGAGACCGAGTTGTGATCGGTCTTCTTCGGTGCCGCGTCGGCCTGCGCGGCACCGACGACAACGGCAAGGGACAGCATGGCGATCGTAGTTAGACGTCGCCCCCACGACGTGCGGGCCGTGCGGCGCGCGGGTATGACGAAGGCTGCTTCGCCGATATCCCGGGTGTCGGCTCGTTTCACGGAAACTCCCTTGCTTGCGTCGCACAGTTCCAATCACCTATGCCACATCGGCCACAGCCGACGCTTGAGTCCCATAGATGACAACAGAACCGTACGTCACTCTCAGACCATTCCGAAACTCCCATAACAGAATTACATAAGGGTGATTACCTGCGACAATGCTGTGAACAGCAGAGAAAGCCCGCGACGGCGGTAGGTCTCAAATTTGCAACAGTGATGCGCCAGGTGCGTGTTGGCGCATCGACACCGCGGAGACGACGCTAGGAGGCGTCGACAGAAGTCTCCGTGGAGGCACGCTCGGCAGCCTCCGGCGAGCCATCGCTCGGCGTATCGGGCGTCGTCTCCGCACCTGCTCCCCCGCGTGCGCGGCGACGACCGAAGATGCGCGCGAGCACGGCGCCGACAAACACCACGGCCATCAGCACGAGCGTGATCGCGGTCCAATCCAAGGTGGGGCCATCGAGGTAGTCGACCATCTGACGGGCGGCCTGGGGAGGATTGGTCAGCGTCAGATTATTTGCCGCCGCCTCCTCCTGATCAACCCGGGAGAAGTCGGGGCCCTGACTACCAACCGAATTAGGGCCCAGCACCAAGACATTGCCACCCGTGCTCGATTGCAGTTCAATGGCGACGTCGCGGTAGTAGGTGAACTTTGGTTGCTTTTCGGTGAGCACCACGATCTTTATGTCGTGCCCCTTCGACTTCGCATGCGCCACAACTTCTTTCAGCTGCGGCACCTGGTCAGCGGGGCCGGATACGCCGGTCGTCAGCAGGTCGTTGCGAATCTTCTCGATATTCACGTTGGCCGGGACGCTGGCGCCGTAGGGAATGCCCTCGACAGGCTTGTTGCCCGACGTCGAAGCCGCAGGATCCTCGCCGGGCACGGTTGGCGTCGTGGTCACCGCCGGATCTTCTGGCTCGGCCAGATGAGTCACCGTAGATCCCACACGCCCCACAACGATGGGTTCAGGACTCATCGAGAACACCTCTCCTAGCAACTCCGTCGAGTTATCGGCGGATGACCTGTTACGGAAGTTAACAGCCAACGAAAGATCCGGTTGTTGGCAGACTTATGGCTGCACATTACGACACAATGGGCCCGAGAAGAGAATTCCCGGCGCCCGGCGAGCCCACCGGCGACACGCACCCCCACGGGTGGTAACAGTACGCCCGTACTGTTAGACTGGAGCTCGTCGCGTCAAGAGTTGTCTTCGATGCAACACCATCAAGGCCGCCGACTCAGCCCGTCGGCCCCTTGCGGCCACGTACCGGTAGAAGAAAATCGCCGACACCCAGCCCGTCGGCAAGAGGAGATGCATACACGTGAGTAACGATTCATTTGGCGCCCGCGGCACACTTGAAGTCGGCGACAATTCCTACGAGATCTTCCGCCTCAACGCGGTTCCCGGCACCGAGAAACTGCCCTATTCGCTGAAGGTTTTGGCCGAGAACCTGCTGCGCACCGAAGACGGCGCCAATATCACCAAGGAACATATCGAGGCGATCGCCAACTGGGATCCGAGTGCCGATCCGAGCATCGAGATCCAGTTCACCCCCGCTCGCGTGATCATGCAGGACTTCACCGGCGTCCCCTGTGTCGTCGACCTTGCCACCATGCGTGAGGCCGTCACCGCACTCGGCGGCGATCCCAACAAGGTGAATCCGCTGTCCCCCGCCGAAATGGTCATCGACCACTCGGTCATCCTCGACGTCTTCGGTACCGCCGACGCCTTCGAGCGCAATGTCGAGCTGGAGTACCAGCGCAACGCGGAGCGTTACCAGTTCCTCCGCTGGGGCCAGGGCGCATTCGACGACTTCAAGGTCGTGCCTCCGGGCACCGGCATCGTGCACCAGGTCAACATCGAATACTTGGCGCGGACCGTGATGGTTCGCAACGGACAGGCATATCCCGACACCTGCGTCGGCACCGACTCGCACACCACCATGGAGAACGGGCTTGGCGTTCTGGGCTGGGGTGTCGGTGGCATCGAGGCCGAGGCAGCCATGCTCGGCCAACCGGTCTCCATGCTGATCCCGCGCGTCGTCGGCTTCAAACTAACCGGTGAGATCAATCCGGGTGTGACCGCGACCGACGTCGTGCTCACCGTCACCGACATGTTGCGCCAGCACGGCGTCGTCGGCAAATTCGTCGAGTTCTACGGCAACGGTGTCGCCGAGGTGCCGCTGGCCAACCGCGCGACGCTGGGCAACATGAGCCCCGAATTCGGTTCCACCTGTGCGATCTTCCCGATCGATGGCGAGACCATCAACTACCTGCGCCTGACCGGCCGCGACGACGAACAGCTCGCGCTGGTCGAGGCATACGCCAAGGAGCAGGGCATGTGGCACGCCCCGGAGAACGAGCCACATTTCTCCGAGTACCTCGAACTCGACCTGTCGACCGTCGTTCCGTCGATCGCCGGCCCGAAGCGTCCGCAGGACCGAATCCTGTTGTCGGAGAGCAAGGTTGCGTTCCGCAAAGACATCCACAACTACGTCGAGGAGCAGCATCCGGCCGCTCATACTCAGCTCGACGAAGCCGTCGAGGAGTCGTTCCCGGCATCGGATCCGGTAGCGCTGTCCTTCGCCGACGACGGTGCCGTCAAGGTTCAGTCGGCCGCTAACGGCTCCGAAGGACGTCCGAGCAAGCCCGTGCGAGTCACCGGTGAGCGCGGCGAGTTCATCCTTGACCACGGCGCCGTCGCGGTTGCCGGCATCACGTCGTGTACCAACACTTCCAACCCGTCGGTCATGATCGGTGCCGCGCTACTGGCTCGTAACGCCGTGGAGAAAGGCCTGAGTTCCAAGCCGTGGGTCAAGACCAATATGGCTCCCGGTTCACAGGTCGTCACTGACTACTACGAGAAGGCTGGCCTGTGGCCGTACCTGGAGAAGCTCGGCTTCTACCTGGGCGGTTACGGCTGCACCACCTGTATCGGCAACACCGGCCCGCTGCCTGACGAGATCAGCAAGGCCGTCAACGACAATGACCTCACCGTCACCGCGGTGCTGTCGGGTAACCGCAACTTCGAAGGCCGTATTTCCCCCGACGTCAAGATGAACTACCTGGCGTCGCCGCCGCTGGTCATCGCTTACGCGCTCGCCGGCACGATGGACTTCGACTTCGAGACCGACTCGCTCGGCAAGGACAACGACGGCAACGACGTGTTCCTCAAGGACATCTGGCCGTCGCCGCAGGAGATCGACGACACAATCAAGTCGGCGATCAGCCAGGACATGTTCCGCAAGTCCTACGCCGATGTCTTCAAGGGCGATGAGAACTGGCGAAACCTGTCCACTCCCGATGGCGACACCTTCGAGTGGAGCGATGATTCCACCTACGTGCGCAAGGCGCCGTATTTCGACGGTATGACCCTGGAGACCACCCCGGTCACCGATATCAAGGGCGCCCGCGTGCTCGCCAAGCTCGGCGACTCGGTCACCACCGACCACATCTCCCCTGCTGGTCCGATCAAGCCGGGCACCCCGGCGGCGCAGTACCTCGACAGCCACGGCGTCGCGCGCAAGGACTACAACTCGCTGGGCAGCCGTCGCGGTAACCACGAGGTGATGATCCGCGGCACGTTCGCGAATATCCGTCTGCGCAACCAACTCCTCGACGACGTGTCGGGCGGTTACACCCGTGACTTCACCCAAGAGGGCGGGCCGCAGTCGTTCATTTACGACGCATCGCAGAACTACCAGAAGGCTGGCATCCCGCTGGTCGTGCTGGGCGGCAAGGAGTACGGCTCGGGCAGTTCACGTGACTGGGCAGCCAAGGGAACCGTTCTGCTGGGCGTCAAGGCAGTCATCACCGAGTCTTTCGAGCGCATCCACCGGTCCAACCTGATCGGCATGGGTGTGGTCCCGCTGCAGTTCCCCGAAGGCGAGAGCGCTGATTCGCTCAAGCTGACCGGTACCGAGACCTTCGACATCACCGGTATCGAGGAACTCAACAACGGAACCATCCCGGAGACCGTGCACGTCACGGCGACCAAGGAAGACGGCTCGGTTGTCGAGTTCGACGCCAAGGTCCGCATCGACACCCCCGGTGAAGCCGACTACTACCGCAACGGCGGAATCCTGCAGTACGTGCTGCGGAATATGCTGAAGAGCTAGTCAGAGGCTACGAGCGACGGGAGATATGAACGTTGCCCAAGGTCTCTGAGGACCACCTTGCCGCGCGTCGTCGTCAAATCCTCGACGGCGCGCGGCATTGTTTCGCGGAGTTCGGCTACGACGGTGCCACCGTCAAACGCCTGGAAGAGGCGACCAACCTCTCGCGCGGCGCCATCTTCCATCATTTCCGCGACAAGGAAGCACTCTTTCTCGCCCTCGCGCACGAGGATGCGCAACGTATGGCCGACGTCGCAGCCGAAGAGGGCCTTGTTCAGGTCATGCGCAATATGCTCGCGCGTCCGGAGGATTTCGACTGGCTCGGGACACGCCTGGAGATCGCGCGAAAGATCCGTACGGACGTCTCATTTCGTGATGAATGGGTCGCTCGTGCAGCGGAATTGGATTCGGCGACGCTGGCGCGTCTGGAACGCCAACGCACTGCCGGACGCCTGCGCGACGACATTCCGACCGAGGTTCTGGTCAAGTATCTCGACCTTGTTCTCGATGGATTGATCACCCGATTGGCGATGGGGCAGTCGACCGCGAATCTCGACGCCGTGCTGGATCTGGTGGAGGCCTCGGTGCGGTCGGACCGGACATAGGCCAGCCCCACTTCGCAAACCCAACTCGGCCGGACATACCCAACTCGAAATCGAGTTGGGTATGTCCGATGAGGTGGGGTTTGCGTGAGCGTCGCGGAATCGATCGGCGTCCAATACGAGTACTATCCACCACGTGATAAAACGAGCTACCGCAACACTATTCGCGTCCACAGCCATCGCGGCCGGACTCCTGACCGCGGTCCCGGTCACCGCTGACGCCAGCACGCCGCGCATCGGCAGCAAATGCTCGGGTGCGGAGGCCAACAATTACCGCCACACCAAAGCCGGCACCCCGACCGTGTGCGCTCATCTCGGCTCGGGCGCCTACAAGTGGGTCCGGGTGGCCAAAGCCGACCCAGTTCGACGAAGTGCCGGACAGCCGTGCACAGGCAAGTATTCGGTGGCCGTCACGCGCAAGGGCAAGGCGCTCGTCTGTGCTAGCGGTCGCTGGCGCACCAGCCCCTAGCCAGCACGTCGCGACGATCCCGCGACGTCGGCTGCCCAAAATTCTGGACACAGGTCCACTGCCGGGGGCAGATTGCCCCAGGCCGGACCTCTATGTCCAGAATTCTGGGATTCGGCTAGTCCGCGACGGCATCGCGGAACAACGTCGATGAGTAGAACGGCGCGAGTCGACGCCGCAATAGTTCATCCAGGTAGCCGCGCTCATCGAGCGTCGCCAGCACCGACGGCGCGAATCGCAGTCCCTCTTCGACGAGATCGTCACGCCCAATTCCCAACTCTGCCAACAGTTCTGCCAGCGGAGTAGTTCCATATTTGTCGAAGACATGCGCGATGCCCTCGTCAAGCATCGCCCGGAAGTAGTCGGTATCGCGGAAGGTACGCCAGAATTCGAAGGCCAAAACGACGACATCTTCCAGATCAGACTCGGTGACCAGATCCCGATACGCTCCTACCGCGTCGCCGCTGCGCTTACGCCACAGCTCACGGGCTGACTCCAGCAGCGCCTCGTCGGTGGTATCCCTATTGCCGCGCAACACAAATCGCGCTCCGGTCCGGGCCACTCGATCGACACCGGACTCGATAACTGGGAGCGCCGGCTCGGCCATGCGGGCAATGCGGGAACGCACGACATCGGCGATACGACGTCGACTTCGTTCGTCGTGGGCCGACTCTCGCACCGACGACACCACCGCACGTTGCACAACCTCGACGCAGGCATCGACGGTGATCGGACTGTCGAGCACCAGGCGGATCAATCGTTGTGTCACTTGAAGTTCGGCGGCACCGGTCAGCAACTCGTCGAAATGCCGACCATCGACCACCTCATCGAGCGGTGTCTCATCATTCGCCCGATGCCGGTAGATACGTGCGGCGATCTCCCCCACGAGTTCCGGGATCGCTCCCTCGACGGGAAGTTGCACCGCGTATTTATGCGCGACGTCTTTGATCTGTCGGTCGGTAACTGCCTCGGCAAGAGTCAACTCGCCGGTCAACTCCAGAAAATGGTCGACCTCATCGGTCACCAACGCGGCTAACGCGCCCGACGACAGCACCTGCTCCTTTGCGAATGCCACCTGAGCGTCAAGCAGTCGGGTCGCGAGTTCGGCGACACGGTCTGTTCCATCGGTGCTCTCTGCCATGACCCAAGGGTGTCATATCGTCGAACGACCCCACACCGGATAGCCACGACACTGGCAGAAATCAGGTGACATTTCCGCCTGCGAACAGGAAGAATACGACGAGTGCTTTTCACCGTCTCGACGACCCACCAGCCTGCCACCGATCTCGGCTACCTGCTGCACAAGCATCCCGACCGCGTGCAGACGTTCACCGACTCCGTCGGCACTACGACGGTGTTCTATCCCGAGGCAAGCGAAGAACGTTGCACCGCAGCACTTTTCCTTGACGTCGATCCAGTCCGCCTGGCGCGTACCCTCGGCCGGCGCGGACAGGACCGCTCGCTGGCCCACTACGTCAATGACCGTCCCTATGCCGCTTCATCATTGTTGAGCGTCGCGCTGGGCAAGGTGTTCAACACCGCCCGCGCAGGCACATGCAAGAGTCGACCGGAACTCGCTAAGACACCAATCCCGTTGGAAATCAACGTCCCGGTCCTGCCTTGCCACGGTGGACCTGATATCGCACGGCGGATCTTCGAGCCACTTGGCTGGCGCGTCGACGTCACCCCCATTGCCCTCAACGATGACTTTCCCGACTGGGGAGACTCCCGATACGTCACTCTCCGGCTCAGCGGCACCCTGCGCCTGGCCACCGCACTCAGCCAAATCTACGTACTGCTCCCCACCCTCGACGAGTCAAAACACTACTGGCAGGACGACGTTGAGGTGGACAAGCTGATTCGTGCCGGCACCGGGTGGCTGGCCGAGCACCCTGAGTACCGCCTCATCACCCAGCGCTATCTCGGCCGCCGTGGTTCCCTGGTACACGCCGCGTTAGAACGACTAGCTGAACTCGGCGACGAGACTGCGGGCACCTTCCAGGCGACGAATGACGAGCAACTCGATGAGGCGACCGCGCTGGCCCGGATGCCGCTCAACGCCCGACGTCGAGAAGCGGTCGGCACCGCCATCGCCAGGCTCAACGCGCAGTCGGTGCTCGACTTGGGTTGCGGCCCTGGGCAACTGATCGCCGATCTGGTCCACAACCGAAGCCTGACTCGCATCACCGGACTCGACGTCTCCTCGCGTTCGTTGGAGATCGCCGCGCGCCGGCTACACCTCGACGATGCCGACGACCGCACGCTTCGACGTATCTCCCTTATCCAAGGGGCACTGACCTATGAGGATCCCCGCCTGCGTGGTTACGACGTCGCGGTTCTCATGGAAGTCATCGAACACGTCGATCCGCCGCGGCTCACCGCACTCGAGCAGGTGGTGTTCACGGGGGCTCGGCCCGGTTCGGTCATCGTCACCACACCCAATTCCGAATACAACGTCAACTACGAAGGACTGTCTGGCATGCGGCACCCCGATCACCGCTTCGAATGGACGCGTGCCGAGTTTCGTGCCTGGGGTGAGCGGATCGCGCACCAGCACGGCTACGACGTGCGGTTCGAAGGCATCGGCGACGTCGACGACACCTACGGCACCCCGACTCAGATGGCGGTGTTGACCCGTGTCTGAGATAACACTTCGCGTCCCGGCAATGGGACTTATTGTGCTGGTGGGTGTTTCGGGTAGCGGGAAGTCGACTTTCGCTCAGCGGCACTTCGCACCGACCGAGACCATCTCCAGCGACTTCTGCCGCGGACTGATCGCCGACGACGAGAATGATCAGAACGCGACACCCGACGCGTTCGACGTACTGAACTATATCGTCGGGGTGCGGTTGCGTCGTGGGCTGCTGACTGTTGTGGACGCCACCAGCGTGCAGCCCGCTGCGCGCAAAGCACTGATCAAGCTCGCCAAGGATAACGATGTGCTGGTCGACGCGATCGTTCTCGACGTGCCTGAAAGTATTGCGGTCCAACGTAATCGGGCGCGAGGCGACCGCACCTTCGGCGACCACGTCATCGGCCGCCAGCGCGGCCAGTTGAAGAAGTCTATGCGCGGCATGCGTAAAGAGGGATTCCGCCGGGTCCATGTCCTCGATGGGGTCGACCAGATCGACTCGGCACAGATCGTGCGCGAGCCGTCCTGGAATGATCGGCGCGGCGATACCGGACCGTTCGACATCATCGGCGACGTCCACGGCTGCCTCAGCGAATTGCGTTCTCTGCTAGTCGAACTCGGGTGGCGGCTCGAACTTGACCGCGAGGGACGCCCGATCGGCGCGGCCCACCCCGAGGGACGCACGGCGGTCTTCGTCGGAGATCTCGTTGACCGTGGACCGGATACTCCCGGCGTACTGCGACTGGTGATGGGCATGATCGACGCTGGGCACGCGCTATGTGTCAGCGGCAATCACGAGGCCAAGCTGGTGCGGGCAATGAGCGGTGCCAAGGTGAAGCCGCGGCACGGCCTGGCCGAATCCCTCGCGCAGCTCGCTGAGACCGACGACGAATTTCGTTCCGCCGCTGCGACTTTCATGACCGGCTTGGTCAGCCACTTCGTCCTCGATGGCGGGCGACTCGTCGTCGCCCACGCGGGCTTGAAGGAGGCCTATCACGGGCGGTCGTCGGGGCGGGTGCGCGCATTCGCGCTCTACGGTGACACTACCGGCGAAACCGACGAGTTCGGTCTGCCGATTCGCTATCCGTGGGCTCGTGAATACCGCGGTGACGCGATGGTGGCCTACGGCCACACACCGACGCCTAAGCCGGAATGGGTCAACAACACCATCTGCCTCGATACCGGGGCGGTATTCGGGGGCGCGTTGACGGCACTTCGGTATCCCAGCCGCGAAATCGTCAGTGTCCCAGCGGAAAAGGTCTGGTATGAGCCTGCCCGACCCCTCGCATCCGTCGACGAACGCGAGCCGTCGACGCTGCGCATCGACGACGTGACCGGCACCCGCTGGCTCGACACGGAGTATGCGGGCCGAGTGAAGATCCCAGCCGAGAACGCCGCCGCCGCGCTGGAAGTAATGAGTCGCTTCGCTGTCGATCCTCGATGGTTGATCTATCTGCCGCCGACGATGTCGCCGGTCGCGGCGTCGGCTCACGACGGCTTCTTAGAACATCCCGCCGAAGCCTTCGCCGCGTACCGCGACTGGGGCGTCAACGAAGTGGTATGTGAAGAGAAGCACATGGGTTCGCGAGCGGTCGCGGTGCTCGCCCGCGACGCCAGCGTCGCTGAGCGGCGATTTGGGATAGCCGACGGCACGTCAGGTGTTGTCTACACGCGGACCGGCCGATCGTTTTTCGACGAATCGACACCGCTCGTCGCCGCGCTGCGCGACGCGGTGAGCGAACTCTACGATGCGTTCGATACAGACTGGCTGGCGCTCGACGGCGAATTGCTGCCGTGGTCGGCGAAGGCGTTGCCACTCATTCGCGAGCAGTACGCCTCGGTCGGCGCGGCCGCGGAGACGTCGCTAGCCGCGTTGGGCGCCGTGCTAGCGACTGCATCAGAACGCGGGCTCGACGTCGAAGATATGCGCGAACGTACAGCACGCCGTGCGGCCAACGCCGCGGCATATCGGGAGGCGTATGCGCGTTACGTCCGCCCGACGTCCGGCCTCGACGGGGTGACATTCGCGCCGTTCCAGCTACTCGCGGCGCACGACAATGCGTTCGCGGTGACCAGGGATCATCGGTGGCATATGGAAACCATTGGGCGGCTGACTGATCCATTGATCACGACAACTCGGCACCGGTATGTCGACGTCCGTGATGAGCGCGCATGCGACGACGCGACACAGTGGTGGCTCGATCTCACCGCGCGCGGCGGTGAAGGCATGGTCGTGAAACCGGTGTCGGCTTCTCGCAAGGCACAGCCGGGGCTGAAGGTTCGCGGACGGGAATATCTTCGGATCATCTACGGCCCCGACTACGTCGATGACCTGGCGTCGCTACGTAAGCGGCAGCTGGGCCACAAGCGCCACTTGGCGACCCGCGAGCACGGCCTCGGCATCGAAGCGTTGACCAGATTTGTCGCGGGCGAGCCGCTGTGGCGGGTACATCAGATGGTGTTCGCGGTACTGGCGATGGAATCCGAAGGGGTCGACCCGCGGCTGTGACCACAGCTCAGTGTTCACAGAAAGCGATATCCCAGGTCCATGGCAGCGGTTGCGATCCGGCCTTCCAGCCCAGGATGCGAAAGCGGCAGCGACAGAAAGGGATTCGCCGGAAAGGCGTCAGCCGTCCGCTCAAACAGCGCCAAACAGGTGGAGCCCGCGAATCGTCCGCGATACGCGATGCCGTCGATGTCGTCGAATGCGGAATAGATGGCCCGCGACCACTCCTGCGATCGACGATGCGGCGCGGAATCGAGGGCGTGCGTCCCGCCCGCACGGGTGATCCATACACCGCCGGCCACACCCGCGACGTCGAGCAGCCGCAACGGCCGGGTGAACCGCAAGCCGGTCAGGTATTTGGCGTCGGCATATCGGTCGATGACACGAGTTTCCTGGAATACTTCTGCCAGCGCGCCGCGCGGATCGGCTGCGCCGTACCAGATTCCGCATTTCGGGTGCTCTCCCACGGGCAGCGGATGTTGGTCGAAGCGAAGTACCGGTCCCCACGTGCGGTGAGCATTCCACGGCAGAACGTGGGTGCCGGTCGTCGCATGCACGCGCCACAGCGGTGATCGCGTCTTCCACGTCATCACTTCTTTCGACCGGACACCAACGTGCTTCAGCTCGGCGACAGACGGCGGCGGGGGCAGCATTGACGACTTACACCGCTCCCCACGACGCGGCGTCAACAATGTCGGTAGCCCGTTCGATCTCGTCGGCCGAGCGCGGTCCCGACAACAACCAGGCGACGATCGACGCGGGCTCGCCGTCGACAGCGAGGGTAGGTTGCGGCAGCGTGAGCAAAGACTGCACCTCGAGGGGATGCGCGTCCGGCCGCACCCGGGCTACCACCGCCTCGATACCGGGTATCACACCGTCGTCGGTGAACTGGGCGGGAATAAGTAGGCGCCGAGTCCCCCACTTGTACGCCCACAACGTTCGCGCTGCGAGCCGCTGACGAATCCGCGCGGTGCTCACACCCGCCCGGTCCGCGGCGTCGTTGACAGTCAGCGATTCGGCGACCAGCTGTTGCATTTGGATGTCACGAGCAACCGACGCTGTCGTCAGGGCACCCGGTCGCTCGACGAAGCCCGCGGAGTCAAGTGCCGCGGCGTCGGCTTCCGAGAGCGCCGCGGGCGATGGTGAATTGTCATCAGAAAGATTGTCGAGCACGTCAGCGAGCTGCTCACGCGTCAGCGGAAACCGCGACAGCCGACCGAGAGCATCTTCGAAACTAATGGCACCAGATCGGAACTGGGCACGCGCATCAAGCGACTCCGCGGAAGTCATCGACCCTCCTTACGCCTACTTACATATATAAATACATGTTAGCGCACACAAGTAGACCGGTCGAGTACAACGTGGAGATACGTTTGGCCGCCACCTACGAATTCTCGTCCCCGTGGGTGTCATCGAAGGGCAATATGCCCTCCGAGTCCGCTGAGAGGGACGAGATTTCACCGTCGATCTCGCATACGTGGACTAGATGTCATCGAAGGAACCGCCGCGCCCCTTGCCAGCTGCGAATCGCGCTGCTCCCCCGACGCCATCAGCCATCAACGAACTCATCCCGATCGCGAACTCACGGCGCAGCGCGGACTCCTCGTCGTCCCCCCACTGGTCGCGAGCCGACCGGCGATCGTTGCGCATACACGTCTGCGGCATACGGGCGATGTCGTGAGCGAGGGCAACTGCGGCCGCGCGGACGGTGCCACTGGGCACCACTCGGTTCACCAACCCGAACGACAACGCTTCAGCCGCATCAACCGGGCGGCCGGTCAAGATGAGATCCATTGCGCGACTGTGCCCGATGAGGCGAGGTAGGCGGACGGTGCCACCATCGATCAGCGGTACGCCCCAGCGGCGGCAGAAGACGCCAAGGATCGCGTCATCGTCGGCCACCCGCATATCGCACCAGATCGCAAGTTCGAGTCCACCTGCGACTGCGTGCCCATTGATCGCGGCGACGACCGGCTTGGATAAGTTCATCCGCGTGGGCCCCATCGGACCGTCGCCTTCCAGATTTAATTTGTTGCCATCGTCGGTACCTACCGCTTTGAGGTTCGCGCCCGCGCAGAACGACGGTCCGTCCCCGGCAAGCACAGCCACCTTGGCGTCGGAATGCTCGAATTCCCGGAAGGCACTTACCAACTCGGCGGCCATCGGTCCATCGACAGCGTTATGCCGCTCAGGGCGATTCATCACGATCACGGTGACGCCGCCGTCATGTTCGACACGAATATCGTTCATAGTCAGTAACTCTCAGTGGGGAGTGAACAGGAACGCGCGAGCGCCCTGAGCTGCGATGCGGTTGAGATCGCGTTGGTCCGGATCTCCCGCGGGCGTGTAGCCGATTCCATTGAAGCTGGCGAATTGCTTATTGTCCCTGGCGATTACGCCATACATCTGGGCAACACCCGGATGATCGTCGATGACCTGTACGTCGGCGATTTTCCGTTTGCCCCGGAACTGAACTTCGATAGGCTCGCCGGTACGCAGGTTCTTGCCCCAGGCGAACGGCGTAGCAACGAGCAGGCCACCTTCATAAGGCGTGTATGCGACCGGGATCGCATAGGTCTTGCCCGACTTGCGGCCAATTACGAACAGTGTCACAAGCTTTCGGCCCGCGAAGCGCGACAGCACAGGTGTTCTCAGCAGTGTTCGTACGAGTGCGTTGGCCACACCCTGAAACCGCATCGTCGTGGCAGGACCCGGTTGAGACATAGATTCACCGTAGCGGGCGCCTTCCAAAAATCTGGAGACTACGGTCCGAGTCGGGGCAAGTTGCCCCTGGCGGATGGATAATGTCCAGAATTTTGGGAGGGGACGCGGCTAGCTCGCTGGTACCGCGGCAGGCAGGTCCCTTGCCTGCCTTCGCTTTCGCCCGGTCACGACCCCGTACTTTGGGCTGAACACGTAGACGAGCGCGAACAAAATCCCCTGGATCAGCACGACCATCCCACCGGGTGACGTGTCTTGGTAGTACGCGACATACAGTCCCACGACGCCGGCAAGTGCCGACGTCACCGGCGCGATGATCAGCATCCGACCGAAGCGATCGGTCAGCAGATAGGCGGTTGCTCCGGGGATAATGAGCATCGCGACGACGAGCACGATGCCAACCACCTGCAGCGCGGTGACCGCGGTCAGTGCCAACAGGCCGAGGAGCATCGCACCCAACATTCGCGGGTTGAGACCGATCGCGAATGCGTGAGTCGGATCGAATGCGTACAGGGTGAAATCGCGGCGTTTGACCAGCAACACCCCTGCCACGATCGCGCCAAGTGCCGCGATCTGAACCAAATCCGACGTCGAGACACCGAGCAGATTGCCGAAGATGATGTGATTGAGGTCGGTTTGGCTCGGCGTCACCGAGATCAGCACCAACCCGAGCGCGAACAACGTGGTGAAGACGATGCCGATGGCCGCGTCTTCTTTGATCCGCCCACGGTCCCGGACCGCGCCGATCAGCCCGACGGCGAGAAACCCGAAAACGATTGCGCCCAAAGCGAATGGAGCACCGAAGATATAGGCGAGCACTACACCCGGCAACACGGCGTGCGAGACCGCATCGCCCATCAGGGACCATCCGATCAACACCAGCCAGCACGAAAGCAACGCGCAAACCACCGACGCGACCAGCGTCGCCACCAATGCGCGCGACATGAAGGGGTAGGCGAACGGGTCCGCGAGCAGATCGAGGAAATTCACGAGGTTGCCTCCGCTGGGCGGTCGAGCGGATCGAGGCCGAATGCTCGAACCAAGTTCTCCGGCGTCAGGATTTCGTCCGGGTGTCCCTGTGCGAGAACCCGGCGCATAAGCAGAATCGCCTCATCCGCGAGTTTTGGCAGGGCGTGCAGGTCGTGGGTGGAGACCAAGATGGTCGCGCCAGCGGCCGCAAGTTCCCGCAGCAAGGTGGTGATGGTGGCTTCAGTCCGCTTGTCGACGCCGGCGAACGGCTCGTCGAGCAACATAATCGATGCGTTCTGAGCGATGCCGCGAGCCACGAAGGCACGTTTGCGCTGTCCTCCCGAGAGCTGACCGATCTGCCGGTGTTGATAGTCGACGAGTTCGACTCGTTCCAACGCTTCGTCAACCGCAGCCTGGTCTGCCCGACGGGGCCGTCGGGTGAACCCGAGTTGTCCGTATCGGCCAGTCATCACTACGTCACGAACGGTCAGCGGGAAAGCCCAATCGATATCTTCGGATTGCGGAACGTATCCCACGGTCGCGGCCTTGCGCGCCGCCGCCGGCGTCCCACCGTTGATCGTCACCAGTCCACGGTCCGGAGAAATCATCCCGATAATGGTCTTGAACAGCGTCGATTTGCCCGAGCCGTTCATACCGACCAAGCCGCACACCGTCCCGGACGCCAGCGTGAACGACGCACCTTCGAGAGCTGGAACGGTGTCGTAGTGGACTGTGACGTCGTCCACGACAATCGCGTTCATCAGGCGGCCTTTCCGGTCAGGCCCGCGACAATGGTTTTCGCATCGTGGCGGATGAGGTCCAAATAGGTTGGCACCGGCCCGTCCGCTTCCGACAGTGAATCCACGTAGAGGACGCCGCCGAACCGGGCTCCGGTCGCGGACACGACCTGCTTCATAGGCGCGGCCGAGACGGTCGATTCGCAAAATACTGCCGGCACTTTGTTCGCTTTGACGAAGTCGATCGTCGAGGCGACCTGCTGTGGCGTTGCCTGCTGTTCGGCGTTGACCGGCCAGATATAGCGCTCAGTGAGGCCGGCGTCGCGGGCGAGGTATGAGAAGGCGCCTTCACAAGTCACTAGCGCGCGCTCGTTCACCGGTAGCGATTTGAGTGCGACGACCAATTCTCGTTGCACGCCTTGAAGTTTCGCTTTATATGCGGCGGCGTTGGAGGTGAATGTCACTGCACCGTCGGGGTCAAGGTCGGTGAACGCCGTCACCAGATTGTCGACGTAGATCTCGACATTGAGCGGACTCATCCACGAGTGCGGGTTCGGTTTGCCCGCGTATGCGTCCGACGTGATGTCGATTGGTGTCACACCATTGCTGACAACAGCATGGGGCACATCGAGGCCTTCCACGAACTGCGCGAACCAGGCTTCCAGGTTCAAGCCGTTGTCGACGATCAGGGACGCCGTCGACGCACGGCGAATATCACCGGGGGTCGGCTCGTATCCGTGAATCTCCGCGCCCGGCTTGGTGATTGACTCGACGCGCAATCGATCGCCGGCGATGTTCGAGGCAATATCCGATAGGACCGTGAAGGTGGTGAGCACGACCGGCCTGCCGTCGTCGTCGCCACCGGGCACCGAACATCCGCCGACGAGCGCTCCGATAGCCGCTACGACGGAAACGAGCGCGAAAATACGCAATCGCGACTTAGGTTGTGGCATGTCGACACAATAGTTTCGGTGAACCGAACTTGTCCAATCGGTGGTGCGAACTGGCTGGTCCGCGGAGTCCGGCCATCGCACCAACGCAATCCGCCCGATCTGCCAAAGTTCATCCTGTAGGTTGGCTGGGAGCAGTACTCAATAACCGTCTTAAGTCCCTGACCACCGACGGAGGACCGAATTGCCGTTCGAACGTGAGCTCAGCGCAGGTCATTCGACTCGATATCCCAATGACGTCCGGGTTGTCCGGTTGCCTCACGTGTATGCGCCAGCCGACGATAGCGAACTCCTCACCAAATCCGTCACCGCAGTGATCGATCGCGCCGACAGGCGGTTAACCGCTCTCGAACTGTGCGCCGGGACCGGTTATGCCTCCCTCCACGCCGCCCGGATGGGAGTCCCGGTCACCGCGGTCGACATCGACCGACGAGCGATCGCCACTATCCGGCTCAACGCGCGACTCAATAACCTGCCGGTCACCGCCATTCGCGCCGATATCCGAACGATGCGGATCACTCAGCGATACGACCTTGTGTTCGCGAATCCGCCTTATGTCCCAACGCAATCGGGGACGCACCGCAGCAATGCGAGCCGAGCCTGGGATGCCGGACCGGACGGCCGCGCCATACTCGACCCGATCTGTCACCGCGCGCGCCACCTCGTCCGCCCGGGCGGCACGTTGATCATCGTCCAATCCGAATTGAGCGGCGTCGAGGCCACGTGCCATCACTTGCGCACCGCCGGATTCACCGTCGCGATCAAAGAGTCGATCGACATCCCGTTCGGGCCGGTTCTGTCCGCACGCGTGCCCTATCTCGTCGATGCGGGGTTGATCTCACCCGGTAAACGAATCGAGCGAGTCAGCACGATTCTCGCCGCTGCGCCTGCGGCTCAGGGAGATTCGAGCAGCGATGAGCGTCCGGCCATCCAGGAGCTCAACACGTGATCGCCGATTCGCTGCTCCAGCAACAGGAATGCCGCCGCGCCGTCGAGGACCTGCCGCGACCTGGCGGCGTCCTCGCCAACCCATTGTGCGACGAGATCGCGAGCGACAATCTGCTCATGGACGGCGTCGGCCTCGATATGCTCGTCGTAGAATTTGCGAGCGCCAGTATCAAAGCCCAATCGCGCCAGCCCGGCGCTATACCGCTTGGCCGGCGCCGAGGAGGTCATCTCGATCGCGGCGAGATGACCGATCAACTCCCCCAATCGATTTCGGTGCAAGCCGAAATAAGACAACACATTGAGCGAGGCCAGGGTCACCGCCGGCACCCGAGGCAAGTAGTGCATATACCTCGCCGACAATCCGGCCGCGATCATGGTTTGCGCGAAGAGCACCGAGTGCATATGGGACAACTGCCCGCCGCCATACTCGTCGGCCTGAACTTCGATGAGTGCTGCCTTCGGCTGCCCGGAGAGGCGCGGAATACCCAACGTGTGAACGTCGGCCTCGCGGAGCTGATACGGGGAACGGTGAATAAGGACTTCGCGAAGTTCCGCCAAAGTCGCATCGTCGCGAATATGACTCGACAAACCAGGCCCGTCGTCATCCGCGGTCATCTGCCACAGGCGCTCGACGGTCGCCGAGGCGGGGCGGGCGGAGGTCTCGATGCGCTCAGCTACGATATCCGACCGCCTAGCCGCATCGACTTGTGCTCCGGCGCGCGCCGGCCAGCGGGGAGATGCGGCCTCGGCCACCGTATCGCTATGCAGCAACGCGGCCACCTCGGCCCACATCGCCTCTTCCAAGACGGACCTGACCGCGAGCAAGTCCGGCGCCCACTGCATCTCGTCGGGGACTTCGCCAATACCTCGCAGGTGAAGCTCGTACAACAGTGTCAACGTGAGCTGACAATCGTCATCATCGAGCACCGAACCGGCACGCGCGATGGCCGACTTAACTTGTGCCACTCCAATATCCGGTCCCTCACCACGGAGTCGCGTGATTACAGCGGCACTGAGTTCACCGCGCGCGGGCGGCAACGGCATCACGGTGAACGACTCGGTCAGCGCGGGGTCGGTCATGGCAGATAACGTACCCGGCGACGAGATCGCGACATCCATATCTGTGCGCCGCAACGGTCCACTGCTGGTGCGCGGCAACTTTCACCTCCTCACTGACGAGGGTAGTCGGCTCGACGCTGATCGCAAGGTCATCGCGCTGTGCCGGTGCGGGCACAGCGACCGCAAACCGTTCTGCGACGGCAGCCACCGCCGGTACTGGCCAGTCGATCCCACACCCGGCGACTCCCCGATCTATTCGACGCTCCCACTGACCGCCGCACAACGAAGTCTGTGGATCGCCCAGCAGCTCATCGGCACCGTGCCGTTGGCGATAGCACATTTCATCGACCTCTCCGGGCAGGTCGATACCGACATCCTCATCGCGGCGTCATATCAAGCGGGCAACGAGTTCGGCACCACTGCGACACGCATCATCGACACCGACGAGGGACCGATGATGTCGCGGTCGCATCGCGATTTTGTCATCGATCAGATCGACTTCCGCCATGAGTACCAACCGATCACGGCCGCGCGCGGCTGGATGGAGCAGGCTTGTACCCGGCCGATGGATCTGTACGCCGACGCGCTGGTGCAAACAACGTTGCTGCGGGTCGCCGACGACCGATGGTTCTACTTCTCCCGCGCCCACCATATTGTCCTCGACGGATATGGCGCGCTCAATCTCATCCAGCGCACCGCAGATCTGTATAGCGCGGCCCTCCGTGGAGAGGTGAGTGCGGAAATCGCCTCCCCCAGTACGGCGATTGGTCAACCGCACCTCCTGCTCGACGCCGATCGGGAGTACGCCGACTCCCCTCGGAATCAGCGCGACCACACCTACTGGCAAGAGGTGATGTCCGCGCTGCCCGACCCCGTGACCATCGGTATCGGCCGGCATACACCGTCGGCACTGCCGGTCCGCGTTCGCGATCGGTTGGGGCGCGGCCCAGCGGGCGCGATCGACCGATGTTCTGCGCGGATGCGAACTCTCCCATCAGCAGTCGTCATCGCAGGACTCGCCGCTTACCTCGCTCGCGTGAGCGATCGAGACCGAATCGTCTTGTCGCTTCCGGTATCCGCGCGACACAACGCCGCGGTGCGTTCGGTCGCAGGCAGCATGTCCAATATCGTCCCTCTGGTAGTGACGGCGTCGGCCGAGCTCAGTGTCGACGACTATGTCGCCCAAGTATCGAGTGCGTTGTCCGGGCTTCTTCGACATCAGCGCTACCGCCACGAAGACATGCTTCGAGACGCCGGAGTCGCGGCCGCCGGACTCCACCAATTCGGCCCGGTGGTAAACGTATTCCCATTCGATCCGCTGATCCCGCTCGGCGACATCGACGCCGACTACACTGTGCTAAGCACCGGGCCCGTGGCCGACTTGAATGTCAACCTGTATCCCGCGCCGGACGGCGGCAGTCAGATCGAAGTGGAAGGTAACCCCGCTGGTTACCCGACGGGAACCCTTGCGGCACACCATAGTCAGCTTGTCGACTATCTGGAGAAGTTCGCTGGCCTCCCGCCTGGGGAGCCGATCGGCGCGATAGCGCTCTCCGACCGCCCACTGGTCGGCGTTACGCCCCCGGCCGTTGCGACACTTGCGCAACTACTCGATCGAGCTCCCGACGATGACTCGATCGCGGTCGAATCGTCGACCGGCCAGGTCACTTTCGGTGAGCTACGCTCTCGTGCAACAGAATTCGCTGAACGTCTGCGCACAGCCGGGGTTGGGCCCGAAGCTGCCGTCGCCGTAATCCTGCCCCGCTCAATCGAATCCGTAATCACCCTCTGGGCAGTCGCGCTCGCCGGAGGCATTTATGTCCCTATCGATCCACGGCATCCCCAAGTTCGGGTGGATCACATCATCTCTTCGAGTGATCCACGCGTTGTGGTTCGCACCGGCCTGACGATCGACATACGCCGCTCGTCGCGCAGCGCCGAATGTCCAATCCCCGGTCCAGACAACGCCGCGTACGAAATTTTCACCTCCGGCTCGACAGGTTCCCCCAAGGGCGTAGTGGTGACCGGAACTGGCTTGTCAGCGCTCGTCGCGGAGATCGACGCCAGCTATCGACTCGGAAGTGATTGCGTCATAGCACATTTCGCGTCGACCAGTTTCGACACGGCCATCGTCGAAGTAGTCGCCGCATTGGTCAGTGGCGCCCGCTTGTGCGTTATCGATCCCGCCATCGCCGGCGGCGACGAACTTGCTGCCGCCCTTAACCGTGTCGGGGTCACCCATTTGCTGGTTACGCCAGCGGCGCTGGCCACTCTCGATCCGAATAGCGTGCCGACCGTACGGGACGTCATTACCGGCGGCGACGTCTGTCCGCCCGGAGTCGCCCGACGATGGATTGGCGCGGGTGTCCGCCTGCGGGGCGCATACGGTCCGACCGAAACCACCTGCAGCGTCACCATCACCCCCGCGCTGGACCTCGCGTCATCGGCGCAGCGCGTTCCCATTGGCCTTCCGATGCCGGGCGTTACCTGCTGGGTGCTCGACACCCGGTTACGGCCGCAACCCATCGGCGCGGTCGGCGAACTTTACATCGGTGGGCCATCGCTGGCGCGCGGCTATCAGTCGGCTGCCACCACTGCGACGCGATTCATCGCAAATCCCTTCGACCGCAACGGTTCGCGCCTATATCGCTCCGGCGACATCGTCAGTCGTCGTGCGGACGGGTCGCTCGACTTCATCGGTCGGGCCGACCACCAGCTGAAGGTTCGCGGATTCCGTGTCGAGACAAGTGAGATCGATGCCGTCTTGCGCACGCTGGCTAACGTCGAAGATGCGGTAACGATTCCGTTGCGCCGCGGCGCCGCAACAGTTTTGGCGTCATATGTCACCGGCGCCGATTTGTCCGGTGACAAACTGCGTTCGGCCCTCGTCCGCGTGCTCCCCGGCTTCCTGGTGCCGAGCACCATCACCGTGCTCGCGGCGATGCCGCTCACGACGACGGGCAAGATCGACAGATCCGCTCTTCCCACTCCCAGTTTCACTGCGGGAACCGCGTATCGCGCGCCAACTACTCCCCACGAATCTGCTTGTGTTGAGGCCTTTTACACCGCCACCGAGATCGATGGCATCGGCGTCGACCACGACTTCTTCAGCCTCGGCGGCGACTCGTTGTCGGCGACGACCCTCGTGGCGATGATCAACCGGAACCTCGGCAGCACGCTGACTGTACGGGACGTGTTCGACGGTCGAACACCCGCCGGCATCGCAGCCCTCATTACATCGTCGGAACCACCCATATCTCATGTAGCGAGTGCCGAACCAGTGCCCTTCGCGCCCGCGCAGCGCAACGTCGATCGCGACGACAACTCGACATCAAATCTCATCCCATTCGCGATACAGGTACCCGAGCTGGACCGGCAGCGATTGGCGCAAGCCGTTGCCACGCTTGGCAGCACACATCGGATACTCACCTCGGGCTTCTCCGGTGGACTCATGATTCCCGACTCAGTACCGCCGCCCACCCTCATTGACATAACGGAATCCGTAGTCAATTTCGCGCAGCGGGGCTTTGACCTGCGCACCGAGTCCGCGCTTCGAATAGGCCTGCGCGACAAGTGCATTGCCATTTGCACACATCACGCCGCGATCGATGGTGCCTCATTGCGAATCATTCTCACCGATCTCGTAGCCGCCTACTTCGGTCACATACCCACCCCGCCGGGCATCGACTACCTCGATTACGCCCGATGGATAGGCAACCTGATGGGCGATCCCGACGATCCGACGAGTCGGCAGGCTCGGCAATTGGACTACTGGCGCCAAACACTCGACGGCATCAAGCCACTCGGCGACATCGCGGGCCATCGACGGCCCGCGTCGAGGACATCGCCGGGTGCCACGGTGTCGGTGGTCCTATCTGAGTCGCGGTGGGCGTTCGCTCGCGGTATCGCGGTCGAGAGCCAGACGTCCCCGCTGGGTGTTCTCCGTGCCGCCGTTGCCCAGGTTGTCGGGGAGCGCAGTCACACGCGCGATCTAGTTATCGGCACTCCAGTCGACGGTCGACCTAGCGCAGAACTCCAGCGGGTAGTAGGCATGTTCGTTAATACGCTGCCATTGCGTTATCGCGTCAACGACGGCGACACACTAGTAACGGTGGCCAAAGAGCACGTCACCGTCGAGCGGGAAGCCTTCCGCCACAGCGACGTTGGCTATCTCGACATCGCCGCGGCCGTCAAGGATCTCGACGGCCCCCATCACCCGCTGTTTCAGGTAGTGGTGTCGGCCGAATCAGCCGACGCCGCCGCCTCCGAGATAGATCTGGGTCCGACGGGATCACTACGACTAGAACCACTTCCCGTCCAGGTGGCCAAGTGCGATCTGCACTTCGCCATCACCCCACCGAACAATGATCGTCCGGGCACCATCGAAGTGCTCTATCCCTCCGAAACCTTCGAGGAACGAGAAGTACGGGACCTCGTCCACGAGGTTCTCGGTCGACTCGACGCCTGAAACTGTCCCCGTGACGTGAGCAGACGGCAATATAGCGGCCGCGCATGTCACGGGGACAGTTCCAGCACCGCGTACGCTCAATTCATGCCTCGTACCATCGCCACAGCCACTCCCGTAGAGCTCGCCGAACTCGTCGCTTTTCTTAAGCCACGTCACCGCATGATCCTGCAGACCTTGCGCGCCAACGGTTCCCGGCAATTGTCCCCGGTTACCGGGGGTGTCGATGAACAGGGACGAATCGTCATCGCGACCTATCCCGGCCGGGCAAAGGTCACCAACGCACGACGGACGCCCGAGGTTAGCTTGTGCGTGCTCTCCGATGAATGGAATGGCCCGTGGGTTCAGGTCGACGGCACCGCGGAAGTCCTCGATATGCCGGATGCCGAAGACGCACTGGTCGACTACTTTCGATCCATCTCAGGCGAGCATCCCGATTGGACTGAGTACCGCGCCGCGATGCGGATTCAGAACAAGTCACTCATCCGAGTGACCCCCACCGCGTGGGGTCCCCTGGCGACCGGCGGATTCCCGAAGGATGTGGCCGAGCGGCTCGATGCCAATGGATAGGGCCGCCGTCAAGCGTCTTACCGAAGCCCAACTGGACCGAGCGGCCGGTGCGCTGGTGGGCACGGCCGTCGGCGACGCGCTGGGCGTCCCTTACGAATTCGAGTGCCGGCCCCGGCTTCGATCGGGTGAGTCCGCACAAATGCTCGGCGGTGGATTGGGCGATTTCGCGCCGGGACAGTGGAGTGATGACACGTCCATGACCGTAGCGGTCGCAATGGCGGCCGCCGAGGGATCGCTCGTCTCATCCAGAGCGCTCGACGCAGCGGCCACATATTTCTTGAGATGGTACGACGATCAACCACCCGATATCGGCGTCCAGACTCGCCATGTCCTTCGAGGCGCGAAAAGCCTTCTCGCCGAAGGGAAACTCAACGCCGCCGAGGCATCGACCGTCTCGGCTCTCGCCTACGCCGCCGATCAGCCACACTCGGCAGGCAACGGCGCGCTTATGCGAACCGGACCGGTGGCCCTGTCTCATCCGCACGACCGTGTCGCGACCGCCCGTGCCGCTTACGACATCGCGCGTCTCACCCACGCGGATCCTCTTGCCGTCGATTCATGCGTACTGTGGTCGGAGGCTATTCGCGTGGCGATCATCGAAGGTCGTTTCGAGATCGTCGCCGGCCTGGACTTGTTGCCAGACAAGCGCCGCGCCGATTGGGTGAAGCGGCTGAACTCCGCGTTTCGTGATGATCCGAATACGTTCAGCCCCAACGGCTTTACGGTGACCGCATTGCAGGCTGCGATCTCTGCCATCACTCACACGCCCGACAATGCCGACGATCCGGCTCGGCATATCGAGGAGTCGCTCAATACCGCGATCCGGATAGGTAACGACACCGACACCGTGGCCGCCATTGCCGGCGCGCTACTCGGCGCGCGGTGGGGTGCGTCAGCAATTCCCGACTCGTGGCGTCGCGAGATCCACGGCTGGCCCGTAACGAACGGGCGCCCAGCCGACGACGACACATTGGTCACGTTGGCACAGCGGGCCGCGACTCACGCGAATCGTTCGGTAACGTGAATCGTTGATAGCGTTCGGGCCTGACCATGCTTTTGCTGCCGTTCGGGCGAAATGACGGAAGGGGCGTAATGACAGTATCGAGCTACTCACGCTTCGTCGCGATCGGTGATTCTCAGACCGAAGGACTATGGGACGGCGACGACCATAGCGGAGTGGGCGGCTGGGCCGATCGGCTCGCACGACGTCTGGCTGTCGATAACCCAGGTCTTGGCTACGCAAACCTCGCCGTCCGCGGACGTCGGACCGCGGAGATTCGCGATGAACAACTCGCCCCCGCGTTAGCGATGAATCCTGATCTCGTCGGAATCTGCGTTGGCATGAATGATGTCACGGCCATCGATGGCGATCTGGCCGAAGCTCTCGACATTATGGAGGAGATGTACGCCATCCTGACGGCGTCGGGCGCGACCGTTCTCACCACGCTGTTTCCTGATGTGCGCCGAATAGTGCCGATCGCGGCACGACTATTCGGTCCCCGATTGGTATCGATCAACGACCGTATTCAACTGTGCGCCAACAAGTACGACCTGCGACTAGTCGACCTTTACACCGCGCCGGCTATGTCTGATCTGCGGATGTGGAGTCGCGATCGGCTGCATGGGTCGCCACCCGGCCACGCGCGTTTCGCACTTGCCGCCGCAGAAGCGCTCGGCCTCCACGGCGCCGACCACTCGTGGTCCTTACCAGCGCCGCATGCCGAGCGTCATCAGGCAGGCGGAGTTGTCGGTGACTTGGCATGGCTCGCCGAAACCGTGCGACCATGGCTTTGGCGGCGAGTACGGGGCGTATCAACCGGTGACGGTCGTTGTGCCAAACGTCCGGAGTTGACGCCGCTGGTCGACACTTCGTTGGGCGTCTTGAGGTAAGACAAACATCAACCGCGAGTCGCGTCGACCTCGCCGATCACA
This sequence comes from Gordonia effusa NBRC 100432, assembly GCF_000241305.1. Taxonomy (GTDB): domain Bacteria; phylum Actinomycetota; class Actinomycetes; order Mycobacteriales; family Mycobacteriaceae; genus Gordonia; species Gordonia effusa. The sequence continues at coordinate 26,565 of NZ_BAEH01000105.1, forward strand.
GTAATCTCTCCGCGTAATCCACTCGCTCGCTGCACCCGTCGTCCCACAGCGGCTCGCAGCGACTCCGGCGTCCCCACGATGCGCACTCGGCCCTTCGCGCGGGTGAGCGCCGTGTAGAGCAGTTCCCGTGTCAGCAGCTCAGACCGTTCCGGCGGCAGGACCACTGTCACTTCGTCAAACTGACTACCCTGGCTTCGATGAATTGTCATGGCGTACACCGGGATTGCGTTACCGAGCTGACTGGGGTGCAACGCTTTTACCTTCTTGCCCCGTCGAAACACAGAAGTCACCGTCGCACCCGACGCTACTACTACTCCACTGTCACCGTTGTAGATATCATGCTGACGATCGTTGGCGGTTACCAAAAGCGGTTGTCCGACATACCAATTCGCCGCATCCAGGCTGACCTGCTGATAGCCGTCAACCGACGTGAGCCAATCGGCAATCCTGCGCGACCATCCGCTAACGCCCGAACTTCCATCGCGGTGTGCGCACAACACGCGATGCCGGTCCAGCGCGTCCAGCGCACCATCGGCGTCACCCGCTGCCGCGCGGTCGTGTAACTCACGTGCCCACCGGAGCACATCGTCACGGACGCCTTCCAACTCCTCGGGACTAACCATAGTGATCCGTTCATAAGCTGGATCGGCGGCGAACTCCAGTACCTTGTCCGCGTCGCCCGCATTCACCGCGTCGGCGACATCACCTATCTGTGCGCCGAAGCGGTAACCCCGAGCCAAGGTGATTACGCCATCAGCCAGCACTGCTCGCTCAGTCGGCGAAAAGTCGCCGCGCCCCGACAAAGCAACTTGATCGAATACCGGATTCGCCGGCCCGGATGTATCTCGTGCGACAAGATCGGCGAGTACCGCCCCGGCCTCCACAGAGGCCAACTGATGCGGATCGCCCACTAGAATCAGCCGAGTATCCGACCTCAACGACGCGATCAAACGGCTCATCATCGTCATCGGCAGCATCGACGTCTCGTCAACCACCACAACGTCATACGGCAACCGATTCGATGGCCCATGCCGGAAAGTGCCATCCGAGCGCGATCCCAATAGCCGGTGTACGGTAACGGCCGATGTCCCGGCCGGGAGCCGTCCATAGTCGGTCACCGACGACTGCAACTGCGCCGCCGCACGCCCGGTCGGCGCGCACAGTCCAATCCGGGATGACTCGCCATCCAGTAGTTCCAATACATGCAGGATCCGGGCGACCGTGTAGGTCTTACCCGTACCCGGGCCTCCCGCCAGAACCGTCGTCCACGACGTCGCCGCTAACACCGCCGCCGCAAACTGCCTGTTGTAGAACAACTCTCCGTTCTGCGTCTGTCCCATCGGGTCCACCGCGTGGAACACGGTACGCATCGCATCGCGCAACGCACCAACATCGACGTCCGGACGCGACGCCACTCGCTCTGCCAAAATCTTGCGGATCGCTGACTCCTGCCGAAAGAACTTCCGCAAGTACAACAACGGGCCGTCGACCGACTGCGCCATTGCCAGCGGCCGCAGTGGCCCGGCGTCGCCTCCGATGACGAGCGCGCTCTCCGACAGCGCGGTGACCATTGCTTCGGTTGTTGGCCAAGGTAATTCGTCATCGGGAAAGTCCGCCGCCAATTCGCTCACACGGTTCAGCTCCACGCAGGTGGAACCGCTGCGCACCGCGCGAACGGCGAGCGCCGCTGCCAGCAAGACCTCGTCGCCCACGTCACTCTTCGACAACTCGGCGAGCCGCGAGGCGACGTGCACGTCGGCGGCAGACAGAACACCTGCCCGATTGAACGCAGTCAGGGCATTGCGCACAGAGTGCACACGCTGACCGTCTAAGACATCTTCGGATACCTCAGACACGGGCCGCTGCCTTCCCAGCCAACAGATCAGATAGGTCGACGATCAACTCCGCGGGTATTCGCCAGTGAAATACTCCACAACCCGAAGGGGTCTCGGGGCCCGCCATACCTCGCACGAAATGATATTGGACGGGTCCCAGATCGCGGTCGGGGCGATAATCGGCCAACCGCCAACGCAGATATCGGTGCAGCGCAACCGAATACAGCAGGGCCTGCAACGGGTAACTTTCTCGAATCATCTCCTGAGCCATCGTGGCTTGGCGGAAATCTTCCACGACAAGATCGCCCGGTTCAATTCTGTTGGTCTTATAGTCAACGACGACATATCCCTCGGCCGTACGCAACACAGAGTCAATGCTTCCGGTCAGGTAACCGTGGAAATGGTCGTCATTGAGCGTTCGCACAACATCTGCGAACGGCCGCAACGGGTCGTCGGCGCCCAGGTGCCGCTCGAGCAGATCCCCAACCTGGTCCAACGAGAACCCGCCGCCACCCGCGGACAGCGGGATCTCGAAATCCATCTCACTCAACCGATCTCGTGGTTGTACCGCCCAAAGCGTCGGCGCTCCGTCGAGCCCCAGGGGTGTCGTGAGTACGCCGATAAGCGCGGCTGTCAGTTGCGCATAGTCGACGGCGAATCCCCGACGATGCGCCCCGGCCGCTACCTGGTCGCGGACATGGGTTTCCATGTCGGGAGCGGCGGTGTCGACATTCTCCAGAACCTCGTGGACAAGCGTGCCGAAGGCCGCGCCGAAGGGCAGCCCGTTCATCAGTGAGGGGGTGGTGGCTGGGTCTGGGTTTAGAGGTGATGTTGCGTGGTCTCGATACACCGGCGTCCTCGCAAGCTCGGCCGCCGGCACTCGACCATCGGAGGAATCACTGGCTGGGTCCGGCGGCAAGGGTGCCGGCTCGTCGGTCAGTTGCCCCTCCTCAGGCTCACTGCCCGAACTCACTGCTGACGAATGGGCCGCGTGGGCCGCTGCCGTCATCGCCGAATACGATGTGCGGCGCCAGTTTTCGTCGATCTTCCGATCGAAAGTCGCGACCGAAAGCGACGGCACGCGACCCGACTCGGTTGATCGCCATCGCGGGACGAAGCCATGCTGTCCACCCCGCTCGACGCTAATCAGCGGATCTTGCGCGGCGATGTCGCGCAATACTTGCACGCATTGGTAATCATCGGGAATCGCAACCGATTCCGGGATGGGACTGATATTTCCGGCCCTGGCCGACACTGTCCGATCAGCCTTGGTGAATAACAGTCGATGGAGGGCACCGCTACGTGTCGTGGTACTTGGCGCCCACCACAAGACCACTTGAGATCGTGCCCGCGTCGCGGCGACGTAGAGCAGGCGCAGGTCTTCGCCCGCGTTCTCCTCGGTGTTGGCGGCCCACCTCTTGGTGTAGCCCGCCGCGGACTGCCCGCCGACATCGAGGAACCGCTTCTCCGTACCCTCGTGGTAGACAAACGTGGTCGGCTTGAAGTTGCGGGCACCATCCCAACCGAATGGGACATAGACGATGGGGAATTCCAAACCCTTGCTGCCATGAATCGTCATAATTTGCACGGCCTGCGTATCACGATCGAGGCGTCGTGTCGCTTCCGCATGCTGACTCCACCTCGAGTCGTCGGCGATGTTCTCTCCCAGCCAGTTGACCAATCCGGCTATGCCGCACGATGTTTCGGCGACGTGCCGGTTACAGAGGGCCGAGACCTGGAGTAGATCGGTCAACAAGCGTTCGCCGTTCTCCGACCCGAGCACCCTCTCATGCGTACGCCGCTCATACAACAGCCGCGCCGACATCGCGGCGAACCCGCCCTCGGCGAAAAACCGTCCAGACTGGGCGAATTCACCGGAAAGCTCACCGACGCCCGCGTCGCCGTATGCGTCGAGCGACGCCGCGTCGAATCCGACGATTGGAGTCAATGCCGCCATCCGTACTCGGGGCACCCGTGACGGTTGTTCGACGGCCTGCAAGACGTACCACCAATAGCGGGCGGCTGCGGTCTGAAAGATCGACGTCCCCGACCGCACCACCGATGCGATGCCACGTTCAGTCAACGCTCGCTGCAGCGGTTCGATAGATCTATTCTGCCGCAACAGAATTGCGATATCACCTGGTTGGATGGCACGGCGCTCGCCGTCAACCTCTAGGGTGATGTCAGCGGCAAGTTGGCTCGCGATGTCATCGGCGACATCTTCGGTCACTCGTGCCCGGACTCCCGGAATCAACGGCGTGCTGCCGTCCTGGGTATGCATCGTGAAGTCCTGGCGGGTGAACGCCCGTAACCGGACCGGGGCAGCTCCGGACAATCTACTGCCCGAATGTTTGGCGTCGATCGGATGCACCGCGATCAGTGGATGGCCAAGCGTCGCGTCGGCGAACAAGGTGCCGACGCCGCGCACTACGTCGGCGTCGGACCGGTAGTTGGTGGTGAGGATCTGCCGTTGACCAGCGGCGGCGACCGCGTTGAGATAGCTGAGCACCTCGGCACCACGAAAGGCGTATATCGACTGCTTCGGATCGCCGACTAGAATCAGGGTGACACCGTCGACGTCGTGGAAACAGCGCTGCACAATCTCCCACTGTTGCGGGTCGGTGTCTTGGAATTCATCGATGAGCACGACGTCGAACTGCTCGCGAATCCGTTGGCGCGCTTGCGGACCGACCTGATCGTCGGTGACGATGTGATGCAATGTGCCTTGCAGATCGTCGTAGGTGCGAACGCGCGCGAGCCGCTTACGCACGGCTGTGGTCGCACGTACCGCCTCAGCGAATCGGATGCGCATAGTGGTCGTCTCCGACCGCGGGGTACCGTCTTGCTCAACCGGTGCGAGAGTCGCCACCGGATTGCGCACCGCGTCCTTCGCGATTTGCTCAGCGTCGGTGAATGTCAGTGAATCATCAGGCGCCCCAGCGAATTTCCGAATGTATAAATCGCGAGCGACGTCCGATACGAGGTCATCGACATTCTCCAGAATTGGGAATTGTTGTTCCCGCTCACCCAGAAATCCCAGTGCCGCCAGCATGCGATTGCAGAATGTGTGCGTTGTCGCCATCGTCGCCGAATCAAAGTCGGACAGGGCGTTGGTGATTCGCTTGCGTCGCATCGCGATTTCGGTCGGCGTCCCACTGGCTAACAAGACAAGCAGTTTGTCATCACTGCCGGCCGCTGTCGCCGGATCTGCCAACGCGGCAGCGGATTCGAGCAATCGCGAGCGGGTCCGATCTCGCAGTTCGGCCGAAGCCGCGTTGGAGAATGTAGCCATCAACAGCCGCGAGATTGGAACACCGTCGGCGATGTAGCGCACGGCGAGACTTACGATCGCATAGGTCTTTCCAGTGCCGGCACTGGCTTCGAGCACGGTGGTGCCCACCGGCAACGGTGCCGAGAGGTCGAAAGGAGCAGGTTCGTTCGTAGCGGTCATCGTGCATCCTCGTGCGCGAGCAGCGGCCCGAAGATGGCCGTCGCGATTCGCACGAACATCGGTGTTTCGGCCGCGCCGGGTAGCCAATGCTCCAGGTCCGCCAGGTCTGTCGGCATGGCATGGAGGATAGTAGTGAAATCGATTGCCGCACCGGGCTGATCCTCGAAGACCAGACCTAGATACTTGTCATCGCGGTCCGCGAACGCGTTGCCATACGCATATCCGGCACGACTCGTCGCCCGCTTGTGATCGCCGGTGCGCCCGAATTCTTGCGCGCAGGCATTCGCGGCCGACAAGGGCAACGAAACCGGTCGGCACAGCGCGGCGTCTCGGAATGCGACGAGCATAGTCAAAATGTCCAGTGCGTCGGCGGGAGGACGGAACATACTCGATGCCGTGGCGGCTCCCCTCCCCTTACCCCGCCCGACTACGACCGCCTCGACCACCGAGGGGGCGGACGATGTATTCGCGGTCAACGCAAGCAGTTTGGTCCATGTCTGTAGGCGATGCTTACTCGACAGCGATGAGTACGTGACGCTGCACAGCCGTCCAGTTTGCGAGTCGATAGCGTATATGTCGCCGACCGTGCCATAGATCCGGCGACCGTCGGGCAGTTGCACTCGGATATCGATCGCATCCGCCGCGCCGGTGCGCCATCCACGCGCCGCACCAGCTACCGCCTGGGCACGTTGAACGATCGGACTCATCGCCTGAGCACCAAAAGCAAAGGGCGGCAAGGTGCCCCGGCGCAATTCGGCTTGCTGCGCTACGCCCACATCGTTGCCGGCGAGCAACGCCGTCAGAAGTCGATCGCCGATGCCCCAGGCGTCGAGGCCATCGAGGGTAACCTGCAACTGGTCGGGGTGTTCGTCAATCGCCTCGGGAATCTGCCCGCCGAGCCGTTGCCGCACAAAGCCCTCCAGGGGATTGACCAGAAAACGCACCAAGTCGTCGAGCTCGATGTCCGCCTGCGCCCGCGGCGGCAACTGTGCGGTTGACAGCAGCGTCTTCGCAACCCCCTTGTCACCACTGGCGCTCAACGCGGCGAGTGCCCGCGCGCCCGGCAGCAGCGTCGCGTCGAAGCTGCGTGGCGTCTCCTCTGGCGAGCCGTCGAAGTTGGCCGTGTCGAATGCGTGTAATGAATGTCGTTGCAGGACAGGTGATTGTGCCCGATTGTCGGCACCCAGCACAGTGTTGACAGCATCGATCAACTCGCTGACCACAACAGCTGGGGGAACAACCCGGCCCGACACCGGGTCCGCGCCACTGTAGAAGACCAACAGATGGTCACGGGCAGCGGTAATCGCGTCGAGAAAGACCTGACGATCCTCGGTTCGGATATCGCGCTCGCCAACAAGAGGCATTACCGCGAGGACATCGTCACCGTCGATACCCTGAGTGCGCGGAAATGAGCCATCGTCCATCCCGAGCAAGATGATCGCGCGATGCGGCACCGACCGCATCGGCACCATTGAACACACCGTCAATTCACCAGTACGGAAGTTGGCACGGGTCGGCCGCGCGGCCAGCAGACTGGCCATCAGATCGCGGATATCGTTGAGTTCGAGATCTGCGGGATCAATCCCGGCCGGCAACGCAAGCGCGTCGCCGAGCAACCCCACCGCCTGTGCCCGTTGCCATTCCGTCTCATAGTCGGTGCTGGTAAGCAGGTCAATGGCAGCGACCAGGGTTTCGGCCCACTTGCTGGCGGATCGTGGTGCGGCCAGGTCTGCCAACACGCCACCGAGCCGATCGACGAACTCGGTGAACCGACCGACAAGATCTGTGTCGGTGGAGTCGACGCCTGACAGCGGGAGCGCGGTCGACAGCCATTCGTCCTCAGATTCGTCGGCGACCACGCCAAGCACAATGCGGTCCACCCCGGTCTGCGCGGTGCCCTGCGGAAAACCGTTGAGCCCGAACCTAATTCGTTGGGTGTCATCGACACCCCACCGAATATTGGCGCGTTCCACCCAATTCGCGAGCGTATCGAGATTGTCGTCGCTGAAGTCGAAGCGGGCTCGCACCGACTCTCGTCCCGCGAAGTCGAGCAGTTCGCCCACCGGGGCCCGTCCCGCTGCCATTTCTAACAGTGCGGCGACGGCATCGAGCACGTCATTCGTTTGCCGCAATCCCCTATCAGCAAGCCGCACACGCAATGTGAAGGCCGGGTGATCGAGGCCGAGTTGTCCGAATGCGCCACGAATGAGAGGTGCGTACACCTCGACGTCGGGACACATGATGAGAACATCCCGCGGTTGTAGTGTCGGATCGTCGGCGAACAACCGCAACAGTCGATCACGAAGCACTTCGACCTGGCGTTCGGGTCCATGACATGCGTGGACCTCCAACGACGTATCGGCGGTTGCGCCGGAAATAGGGGTGTCGATGTCGGCGCGCAACGCGGCCTGCACATGGGCCAGAAGTGCCCGCGGCGGCACGCCCGACGCGCGATGGTAGGCCGTCTCGGTATACCCCGCCAGGCATTGCTGCAACTCGATGACGTCGCGAGACATGCTCGACAGCAGCGGGTTGCTCACCGCCACGGCAGTATTCGCGGACCGGTGTACTGGCCCCGCGGCAACGTCGACTGCTGCGACAGACTGCCACAGCGCATCGCTCGGGTGCGGCAGATACAAGTTGACCGCGCGGTGAACAGCCAACGCGCGCATGATATCTCGCATCGTCTGAGGAATGCGTGATGGGCCGAAGAGAGCGATTCGATCGGGAAGATCGATCGAATCGGGATGCTCGCTCAGATGGGCGAGGATCGAATCGAGTTCCTCGGCCAGATGCGGTACACCGACACGTTCCCGAACCAGTCGCCAGAACCAGGGCTGCCAGGACAGGGCATCGGGCAATACCGACGCACCGTCGACATCGCGACCGGCCGCCCAGTCGCGCAACATCGCCGGTCGTTGCCACGCGTAGGAATCGAAAAGGCTCGCGATGGTGCGTGCCGCCGACAGGCGTCGACCACGGCGTAACCGCGCATCGGGAGATTTGTCGCGACCGATGTGATGGGCGATGACCGCTAGCCGCGGGTCGTCAATATGGTCGTCGAGGGTGGCCAGCACTGGCCAGACCAAACGATCCGTACGCCAAAATTCTTCTGCCGCGGGATCTGTGGACAACGTATGGATGATGTTGGCTACGACCCGCGTTGGCGGCGAGAAGTCGATGTTGGCGGCGATCCCGTCGGTATCGCCGGGGGCCGCACCCAGTTTCGTGGCCAGATGCTGCTGCAGCCATCGTTCGACTCCTCGAGCGGGCACCGCGACGATTTCGGTCTGCATCGGGTCGGCCAGTGGTTTCACCAGTTCCATGGCTAACGCGTCCGCCAGCGTGTCGGCCCGCTCCGCCCTATGCACCGTGAACATCACCGATAATCCTATCGAGTGTGAGCCGGCGAGATTGCGGAGGTGAGTCGGGTGAAATCTCTATACGATCACGGCCATGCGAAACACATTGGGCCAGAACCGTATCCCTGGGTGACGCGAGCGAACGCGATCGGACCCCGCTTGCCGTTCTGGACCGCGTAGAGCTGGCGTAATCCCTGCCGATTCGGCACCCACGAGACAACAGCTTGCGCACCATTGGCTTTTGCTCGACCGATGAATCGCACGGGGTATCCCGGGCCTTTGCGCTCGTAGAAGCCGACCCAGCCGGAGGAATTCACCGGAACCGACATCTGATACATGCAACCGGTTCCGTAGTGCACCGACGAAAACATAGCGCCTGGGTCGACTTTGCCCGCCGGCGCCGCGGATACGGGGGCGCTGACCAGCGTCGCCGCTCCGATAGCCATTACGCCGGCTGCGGCGGCGATCCGGATTCTCGACATCGACTCTCCTGCTGCTGATCGGGTCACGTTCGGTGGTCAATCATGCCTCATGAGACGCGACCGAGTCGGGTCTTTACGAATGCGAGCCTGGAAGTCGCCCAAGACCGAGGGGTATTAACTCACCAACCAGTCATTCGGTGAGAACAACTCGCAGTGGATTCGATCGGTCGCCACCGCCCGGTCGGTCAATTGTGCCCGGACATTCTGGACGAAGGCATTGTTGCCACACAGGTAAATGTCAGCGCCGTCGTCGATGGTCAGCTCCGATAGATTCATGAATCCCGCATGTGAATCACGCCCATCGTCGTCGGAGTACCAGATATCGATAGTGGCATTGGGAAGGTTCGCGACCAGATTCCGTTGCCGTTCGCGCAGCGGATGCGACGCGGCGGATTCATCGGCATGTAATACCTGAACCGGACATCGAGGCGCGGTCGAAACCAAGTGCTCGAGGATCCCGATCATCGGTGTGATGCCAACCCCCGCCGAAATCAACACTACCGGCGCCGAACCCAGGCCGGCGGTCGGCAGATCGCCGAATGGCACCGTGACATCGATCAGGTCGCCGACGGCCAGATGGTCAGCGATCCAATTCGACACCTCACCCGCGGGAGTTCCCTGCCGTGCCCCGACCGGCTTGACCGCGAATGTGGTTTCGCGTTCTCCGGGCGCATTGACAATGCTGTACTGACGCAACTGTCGTGCCCCATCGGGAAGAGTCACACCGACCGAAATATACTGCGCCGCACTATGTTCAGTGACTCCGTCATCGCCAGCCTCCACCGATACCAACACCACACCGGATGGATCGTCGACACGACGGGTGACCATTGCACGGCGATACACATCGCCCGCGGCGACGCCGGCGTCAGCGTAGAGATTCGCTTCCAGCTCGATCAGTGTGCGCGCCATCATCCAGTACACCGCCTCCCATGCCTCGGCGACATTGGTTGTCACCGTGTCGGCACCGAGCACCTCGACGATGGCCGCGAACAGGTGCTCATGGACGATGTCGTACTGATCAGCCGTGATACCCAGCGACGCGTGCTTATGTCCGATCCTCGACAACAGTTCGGCCGGATGCGGCAAGGCAGGGTCTACCAGGTGTGTAGCGTACGTGGCGATTGATGCGGCCAACGCACGCTGTTGAGCGCCCTGCGCCTGATTGCCCCGGTTGAACAGGTTGCGCAACAACGAGGGTTGAGCGGTGAACATCCTGTCGTAGAACGTCCTGGTGATCGTGTCGACGTTTGCTCCAACGAGAGGCAGTGTCGCGCGGATGATTTCGGCGTGCTCGTCACTGAGGGTGTCGACTAGTGCCGTATCGCGGTAAATCGTCATCATATCTCTCTCTGTGGTCCTGCGGGGTCGTTGAAGAGAGGAATGTGCTGTCACACAGTCCTTTTGGGAATATCGGAATTGCTAGCCGACCGCGGTACGCAGCCCGGTCAGCGGAAGAAGGGTCGGCCCGGCGAGGTCGGCGACCGTGTACCGGTCGAGTTCTCGATAGAACGATGACTGCGCATCGGCGAGCGCGCGTCTGAGCCGGCACGCGGGCACAAGCGGACACGGCTTGTCGCCACCGCATTCGACGACTGGCCGGTCGTGTTCAAGCAGACGAATCAACTCACCCACCCGCATCGCCCGTCCGGTATCGGTGATCCGCAGACCGCCGCCGCGGCCACGCAGAGACGACACACATCCCAATGCCGACAGTCTGGTGATCGCCTTGGCTATGTGATGTTCGGATGCCTGCGCGGCCGCGGCGATCGCCTTTGTTGTCGAACGCCCGTCATCCGCAGCAGCCAGCAGCATCATTGCCCGGAGGCCGAGGTCGCTAAATCTGCTGAGCTGCATACGACAAACGGTAGTAACCGCGCCCCGCCGAAACCAGACTCGCGTACGGTGGCCTTAAACACGACCGCCAGTGCGGATTTTCTACCTGCGCAAATAGGGTTCAGCCAGCGGAGGCGAACTCCTCGAGCGCCAGATAGCGCGCTGGCGGCATCGAGGCGAAGTCGGAGAACTCGCGGGTGAGGTGCGCCTGGTCGGCATACCCACTACACGCGGCCACCTCATCGATCGCGACACCGCGGCGGAGCGCGAGCATCGCGCGGTCGAACCGAATGAGGCGAGCCGCCTGTTTGGGCCCGATGCCGTATTCCGCGACGAACCGGGCGGTAAGGTATCGCGCGGACCAGCCCGAACGCGCCGTCAATTCTGACACCGCACACCGACCGCCGGTTGCCACAATGTAATCCCAGGCGGCGGCAGCGTCTGGTTGCGGTGCCCATCTCTTGGCCGCGGTGTCCAGGTCATCGGTCCAGCCGAGCATCGTCGCGGCGCCGATCCGCGCCCGGTCATCCGGTGCCGCGCCGGCGATCCGGCCGGCGATCTCATCGGCGAGCGCCGGGTTCAGTTCGTCGAGATCGATTGCGCGGTCGGTCAATTCAGCGACCGGAAGACCGAACAGGCGCCGAACACCCGCCGGCGTCAAACCGATCTGTACGCCGACCTGATTTCCGTCGTGGTGAATGAGATAGGGCGTCGAATGCAGTCCGCCCAGACATACCTGAAAGCGGGTGACACCGGGAAGACCCGGGCCGGACAGGTCCAGGCCGTCGCGCAGGTCGATGACGACGGTGAGGTTTGGCGAGGGTATCCCCAGGTGGGTGCCCGGAAGTGCGCCGGTGATGTCGTAGGGCACCACCGACGCGATTCCTAACGATGCGGTCAGCCCGCGTAGGTCCCGAAACTCCACTTGTTGCCTTCCGGATCGGCGATGGAGAACCCTCGCGATCCATAGTCCTCCTCGCGCATTTCTCGGACAACCGTCGCGCCGAGACTTTCCGCGCGCGTCCATACCGCGTCGGGATCGGCGACCACCACGTAGACGCTGCCGGATCCAGCGGGCGTGACGAATGTGGGGTCGTCCTTGCAGACGCTCGAGATCATCACGCGGCCGCCATCGGGCCAGAGCATTTCGGAATGGATCACTTCCCCTGCGCCGTCACCGTCGACGCAAATCCCCTCGTCGAAGCCGAGCGCAGCGAGCCAGCGTCGTTGGGCGATGGGGTCGGCATAGGACAGGCCGGGCCAGATATTCGTATCTTTTCGTGTGTTCATGCTTTGACGATCGCAGATTGCCGGCGGCGCTGTCTTGAAGAAATCGGCACGGTGCGACCTCATCATTTGCTTGCCACCCGCCAAACCTTAATCTAACATCAGATTCAGTTTTTTGTCGGATGCGCATATGGGCCGATTTAGGGAGTCTCGATGGAATCGTTCGTTCACCTGCGCCGCGGCGTCACTCCACGGCGGGTCCACGCCGACCTCGACGGATTGAAAGACGACGAGCTTGGACGCAACGGTTTCACTGGCCGCACCGCACACCTCTACCGTCGTAATGATCCAACCGACTTCCGCGCGGTCGGACCACTGCGACCTATCGACGCACTATGCACCGACCTAACGCCGACCGACACCGAAGATCCGCGCGGCGAGCCAATGTTGTTGTTTCACAACGCTGATTGCCGGATATCGTTGAGCCGCCGGTCCGTACAAATGCCATTTCATGTCCGCCATATCGACGGCGATCTACTGATCTTCGTCCACGAAGGGCGCGGCGTCTTCGAGACGGAAATGGGGCCGCTGAGCTACCGCCCCGGCGACTGGGTCTACCTACCCAAGGCGCTGACCTACCGGCACATTCCCGATGATCAGTCGCATTTGTTCATGATCGAGGCGACCGAAGAGTTCCGAGTGCCACCCGCCGGCACTCTCGGACGCCACTTCCCTTTCGACCCCGCTCAGATCACCATTCCCGAACCCGCACCGATCGACGATGACGGACGCGATGAATACGAGGTGCGACTGGTCCACGAGGGCGGCCCCTCGGCAATCTTCTACGAACACAACCCAATTGACGTAGTCGGCTGGCGCGGAGACAACACGCCGTTCACATTCAACATCCTTGACTACACCTCGATCAGCTCGGAATCGGTGCATCTACCACCCACCGTGCACCTGTTTATGCAGGCCACCGGCGTCTACGTGATGAACTTTCTGCCCCGTCGCGCCGAGAGCGTACCCGGCACCGAGCGAACTCCCTGGTATCACCGCAACGTCGACTTCGACGAGGTGGCCTTCTTCCACGGGGGCTCGATCTCCGGCATCGAGATGCCCCCGGGCCTGCTTTCCCATGCGCCGCAAGGGATTCACCACGGAGCACCGGAGAAGGCACGCGAACGTGCGCGGCGGCGATTCGACGTCGACGAGCGAGTCGAATGGAAAGTTATCTCCATCGATACCCGACGTCGACTGACACCGTCGAAAGCCCTTCTGGCACACGCCAAGTGAACATGCCTGCCGCCACACTGCTTTAACCCGATAGGAATTCGATGTCGACTGATCTCAAACGCCCCTACCAACGCATCCCCTACCTCGTTATGTTCGAAGACACATCGCCCTACCGCGACACGTACGGTGGCGTATCCGAACATGTTGTGCTGGAGAGCTTTCTACTCAAACCGACCGAACACGAGAGCGATACCGCGATTGTCTTCATGCATCCGATCGGCGGCGGTGCGTACCTGCCGATGATGACAGCACTGGCAAAGGCCGGCCATCATGTCATCTATTGCAACAGTCGCTACCGCGGCGTCGACTCCGCCTTGTTGATGGAGAAGGTCGCGCAAGATCTCGGCGCCTGCGTCCGCGACGCCAAAGAACGGCTCGGTTATCAGAAGATCGTGCTGGCCGGTTGGAGTGGTGGCGGATCACTATCGGTGTTCTATCAGCAGCAGGCGCAACATCCAACGATAACGTCGAGCCCGTCGGGCGACGGCCCCGACCTCACCAGATGCGACCTGATCCCCGCCGACGGGCTGATGTTGCTCGCGGCGCATATCAGCCGCCACGGCACACTCACCGAGTGGATGGACCCGTCGATACTCGACGAATCCGACCCCTCGGTTCGCGACCCGGAACTCGATCTCTACAACCCGGACAATCCCAATCAGCCGCCATACACCGAAGAATTCTTGGAGCGGTATCGCGCAGCGCAGATCACTCGCAATCGCCAGATCACGGCATGGGTGAAAGCCAAACTGGCACAGTTGAAGTCCGATGGTCGGCCACTCGACGAGTATGGCTTTATCGTGCACGGCACGATGGCCGATCCGCGCTGGCTCGACCCAACCGTCGACCCCAACGACCGCGAGCCCGGCACCTGCTATCTTGGCGATCCGCGGGTCGTCAACATGGGACCGGTCGGCCTGGCGCGATTCTCGACGCTGCGCGGTTGGCTGTCGCAGTGGAGCTATGACGACGCGCGGGCCGATGGCGTGCGATGCGGGAAGGATATCGCGGTGCCAACCCTCGTCGTCGGCAATATGGCCGATGACGCGTGTACCCCCAGCCACACCCGGCGGCTGTATGAGGCAATCGGCCATCCCGATAAGGAAATCCACGAAATACCCGGCGCGACACACTATTACGCGGGCCACGGCCAACGTGAGGCGCTCGGCCACGCGGTCGGAATCATCACCGACTGGCTTGTGAAACGAGACTTTGCGAGTCTGTAGCGGTGACGATTCAGGACGACTCCCCGCCGCCGGCTACACCGGCCGGCCCCCTCGACGGCATCCGCGTGCTGGAATTGGGCACGTTAATCGCGGGCCCGCATGCCGCACGCCTGCTCGGCGATATGGGCGCCGATGTCATCAAAGTCGAACCACCGAATCGGCCCGATCCCATTCGCACGTGGGGCGAAGCCGAAGTCGACGGGTACCGGTTTTACTGGACGGTCCACGCGCGCAACAAGAAGGCCATCACCCTGGACTTGCGGTCGGACCGCGGGCGGGAGTTGTTATTCGACCTCGTCGACACCACTGACATCATCGTCGAGAACTTCCGTCCAGGCACGTTGGAACGGTTAGGTCTGGGCTATGACGCACTGCGGGAACGCAATCGAGGCATCATTCTGGTGCGAGTCTCCGGCTACGGTCAGACCGGCCCGGACGCGAACCGAGCGGGCTACGCGTCGGTCGCCGAGGCTGCCAGCGGGCTACGTCATATCAATGGTTACCCCGGGCAGCTGCCGCCGCGACTGTCGTTGTCCCTCGGAGATACCTTGTCTGGGATGTACGCGGCGCAGGGAGCATTGGCGGCCTTGTATCGGCGTACGGTGACCGGCGAAGGTCAGGTGGTCGATACCTCGCTGCTGGAATCCTGTGTTGCGGTACAAGAGTCGACGATCGCCGACTATGCGATGGGCGGGATTGTGCGTGGGCCGTCGGGCACTCGACTCAACGGGATAGCGCCATCGAACCTCTACCCGACGTCGGACGGTACCCACGTCATCATCGCGGCCAACCAGGACAGTGTGTTCGCGCGACTTTGTGAAGCGATGGACCAGCCCGACTTGGCCACCGACGATCGCTTCTGGGATCACACCGCGCGCGGACGCAATCAAGATGAGATCGACGATCTGATCGCCGCCTGGTCAGTGCAGCATTCCGCAGCAGAGCTCGGCGAAATCCTCAGTGCCGCAGGTGTTGTCGTAGGACCGGTGAACACAGTAGCCGAAGTATTCGCCGATCCTCATCTGCGAGCACGCGGCATGATCGCACCGCATTTCGACGAACGGACCGGCCGCGAAGTACTCGGGCCGGGCATCGTGCCAAAGTTCTCGGCGACACCCGGCCGGATCCGAAACGCCGGTCCGCCTACGCCCGGGTCGGATAACTCCGAGGTGTACACGAAACTGCTGGGCTTGTCGGCTGAGGAAATTTCCGCCTTGTCGTCCGATGGCGTGATCTAACGTGGCGTCGGTGAATGGAGACTCGTATGGCCGCCGGCGCTAAGGGACGTCGGACCGAGGCCGCGTTCCACGCCGCGGCGCGCGAAGTATTCGCCCGGGACGGCTATCTGAACGCGAAGATCGCCGACATCGCCGATGTGGCCGGACGATCGGCCGCTTCATTCTACAACTATTACGACAACAAGCAGCGCCTCCTCGAGGCTCTGCTCGACCGATTCACCGACGACGTGCTGTCCCGAACCGGCGAGCAAGTAACACGCGATCTTGAGCAAGATATCGAGGCCGCGGTGCGCGTGTATTTCGAGACATACCGCGAGTACGTACCCGAGATGATCGGCGCTTTTCAGTTATCGATGACCGACCCGCAGTTCGCCGCGTGGTGGTCCAAGCGCCGCATGGAAGGCATCAAGGGGGTGCTCGCCGTCGTTCGGTCAGTGGAACGCAAAGGAATCGACGTCGGGCTGGACCGCAACGTATTCGCATCCGCCATCGTCTCGATGATGGAGTCCTTTTGCTGGACGTGGTACGCGAGTGCCGGTGAACTGCAACTGAAACGGCCCGACGATGACGAGGCGATTCGTACGGTCAGCGAGATCTTCCGTCGGGCGCTGTATCCGGGGTGATTGACGGGTCTGAAAGAGCGAGAGTCCCGGCTCAATTCAGTTGCGCGCGACCACGTTCGATCACCGACTGCGCGTCTTTAGCAACGTTGCCGCCTTCGGGGCTGGCCAGCCAGGCAGTCGCGGTAGCGGCTTCAATGTCGGCTTGAGGTGTGAATACGTGGCCCTGAACGCGACGATATGAACCAAGGAGCGTCTGGACGGCCGACTGGTTGTTCGAAGCTATGTCGGCGGCCAATTTCTTTGCGGTTGCGAGTAATTCGTCGTGTGGAACGACCTCGGTCACTAGCCCGCGTGCTAGCGCGGTCGGTGCGTCGACGAAGTTTCCGGACAGACTCATCCGCCGTGCGAAGCCAAAGCCGACCGCTTCTGGAAGCCGCGCCGTGAGACCCCAGAGCGGCATGATTCCGACGCGTGCGTGAGTGTCGGCGAACCGTGCCCGGTCGGAGGCGATCAGGATGTCGCAGCCGAGGGCGAGTTCGAGGCCGCCGGTGACCGCCGCGCCGTTGATAGCGCCGATAATCGGCTTGCTGATCGGTGTCCACGGGTGACCGGCCGGTGCGTCACCTGCGCCGGTTCCACTCGAGTCGCCCATATTGTCCCAGCCACCCTCGGCGCCGATCACCCGAAGATCGACGCCCGCACAGAATGCGGGGTCGGCGCCCGTGAGAATGATGACCGAGACCTCCGAATCGGTATCGGCAGCGGCGATCTGCGCCTGAATCTCAGCGATCAACTGCGGCGTCAACGCGTTTCGCGATTCTGGACGATTGAGGGTCAGAATGAGCACTGAGTCTGTTTTCTCGGCAAGCAACATAGGTGGATGGTAGCTCGGCGCGAGTCGCCGACGTCGGAACTTGCGGTACGTTGATCGTCGGTATGGTCGGTGCGCAGGAATGGCTTTGGGCACGTTGGCATTTCGTGTTGCGGGGTCTCGATACACCCAACTCGCCCAGCGGCTCGCCGGGCACTCGACCAGCAGTATTTGGTCCCCCGCCGAGCGGCTCGCCGGGCACTCGACCAGCAGAGGTGGCCTGCCTACTCGACCCACTTGGATCATCGAGTGCCGACGACCGAGCTTGCGAGGACGTCGGTGTATCGAGATGCCGCGAGACGAAGAGCCAACGTACACCCAATCATGGTGCGTACGTGTCGAATTCGTGTCGCGGGGTCTCGATACATCCGACTCGCCTAACGGCTCGCCGGACACTCGACCAGCGACGCTAGGCCGGCTCGCCTAGCGGCTCGCCGGGCACTCGACCGGCGGGGTGGGCCGTCACCCACTCGACCAGCGCTATTTGGTCGCCTAGTGGCGGAACTTCACCGGGGCACCGTGATGCTCTTCGAGGATCGCGCGGATCGGGTCTGGAATCGGCGTCGGGCGACCTGTCTCGGCGTCGATCACGACCAGCGTCGTCTGTGCGACAGCACATGTCGTACCGGCCGGGTCGACCAGGGTGTAGCCGAATTGGAAAGAAGCAGTGCCGATTCGGCTGACCCGACCGAAGATCCGCACCGGTTCGGGCGTATAGGCCAGCGGCGAGTGGTACTCGATATCCTGCCGAGCCACCAACATCGAGATGTTCTCCCTACGTGCGCCGAACCATTCGGCAAACGCCCGCACCCGCGCTTCTTCGAAGAGTCGCGCCACCTGCACATTGTTGACATGCGCCAGCGAGTCCATATCACCCCACCGAAGGTGAATCAGCAGTTCGAACTGGTCGGGGTTCGCTGCCTCGACGGTCTCGGACGAAGAATCGGTCATGAGGGTCGACATTAAGGCATGACCTCCCAGCCCCCGACAATGCGTACGACCCGACTCACTCGCCGAAGATGATGGGCGCTGCCCGCCCGACGTCGTACACTAGCTCCTTAGTTCCCGCTCACGCGCGCTCATCGATCCGACTGACGCAATTGGCATAACCGCTGGGAGGCATGTTGTTCATCGGCACCGCCCGACTGCAGCTTGCTCCGGTGACCGATAACGACGTTGATGACCTGCACGCACTCGACAGCGACCGATCAGTGATGCGATTCGTCAATGGTGGGATCCCGACACCGCGTCGGGATATCGCCGACTGGGTAATCCCTCGTGCCCAGGCCGAGTACGCCGCTTATGGCACCGGCTTATGGACTATCCGTCGTAGCGCTGGCGGCGGGTTCGTCGGATGGACGTCATTGCGCACGCCTCGGCATAGCAATCGGAGTGAACTGGAACTGTCGTACCGATTGCGCCGTGACGGCTGGGGTCGGGGCATCGCAACCGAAGCGACCACCGCGCTCGTGGCGATGTCCTTCGAACAACTTGCGACACAACGGATCTTCGCCAGCACTCTTGCGATGAACACCGGGTCGCGGCGCGTGATGCAAAAACTCGGCATGCGACTGTCGGCGATCCATATTAGTGACGAACAAATTCTTTCCGGTTTTGAACGCGACGAAGTGGAATACGAATTGATGCGCGAGCATTGGTTCAATAGGCTGCCCCGCCACGCGTCACGCCCACCGGAGAATCGCCCGTCGTGGCCACCTAAACACGCGCGACACTCTGCCTAACGATACCGTTGACGCATGGGGCCCCACCCGGCTCACCACGCCCAGCGATAGGAAGATGTTCACGCATATGAGCACCCCTACTGACAACGCAACCGCCCGGCACCACGTCGTGATCGTCGGGTCCGGATTCGGCGGCCTATTCGCCGCGCAACGCCTGAAGAGAACCGACGTCGATGTCACCATCATCGCGCGGACTACTCAGCACCTCTTCCAGCCGATGCTGTACCAAGTCGCGACCGGCATCGTGTCCGAAGGTGAAATCGCCCCCGCGACCCGCATCGTATTGCGCAAACAGCGCAATACCCGGGTACTGCTCGGCGATGTGAACAAGATTGACTTGAAGAACAAGACCGTGACGTCGCGGCTACTCGAGCGCATCACCGAAACCCCGTACGACAGTCTGATCATCGCGGCCGGCGCCGACCAGTCCTACTTCGGCAACGATCACTTCGCCGAGTACGCCCCCGGTATGAAAACCATCGACCATGCCCTCGAACTGCGTGGACGCATCCTCGGAGCGTTCGAGCAGGCCGAATTGTCCAATGATGCCGCCGAACGCGACAAGCTGCTGACGTTCGTCGTCATCGGTGCCGGACCGACCGGCGTCGAATTGGCGGGACAGATCGCCGAAATGGCGAATAAGACCCTCAAGGGCAGTTTCCGCAACATCGACCCGACTCAGGCGAAAGTAATCCTGCTCGACGCCGCGCCTGCCGTACTCCCGCCGTTCGGCGAGAAACTCGGCAAGAAAGCTGCCGCGCGTCTGGAGAAGCTGGGCGTGGACATTCAACTGAACGCGATGGTCGTCGACCTTGACTACGACGGCATGGTCGTCAAGGAAAAGGACGGCACGACTCGTCGGATCGAGTCGCAGTGCAAGGTCTGGTCGGCCGGCGTACAGGCCAGCCCACTAGGAAAGCAACTCTCCGAACAGTCGGGCGTCGAGCTCGATCGCGCCGGACGTGTCAAGGTACTGCCCGACCTATCCATCCCCGACAATCCGAATGTCTTCGTCGTCGGCGACATGATGGCCGTCGATGGAGTGCCGGGCGTCGCGCAAGGCGCGATCCAGGGTGGTCGATACGCCGCTGACGCGATCAAGGCCGAACTGAACGGCAAGCAAACACCGGATCAGCGAAAACCGTTCAGCTACTTCGACAAAGGCTCGATGGCGACTGTGTCTCGGTTCAGCGCGGTTATGCAAGTGCCGATCCCAGGCACCAAGAAGAAATTCGAGACAGAGGGCTACTTCGCGTGGCTCGGCTGGCTGGCACTGCACCTGGTGTACCTAGTTGGTTTCCGTAACCGCCTCAATACCATTGTCAACTGGTTCTTCGCGTTCAGTACGCGTGGCCGCGCGCAACTGGCGATTACCGAACAGCAGGTGTACGCGCGGACCGCGATCGGACACCTCAGCGAGCTGGCGAAGAAGTCCGAGATTGAGATTGAGGCCGGCATCGACGCCGAGCAAGAGGCTGCGCGCGCGGCCGCGGCCAAGGAAAAAGAGTCCGAAGCTAGTTAGCGCCCGACGCTCGCCGCACCTCTATGCGAGGTTCTGTAGCCGAACCCTCGACGTCGCCAGCAACTGACCCGAGTCGTCGGTCATGTCGACCTGCCATAGTTGCTGCCGCTTGCCCCGATGTATCGGTGTCGATCGGGCTGTGATGACGCCCGACGGTACCGACTTGAGGAAGTCTGTGCTGTTGTTCACGCCGACCGCCTTGGTGCCCAACCCGGTGTCGAGAAGCCACACGACTCCCGAAATACTCGCGACGCTCTCGGCGATCGCACAGTAGACGCCGCCGTGGACAATGCCGTACGGCTGGTGGTGTTTCGGATCGATGGTCATCGTGGCGACCACTTCGTCTGGTACCGCTGAGCGCATTTCCAGCCCAAGGGTCGCGTCGAACCCAACCGGTTTCAAATCATCGGCCGAGAAAGTCTGTCCACCGTCATTATCTGCGCTCATAGTGTTGAAGTTACCCAGCGCGGTGAGTGGGACTGCCGCGGGTATCGAAAAACGTCGGGCACTAAATCGGCAGGCCCCACGTTAATCAAAACGTGGGGCCTGCCGTGGCGTGGACCGGGGGTCTCTGCAGCCCTCAGGACTCTCTCGCGGTCCGCGTAGTTATTAATGTAGGCTAGCCTTACCAACCTGTCAACCCCACACCGCATACCGAATTCGCCGATACGGAGAACATCAGTAAAATGAGAAAAATGAATGGATTGGGTGAGCTCGAGCGCGCGGTCATGGACACCCTGTGGGCAAGTCCAGACGCACAGACCGTGCGGCAAGTGCACGAAACTCTGTCGCAGGATCGATCCCTCGCCTACACCACCGTGATGACTGTGCTGCAGCGTCTCGCCAAGAAGAATCTGGTCACCCAGATCCGCGACGACCGAGCGCACAAGTACGCCGCCACACACCCGCGCGAAGATCTGGTCGCCAACCTCATGGTCGACGCACTCTCTGAAGCTGATGCCCCCGGCTCCCGCCATGCCGCACTCGTGTCCTTCGTCGGACGCGTCGGTGCAGATGAGGCCGCGGCCCTTCGTCGTGCACTCGATCAACTCGAAGCATCGCAACAACCCTATAAATCCGACTAGTCTCTTGGGTACGCACTATGTACCCAAGATTCTCCAGCCCAAGGAACTGACCAAATGACCGCGCTGCTCTTCGGCATCCTCACCGTAGTGCTGGTCGGTCCTGTTCCCGAACTATTGTCGCGAGCGGCCTGGCCGCTGCGCACCCCGCGTGCCGCGATGGTGTTATGGCAGTCAGTGGCGCTCGCCGCCGTCTTGTCCGCATTCAGTTGCGGACTCGCGATCGCCGCCAACCTGCTCGCCCCGGGGCCCGACGGCGCCCCGACTACCAATCCATTTGACGAGATCAATCGACTAGGGCTCCCTCTCTGGTTGATCTACGTCAGCGTTTTCATCCTGACCCTCGTGGTTGGCGCGCGAATGATCTTCACGACGGTTCGGGTTGGCGCCCGTACCCGCGCACGTCGCACCGCGCATCGCCAACTTATCGATCTACTTGATCGCGTTGACCGCCGCGAAGCCGAGGCGTCGAATCCGCTCTCGGCCCGCGACGTCCGGATGATCGAGGTTGAGCAACCGCTCGCCTATTGTTTGCCGGGGCTGCGTCAACGCGTCGTGATCAGCGAAGGCGTCGTGACCCGACTCTCGGTCGACGAACTCACCGCGGTCATCGTGCATGAGCGCGCCCACCTGCGCGCCCGCCACGATCTTGTTCTCGAAGCATTTATCGCGCTGCAAGAGGCGTTCCCCCGGTTCGTGCGCAGCAGTTCGGCACTCGGTTCCGTCGAGCTATTGGTCGAGGCACTTGCCGACGACCAGGCCGTGAAAGCGACAACGCCGACGACTCTCGGGCGCGCACTAGTTGCCTGCGCCGACGCCGTCGCCCCGCGTGGTGCGATGGCGGTCGGTGGACCAACAACACTCACGCGCATCACCCGACTCGCGGATGCCCCCTCGGCCGCGCTTACCTTCGTGGTCTACGTCGCGGCAGCCGCTATCTTGGTTGTGCCGACGCTGGCGGTGGCTATCCCGTGGCTAACCGAGTTGTCTCGACTGATCGCGGCCGTGAATTGACTCTCGATCGCCACCGAATCTCGCGGGTTGACGAACCTGCCTGGGGCAGACGCGAATGCGAGGCAATAGGCTAGCTGTCATGAACGCGCCTTCATCGTCTGCCACCCCGTCATCCGTCCCCACTGGGACCGCACAGATCGGCGTCACCGGTCTCGCGGTCATGGGTTCCAATATCGCCCGCAACTTCGCCCGCAACGGCTACACCGTGGCGCTGCACAACCGCAGCATCGGCAAGACCGACGCGCTCCTGGAAAAGCATGGCGGCGACGGCGATTTCGTCCGCACCGAGACGGTTGAAGAATTCGTCGACGCGCTTGAGCGGCCGCGTCGAGTCTTGATCATGGTCAAGGCTGGCGATGCTACCGACGCCGTCATCAACGAGCTAGCCGATGCGATGGAGCCCGGCGACATCATCATCGACGGTGGTAACGCGCTGTACACCGACACCATTCGACGCGAAGCGGCACTCGCCGACCGCGGCCTACTTTTCATCGGAGCCGGCATCTCCGGCGGCGAGGAGGGCGCGCTCAACGGCCCGTCGATCATGCCCGGTGGCCCAGCCGAGTCGTACAAGTCGGTAGGTCCGATGCTGGAAAAGGTTGCGGCACAGGTCGATGGCGAGCCGTGCTGTACCCATATCGGTGCCGACGGTTCGGGTCATTTCGTGAAGATGGTGCACAACGGCATCGAATATGCCGACATGCAGCTGATCGGCGAGGCCTATGACCTGATGCGCCGCGCGCTTGATCTGCCGGTCGCCGAGATCGCTGACGTCTTCCGCGAATGGAACACCACCGAGCTAGAGAGCTACCTGATCGAGATCACCGCTGAGGTGCTCTCGCAGGTCGACGCCGAGACCGGCAAACCCCTCGTCGACGTCATCGTCGACGAAGCCGGCCAGAAGGGCACCGGCCGCTGGACGGTCAAGGCCGCCCTCGACCTCGGCATCCCGACAACCGGCATCGCCGAGGCGGTATTCGCACGGGCGCTGTCGAGTTCGACGAACCAGCGCAAGGCCGCACAAGGTCTTGCGTCGGGTTCGCTGTCGGCGGCACCGGCCGACAAGAAAGCTTTCGTTGACGACATCAAGGCCGCGCTCTACGCGTCCAAGGTGGTCGCTTACGCGCAGGGCTTTGATGAAATCTCCGCTGGCAGTACCGAATACGGCTGGAATGTCGACCGCGGCTCACTGGCCACCATTTGGCGCGGCGGCTGCATCATCCGTGCGCAATTCCTCAATCGAATCCGCGAGGCATACGCGACCGACCCCGAGCTGCCAAGCCTGCTGCTAGCGCCGTATTTCCGCGATGCCGTGGAAGCTGGCATCGACGCCTGGCGTCGAGTGGTCGCCACCGCGACGACGATGGGAGTGCCGGTGCCGGCATTCGCGTCCTCGCTGTCGTATTACGACGGTCTACGCAGCGAGCGGCTGCCCGCAGCCCTCACGCAAGGGCTGCGTGACTTCTTCGGCGCGCACACCTACCAGCGCGTCGACAAGCCCGGTACGTTCCACACCCTGTGGAGTGAAGACAGAAGTGAGGTTTCGGAGTAAGTGCAGTTTCTCGAAGGCCATCGTCCCGACCATGACCTGACCTACGACGATCTGTTCATCGTCCCCAACCGGTCCGACGCGTCGTCGCGCTTTGACGTCGATCTGTCGACCGCTGACGGCACCGGCAACACGATTCCGATCGTGGTCGCCAATATGACCGCCGTCGCCGGTAAGCGGATGGCCGAAACCGTTTCGCGCCGTGGCGGATTGGTGGTCCTCCCCCAGGACCTGCCAATTCCCGCGGCGTCCGAGGCGATCGCCTTTGTGAAATCGCGTCACCTGATCGCCGACACCGCGGTCACCTTGACGCGGAACAATTCGGTTGCCGACGCCCTCGCGCTGATCCCCAAACGAGCGCATGGCGTAGCCGTTGTTATCGATGACGCCGGCAAACCCCTCGGTCTGGTCAGTGAGAAACACTGCCGCGATATGGACCGCTTCACCCGAGTCAGCGAAGTACTCGACCCGGATCTGGTCAGCATGAGCATCGACACCCCACCGCGCGAAATATTCGACGCCGTCGCCGAACTGCATGTGGGACTAGCTGTTCTTACCAACCGGGACGGCACCCTTGCCGGGGTGCTGACCCGCGTGGGCGCGTTGCGCGCCGGTATCTACGAACCCAACGTCGACGCCGAGGGGCATCTTCGTATCGCCGCCGCCGTCGGTATCAATGGCGACGTCGTGGGTAAGGCACGGGCGCTGGCCGACGCTGGTGCCGACGTCTTGGTGATGGACACCGCGCACGGGCATCAGGAGAAGATGATCACCGCGTTGGAGTCGGTAGCCGAGCTCGACCTGGGTCTGCCGATCGCAGCGGGCAATGTGGTCTCAGCCGCCGGAACACGGGACCTGGTCAATGCCGGCGCCACGATCGTCAAGGTCGGTGTGGGGCCCGGCGCCATGTGCACGACTCGAATGATGACCGGAGTGGGACGGCCGCAGTTCTCCGCTGTCGTCGAATGTGCCACTGCGGCACGAGAACTCGGCGCCCACGTATGGGCCGACGGCGGTGTTCGGCATCCGCGCGACGTTGCCCTAGCCCTGGCCGCGGGAGCGTCGAATGTGATGATCGGGTCGTGGTTCGCCGGAACCTACGAATCCCCCGGCGACCTGAAACGCGACGAGCACGGCTTCTACAAGGAGAGTTTCGGAATGGCATCCAAACGCGCCGTCGCAGCGCGTTCGGCATCCGATAGCGCCTTTGACCGCGCGCGCAAGAGTCTGTTCGAGGAGGGCATCTCGTCCTCGCGCATCCGACTCGACCCTGTCCGGCCGAGCGTCGAAGATCTCATCGACCAGATCTGTGCCGGCGTGCGTAGCACCGCTACCTATACCGGGGCCCGGAGCCTGACCGAGTTGCACGAGAAGGTCGTACTCGGAATCCAATCCGCCGCCGGTTTCGCCGAGGGCCGCCCACTGCCAGGAGGCTGGTAAAACCATCGTGGACATCGCGCTGTACGTCCTCGGCGTAGTCGGGTTCATTGCCCTGACTCTGGGAACTGCTCTGTTCGTGGCGTCGGAGTTTTCGCTGACCGCGTTGGAGCGGTCGGCTATCACCGACGACGTCGCCACCCGCGGCGATCGACGCTCACGGCAGGTGGAACGGGCCCACAAGACCCTGTCCTTCCAGCTATCAGGCGCCCAACTGGGTATCACCATCACCACGTTGATCACCGGTTATATCGCCGAGCCGGTGGTAGCGACGGCGATTCGGCCGTTGCTCGAACTCGTTCATCTGCCCGACGCTGCCGTCACCGCGGTGGCGCTGGCCATCGCGTTGATCATCGCCACGTCACTGTCGATGGTGCTCGGTGAACTCATCCCGAAGAATCTCGCAATCGCCCGGCCGATGGATGTCGCACGGGCAACAGCCGGCGCGATGTCCGCCTTTTCCGCGATCTTCCGCTGGGCCATCAACGGCCTCAACGGCACGGCGAACTGGATTGTGCGGCGGCTGGGAATCGAACCGGCCGAAGAATTGCGTTCGGCGCGGTCGCCGCAGGAACTGGGGTCGCTGGTGCGAAACTCGGCTCTGCACGGCGCCATCGATTCGACGACGGCCGCGCTTGTCGACCGTTCCCTGCGGTTCGGTGAACTGACCGCCGAAGATCTGATGACCCCGCGCGTCACCGTTGAATGCCTCGATGGCGATGAAACGATTCGCGATCTGATCACCGCGTCGTCGCAGACCGGGCATTCCCGCTTCCCGATCGTGATTGAGGGAGATCTGGACAACCTGCTCGGCATCGTCCACATCAAACAGGCGTTCACCGTGCCCCCCGAGGCGCAACGGACCACGACCCTCGCGAGTATCGCCCGACCGGTCACCACCGTGCCGACCAGCCTTGACGGCGACGCGGTGATGGAACAACTGCGGGCCGACGGACTGGAAGTCTGCGTGGTCATCGACGAATACGGCGGTACCGCGGGCATCGTGACCACCGAGGATGTCATCGAGGAGATCGTCGGCGATGTCACCGATGAACACGACAACGAACGCGCCGACGTCACTAGAGACGGTGCCGGGTATCTGTGTGCGGGCCTGCTCCGGCTCGACGAGCTGACCGATGCGATCGGCTATCGCGCGCCTGAGGGAGCATATGACACCCTCGGTGGCCTGGTGATGTTCAGTCTCGGCCGCATCGCGACGGTCGGCGACAGCGTCGAACTCCCCACCGTCGAATACGGCACCGACAACGAGAGCCGTGACCCGTCGAGTGAACACGACGAATTGTCACAGCCCCGTTGGCGAGCGATGGTCACCACGATGGACGGACGGCGGATCGATGTCGTCTCACTTCAGCCACTTGAGGACGACC
Organism: Gordonia effusa NBRC 100432; assembly: GCF_000241305.1. GTDB lineage: Bacteria > Actinomycetota > Actinomycetes > Mycobacteriales > Mycobacteriaceae > Gordonia > Gordonia effusa. The sequence continues at coordinate 53,686 of NZ_BAEH01000105.1, forward strand.
GGGCGGTATCTGATGCAACCGGCCCATCGGCCGACGGCGGGGAGGTGTCGCGATGAACGACCTGTGGGGTGTAGTACTCACCGTCGTGCTGCTGGCCGGCAACGCGTTCTTCGTCGCCGCCGAGTTCTCGTTGATCTCGGCGCGCCGCGATCGACTCGAAGCGCTCGTCGAAAGCGGAAAGACGCGGGCGCGCACCGTAATTCGCGCCTCCGAACACTTGAGCCTGATGCTCGCAGCGGCTCAACTGGGAATTACCATCTGTTCGATCCTGCTCGGTCGAGTCGGTGAACCCGCTGTCGCTCATCTCATCGAGAAGCCGCTGGAATGGGTACACGTTCCGGAGAGTTTCCTGCATCCGATTGCGTTCACCATCGCGTTGTCGCTGGTGGTGGTACTCCATATCCTGCTCGGCGAGATGGTGCCGAAGAATATCGCGCTGGCCGGTCCGGAACGATCGGCAATGCTGCTCGTTCCCATGCACTTGGCCTTCATCAAGGTGGTCCGGCCACTGATCGCGTTCTACAACTGGCTGGCGAATATCAGCCTCCGTGCGATGCGGGTCGAACCCAAAGATGAGTTGGACGCGACGGTGTCGACCGGTGAACTCGCCCAGATGATCGGCGAATCGAAGGCCGAAGGTTTGATCGACGCCGAGGAGCATGAGCGACTCACGCGGGCGCTGGAGAGCGTCGGCCGGACGGTGTCCGAGGTGATGATTCCGCTGGAAAGTCTGCGCTCGGTGCAGGCTCGCCGCGATCCGGCCACCGGCGGAGTGGGACCGCGACTGGGGTCGGTCGAGCGCGCGGTGTCCGACACCGGGTTCTCCCGGTTCCCCGTTCGCTCTCCGGACGGCACCTACACCGGATATCTGCACCTCAAAGATGTTCTCGACGACATCCTCGACGAGCAGATCGGGCCGGACACCATCATCGGCATCGACAAGATCCGGCCACTGCCGGTGCTTTCGGCAACCACACCTATCGATGAGGGAACCTCCGCGCTGCGGCGGACCAGTTCTCATCTCGGTGCTGTCGTCGACGATTCCGGACGCACCATCGGTGTTGTCGCGCTGGCTGATTTGGTGGAGGAAGTCGTCGGCACCGTCCGCGACGAAACGAACCGGCTGTGAGGTGAGCAGCTCGATGACCGACACTGGCGTGTTGATGTCGGCTGACTCTTGGCGCGCCGCCGCCCAGCGGCATCGGACCCGCGTCGATGAGCTCATTGGTGACTACTTGGCCGCACGTCGTCGCGGCGCGAAACATCCGGTGATCGATTTCTTGTTCACCTACTACCCGTATCGGCCTGTTTTGTTGCAGCGCTGGCATCCGGGCTTCGGGGTGGTACTGGCCGATGCCGACGGGCGCACGCACCCGTATGCGGATCAGCGCGGCTATGAACGCGTCGGCGATGGTGTCACCGTGTCCCAGGCGTACCTGCGTAAACGCGCTACGACGATCGCGTATACGTCGGAGTTGTTGTCGGCCACCGCTTCCCGGCCGGCGCGACTCGGGTGTTTCGGTTTGCACGAGTGGGCCATGGTCTACCGCGGCGCCGGGAGCGAAGCGAGCGGGCCGAATACGACGAGCGCCGGGAGCGAAGCGAGCGGGCCGAATATGACCGCCGCGCCCCAACATTCGGTGCCGCTGCGGCTGGGCGTGGACGGTACCGACCGGGTGGTCGAGTCGATGTCGTTGCAGTGCACGCATTACGACGCGTTCCGGTTCTTCACTGAACCCGCCGTTGGGCGAAACTCCGCACCGCTGACGCGGGCATCGCAGGTGGACTTCGAGCAGCCCGGGTGTCTTCACGCCTCGATGGATCTGTATCGGCTGACGGCGAAGTTGATGCCGTTGATCGATTCGGGGCTGTTGTTGCGCACTTTCGAACTCGCGTATGCGGCGCGAGAGATTGACATGCGTGCGAGCCCATACGATCTGCGCGACTACGGGTATGCCCCCATCGCAATAGAGACGGCGGCCGGGCGGGCGGAATATGTGCGAGCGCAAACCGTTGTAGCGGAGCAAGGTTCGCGTTTGCGGACCGAGCTGCTACGTCACATCACCGAGTTGCGATCGACTCTGTCACGCGCCTGAAGTTACTTGCCGGTAGCCGACTGGGAGGTGTTGGGAACTGCGCAAACAGTTCCGAGTAGCATGAGTGGCGGCTTCAGCGCACCGCAGCGTGTACTCGGCGGAACGCTGTCGTCGTCGATCATTTCAAGGCTGCGCGGGGCGTCGGGTCCGACGTGCTCGCCGGGCACAGAAAGGCTGTCATGTCGCAACGCGTCACCGTCCATGGTCTGCAGGTCGCTCCCGTTCTCTACGACTTCGTCAACAATGAGGCGCTACCTGGCACCGGAGTAGATCAGGACGCGTTTTGGGCCGGAGCCGCGTCGGTTATCAACGAGCACGGCCCGCGTAATCGCGAACTCCTCGCGGTGCGTGATGACCTGCAGGCGAAGATCGACGCGTGGCACCGGGAGCATCAGACCCTCGACTTCGCTGAGTACAAGGCGTTTCTGGCCGAGATCGGTTATCTCGTCGAGGAGCCAGCCGACTTCGCCATCGGCACTGAGAATGTCGACGTCGAGATCACCGACACGGCCGGTCCACAGCTCGTGGTGCCGATTCTCAACGCGCGCTTCGCGCTGAACGCGTCCAATGCCCGCTGGGGTTCGCTATACGACGCGCTCTACGGCACCGATGCGATCCCGGAGACCGACGGTGCCGAGAAGGGCAAGTCCTACAACAAGATTCGCGGCGACAAGGTGATCGCGTTCGCAAAGGCGTTCCTGGACAAGGCCGTTCCGCTGGAGCATGGCTCTCATTCCGACGCGACCAAGTATGTGGTCGACGGTGAAAAGGTCACGGTGGTTCTCGGCGATGACACCGACACCACCACCTTTGCCGATCCGGCGGCATTCGTTGGATTCCAGGGCGACGCGCTGGCGCCGAAGGCAATTCTGTTGCGCCACAACGGACTTCACCTGGAAATTCAGATCGATGCGGACTCCCCCATCGGCTCGACCGATGCCGCTGGCGTCAAAGACGTGCTGGTCGAGTCCGCGATCACCACGATCATGGACTTCGAGGATTCAGTCGCCGCGGTCGACGCCGACGACAAGGTGCTCGGCTACCACAATTGGCTGGGCCTCAACAAGGGCGACCTGTCGGAAGAAGTCGCCAAGGGCGGCAAAACCTTTACCCGCGTGTTGAACCCGAACCGGGTCTACACCGCGCCCGACGGTTCCGAACTCGAACTGCACGGTCGCTCACTGCTATTCGTGCGCAACGTCGGGCACTTGATGACCACCGACGCGATCCTCGACGCCGACGGCAACGAGATCGGCGAAGGCATCCTCGACGCGTTGGTGACCTCGCTGATCGGCATCCATGGGTTGTCCTCCGAAGGTTTGCAGAACTCGCGCACCGGATCGATCTACATTGTGAAGCCAAAGATGCACGGTCCCGACGAGGTCAAACTGACCGCTGACCTGTTCGGCGCCGTCGAGAAGGTGCTCGGTCTGCCGGAGAACACCATCAAGGTCGGCATCATGGACGAGGAGCGCCGCACGACGGTCAACCTCAAAGCCGCGATCAAGGCCGCCGAGAATCGCGTGGTGTTCATCAACACCGGCTTCCTCGACCGCACCGGCGACGAGATCCACACATCGATGGAGGCCGGCGCCGTGGTGCGCAAGGCCGACATGAAGCAGCAGACCTGGATCAAGGCCTACGAGGACTTCAACGTCGACACCGGCCTGCACGCGGGACTGCAGCATAAGGCGCAGATCGGCAAGGGCATGTGGGCCATGCCCGATCTGATGCACGACATGCTGGAGCAGAAAATCGCCCACCCGCGGGCGGGCGCGAATACTGCCTGGGTGCCGTCACCGACCGCCGCCACCTTGCACGCGCTGCACTACCACGAGGTGGACGTGTTCGAGCGTCAGGATGACATCGCCAAACGCGATCCAGCGTCAGTCGATGACGTGCTGACCATCCCGCTCGCGGCGAATACCAACTGGTCCGACGCGGAGAAGCGCGAGGAACTCGACAATGACGCGCAGTCGATTCTGGGCTATGTGGTTCGCTGGATCGACGCGGGCGTCGGATGTTCCAAGGTCCCCGACATCCACGACGTCGCCTTGATGGAAGACCGCGCGACCCTGCGAATCTCCAGTCAGCTGCTCGCCAACTGGTTGCGACACGGCATCGTGAGCGAAGACGACATCGTCGAAGCTCTCAAGCGGATGGCACCAGTGGTCGACCGGCAGAACGCCGGTGACCCCGATTACCGCCCGCTGGCTCCGGATTTCGATACCAACATCGCATTCCAAGCGGCGAAAGAGCTTATTCTCGAGGGCGCGAAGCAGCCGAGCGGCTACACCGAGCCGATCCTGCATCGGCGTCGTCGCGAATACAAGGCTGCCAACAACTGACAGTCATATCCATAAGGAGTTAGTTGGTGGCCCACCACCGGACCGATGCGGGGCGCCGCGGAGTCAGTCGAGGACTGGTCTTCGCGGCGCTCTGCGTTATTTTGATCGTCGCCGTCGGGGTCCTCTGGTGGCAGCTCGGCGACCGCGTCGACAGGCAAGGCAACCAGGCGGCTGGAACCTGCGTCGAGGGTAAGGCGATGGTATCGATCATCGCCGATCCGGATATCACCGATGCACTGCGTGGAATTGCCAAGTCCTACAACCAAACTCATCCGGTGGTACGAGATCATTGCATTACCATCGATATTCGGCCGGGCGATTCTCGCATCACGTACCAGGGATTGACCGAGTCACAATGGGATTCGTCGACGCTGGGCGCCTTCCCTGCTGCGTGGGTGCCGCAATCGTCGGTGTGGACATCGCAGTTGCAAGTGACTAAGCCGGCCCTGCTCGACGGAACGCCCGAGTCGCTGGTGACGTCGCCGATCGTGCTTGCCGTGTCGCCGGAGTTCAAGGAGAAGGTCGACGGAAAGATCGACTGGGGACAGTTGCCGACCCTCGCCCGCACTGCCGGCAGTCTGTCGCGATTCGGGCTCACCGGTTGGGGCGCATTGCGATTGGCCATGCCCACCGGGCCCAATAGCGACCCGACGGCACTTTCCGCGCAGGCCGTAGCTACCGAGGTAACGCGCAGCCAGTCGTTGCTCACCGCTTCGGACGCCGACTCGACCCGAGTGCGATCGAGTATCCAGGTGCTTCTAGACGAGGCACCCAAACTCGACGAGAACACGTCGGCGTGGGCCGCGGACACCATCGCGAATGCCGCCGATCCGGCCAAGGCAACTATTCACGCGGTCCCGATTACCGAGGCGCAGTTGTACATCCTCAGCCGAGCCGGCAAGAGCGCGAATCTACGTGAGCTGACGCTTGGTGGAACCTCACCGCTGGCCGACTTTCCGGTCACTCACCTCTCCGGCGATAAAGTCTCGACGGCACAGGCCGACGGCGTCGGGGAGTTTTTCGCATTTGTGCGCCAGGCCGAGCAAATGAAGAAGCTCACCGCTCTCGGTTTCCGTGGTGATGCCGCTCTGCCGCAAGCCAATTCGACCGTTAGCTTCCCGGTCATCCCAAATCCAATGCCGGTGCCCGAGCCCGGAGCCGTCGTCGCGGTGAACAAGGCGTTGTACGGAAAGTCAGGCTGAAACCTGCGGCGTTAGGCGACCTGAGGGGATACCTCCCTTGCCGAGGCTCAGGACGCAGGTTTCAGTCGATGCCTGGCGCCGGGTTGTGGTGGGCACGTTCGGTGTTCGGCTTGCGGGGTCTCGATACACCGCGCGTCTCGCTGCGCTCGTCGGGCGGCACTCGACCAGCCAGTTGAGCGGCACTCCCGACCTCGGCGGGCGGCACTCGACCAGCCAAGTTAGGCGCCACACCCGACCCGGCGGGCGCTCGATCAGCCGGGTTCGCGCGCCGCTGCTACTCCGCGAAGGCCTCGATCGGCGGGCAACTGCAGACTAGGTTTCGGTCACCGAACGCGCCGTCGATACGACGCACGCCGGGCCATACTTTGTCCCGACCGCCGGCCGACGGCAGGCCATTCGGGTAAACGGCCTCTTCCCGCGTGTACGGGTGATTCCATTCCGCGACAAGACATTCCGCCGTGTGCGGCGCACCACGCATGGGGTTGTCGTCCACTGACCACTGCCCTGCCGCGACCTTGTCGATCTCGCCGCGGATAGCGATCATCGCGTCGATGAAGGCATCGATCTCATCAAGGTTTTCACTCTCGGTTGGCTCGACCATCAGGGTGCCGGCCACCGGGAAGCTCATAGTGGGGGCGTGAAAACCGTAGTCCGCCAACCGCTTTGCCACATCGTCGACGGTGACGCCGGTCTCTTTAGTCAGCCCGCGCAGATCGAGGATACATTCGTGGGCCACGAAGCCGCTGTCTCCGGTGTACAGCACCGGATAGAACTCGCCGAGACGCCGTGCGATGTAATTCGCCGACGCGATCGCGGTCAACGTCGCACGACGAAGTCCGTCGCCACCCATCATTGCGATGTACGCGTAGGTAATCGGCAGAATCGAGGCCGAACCATATGGTGCCGCAGAGATTGTCAGATCACCGGGCAGTTCGGCCGCGAGTGGGTGGCCCGGCAGGAATGGCGCCAGATGCTCGCGCACCCCGATGGGGCCGACGCCGGGTCCGCCGCCGCCGTGCGGGATACAGAAGGTCTTATGCAGATTCAAATGGCTGACATCGCCACCGAAATGTCCTGGACGGGCAACTCCCACAAGCGCGTTCAGATTCGCGCCATCGATGTAGACCTGGCCGCCCGCATCGTGTACGGCACCGCAGATCTCGGTGATCTCATGTTCGAACACACCGTGGGTCGACGGATAGGTGATCATGACGGCAGCAAGCTCGTCGCCGTGGGCAGCGATCTTTTCTTTGAGGTCGGCGGTGTCGACGTCGCCGTTTTCCCGGCACGCCACCACGATGACTTTCATACCCGCCATCACCGCCGACGCCGCGTTCGTCCCGTGCGCGCTAGACGGAATGAGGCACACCGTCCGCTGTTCGTCGCCGCGCGAGAGGTGATAGCGACGGATCGCCAGTAGCCCGGCGTACTCGCCTTGCGATCCGGCGTTGGGCTGCAAGCTGATTCGGTCGTAGCCGGTGATTGTCGCCAACCACCCTTCCAACGTGGTGATCAGCTCCCGGATGCCAACCGTGTCTTCAGCCGGCGCGAATGGATGCAAACCCGCGAACTCCGGCCAGGTAATCGGCTCCATCTCGGCGGTGGCGTTCAATTTCATGGTGCACGACCCAAGCGGGATCATGCTGCGGTCCAACGCGATATCTTTGTCCGCAAGCCGGCGCAAGTACCGCAACATCGCCGTTTCGGTGCGATAGCGATGAAATGCCGGGTGGGACAGGAACTCTGAAGTTCGGTTGGCGATGGGGGTGCTACCGGTCGCGGCGTCGACCCCGAACGCGTCGAGGACCGCGGCGACGTCAGCGTCGGTGGTCGTTTCATCACAGGCGACCGATACATGGTCGGCGTCGACGCGCCACAGATTGATACCGCCAGCTTTCGCGGCGGCCACGACATCGTCGGCGCGCCCCGGCACATGTGCGAGAACGGTGTCGAAGTAGTTCGCGTGGACGACGAGATCACCGAGTGAAGCGGCGATAGTGTCAGCGTGAGCGTGGACCCGCTGAGCGATCGCGGTAAGCCCCTGTGGTCCGTGATAACTGGCGTACATCGCCGCGACGACGGCGAGCAGCACCTGAGCGGTACAGATATTGCTGGTCGCCTTCTCCCGGCGGATGTGCTGCTCACGCGTCTGGAGCGACAGCCGGTACCCGAGATTGCCATCGTCGTCTTTGGAAACGCCAACGAGACGACCGGGCAACTGACGAGCATGTTTGGTATGGACCGAGAGGTAGCCGGCATGTGGTCCACCGAAACCCATCGGGACGCCGAACCGCTGGGTGGTACCGAAGCACGCGTCGGCCCCCTGCTCGCCGGGCGGGGTGAGCAGCGTCATCGCCAACAAGTCGGCGCCGACCGCGACGAGCGCGCCACGGTCGTGGGCGGCGGTAATGATCGGTTCGGCATCGACGACCCGGCCCGACGCACCCGGTACCTGGGTGATGACTCCGAAGAACTCGCCGTCGGGCAAACCGGCGTCGGGAGCTGCCGGATCCAAACGTGCTTCGACAACCTCGATGCCAAGCGGCTCGGCGCGGGTTGCGATGACGGCTTTGGTTTGCGGAAAGAGTTCGGCGTCGATGACCAGGCGCGGCGATTTGGACTTTCCGGCCCGGCGCAATAGAGTCATCGCCTCGGCGGCGGCGGTCGCTTCGTCGAGCATGGACGCATTGGCGATCTCCATGCCGGTGAGGTCGGAGACCATCGTCTGGAAGTTGAGCAACGCTTCGAGTCGGCCTTGACTGATCTCTGGCTGATACGGCGTGTACGCGGTGTACCAAGCGGGGTTCTCGACGACATTGCGCAATATCACGCCAGGCGTATGCGTGTCGTAGTAGCCGAGGCCGACCATCGAACGAGCGACGGTGTTCTTGGCCGCCAGGCCGGCGAGCTCTGCGCCCACCTGAGGTTCGGAGAGTGCCGACGGCAGGGCGTCGAGTCCATCCGCGCCATCAGCGATGCTGGACGGCACAACCCGCGCGGCCAACTCGTCGAGGTCGGATACACCGACGGCAGCCAGAATCCGGGTGGTCTCGTCGGAGTCGGGTCCGATGTGACGGTCGGCGAAGAGTGCCGACTGGGCGGATGTGTGGGAGGACTCCAGTGCCATGAGGGCAACCTCTCGCGAAGCCGATGCCGATGCATCGACGATCAGTGCCCTCTCCCTCTGTCAATGCCGACTAAGGTCGGCGCCTGAGAGTTTCGGTCGCGCCGCTACCCCGGTAAGGGCAGACGACCACGACTTTTCACCGTGGGCGGACACGCTACTACACGTGTCACTTTCCAGAGACATCGTCAACGCAACGGTCCGGGGTGCCTGAGAGATTGACGGAGAGGTGTTGCTCCTTCGGCGGCCAGATCCGAGTTGCGGTCCGGCGCTCTCCCGCTGCGCAGCGATGCGTTGTCAATACTAACCGCCCACGTGAAGACACCTCATTCGCCGGGGCGTCGGGTGTATCACATCATGGCCGCCGACTACCCCACCGGAATTTGCGGCCACATAGCAATAATTGACGTGAACGGCCGAAAATCTGTGGGGTATTTCCGGCACGCCGCCACGGTCAGGGGGCGTCGATCTCGAGATCGACCAGCAACTCCGAGGCGAGGCGCTCGAGATCGCTACGGACCGTTGACAATTCGGTTCCCGGCGGAATGCGGACGTCGAAGTCGGCTTCGAAGAGAATCCCGCCGGCCATCGGCGCCTCTCGGGTGCCGGTGACCATGTTCTCGATGGTGGCGCCACTGGCGCTGAGGGCTGTCGAGATCTCCTGCACGATGCCGGCGCGATCGTTGCCCAGCAATCCGATACGCAGGGCAGTCCAGTCATTACCGGAAATTACGTCTCCACCGCCGTCGTGAACGACAACGTCGAGTAGACCGTCGAGTTTCGTCACCGAGGAGATCACCTGGTCGGCATCGGAGGCCGCGACCGTAACCACGACGATGCCGGCGAATTTCCCGGCCAATCGGGCGAGTTGACTTCGATCCCAGCTACCACCGTTTGTCGCTATCGCGTCCGCGAGTGCTGAGACCAAACCGGGCCGGTCGTCGCCGATGACGGATAGCACGAGATTTCGCATGGCTTTAGGGTATCGGTTGGATCGGAGGGGGCGGTTCAGATTGGCGCGAACCGGGGTGCGGCGGTTTCGGAGGTTCTGTGAAAGTTACTGCGCCATAAGGTTTTTGGCTGGGTTTTGAGTTGGGGTCACCGCGTCTCGATACACCGAAGCTCGCAAGCTCGCTTCGGCACTCGACGATCGGCGGTGGTCCGAATCGGCACTCGACAATCAGCGGTGGCCCGGCTGGCATTCGACGATCGGCGGTGGCCCGGCTCGACGACCGTAAGTGGCCCGCCTCGACGGTGGGTTATCTAACCTGTTTTGCGCGTCCGGTTCTTACGACGTGCCGCCAGTTCGTCTTCGGGTGCGGTTTCGCTGACGCCGCCATCGGCGCGCTCGCCTGGGAAGTCGGCGATCGTGCCGGACAGCTCCCGCATGGCACCACTCACCGCGATACCGAACACGCCTTGGCCACCCTGCAAAAGGTCGACGACCTCTTCGGCCGATGTGCACTCGTACACGGTGGTGCCGTCGGAGAACAGGGTGATCCGCGCGAGATCTTCGACGCCGCGCTGGCGAAGATGATCGACGGCGACTCGGATGTTCTGCAAGGAGATACCGGTGTCGAGCAGACGCTTGACGATCTTCAAAACCAGAATGTCTTTGAAGGAGTAGAGACGCTGACTACCGGAACCGGCGGCGCCGCGGATCGATGGCACAACCAGCGAGGTCCGCGCCCAGTAGTCGAGCTGGCGGTAGGTGATACCAGCGATCTGGCATGCACTTGGCACCCGGTAACCGACGAGATCGTCGGGCACGGTGTCGTTCGGGAACAAACCCGGCGCGATGTCGTCGAGGGTGGCTTGTTGCCCACCCGCACCCACCTCGGTACGGTTGTCGCCGTTGTCGATCGGCTGATCGCCCACTCCACACTCCTCGCAGCACTCGGATGGCCTCAAACTGCGTTAGGCGGCGCACGATGTTCGGCGCCGACCTTCACGGTACCCGTGTCAGCCATTCTTTCCTATTGCCAGCCTGATCTGGAAGGCAATAAATAGACCGTATGCGCGTGAGCAAACTACTTCAACGCGACGCGCTGGAGGCTAAACCTAAAGTTGAGATGTAGGGTTACCGTGACGCTGCGGTGGCCGTACCGTGACCTATTCCCCGGCCTTGAAGTCATCTGGTGAAACGCTGTCGAGGAATTCTTTGAATCGTTCGACCTCGTCTTCGGAGAGTTCACCATCGGCGTCGACCCCCGTCTCGCCGCTGCCTTCGGCGTCTTCGTCGGGGATGATCAGGCCAGCCTCCACGAGTACATCCTCGTCGGCGACGATGGGTACGCCCGCGCGCAGTGCGACCGCGATCGCGTCGGAGGGACGCGCCGAGACCGTCAGTTCATCGTCGAAAACCATCTCCGCGTAGAAGGTGCCCTCTTGCATGTCGACGATGCGTACCCGAACCAGCTCGCGCCCCAGCGCTTTGACCAGATTGACGATCAGGTCGTGCGTCAATGGACGCGGGGGCTCAATCCCCTTCTGCCGCAATGCGATCGACGCCGCTTCACTTTGGCCGATCCAAATCGCCAAATAACGCTCGCCGTCAACCTCACGCAATAGGAGGACCGGCTGACTCTGCGGTGGCTCGACACGAATGCCGACAACTTTCATCTCACCCATGACTCCACCTTCCTCGCGGGTCGCACTCGCCGCTCGCCTAACCAGCGGTCGGGATGACTCCCCGGCCAACATTGAAGTGGCTCAGTCCAGAATATCGCGGACCGCTGCTTTCACCAGTTGAGTATGCAGAGTTACCGACAACGCCGCGATTTCGCGTACCAACTCTTCCGCCCGATCACGAGCACCAGTACCGCGACCTTTTGCGATCGGACTGGCAATCTGACCAACGAGTCCGGCTTCGCGGTCCGCCGATACTTTGAACGCGCGCAGGTGGCGTGTCTCGAGACCATAGCTCGCCAACGAACCAGCGGCTTCGACTAACCGCACCGCGTCCTCGTCGAAGAATCCACCGGGTCCGGCGGTAAGCAAACCATTACGCATCAATTCGGTGATGAACGCGCTGTCCACCCCGGTGCGTTCGATCAGATCGTCGCGCGACACCCGTGAGCCGCGCGTTCCGAAATCAGTCGCCGGCGCAACCGCTCCACGCGCGCTCGACAGCAGTGTCGGCTGGCCCCCCGTCGTCGACGAACCCGCGTCCATCTCGTCGAGTTGTTCCTTGATGACCTTCAGCGGAAGGTATCGATCACGTTGTGCGGTCAGCACAAAACGCAAGCGTTCGTAATCAGAATCGGAGAACCGCCGATAGCCCGATGGCGCCCGTTCGGGCGTCACCAACCCCTCGGATTCCAGGAACCGAATCTTGGAGATGGTGACGTCGGGAAAGTCATCGCGCAGGCGTCCAAGGACAGAGCCAATAGACATGACTCCGGCCCCGCGCTGCCCGGCAGACGCTGCCGTCACGGTTCTTAGGCGCTCTCGCCGTCGCGCGGACCGCTCAGGAAGACCAGGCGGAACTTGCCGATCTGCACTTCGTCGCCATTGCTTAGCGCGGCGGTGTCGACCGGTTCGCGATTGACGTAGGTGCCATTGAGGCTGCCGACGTCGACGACCTGAAAGTCGTTGTCGCCGAGACGGAACTCGGCGTGGCGGCGGCTCACGGTGACGTCATCGAGGAAGATGTCGCTGTCGGGATGCCGGCCCGCAGAGGTGGTGGCCTGGTCAAGCAGGAAACGCGAACCGGCGTTGGGACCGCGCTTGACTACGAGCAGTGCCGTTCCCGGTGCGAGCCGCTCGACGCCCGTATCGGTGGGTTCACTCGCGGCCGCTGGGGCACCATCAACCTCGTTGATGAAGTCTTCACGGAATACCGAAGTTGTCTCCACCGGTGCTTCGTAGCCGTTGTCGCTCTCGCTCACCACGTCTCCTGTCGTCGTCGGTCTATCGTCATCGTTTATTCACTATTTCCCCGGGCAATCCCTGGTTGGGACGCGCCTGCGGGCGGCGGACACAGTCGAGGGCGTTTCAAACCCTGCTGTGTCGGCACCGATAATCTTTCTAAGCCGTTGCTGGTTCACCTAAACCGTATCGCGGCAGGTTCTGCTTGCCGTCGAGTGAGTATGCGGGTGATCAGGTTCAGCATAGTCGTGCAGCGGCCGGAACGGCGATTGGCGTTCGGAGACCCGTTATCCGTCGGTCAGTGCGCGGTACCCGGCGGCGTCAAGCATGCTCGATAGCTCAGCATCGATATCACCCGATACGCGGATGACCGCTAGCCAGCCCTGTCCGTAAGGATCGGAGTTGACGAGGTCGGGCGACGCATCAAGCGCCTCGTTGACCTCCACGATCGCGCCGGCGAGCGGACCGAAAATATCTGACACGCTTTTGGTTGATTCCACCTCGGCGAACGATTCGCCGGGCGTCACGTCGTCGTCCGCGCTGGGCAGCTGAACGAAAACGACGTCGCCGAGCTGTTCGGCCGCATACGCGGTGATCCCGACGCGCACTGTATCAGCGTCGATTTTCTCAACCCATTCGTGTTCAGCGGTATAACGCAGGGAATCGGGCACATTGCTCACGAGATTTGAACCTTCCTGTAGGTCGCCGATAATTGTGTCAACTTTCGCCCGGATCACACAGGCGAACTGCCCGCTCGTGGCATCTTCGTTACCACTGACACAGTCTGAATCCAGTAGAGGACGAAGGACCAAAGATACAGGCCCACTCCCCACACCATGAACGCCCACCCGATGGGATAGCAAATGTCGCCGAAAACCGAATCCAATTGTCCGGCAAGAATCCACGGGAAGGCACTCATCAACGCGAAGGTTGCCGCCTTGCCGATGTAGAGCACCGGCAGGGCGACCAGGCCACGCGATTTGAGCAGCGGAGCGGTGGCGAAGAGCAGGATGTCACGGCCGATGATCACTCCGATGAGCCACCACGGCACGAAGTCCCGGATGCCGAAACATAGTGGGATGACGATGATGTAGAGACGATCGGCGGCCGGATCGAGTAATGCGCCGAGCTTCGACGACTGATCGAGCAACCGTGCGAGTTTGCCGTCGAGCCAGTCGGTGAAACCCGACACCATCAAAATCGCGAATGCCCAACCGTCGGCCTTCGCCACCAGCAATACATAGATGAATACCGGGATGAGAATCAGGCGCCCGACGCTCAACGCGTTGGGAACAGTCCAGATCTGATCTTTGGTTATCGGACCGTCGACGGTCGCCGCGGCTGGCGTCTGCGCGCCGGGAGTTTCAGCGGAAGACACCGATGATCCCCTGCAGGGTCTTGGCACCGCCGGAGGAGAACAAATTGTCGTGGACCATATAAGTCCAGGTGGTAGTCGATCGATGCAGATCTGCCGTGCCGAGGTCGATACCGTCGTTGGTGATCGTGGCTTCACGGAATGTCTTGCGCGCGTTGGCAACCGCTTCGTCGGGCAGTCTGTTGAACTCGTCGACGATCAACCGGTGGAATTCGTCGAGCGGACTCTGCTTGCCGATCGCCCGCAAGTGGATGCTGGCGCGAACGTCGGCGACGAAGGCCAGGTGATCGGCCCAAGCGCGGTCGAGATGGAACAGCATGATCTCGCGGGCCGCGGCGGCAAGCACTTCCTCATCGACCGGTTCGGCCGGGGTGAAGGCTTCGACGTCATCGTCGGTAGCAGACGCGGTTTCGGTCGACACTGACTCGGCTGCGTCGGCGACTGAGTCCGATTCCGACTTATCCGATTGGTCGTCCGACTCTTTGTCGACCGCCGCCTTTTCGGCACTGTCGGTCACACGTCGAGCGGCCTTCGACTTTTTGCCGGCCTTCTTGTCGGTCTTTTCGTCCTCGTCCTTGCCGTCGACGTCGGCGGGCACCTCTTCACCGCGTAACTGCGCATAGCGGGCGGGCTCGGCCTTCTTCAGCTCATCGATCGCGGTATCGGTGGTGAGCACCTCCATCCGACGAGATACAACAATGTCGCGCTGCTGGTTCACCAGTTGGTTGTAGCGCCAGGTGTTGGCGTGAAGTTCCAACATGACACCCTCGGCGACCCGCTGGGCCTGTTCGATGAGTTCGATACCCTTCGATCCCATCGAACCGTCCTCTTCCTGCGAGACCGGATCACGTTTGAACGCAAGGTTTTTGGTGACGACGGGATCTTCGAGACTGGAGAAGAAAACTGAAACGCCCGGATCGCCCTGACGTCCGGCACGACCGCGCAACTGGCTGTCGAGACGTTCGGTGTCATGCCGACCGGTACCGACAACACATAGCCCGCCAAGTTCGACGATCTCTTCGCGCGCCTTCTCATCGCCTTCGGCTACGCCCTCCACGGCACCGCCGCTCCCCGACCCGCCCAGGCGGATGTCGGTGCCGCGCCCGGCCATCTGGGTGGACACGGTGACCGCGTTCTTCTTGCCCGCCTCGGCGATGATCGCGGCTTCTTGCGCGTCGTTCTTGGCGTTCAAGATGACGCAGGTGACTCCCGCCTTCTCCAGGAAGTAGGCGAGTTCTTCGGATTCGGCGACGTCGTGGGTGCCGATGAGGATCGGTTGCCCGGTCTCGTGGACCTCGGCCACGTAGGCGACGATCGCCTCGACCTTGTTGGCCTTGGAGTCATACACGCGGTCGGGCTCGTCAACGCGAATGTTCTTGGTATTGGACGGTATTTGTGAAACCGCGAGCTTGTAGAACTGGCGGAACTGTTCACCGGCGGCCAGGGCGGTACCGGTCATGCCACACACCGTGGGGTAGCGTCCAATCAGCGCCTGCACCGTCATCGTGTCGATGACCTCACCCGAATCAGTCTGTGCCAGGCCCTCTTTCAGCTCGACCGCGGCCTGCACGCCATCGGGCCAGCGCTGCAATTGGGCAACCCGCCCACGCGAGGCGTTGATCAGATGAACGCCGCCATCGCGCACGATGTAGTGCACATCGCGCTCAAGCAGATAATGCGCGTGCAGTGCGACGTTGACATGTACGAGCGTGGTGCCGACGTGCTGTTCGCTGTAGAGGTTGACGCCGCCGAGTTCGGCTTCGACGAATTCGGCGCCCTCGTCGGTGAGCGTCACGTTGCGACCGTCGGAGTCGATGTCGTAGTGCTTCTTTTTCAAACTCGCGACGACAGTGTGGATCGCCTGGTCGGGCACATCTCCCTCGGTGGACCCGGCCAGCACCAGCGGAACCAAGGCTTCGTCGACTAGGACCGAGTCGGCCTCGTCGATGATCGCGACATCGGGTGTCGGGGACACCAGATCATCCTCGGTTTGCGCGAGCTGATCGCGTAGGACATCGAAGCCGATTTCATTGACCGAGGCATAGGTGACGTCGGCGGCGTATGCGGCCTTGCGCTCCTCGCGGGTCGAGTTCTCATCTATGGATTGGGCGTCGATGCCGAAAACCTCGAATAGCGGCTTCATCCACCGGGCATCGCGGGTGGCGAGATAGTCATTCACCGAAATGACGTGCACGCGGTGGCCGCTGAGCACGTGACCGATGGCGGCGATCGCGCCGGCGAGCGTCTTGCCCTCACCGGTCGCCATCTCCACGATGTCCGCTTCGAGCAGACGCAGCGCGCCTTGCAACTGGACATCGAAGGCGCGCATGTCGAGCGCACGGTCGGATGCCTCGCGTACCAGAGCCAAGAACTTCGCCCGATCCCCCAGATTGGCGCCGATGTCCAGCTTCTCCGCTTCAGTAACGAAATCCTCGTCGCCGAGCTTGGCGGCCCACTTGTCGTGGTCAGCCGAATCTTTGATCAGGCTGATCGACTTGGACTGATTGCGGGTCGTCTGCGACCCCAGCAGTCGCCACATGCTGTTGGAAAGCTTTCCCACCGGCTACCTTCTCCTCTTCACCTGCGCGTCCCTTCGCGGGACGGGCGCGTCGCGCGCGTATTGTCGGTATTCGACGCAGCGGGCACCGGAACGTTACCGGTGTCGGCGCACCTGACGGCCTCCACGGTACTTGCCCGGCCAGGTGCGCGAGGAGTCAACATAGAGTTCGGGTGTGTCGACGCGGCGGCCATCCAGTGGCGCACCCGGCGGCCGCGCCGTGTGTCGATGCCCGGAGGTGCTGTGATGGCGATGTTCCCCCGCTTCTCGACGCGTCGTCGAGTAACCGTCCGATTGCTGACCGCCGTCACCTCCGGCGTGATCATCGCGGTCAGCATCGGTCTGGGCGCGCATAATCCGGTCTGGGTCGCCATTCTCGGCGGGTGTGGGATTGTGGCGGGTTTGGCGATCAGTCCCCGGCCCTCGCGCCTCACCGAGGTGCGACAGTGGGAACTCGCGGGCAGTGCGCCGGGCACACGCGTGCAGGTGGAGTCGGTAACCCGCAGTGCCATCAACGCGACCAGTGTTCAGCCGACGTCGGTGACCGCCACGGTCACACCTGCCGGCGACGTGTCGTACCGCACGACCTGGATCACCGCGATGAACAAGTCGTTTGCCGACTCCCTGCTGAGTTCGGGCGATGCGAAACTGCTCCCGGTGTCGGTGCCGCCCCGCCCTGCTCGCGGACGTCGGACGACGACGCCGCAATTCAGCAACTACCCCGGAGCGTGGGCGGTCATCTACCCGGCGGTGACGCTGGTGGTCTGCGCAATCGTGCTCTTCGGTGTGCCGGCGACCGCGTGGCAGGTGAACGTGTCATTGCCGTCGATATCGACGTCCGGCTCGGAATCGCCGGGTGAGAGTTCGTCCACGGCGTCGGACCGAAACCTCAACAGTCGGCTGCGGGCGCTTATCGACAAAATGCGGACCATCGCGCCGACCACAGTTCGGACGGCGCTCAGCATTCGACTGGGCGAGTCGGGTTCGGACTACGCCGACTTCTACGATCCCGACACCGGTCAGCAGATCTCGCTCTACCGGCAATCCGACGGCGAGTTCAGCGAGCCGACTCGACGCGCTTCCCAGTCTCGCGACGACGATACCTTCGATCCGAATCAGTTTCTGACCACCGACCTCGCCGCGGTAGTCACGACGACGGAGGACGCACTGGCACGTGCCGCTCGACCTACGACCGTCGATGACATCGCGATCACGAAGCCATACGACTACGAGAAGCCATTGATATCAGTGTCTTTCGAGGACTCAGACATCGACGATATGGAGGCCGACGCCAACGGTGTAGTCGCCGAGTATTTCGATCCAGGCGACTTCGCGACATCATTCCGCATCGCTCGCGACGCTCTGATCGCTCAGCGACTGCCACTGAGTATGAAGATTTTCGATCGCTTCGAGATCCGCGGCACCGCACCGTCGACGCCCATCATGTTCGCCGGAAGTATCCAGAACAGCGGCGGCGTGTTGCTCGACTTCACCACGACTACCCGGTGGGGTGATATCGCTCTTCGCCCCGGTCAGTTTCCGCGGGTAAGGAGCAATTCGGCCTCCAGGGAAGTTGCCGACCGCAGGTTTCTCCTTCAACGAACTCAGTCCTACAGTGTTCGACTCGGTCCGGGCGCAGGCCATGGCGCGTGGAAACGTGAAGAGTTTCGACCGGAACGCCATCGACATCGAGGCAACGGATTCGTCGTCATACGACGTGGACCCACCGTTCATTCGGGTGAAAATGTCGAAATCCGAGGCGGCGAGCGGCAGGTATTCGATGACCGGGACGTTCTTGATGTCGGGCTACTACTGAATGCCTGTCACCTCATCGGGCAAGCGACGAACCGTATTGAGGTGGAAGTATCACTTCAACGCGCGGCGCGCGCTTGCCTCCAGTTGCGCGACGGCGCCGGCCGGCAGGTGTATGGCCCCTTTGTCACGTAAATCGACGACGATGCGATGCGCGCGCTGATAATAGGCGGCTTCCTCCTCGCCAGTAGCGCTGCCGCGAGCATGACTGACGAGTTTCAATGCCGTGTCGAGTCCATCGCGTTCGTCGGTCCCCAAATATTCGGTGCCCAATTTGCGGCCATTGGCCTCACACGCGATCCAGGCCCGCGACAACCTCCGGACCGATTGCTGGTAATCGTCGGCGACCTCGCGCTCATCGGGAAAGCTCTCACTACGCAACGCCTGCGCGTCGCTGAGCGCGTCGTGGAAGTCCTGGACCGGTTCGAGGGTGACGTCGGTGACCGCCGGATAGCGCAACATCTGTTCGGGCTGCAGTTCGTAAGCCCCGTAGGCGCGCAGAATCTCGTCATGGCGGCCGGTCGCTGATTCCCAAAGACGTTGTGCGGCTTCGTCGCTACTGGCATTGGCGATTCGCGGATCGTCATAGCCGGTGTCGCTCACCGCAGCCGAAGTTTCGCGGCTGAGATCGACTCGCGGAGTTGCCGACGCTCTGCGGGAGGTATTCGGAGCTGATGTGTCGCGGTACGCGTCCGGCGTGAACGGCTTCGCGAGATTTACCGGCGATGAGGCCGATGCGGGGCGCAGCCTATCGAGAAGCACGGTGGCGGCCGGGTCGGTCTCAACCACGGCGATCTGCCAGATATCGGTCGACCGGTCCGGCGTCACCCCATCGGAGAATTCCAACACCAAATAGTTCAAGCCCGCCACGGTGAGGTTCTGACCTGATTGGGAAGTAGCCGAGGCCGGTCCTTCTCTGGACACCGACACCAACGTCGACAGCGGATAGGACGTCAGTCTCTTTCCCTCGTTGCCTAAGGTGACGGTCTCACCGTTGACAGCCAGAAGCATTGCGCCACGCGCACCCAATCGCCCCCAGGCCGCGATCGTCAACGACACCGCCACCGCTCCGAACACAACTAGTGCCGTCGTCGATCCGCTGACGCCGACTACCTTGAGCGCCACGAATGCGAGCAATCCGGCGACGAGCGCTATCCAGGCACCGCGAGCACCCCACTCGTGGCGTGAAGTGAGGTACTCGGTCCGACAAGTTACCGAATCCATCAGCCCACTCCTTCTATGCGAGATCCGACTCCGTCGACGTGTCAGCGACGCGACTCGTCCGAGCTACCGCTGTGTTGCTGTCCCGCCGAGCCCGCGATTGGGTAAATTATTTCCCATGCCAGCGTCTACGCGACTTTCGCGCACTCCGTTGAACCCACATAGATCAGCAGTCGGTATTACCGTAGCGGCCGCGATAGCTGCTATCGCGGCATTGCTCGTAGGTTCTGCCGCCACCGCGGCGCCCGCAAAGCCGGGCAAAAACCCACTGTCGGGCCGGACTTTCGTATCCGAAACTGTCAGCGGCAACAACCCGCTCCCCGGCGGCGGACCGATCACCATGGTGTTCGGTGCCACCAATCAGGTAAGCATCAATGCGGGCTGCAATCAGATGCGCTCTACCGTCGACCTGGCGCGGGGCCGGCTACGGGTCGCACAACCGATGGTTTCGACTCGCAAGGCATGCGTTGGTGCGGTCCGGGGCGCGGACGCGTGGATTACCGGCTTCCTCATGAAGAAGCCCACCTGGCGCCTCGATGATGCCGATCTCACGTTGAACACCAGCAACGTACGGGTACGACTTGTTGACCGCAAGGAGGCCGCGGACCGACCCTTTATCGGCACCAAGTGGACGGTAACCGCCCTGCTCAACAAGGGCGCCGTGGTTGCGGCACCATCGTTGACGAAGTCGGCTCCGACGTTGCGGTTCAACAACTTTCAGATTTCCGGAACGACCGGTTGTAACAGTTTGAGCGGCGTGGCAATACCGGTGACGTCGATGATCGTCTTCGGGCCGGTATCAACGTCGGGGCGCCCGTGCAAGGATCCGGGACAACGCCAAGTGCAGAAATCGTTGCTTAAGGCGTTGGGCGGACTGCAGAACTACGTCGTCGACGGAAAGAAGCTAACGGTCGTCAACTCCGAGGGCGTGGGATTCGTCGCACGCACTGATCGCTAACCGATGGCGTCGAAGTCGAAGAACGGCCGATCAGCTAAGGATGCTCCCAAGAAGTCACCGAAGATTTCCAACGAGATCTACGAGGCGGAGTTGTTCCGACTCCAGACTGAACTGGTCAAACTTCAGGAATGGGTCAAGGCCACCGGTGCCCGCGTGGTCGTCGTATTCGAAGGACGTGATGCGGCGGGTAAAGGTGGCACCATCAAACGGATCACCGAATACCTGAGCCCACGCATCGCGCGGGTAGCGGCGCTGCCCGCGCCCAACGATCGGGAACGTGGGCAGTGGTACTACCAGCGGTATGTCGCACACTTGCCCGCTCCGGGTGAGATCGTGCTGTTCGATCGCTCCTGGTACAACCGTGCGGGCGTCGAGAAGGTCATGGGCTTTTGCACCCCCGAGGAGCACAGCCTGTTTCTGCGCCAGACACCGCAATTCGAGCAGATGCTCATCGACGATGGCATCATCCTGCGCAAATATTGGTTCTCGGTATCGGAGGAAGAACAGCTACGGCGCTTTCGGTCGCGAATGAAGGACCCAGTGCGACAGTGGAAGCTGAGTCCGATGGACCTCGAGTCGATCAACCGCTGGGAGGACTACTCCCGCGCGAAAGACGAAATGATGGTGCATACCGATACGGCGGTCTGTCCGTGGCATGTCGTCGAATCCGACATCAAGAAACATGCGCGGCTGAATATGATTTCGCATCTGCTCTCCACCATCGACTATCACCCGGTCGAACACGCACCGGTCTCCCTTCCTCGCAAACCGGTACACAGTGGCAACTACCACCGACCACCTCGGTCACTGTCGAAATATGTTCCCGACCACGTCGCGACACTGGTCGGCGACGCTGAGAGCTGACATCTCGGCAAAACCGGATAGCATTTGCGGGTGCAGCTAACGGAGTTTCCCGCGCGGGTACGCAACCGCCTGACTCGTGACGAGATCATCTATCTGGTCGCGCCGTCGGGTAATCCGAATTTCGGTGACGAATTCATCGCCAAGACCTGGTTGGAGTATCTGGCCCGAGTTCGACCGCACGCATTGGTTGTGCTGGACTGCCACTCGCCAGGACAAGCGGCAATCATGTTGCGGCGCAGCCATCCTCGCGTCATTTTCGTCGACACCCTGTGGCGGCTAACGCTGTTCGCGGCTGGTGTGGAGCGGCACGACATCGAGCGGCCGGACGGTCTTGATCCTGAGCGCGGGTGGGAATGGGTCACCCGCGCCGCAAGCAACCTCGGCGTCGCGTCCCACCTGGACGCGGGGGTTGATCTGCTCCTACGTGCGGCGTCAATCCACCTCTTGGGCGGCGGTTATGTGAATAACATTTGGCCGCAACATCTTTCACTGGTCACCGCAATCGCCGCGGTCGGCGAACGTAGTGGTGCGGCGACGTACACCACCGGACAGGGACTGACGCCGACGATCGCAGGACAGCGTGCGGATATCTTGACCGAGGCCTTGGGCCGGTTCACCGTGGTCGACGTACGCGATCGCGCTTCGGCAGCCGCATTCGCGGCGATCGAGCCGAGTCATTCCGGCGACGACGCCTGGCTATCGATACCGACAAAAGCACCCCAGGCAGCGGCATCAGACGACATCGTATTGTGTCTGCAGTCGGATCTGACCGACGATTTCGTCGCTCACGGCAAGACGGGGGTGGACGCCATCGCGGCGCTTGTCACCGCGCTTCTCGACGAGTGGAACGTGGCGGGCTCCCAAGTCACTGTCGTCGAATGTATTCCAGGCATTGACTTTACGGTGCCAAAACTCATGGGAGAGCGACTCGACGGCGCCACGGTGGTGCCATTCCTCGATGTCTGGCGCGATGGCTTGCCGCTCGGCGTCGGTAAAACATGGATCAGCACTCGATTTCATCCACATCTTCTCGCGGCTGCCGCTGGCGATTGCGGGGTGGCAATTGTGCCGCACCCCGACTACTACGCAACCAAGCACCAGTCTCTCATCGACGCCGGATCTCGCTGGAGTCTGATTAGCGACCCTGAGCAACTGCCCTCGAGGCCGACAGCGGGCGGTTTCCCCGAAGCGGCGCGTCGCACCAATGTCGAACGCAAACGTCAATTGGCGCAGCACATCTATCCGAGCCGACTGTCGAGCAGGTTTCGGATGCCCCGCGTGCGTTAGTGTCGACTAGAACCTCCTTCCGCCGAAATGAGATGGTCATGGTCGAGCCGGGCCCGGTCGTCGTGGTCTATCCGATAGGCCAGTGGATTGACAGTCTCCGAGGTGGCGGTCACATTGTCTGACAACAGGTACGCGCGTCGATGACAGTCGACTACACGTGGGTCCGAACCCTCATCTGTGTGCTCGTGCTCGCCACGATCACGATGCTCTTGTTGCGGTCGTATCAGGTTCGGGCACCGTGGCGACAGGTCACCGCCCTGGCGCGTGGGGCAGCGCAATTGGTCGCACTGAGCCTCATTTTGTCCGGCGTCCTGACGAACGGCGTTCTGGTGGGAGTGGCTCTGGCAGTGATGTTTTCGGTCGCGGTGGTGACTGCCGCGCGCCGAGTCGGCTGGTCGCCACACCATCTGCTGATTGTCGCGATGTCGATGGGAGCGGGTGCTGGTGTGTCGCTCTCGACGGTATTCGCCAGCGGCGCATTAAGTTTCGAAGGCCGATACGTGCTCGCGGCGGGTGGGATCGTAATCGGGGCGACGATGACTGTCGCGACGCTGACTTCGCAGCATTTCGGCGCCACTACCGCGGCTAGCTGGGACGAAGTCGAGGGGTGGCTGTCGATCGGCGCCGACGCGCGCCAGGCGACATCGAGACTTGCCCGAAAGGCGGTCCGGCAGGCGCTGATTCCCTCGACAGACCAGACGAAGACTACCGGCCTGGTAACGCTGCCGGGTGCGTTCGTCGGGGCATTGTTCGGCGGCGCCTCTCCGGTCGAGGCCGGCCGATTCCAGCTAATCGTCTTAGCGTCGATCATGGCTGCCACGGCAGTCACCTCGGTCACTCTGGTCCACCAATTGTCAACCGTTGCAATAAAACCTGCCGAGGACGCACCATGATCAATCCGCTCGACTCGTTGCCCACGAACTCGCTGTCCGACGTGCTCCCCGCCATAGCCGCGGGATTCGGATTGCTTCCGGACCGGGCGAGCGACGATACCGCCATGCGAATCCCAGTCAACCAATCGGTCGTACTGCTCCTGATCGACGGCCTCGGCTCCGAATTGCTTGCCGCGCATACCGATCTGGCGCCGACCCTTGCCTCACTAGCGACTACGACAATACGTGCGGGCTTCCCCGCGACGACCGCGACCAGTCTGACGAGCCTGTCGGTCGGAGCCCCCTGCGGAGTACATGGAATCATCGGATACAGCTTCATCCCCGATATCACAGCCGGGGCGACATCGCACCGACGGATACTCAATTCGCTGCGCTGGAGCCTGGACACCGCGGACGGGCAAACGGCCGTGTATGAGTACCCACCCGAGTCGATTCAGTCGAGTACGAGCTTCCTGCAACGCTTCGCCGAATCAGGCGTCAAGATAAGTCACGTCACTCCCGCCTACCAACGCGATTCTCCCCTTACCCGGGCCGCGTTCCGCGAGCGCGGCGAGCACCATCCCGCCTCAACGACTGGTGAGATTCGCGACGCGGTGCGCCGGATTGTCGGTTCACCCAATGCCGGACGGCGTTTCGTATACGCGTATTTCGGCGACCTTGACATGCAGGGGCACCTGCACGGTCCGGGATCGCCGGAGTGGACTGCGACCCTATCCGAGGTCAACACGATGGTGAGCGAAATAGTGGACGGGTTGCCTGAGTCGTGCACCTTGGTGGTAACTGGCGACCACGGTATGGTGCCGGCCGGACACGTGATCGACGTCGAGACCACGCCCGAGTTAATGGCGGACGTTCTCGCGGTTGCCGGCGAGGCGCGGGTACGACATGTCTATACACATGACGGTGCCGACGGCGCCGTCTATGACGCGTGGAGCGCGACTCTCGGCACTGATGCACATGTGGTCACACGCGATCGTGCAATCGATGAGGGATGGTTCGGCGATCGGGTCGGCCCCGACATCGCATCGCGAATCGGTGACATCGTCGCTGTCGCGACCGGTCATACGATCTTGACGCGCAGTATCGCCGAGCCGGTCGAATCAACGATGGCCGGGCATCACGGTGCGTGGACACCCGCGGAACAGCTTGTGCCCCTGATTCTTTCGTAACGACGGTCAATTGTCGCTGTCATGCAGAGCTTCATCAGCCGATGGCCGGTTCAAGGCCGAAACTGTGCCGATGTCACCCCAGAACGGACCACCCAATCGAGATAGTGGTGCCAGAAGTTCAACGTCGGGGTAGCCATCGGTGAGACAGTCTTCATCGACGCGCACCCAGACCACTTCCCCGAACACCACCACGTCTCCCCCGGCGAACTCCATCGTGTCGAAGAGCTGACACTCGATCGACACCGGCGACTCCGCGACTGACGGCGCGTCGATCTTCACACTCGAACGCTTGGTGAGGCCGGTGATATCGAATTCACTCACCGTCGGGGCGACGGGCGCCGAGGAGGTATTGATCTGCGCCATCAATTCGCGGTTGGCGAGGCTGACGGTGAACTCGCGCGTTTGTCGTACATTGCGGAGCGTGTCCTTGGTACCGATCGATGTGAACTGAATGACCGGTGGGTTGAGCGAGGAGATCGTGAAATACGAGTGCGGCGCGAGGTTGTCGATGCCGTCGGCGCTACGCGAACCTACCCAGGCGATCGGCCGGGGCAGTACCACCGCGTTAAGCAGCGAATGCATGTGAACCGCGGGATCGGCCGGGTCGTAGTTGCGCACCAGTGTTCTCCTTCGCCACATACGAAAAGCGCTTTCGCGGTCCAGAGTCTATCCGGCCGCGACGGCGGAGCCGGAGTGGACCGGCGGGCGTGCTGAGTTGCCGAAGACTCCTGGCCTCGTCCTTCCCCGGACGCGTACTTCGACTACCTCGTGCTACCGTGGGCGTTACTAGAACGTGTTCTAATTCTCACGTTTGCTCGGCGGAGGTAAGAAAATAGATGAGAGTCGCTGTCACCGGTGCGGCCGGTTTCGTCGGGACAAACCTGGTCAACCAGTTGCTCACCGACGGACACACCGTAGTAGCCATCGATCGTGTTGCGCCCGAACCTGATTCAGCGACGTCGGCGACGTGGATACTGACAGATATCTTCGATACCGACGCGATGACCACGGCCTTCGACGGCGTAGACACCGTGTATCACCTGGTCGCCATGATCACCCTCAAACAGCGGGACGAGTTGGCGTGGCGGGTGAACACCGAAGGGGTGGCCTCGGTGGCACGGGCGGCACTGGCCGCCGGGGTACGACGTTTTGTGCACTGCAGTTCGATCCATTCGTTTGACCAGTACACCGACAGCGGCACGGTCGACGAGACATCTGCCCGATCGGCAGACCCGGCGCTACCGGTATACGACCGGTCTAAGTGGGCCGGCGAGCAGGAATTACGAGCAGTCGTCGCCGACGGGCTCGACGCCGTCATCTGTAATCCGACTGGCGTCTACGGACCCGTCGATCACGGCTTGTCCAGAATCAACGGAATGTTGAGTGATGCCGCACGCGGGCGCGTGCCACTGTTCGTTGACGGCACATTTGACCTCGTCGACGTCCGTGACGTGGTTCTGGGGTTGATCGCCGCGGGCGAGCGCGGAGTGACCGGCGAGAACTACCTCCTCGGCGGCGCACCCGTCCGATTATTCGACGCGATGCGACGGGTGGCAGAACTTTGCGGGCGCCCTCGGCCCCTCTTCGCCATCCCGCTGAGCGTGCTGAAGATGGTGGTCCCGTTGATCGAGCCGATCAGTCAGCTATTCGGATCGGACTTGGTGTCCAAGGCGTCGATCAGCGCGCTGGAGGCACATCCGGTGGTGGACATTTCCAAAGCGACCGCCGAACTCGGATACCAGCCACGCTCCTCCGAGCAGACCCTCGCCGATCTGGTTGCCTTCCTGGCCGATTCGGGTCAGATCGGATCCGCCAAGCCAAAGTCCGCGCAGTCCTATGTCCCCGTCGCACCGACGTCGGCGAAGGCCTGAATTCGGCCCTCGGATAAAGCTCGCTACTTACCGAATCCGGCCTCGCGCAACGCCTGCGCCATCGATCCCGACGGCGGACGGACGCCGCCGCGGTCACCGCGAGACTGGTTGTTTCCCCGGGGATTTCGGCCCCGGCCGCTGTCGCCACGACCGTTAGCGTTGCCACGGCGTTGATCTTTCGATTCCGCACGATCGCCGCTGCGAGACTGCCGTCGGCTATCTCCGCCCACTTCGTCGTTCAGGCGCAAGGAAAGTCCGATGCGTTGACGATCGACATCGACCTGGATCACCTTTACCCGAACGACTTGCCCCGACCGCACCACCGCGTGTGGATCGGAGATGAACCGATCAGCCATCGCCGACACGTGGACGAGTCCGTCCTGGTGCACCCCGACATCGACGAACGCGCCAAACGCGGCGACATTGGTGACGACACCCTCGAGGACCATTCCGGGTTTCAGATCCGACACTTTCTCAACCCCGGCAGCGAAGGTCGCGGTCGCGAATGCCGGACGCGGGTCGCGGCCGGGTTTCTCTAGTTCGGCCAAGATGTCGGTGATCGTCGGGATGCCGAAACGATCATCGGCGAAGTCGCTGGGCCGCAACGATTTCAGCGTCCGAGAGTCGCCGATGAGTCCGGTGAGTGTCGATCCGGAATGATCGAGGATACGTCGGACCACCGGATACGCCTCCGGATGCACGCCGGAGGAGTCCAGCGGATCGTCGCCATCACGAATCCGCAAGAAGCCGGCGCATTGTTCGAAAGCCTTGGGGCCGAGGCGCGGAACGTTGAGGAGGTCTTGGCGACTCCGGAAAGCACCCACGCTGTCCCGGTAGGTGACAATGGCTGAGGCAAGGGTGGAGGTTACCCCAGATACCCTCGCCAGCAATGGGATTGACGCGGTATTCAAGTCGACACCGACCGAGTTCACCGCATCCTCGACGACGGCGTCGAGACTACGAGCGAGAGTTCCCGGAGTGATGTCGTGTTGATACTGCCCCACCCCGATTGACTTGGGATCGATCTTGACGAGTTCGGCGAGCGGATCTTGCAGACGACGTGCGATCGAGACCGCGCCGCGTAACGAGACATCCATGTCCGGCAGCTCCTGAGAGGCGTATTCGGACGCCGAATAGACCGAGGCGCCGGCTTCACTTACCACGGCTTTCGCCGGTGCACCGGCACCCGCCTTTGCCAACTCAGCGATGAGTTCTGTTGCCAGAGCATCTGTTTCCCGCGAAGCCGTCCCGTTTCCGATCGCGACGAGCTGCACCTTATGCCGGGAAACCAGTTGGGCGAGCGCCGCTTTCGACTTGGCCCACTGATTCTGCGGCTGGTGCGGATAGATCACGGCGGTGTCGAGAACCTTGCCGGTGTCATCAACGACCGCGACCTTGACTCCGGTCCGAAATCCCGGATCCAGCCCCAGGGTGGTGCGGGTTCCAGCCGGTGCGGCGAGTAACAAATCCTTGAGATTAGTCGCGAATACCGCCGCGGCTTCCTCTTCCGCGCGCTGGCGTAGTTTCATCCGGGCATCGACGGTGGCCATGATCATCAGCTTGGTCCGCCACGCCCACCGTGCGGTATCGGTCAGCCACTTCGTCGCCGGTCCCTCACGCGACGCGTCGATCCCCAGGGTGGCGCAGACCCGGGCCTGGTATGCCTCGTCTTCGCCGCCGTCGAAGCTGACGGACAGCGCTTCCTCTTTCTCGCCGCGCAGCACCGCCAACACTCGGTGCGATGGCATCGTCTCAAGCGACTCCGAGTAGTCGAAGTAGTCGCGGAACTTCTGTGCGGCAGCCGTATTCGCGACCTGTTCGGATCGCGCGGCCGTGCGCAGCAAAGCCTCGTTCCAGAACTTCTCGCGGATCGCGCCGACCAACTCGGCATCCTCCGCGGCGCGCTCGATCAGGATCTGTCGCGCGCCGTCCAGAGCGGCTGCGCTGTCGACCACACCGTTGGCGACGAACTCCTGTGCGCTGGCCGTCGGGTCAAGGGACGGGTCGCCCAATAGCCGATCCGCGAGCGGTTCGAGACCCGCCTCGCGAGCGATTTGCGCTTTGGTCCGACGCTTCGGCTTATACGGCAGGTAGATATCCTCGACACGCGACTTCGTCTCAGCCGCAAGAAGATCCGATCGCAACTGATCAGTGAGCTTGCCCTGTTCCTCGATCGAGGCGATGACTGCGTCCCGTCGCTCGTCGAGTTCCCGCAGGTACCGTAGTCGTTCTTCGAGGGTGCGCAACTGTGCGTCGTCGAGGCCGCCGGTGGCCTCTTTGCGATACCGTGCGACGAACGGCACCGTGGAGCCGTCGTCGAGAAGTTGCACGGCCGCGGCCACCTGACGCTCGGCAACCGATAGTTCGTCGGCAAGACGGGCAACAACAGACTTCGCGGGAGCGCTCGAATTCACCCGGACGACCCTACCGAACACCACCGTTTCGTCCACCAACCGGTCGCCGGCGAGTGTCGAGCCGCGGTGAGCGCCACCTGCTCTGAGCGCCCGGCGGTGGCCGGTCACGGTGCGCCAGAGCCGAATTCGACGCTGACGGAAGCCTAAACCGAGCGCGAGAACTCAGACGCTCGCCGTATCTGGTCGGCGCTGAGGGCAACTCCGGTGTATCGCTCGAATTGTCGGGCCGCCTGTAATGCGACCACTTCGGCCCCGGTGATTGTCGGTTTGCCCGCGGCGCGGGCAGCCTGGATGAACGGCGTGTCGGCCGGGAACGCGACGACGTCGAAGGCGACCGTCGACGCAGCCACCTGCTCGGCGGAGAATGCCAATGCGTTCTCATCAGCCCCGGCCATTCCCAGTGGTGTGACGTTGACCAGGATGGCCGGACCGGGCGCGGGTTCGGCGACGACATGTCGATAGCCGTATTTGGCGGCCAGAGCGCCTCCGGCTTCGACATTGCGCGCGATCACCGTCACATCGTCGAAGCCAGCGCCCCGGAACGCCGCGACGACTGCCTTGGCCATCCCACCCGAACCGCGTACGAAAACCGGTAGGGCCGGATCGAGCTGATGCGCGGCGATCAACGCCGCGATCGCCTCGTAGTCGGTATTCGATGCCACCAGCCGCCCGTCTTCGTTGACGATCGTATTCACCGATTCGATTGCCGCTGCGGATTCTTCGATCTCATCGACCAGCGGTATGACCGCTTCCTTGAATGGCATCGAGACCGAACAACCCCGGATACCCAACGCCCGCACGCCGCTGATCGCGGCGGCGATATCGGCGGTGCTGAATGCCTTGTAGATCATGTTCACGCCGAGCTCGTCGTACAGATAGTTGTGAAAACGGGTTCCGATATTCGACGGCCGCCCGGACAGCGAGATACAGAGCAACATGTCTTTGTTCAGTATGGGCATGGTCGTAATGCTAGGGCCTCGTCAGCGCGGTGAGTCAGAACAGCGATATGCCCGCCGCTCGCGCCGCGGCGCTGTAGGCGGCCGCCAGCGAATCAACCGTCTCATGCGCATTCAGTCCGCTGGGGTTGGGCACGACCCATACCTGTGTGTTCGCCGCGTCACCCAATCGCGACTCTTGCCGCCCGGCTTGTGCGGCACGCTGACCGAACGCGGTCCGATAGGCGGTAATCCCTGCTATCGCAACGACATTCGGGCAGACTCGCTCGACGGTACGGACGAGTCGACGTCCACCTTCGCGAAGCTCGTCGGCGCTCAAGTCAGACGCCTTTGCTGATGCCCGTTCGACGACATTCGTGATACCGATGCCGCGCTCCAGCAGGTGATCCCGGTCGGCGGCGCTCATCCCCTCTGACGCGTCGATCAGAGTCCGGGTGATCCCGGCGCGAAACAATGCGGGATAGAAGCGATTACCCGGTCGGGCGAAGTGTGCGCCGGTCGCGGCGGTCCACAGCCCCGGATTGATGCCTACGAAAAGCAGTTTGCACGCCGGACCGATCAAGTCATCGACGCTGCGGCCGGCGAATGACGCGAGCTCGTCGCGTGTGAACCCCATCGCTATCAGTTGTCGTGCTGCGCCACGCAGAACTGATTGCCGTCGGGATCGGCAAGAATCGTCCAACCGAACCCGGACATCTCATGATCGGCGACACGAGTCGCGCCCGCCGTCAGCAACTGCTCAACTGTCGCGGTGCGATTCGGTGCGACGAAGTCGAGGTGGATGCGGTTCTTTCCCGGTGTCGGGTCAGGAGTCTTTTGGAACGCGAGTAGCGGTCCTTCGCCCGCCACTTTGACGGTGACGAACCATCCGTCGTTCTCCGCGAGGATCGTTCCACCGGTCTGCTCGGCCCACCATCGTGCCAGCGGCAGCGGATCGGTGGTGTCGACGGTGATCATGGCTACCGAAAGAGTCATGGGTCCAACACTATCGGCGGGGTGAGGGCCACACGACCGTTACCGACTCCCCGATTCGTGCCTCATGCCAGCGTCGGGAAAATTCGTCATACCGCGCGTAAATGGAAGTCAGCAGCCGCGGGTCGATGTCGTTGTCGCGAGCTGTACCCGGCCACGTCGGATCTTTCTCAGCAAGGCCTCGCTCGACCTCCCACAGCGGAACGGTCACGCCCGCGAGTTTCTCCGAAAGTGCCATATCGGCTCGGTCTTGCGCGGTGACCGCTTGACGACGCGGCCTCTTGCGGTCGCGTGTCTCCCTCGGCCAGAACAGCCCGTCATCGGATCCCGTTGCGAGCCTTCCGAATACAGCGCCGCGCAGTCCGGCTTCCAGTTCGACGAACAGGTGCGCGGCGTCATGGGGTACGCACTTGTGAAAACCCGGACCAACACGCGGCGCGAGAGCCGGCGACACCGACCGTTCGATAGTCACCTCGTAGCGTCGATCCAACTTGGTGAAAGTCACGTCCATTGATCGAGGTTCTCGAATGTCACCCGCGTCGTCAACCGAGTTTTATGTTCGTCGATCAGCGTGAACTCGCGTCGGGTATCCGCCGCGGGCACGGCAGCCCCGGGAGCGTCGCACGCTCAAAATGCCACCATTCGTTGTCGAAGGTGCGACACAACCCCCACCGTCGACCGTTGACCTGAAGCCAGGCCGCACCGGCGTGCGGGCCGACGTCGATGGCGTCTCCGGTGACATGGGTCGATTCATTGGGCGGCAGCACCCAGCGCCGGGCCGCCCCTGGACTTCCGTATCTCGCGATGCCATCTCGCCACAACGCGCGTTGTTCACTCACCGAACGCTTGCCCGACGTGATCCACATCGTCACGCCTTGTCGTCGAGCTTCGTTATGTGCCCGCGTATAGGCACGAGCCAGCGTCGGGGTGAGGCCAGCAGTCCCCGGCGCGAGCCTGGTGTCGACCTGTTGTAAGCGCGTGGCTGACGGTTCGGCAAGCGCCGAAGGCGATCCGACGACAACTCCCATCGCCGACAAGAGGACTATCCCGAGGCCGATCGCGCGGCGCCGAACTCGATGCGTACTCACCCGTCGAGTATGCCGGTACAACACGTGCCGACGTCGAGGTCCAGGTGAATCGGACCGATAGCTACGCCTCTCCCCGGCGTATCAATCGGCCGTGCGGTGTCGCAAAATCGACCTTGCGCCCGCGCACCCAGGTGCCCGAGACCACGCCGGCCAGGGCCCGGCCGTCATACGGTGAAATCTGGTTGCGGTGATGAAGTTCGCGGACGTCGACGATCTGCCCCTCGTCCGGCGCGAAGATGGCGAAATCGGCATCGCAGCCGAGAGCGATGCGGCCTTTACGTGTCATACCGGCGAGCTGCGCCGGCTTCACCGCCATCCACTCCACTACCTGTTCCAACGAGATGCCACGCTTACGGGCCTCGGTCCAAATCAGCGACAGACCGAGTTGCAGTGATGCCACGCCACCCCAGGCCACACCGAAGTCTCCGTTTTCCACATCTTTAAGATCGATCGTTGACGGTGAGTGGTCGGAGACGATGCAGTCGATGGTCCCATCGAGTAGGCCCTTCCACAGCAATTCTCGGTTGGACGCTTCACGAATCGGCGGACAACATTTGAAAGCCGTTGCGCCATTGGGGATCTCCTCGGCGAGAAGGGTCAGATAATGCGGGCAGGTCTCGACCGTCAGCTTGACTCCGTCGCGCCTGGCCGATGCGATCATCGGCAACGCGTCCGATGACGATAGATGAAGAATGTGTGCGCGGACGCCGGTCCAGCGGGCACGTTCGATGACCTCGGCGATGGCCACGTTCTCCGCACCTCGCGGGCGCGATGCCAGAAAACGGGCGTATTGATCGCCCTCGGCATGCGGCGCACGGTCGATCGCGCGTGAATCCTCGGCGTGCACGATCATCAGCGAATCGAACGACGCCAACTCGGCCATGTCCTCCTCCATCTCATCGGCGGTGAGATGCGGAAATTCGTCGACCCCCGAGTGCAGCAGGAAACATTTGAATCCGAAGACGCCATCGTCGTGCAACTGCCGCAGGTCGCCTTTGTTCCCCGGAATGGCCCCACCCCAAAAGCCGACGTCGATATGGGACTTCGTCTGTGCCGCCGCACGTTTGAGCGCCAGCGCCTCGGCATTGACAGTCGGTGGAATCGAGTTGAGCGGCATGTCGATCAACGTGGTGACCCCACCTGCCGCGGCTGCCCGGGTCGCGGAGTCGAAACCCTCCCATTCGGTACGCCCAGGTTCGTTGACGTGGACATGCGTGTCCACCAGACCGGGAATCATTACCTGGGAATCGTCGAGTTCGATGACATCATCGGCAGACAGATTGTTTCCGAGGGGCTCGATGGCGACGACTCGTCCGGCACGGATTCCGATCTCCCGCGCGACGATGCCGGCCGTCGTCAAGATGCGGCTGCCACGAACAACCAGGTCGTAGTTGGCGGAGCCGGCGGCAGCAGCGTCGCCTAGCTGGTCTCGGGTGTCACTCATCGGCTCACTGCTCCTTCGTCGGCTCCCATAATGCGGAAGCGTAGTTCCCCGATGCGAGAAGAGTATGGATAGCTCCGGATCGCTGTCAACGCAACGACTTCCACTTTATGGTCTCAAATTTCCATAATACGAGAACACTTGACAGTTGGTCGGGTAATAGTGGTTACTTGGAACCAGAACATCGGAATGAATATTCCACTATATGGAATAACCGAGGCCCGCGGGCCGATCAACGAAAGACGGCCCATGAGCACCTCCGAGAATGCCACGGTGGCCACCGCCCCGACACCGCACACCGATTCTTCGCACGCCACCCCGTCCGGCTTGTCGCCGCATCTCTACAACGAGGACTTGGCCCCCACATTGCGCGCCGGGCGCACCTGGCGGTCGTACAACATCTTCACGCTGTGGGCCAACGATGTGCACAGTCTTGGCAACTACGCATTCGCCATCGGCTTGTTCGCACTCGGGCTGGGCGGGTGGCAAATCTTGGTCGCACTTGGGCTGGGCGGGCTGTTCCTGTTTCTACTGCTCAATCTCTCCGGATTCATGGGCGAGAAGACCGGCGTGCCATTCCCGGTCATGAGCCGCATCTCCTTCGGCACACGCGGGGCGCAGATCCCGGCACTGATCCGCGGCGCGGTCGCGGTCGCCTGGTTCGGCATTCAGACCTATCTGGCGTCGGTGGTCTTCCGCGTGATGATCGTGGCAGTAGCGCCCAGCGCGAGCTCACTCGATGACAACCGCGTCCTCGGACTGTCCACCCTCGGCTGGATCGCGTTTCTCATCCTCTGGGTGGTGCAGATGGTCATCGTGAGTTACGGCATGGAGACCATCCGAAAATACGAAGCCTTCGCGGGGCCGATCATTCTCGTCACGATGGCGAGCTTGGCCATCTGGATGTTCATCCGAGCCGGGGGATCGATCGCCTGGTCGACACCGGATTCCAAAACCGGAATTGATATGTGGCTCAAGATCATTGGGGACGCAGGACTGTGGGTCGCCATCTACGGCACCTTCGTACTCAACTTCTGCGACTTCACCCGCAGCGCCACCTCACGCCGGGCAATCGTCCGCGGCAACTTCTTCGGCATCCCGATCAACATGCTCGTCTTCGGCGCCATCGTCGTGGTGCTCGCCGGTGCGCAGTTCAAGATCGACGGCAAGATCATCGAGTCCCCCGCAGATATCGTGCAGACCGTCCCTAACACGCTGCTCCTTGTCCTGTGCTGCTTGGCGCTGCTTATCTTGACGATTGCCGTCAACCTCATGGCGAATTTCGTCGCACCCATTTACGCGCTGACCAACCTGTTCCCCACCAAATTGAACTTCCGCCGCGCCGGTGTCGTGTCGGGGGTGATCGGGCTGGTTATCCTGCCCTGGAATCTCTACAACTCCCCTGCGGTCATCACCTATTTCCTAGGCGGACTCGGTGCCGTCCTCGGACCACTGTTCGGCATCATCATGGCCGACTACTGGCTGATTCGACGTGCGCGTATCAACGTGCCCGACCTGTACCGCGCGGCACCGGACTCGGACTATCACTACCGCTCGGGTGTAAACCCCAGAGCGATCATCGCGCTGATCCCAACTGCGACTGTCGCATTGCTACTCGCGTTTGTCCCGGCCTTCGAGTCGACGTCGTCGTTCTCCTGGTTCATCGGAGCCGGACTCGGCGCGATCATCTACCTCGCGGTGGCCGATCGCCATCGCACCTTTGTCGACGTTTCCGGCGAGTCGATCGCCGTGCCGAGCAAACATTAGGAGAACCGATGCGCATCCTGGTCGCCAACGTCAACACCACCGAGTCGATGACCGCGGCCATCGCCGAGTCGGCACGGTCGGTGGCCTCCGCTGGCACCGAGATCGTCGGCGTCACACCACGATTCGGCGCTGACTCGTGCGAAGGCAACTTCGAATCGTATCTCGCCGCCCTCGCGGTGATGGACGCAATCACCTCATACCCCGAGCCGTTCGACGCCGTGATCCAGGCGGGCTACGGCGAACACGGCCGCGAGGGGCTCCAGGAGTTACTCGACGTCCCGGTCGTCGACATCACCGAGGCGGCGGCATCGACCGCGATGTACCTCGGTCACAAATACTCGGTGGTGACCACCCTCGATCGAACCGTGCCATTGATTGAGGACCGACTGAAACTCGCTGGCCTCGACGCTCGCTGTGCCTCTGTGCGAGCGTCCGGGTTAGGTGTCCTCGAATTGGAATCCGATCCGCGGCGCGCGGTGGCGGCGATCGTCGCCCAGTCGCGCGAGGCCGTCGAGAATGATCACGCGGAGGTCATCTGCCTCGGTTGTGGCGGTATGGCCGAATTGGAGGAGTCGGTGGCAGCGGCGACCGGCGTGCCGATCGTCGATGGCGTGCGAGCCGCGGTAACCATCGCCGAAGGACTGGTACGAATGGGGCTGTCGACGTCGAAGGTGCGAACCTATGCCGCCCCGCGTCCGAAGAAGATCACCGGCTGGCCGTTCGCATAGGAACTCCGACGGCGCTCAGAGGCCAGAATCCCCGCAAACTCGTAAGAGCTGCCAACGCGACAGGGGATAATTCGAATCTGGGTAGCGTGAGCCCTATCTACAACAAGATCTGACGATTCACATCTTTGTAGAGCAGGTACCGAAAATTCGACGGACCGCCCGCGTAGCACGCCTGCGGGCAGAAGGCGCGTAGCGACAGATAGTCCCCCGCTTCGACCTCAACCCAATCATCGTTGAGGCGGTACACGGCTTTGCCTTCGAGCATATAAAGACCGTGTTCCATCACATGGGTCTCAGCGAACGGGATTACCGCGCCGGGCTCAAAGGTGACGATGTTGACGTGCATGTCATAGGCGAGGTCCTGCGGGTCCAGCATGCGGGTGGTACGCCATTTTCCGTCGGTACCGGGCATAGCGGTGGGCTCGATATCCCGCTCATTGCCGACGACGACCCGCGGTGTGAATCCCGCCAATTGCTCATACCGCTTTCGGATCCACTGGAACCTCGCCGGGGCCGCACCCTCGTTGGCGACACTCCACTCGACCCCCGCTGGCGCGAACGCGAATCCGCCGGGAGTCAGCGTGTGCGCCTGCCCGTCGAGAGTCACCGTCAGCTCGCCGTCGAGCACGAATACGAACCCTTCGACCTCGGGTTGCGGCTCGGGATCCGACGACCCTCCACCCGGTTCCACCTCGACGATCGACTGCGCGAATGTCGTTGCTCCCCCGGCCACCGGGCGATTGAGTATCCAGGCACGTGTCCCGGTCCAACCGGGGAAAACGGAGGTGACGATGTCGCTGAGCACGCCGCGCGGAATCACCGTATACGCCTCGGTGACGATTGCGCGGTCGGTGAGCAAATCTGTCTGCGGGGGCAAGCCGCCATGCGGCGCGTAGTAGGGAGCGACGGTTGCCGGCAGTCCGGTTCGGGTCATCAGGGTTCCTCTCGAGCTGGGCTGACGGTCAGGAAGTTGGTCGACTGAGCGCGATGTCGCGCAACGTCGGCACGTCGATGTCGGCGGCGACCCGCACCTCGTCGGCGGTAATCGCACCGCATTCGACGCCACGGTGAAGGAACGACGCCAACGCCCTCGCGGTCGCGGGTTCATCGAGGATCGCCGACTCGAAGCGGTGCACGAAGTTTCTCAATCGTGTTGCGGCAGAGTCGAACCCATCGCGATAGAACGCATAGGTCGCGAGGTAGCGAGTCACCAGTTGCGCCGGATGCAGATCCCACCCCTGGTAGATCCCCCGCTCCAGGTGCCGCCGGACGAGACGGGCATGCAATTGCCACGCGGACGCGACATGGTCGGCGTCACCGATCGGCAAGATATTGGTCGAGCCGTCGGACAGGTGCACTCCGGTGCCCGCGACGGCGAGTTGCATGACGTTCTTCGCATGGTCGGCGACCGGATGATCCATCGACTGGTACGCCGCGGCGATCCCCATCGACGCCGAATAGTCATAGGTGCCGTAATGCAGCGACGACACTCGGCCCGGCGCCGCATGCAACAGTTTGGCGACCGGCGCCGAGCCGTCGGGCCCGAGGATCAGTTGCGGGGTTTCCACCTGCACTTCGAACCGCAACCGGCCCGATGACAGGCCATGCGCGGACTCAAGTTTTCCGACTACGTCCGTCATCGCTTCGACCTGCGCGACCGACGTGACCTTCGGCAATGTCAATACCAGCCCGGCGGGAAGTTCCCCCGCCGCGAGCAGGCCGCTCACGAAAAGATCGAGCGTCCGCAGACCGCGCGACCGAGTCGACGACTCAAGGCATTTGAATCGAATGCCGATGAACGGCGGTGCGGTTCCGGCGGCCAGGGCTTCGGCGACCCGCTCGACCGCGCGTGACACATCCGCGTCCTCTGCCTCGTCGCCACGGTCGCCATAACCGTCTTCGAAGTCGAGGCGAAGATCTTCGATCGGCTCGGTGTCCAGTTTGCGAGCCACGAGTTCGGCCAGTAGCTCGACGTCGGACGCATCGCCCAGCCCTACCAGGCGAGCGACCGCCGCAAGCCCACCGACCGAATCGGCGGCCGACTTGGCCAAACCGCCCCACTCGGCGCCCAATCCCGGAGTGAAGCGTTCCGCCGACACATAGGCCGTCTGGACCGGTTGGCGTCGCCCATCATCACCGGGGTAGTTACTCGCCAGAGTCGTATCCCATGCGGCCAATGCGGTGTCGACTGCCTCGTACTCGGCGACACCCAGGGTGACGCGTGCTGGTATCGACAACAGTGAACCTCCGGTAGGGCGAAAGATCGTTATGGAAACATTTTTCCATATAGTGGAGTCTAGTGTTTCGAGTTCGACAGACGCAAGAACGCCGACGTGCCGAATATCCTCGGTATTCCACGATGCGGAAGTAGAGTCTTCCAGAGGCGTTACGCTCACAACATATTCGGCGGGCCGCCACCGCCGCTCCAACGATGAGGAGAAGTCCATGCCCGCGCAATCGAGTCCCGGCGTCCAATCCGTCGAGCGCGCCTTCGAGATCCTCGAAATTATCGGACGGGCCGGCGGCGAATGCTCGCTCAGTGAAATCTCCGAACACTCACCCGTGCCAGTGCCCACCATCCATCGCCTGCTGCGCACCCTCGTCGGTATCGGCTATGTGCGTCAGTTGCCCAATCGCCGCTATTCCCTAGGCCCCCGCCTGATCCGACTCGGGGAAGTCGCCAATCGACAATTGGGAGCGCTCGCCGCGCCGGTGTTGCATTCGCTCGTCGAGGAGCTATCAGAATCGGCCAGCCTCGCGGTTCTCGACGGCGACATGGTCATCTACACCGGTCAGGTACCGTCGCCGCACACGATGCGTACCAACACCGAAGTTGGGCGGCGCGTGAATCTACACAACAGCGGCGTCGGCAAAGCGGTACTCGCCGCACTCGATGACCCGCGTATCGCGCGATTGCTAACCCAAGCGGGCCTACCGGCCACCACGCCAAATTCGCTGACCAGTCTGTCGACGGTCTTCGCCGAAGTCGAACGCATCCGCAACCAGGGCTACGCACTCGACGATCAAGAACAAGAACTCGGCGTTCGCTGCTATGCCATGTCAGTTCCCGGTGCTCCGACGCCGATGGCGATCGGAGTGTCCGGCCCGGTCCCCCGCGTCGATGCCGATTTCGAACACCGAGCTATCCCGGCACTGCGTCGGGCAACCGCCACGATTTCACAGGCCCTGACCGGGGCCGTTTGAGGCGCCGGCGACGCCCGTCCGCTTGCGGCGGATTCCATCGGTTGCCGGCCAGGGTGGTTCGGTAGCCAGCAGTATCGCGGCGGTCGTGCACAGTAGCGCGACCACGTAGTTGTCGACTGGAATCGACGGTGCGTCGGTCCCAAGCGATGGCGCGGAACCATACAAATAGGTCTGCGTCGCCTGAACCAGACCCAAAACGATGACTACGGTCCCAACCGAGCGTGTCGACCAGCCCGACACCAGTAACAATGCGCCAACAACCAGCGAGACGGTCGCCAAGACGGCGAAGGCAATCCAGACGCGTCCGCCGAACAGTCCTGCTCCGAACAGCGACGTCGCCACTACGACGATGATCCAGCACCACAGTGACTTACTCGCGGCCATGCACGCGAACCGAGGCTCCACGCCTTGGTCGAACAACGCCCTGCGCGTGCGAAATCGCCTCCGCGACACCCACACCAGAACGATGGTTCCCAGTGGCAGCCAGATCCACGCGGTGCTTATGGCTCCTATCGCGAACCAAAATATAAGCGCTTCGAAAAGATTGAAGTCGACGTCCATCGCTCCCCCTTGGTCAAATATTTGTCGATCTTCGCCCCATCTGTCCACTCGCCACAGCCGGAAGTTACGTGTGACGTCTGCGTAGTCTTACTTGTGTTCGAGTTCAATGACCGAGGAAATGTTCCCGGGTCATTGATATTTGGTTACGCCACAACCAGCCATCGAAGGAGTGCCGCACAGTGCGTGGAGTCATATTGCACGGCCCAGGAAATATCACCGTCGAAGATCGCGATGATCCGGTGATCATTGAGCCAACGGACGTGATCATCCGAGTGGCTGCGACCTGTGTCTGTGGTTCGGATCTGTGGCCCTACCGTGGAATTCAGAAATTCCCTGCCGATGCGCCGATGGGCCACGAGTACGTCGGTGTAGTCACCGAACTCGGTTCCGAGGTATCCACGCTCAGCGTCGGCGATTTCGTTGTCGGATCGTTCATGGCGTCGGATAACACCTGCGAGATCTGCCGGTCCGGCTATCAAAGTCGGTGCGTCAATGTGCATCCGATGGGCGCGATCGGTACGCAAGCGACCTTTGCGCGCATACCGCTGGCCGATGGCACACTGGTCGCCACCCCGTCGCAGCCGACCGAGGCACAGATTCCCGCATTGCTCGCCGCATCCGACGTCCTAGGCACCGGCTGGTTCGCCGCGATCGCCGCTCAAGCTGGTCCGGGTAAGACGGTCGCCGTGGTGGGCGACGGTGCGGTCGGGCTGCTCGGGATTCTCGCCGCCCGCCACCTTGGTGCCGAGCGGATCATCGCGATGAGTCGCCACGCCGACCGCCAGGAACTCGCCCGACGATTCGGTGCGACCGACATAGTCGAAGAACGCGGCGACGCCGGGATCACACGAATCAAAGAATTGACGGATGGCCTTGGCGCACAATCGGTTATCGAGGCCGTCGGCACCGACGAATCGATGAAGCAGGCAATCGGCGCAACGCGTCCCGGCGGCCATATCGGGTTCGTCGGAGTCAACCACGGCGTCGAGATCGATGGTCGCGGCCTATTCGCGGCGACGGTTCACCTGCACGGCGGGCCCGCGCCGGTACGGCAATATCTCCCCGAACTGATCGATCTGATCATGTCCGGCGCCATCGATCCGGGACCGGTGTTCGATCTGACGTTGCCACTTGAGCAAGCCGCCGAGGCATATGCCGCGATGGATCAACGTCGCGCGACGAAAGTGCTGCTGACCGTTTGATTTTGACTAGATCGTGTGGCCCTTGGTGATTCGTCTATACCTTCGGCGTCCATCCCAACGCGGGACCCAGGTTGCCAGCCAGGTCCTCGATGATCTGTTCATAATCGGCTGGCTCGAAACTGAACGGCAGCGCGAACGCGACCTCATTGGCTCGCTGGAATCCCGCATGCGCGTACAGCCGCTCGGCGAGTTCATCCGAACGCCCCACCAGATCGGGCGCGAACATCATGCCGCGCGGCCCCTGCGGTTGCTGGGTGCGTTCAAATCGGGACTGCGCGTACTCCGTGTACCGGCGCACTTGATCCGGTGTCGCCGAATCTGTCGGAATCACGACCAACCCTTGGGATACTCGCGCCGACGTCGGATCCGCAACGTGCTTCAGATAGGCATCGATATGCTCCGCCTGAATTGTCGCGAAATCGCGCGAGTCGGTGTCTTCGATGGTCACCACCGACGACGTCAGATAGTTCAGCCCATTCTGAGCGGCCCAGATCGCCGACTCCCGACCGCCGCCGTACCACACCCGGCCCGCCAGACCCGGCGAATGTGGTTGCACCCGACGCGAAAACACTTCGATTCCAACCGTGCCCTCGAATTCGCTGACCGGCTCGCCTCTCAAACATTCCAGCAATCGAGTCACGCGTCGCTTGGAGAAGTCTTCGACATCGTGAGAGTCCGGATACAACGCGGTCTTGTAGTCGTCGTACCGCATCGGAGTCCCAACTGAGACACCAGGATTGAGTCGCCCGCCACTGAGCAGGTCGACCGTGGCCAGGTCCTCGGCGAGGCGCAGCGGATTCTCCAGCCCAAGCGGAATTACCGCCGTACCCAACTCGATCCGGCTGGTGCGTACCGCCGCCGCGGCGAGCATCGCGAC
Organism: Gordonia effusa NBRC 100432; assembly: GCF_000241305.1. Lineage (GTDB taxonomy): Bacteria > Actinomycetota > Actinomycetes > Mycobacteriales > Mycobacteriaceae > Gordonia > Gordonia effusa. Next base: position 95,543 of record NZ_BAEH01000105.1, read on the forward strand.
CGGCGACGAGATGCCGAATTGAAGATGCCGATCACGCAGCCAGACACTGTCGTAGCCAAGTTGTTCGGCACGTTCGATGATGCCCAAGGTCTCAAGATGTCCGGCTCGCGGATCGTCCTCGTTGAACCGGCCGATCGTCAGAAAGCCGAGTTTGTCTAGTGGTTCACCCTCGCGTGGCATGCGCTCTCCCGTTCCGACTCGTATCGAAGATCCAGCTTAGGTGGACCGGGCGAGTGCCGTCGGACAGCCATCACGCTCGATGGTCGAGTACCGAAAGGCGAGACAGCCCCCTCCCTCGATGGTCGAGTGCCGACGAGCGAGACAGCCCCCCTCGATGGTCGAGTGCCGACGAGCGAGCCTGCGAGTTCGTCGGTGTATCGAGACCCCGCAACCCGCCGTCGAAACCCACACTGTCACAACGACCTACGACGTTGCCGCCAGCAAAACATCGCCGCTAGTTCGACTCCCGACGATCCCAGCGATATCCGAGTCGTCTCGCAGCTACTAGCCGCCGCCCGCGCAACCCCAGCCGTCTGCCAACTCGTCATTGTGCTCACCGAGATCAGGTGCATGCCTGCGGATCACGAACTCATTCCCATCGATCACCGCCGGCAAACCAACCGCGGTGAACGCCCCGGCCGTCGGATGTTCGGTCTCACAAAAGACGTTGCGACTCGTCAGTTGTTCGTCGATCAGCAGATGCTCTACCGTCTGATTAGCTGGCCCGACTGAGACTCTGTGTGTCGCAGCGAAACTGAGCCATTCGGCCAATGTGCGATCACCAATCAGTTCCGCCAGTTGACTACTCAGCCAGTCACTTTCGTAGCCGGCGTCAACCAAATCCGCGCGATCGACCGCCTTGCAGAAACGCAACCACATCGAGGGCTCGAGTGCGGCGAACGCAACCGTTCTACCCTCAGCCGTTTGGTACATCCGGTAACGAGGTCCGCTGACGCCATCGGCGAGTATCGGCAGCGTACTGGTATCGCTCATACGAGACTTGTTGGCGGCGTACGTGATTGGGAGCATCGACCCCACCAGGAGCGCATCCGCGGCCGAGATATCGATGTCGATGCCTTCCCCGCTGCGCTCCCGTCGATACAGCGCCGCGCAGATCGCGGTCGCCGCCGCCGTCGCCGCCGACAACGCCGGTCCCCCGCCGCGGCCATCGACGGCCGCTCCCTCAGCCGCCCCGTCACCCGGGTAGGCACCGGCGACCGCCCCCATCAGCAGGCCGTGCGCGGGTATCGACGAGTACGGCCCGGTTCTCCCGAACCCGGTCACGGTGCAGCGAATCAGTCGAGGATTCAACGCCGCCAAGCGCACGGCGTCGTAGCCGAACCGCGCCAACGTACCGACCGCGTTGCCGTCGATGAGGATATCGGCGCCCGCGATCAAGTTCTCCCACCGCGCGACGTCGTCCCGGTTCCGCAAATCAGCAGTCACGCTGCGCTTGTTTCGGTTCAGCTGCAAATGTGCCGGGCTGTTTCCAGCGGTGATCTGGCCAAGCGCGAATCGCATCAGATCGCCCGATGGCGACTCCACTTTGACGACGTCGGCGCCCATGTCGGCCAACAGCAATCCGGTTGCGGCGCCGGTCAATAGCGAAGCGGATTCGACCACTCGCACGCCCTCGAGAAGTCCGGCGGTCGTCATGCGCCGGCCAGCGTCAACCCATGCTGTGCACAGGTGTCGACCATCGCCGCGAACATCGATGCCGTCTGCTCATCCTCGCGCTGACGTGCCCGCTGCACTCGGGGTTCGATGGCAACGGCCAACCGAGCCATCGCGAAACCTTGGTAATAGGGCAACAAGTCGACTGACTTCCCGGCCGACTCGGCAAATCGCCGGGCGACGTATGCCCGATCAGGCAGTATTCGGTGGTGCTCCGCGTTGCCGCCGCCCAGAGCGAAATTCGCGAGCAGTGGATTCTCCTCGGGCGAAACCCATCGTGCCGTGAGATACCCAATATCGATCATCGAATCTCCGACAGTCCCTGTCTCCCAATCGATTACGGCCGCCACCGATGGATCGCCAGTTCGATGGACCATGACGTTCATCGAACTGTAGTCACCGTGGATAAGACCTAACGTCGAGCTTGACGGCATCGCCTGTTCTAAGTGGTCGAACAACTTATCCACGAGCGGCGCCTCGCGCGTCCTCGCCGACTCCATGAGTCGACGCCCCTTGGTGCATTGCCGTTCGAGGTAGGTGTCGGTATCAATGCCCGGAGGCGCGATGTCGGCACGCTCCCAATCGAAGTGCGAAATCGTCGCCAGCGTGTCGACAAGGGAATCGACGATCTGCCGTGCAGACTCGGGAGTCGCGTATTCCTCTGGTAGCTGACCATGCAATACATGTCCGTCGACGTATTCGATGACGAGGATCGCGTTGCCGACCGGGCAGGACGAATCACTGACCAGCACCGCCTTGGCATGCGGTATCGCGCTTTCCGAGATCGCGTTGAGTATCCGCCATTCGTGGTGCAGGTCGAATCTGCCGTCGCCGGTGAATTCACGACCAGTTGGCGCGACCCGCATTACCCACTGTTTCGCTGCGCGCTTCACCAGAAATACTTGATGGCTATTGCCCGCGGATTGATCGAGTTCGGCGATGGCGACCGGGCCGTCACCGGGCAACCGATCGGCCAACCATGACGCCACCGCATCGCATCCATCGGCATCCAGGAAGCGTTGTCGTTTGAGCATTAGAAGTGATACCCGCCGTCCATACGAATTGTTTGCCCCGTCGTCCACGACGACCCTTCGGAGACCAGGTGACTTATTAGGCCGGCAGCTTCTTCGGGAGTGCCGATCCGACCGAGAGCAGCCTGCAGCGCGTACCAGTCCACTGCCTGCTGATTGACCACGGCGCGCATCGACTCGGTTTCAACCAACCCGAGCTGGACAGTGTTGCAGGTAATGCCACGAGGCCCCAGCTCCCGCGCAGCGACCCGAATGATCGCTTCCGCCGCAGCTTTACTGCCCGAATAGGCCGCACTGCCGTACATTCCCACCGCGGAATTCACTGACGACACGTTCACTACGCGCCCGTTGTCGGCCATCGATTTGCCGCACCACGCCACTAGTTGTGTCAGCGCATGGGTGTTCACCGCGAAAGTCTTCAAGTAGTCGTCGTATTTGCGATCAACCAATTTCGGCAAAGAGGTGAACACGCCGTGCGCAGCAGCATGTACCAGAACATCGACCTTTTGGTAGTCCCCGACGAATTCGTCGAGAAAACGACTCAGTTCATCGGAATCAGCTAGATCGACCTGGGCTGCTTCGACAGCGAGTCCCGCGCTCGTATATTCCTTGACCTGTGAAGCGGCTTCCCCACCGCTTCGGTTATAGGTCAGCACCACTCGGAACCCGTCGCCAGCAAGCTGTTTGACGATCTGCCGGCCAATTCCGCCCGACCCGCCGGTCACCAATGCCACTCGTTGCTTATCCATGGTCGGCATCAGTACCAACGTAGGACGATTACGGCGCCGTTGACGCCTGCGCCGGCGGTGGCCATGACCACGATGTCGCCACGTTTGAGTGGACGCTCCCGGTCACTGAGAACCGCAGTGATCGGTAGCGACGCGCACGCCGTATTTGCCACAACTCTCCCCGTAGTCGGTACTTGCGAGCTATCGAGTCCGAGCAACGCGGTGAATGCTTCCACCATCCGGACGTTTCCTTGATGAATCATCAGTCGATCGACGTCGGCAAGCGTCAACCCCGCCTCGCCAAGTGCTTCATAGATCATCTTGGGGAGTTCGTTGACAAACATTTCAACGAGTTGCCGACCGTTCATGTTGAACTTCCGGCCGTTGGTAGGCGATACGACGTCAGATACGTGAACCGCCTCACGGTGCACGCTATCGGTCAGCATGCGCATCCCGAGAATTCCGTAACCCTCCGGCACAGGGCCGAGCATGAACGCGCCCGCGCCATCGCCAAATAGGGCTGCCGTCTTCCGATCGGCGGGGTCGAAGTAGACCTCGCTTCGGTTGGTGCCCACCACTATTGAGGTGTCGGCAATACCTGCCCGATAGAAGCCCAGCGCGGTAATCATTCCCTGCGCTACGCCGGCGCATGCGCCATCTATGCTCAACGTCGGAATTTGGGGAAGCTCGGACAGGCCGTGAATGTCGAACGCGGGGGCCGGCACCACTCGGTCAGGAGTAGACGTGGCGGCAATCAGCATTGCCGGGTCTGCGTCGACACCGTTACGCGCCTTGGCATCGTCGATGGCCTTGCGCAATGCGACTGACGCCATGCCAGCGGCGGTCTCATTTTCACCAGCGCGACGTCGTTCTTCCACACCCGTCTTCTCGACTATCCATTCCGGCGTGACTCCGGCAGCAGCGGCGACCACATCGTTACTCACCACGCCTTCGGGCAGGTGCATGCCCATACCGATAATTCCGTACGCCGGACCCTCACCAACATTTGCACTATGTAACATGCGTCGCCTCGCTCTCCTCGTCAATGCACTAATTTTCCGGTGTGTGCGCGATTAATTTCGTATGGGGTACTTCGACCGGCGAACGAAGATCGTTACAACCAGGAATCGAGATTGGCGCAGCAGAGAGTTGCGAGTAGGTCTGTCAAATGACGTTGACCTAGGCAAGGTAATTGCAGGTCGCAGCGGGTTTTGTGTCGAGTCAGCAGGACCGCCTCACGCGAGCCCTATCGTTACTCACCCACGTAGATTCGGAACTATTCATTCAATGGGGCTACATCAGCGAGCAGGGGAATTGCCCACCCTTGGATGGAATACATCTCGCCCACGAATGAGAATAGAAGCGTGCGATAATAACACTGCGTTGCCAAAGTGGGGACTCGAGTCATTTGCGTGACCGACATATTAAATTTCGTCGTGATTGTTACTCGAACACGTAACTCGACGCTTAGTAGCACACTATGTTGCCCCGCTATTGCAAAGCAACTTCACGCGACACCTTGTCGAATTCACTCGGGCTCCGGTCGCCTCGCCGCGCAACGCCTTTTCCATATCTCCCGCAGCGGCCGCCATGACTGTCGGACTGGGCGCTGCCCTAGATGCTTGGCTCGGCGGATACCGGGCTCGGAACATCGGCCCAGGAACTCCTGTTGCAACGTTCATGGACATTGAGGCCGGGCCGGAAACGCTGCATCCACTCATCGCATCCCGATTCAGCCCGTACCGCTTCGATGCCGCCCACACCCTCGACGACGCCGCGTTGACATCGCTGCTCGACGCCGCGCGGTCAGCGCCGTCGGCCGGAAACTCGCAGCCGTGGGGTTTTCTGCCAGCTCGGCGCGGGGACGCCCGGCATGCGCGCATCGTCGAGCATCTGGCGCCCAGTTCTCGCTCCTGGGCACTCGACGCGAGCGCGCTGATCGTGACCGCTGCCCATCTTTGGGTCGATGAGGCAATCGCCTATTCCGAATTCGCTGACTACGACCTCGGGCAGGCCGCCGCGTATCTCACGATCCAAGCCCAGGCTGTAGGGCTTTCATGCCATCAGTTCCGCGGCTTCGATCTGGATGGACTGACCGTAGAACTGGCGCCGGCGTATGGCTGGTCGATCCGCTCGATCATCGCGGTCGGGGTAGCCGCCGACGTTGGAGCATCCACTCGAACACGTCGCACTGTTGCCGAGGTGACGTCGGAGGCGTGGGGGTGAGCGCCATGAGTTATGACCCGCCAGTAGTCCACCGCGCGAAATTCTTTGGACAGTTGTAAAGTTGTTGCCCCGGGACTCCGGACCTCCGCCGCTCGGGCCCGCCTTCCCGAGCGCTTACGGCGTCCCGGACTTGCAGCGCCCCACCGAGGGACGTACTCGATGGGGCGCTGCATCACACATCGAGCGACCCGAGAGATGAACTCTTACGCGCTGCTACTTTCGGAGAGTCTGGGTTCGGGTTTGGTTGTTCGGGTGCACACGCACCAAGTACCCGCATAGCGAAATGACGCTGACGACGGATGCGATCAACAGCCATAGGTTGCCAAAGACGAAGCCACCAATCAGCCCGGCAAGACACGCCAGGGCAACGATCGTTCGCGGCAACAGCTTTGTTGGAACCCAACCTAAGATCGCGCCGAGCGCCAGCCCGATCGCCAAGCCGATTCGCGTATTACCAATGACTTCCGCGGTTACCAGGCCAGTCGCCAATCCGAGCACGACACTCGCAGCCATTCGATCGGTCATCGGATCCTCCCCTTCTGAAGCATTCAACGCGACATTGAGATCATGAACTGTATCTGATTCATGATGCATCGGCGCTGCCTGCCGAGCAGGATGAACCGTTCCGGCGGCAACGCGGAGGCGTGGCCACCCCGGTATCGTCCAGTAGGTTCTCACCGAACGGCGTAAGCGAGAACAGTTAGATATCGACCCCGGCGGCGTTCACTGAAATCTTCCAAAGCCGTTCAGCAGCAACAGGATTCACTGCATACGGCTTCACTCCGCCGTCATCCATCGACCCGTCCGACGATGCAACCCGCGCGACGTCGCAATCTTCGAGGTAGAGGCCTCCCCTATTGTCTAGAAGCGGCGAAGTGGCAGCCCAGAGGCCGGTGGCCGCGCCTTGACTAGGTGTCTTGAAATCCGAGCCGATTACTTTTCCGGTCGAATCGACCCATCCGAGCCCGACTTGTTCGTCGAGGGGAATCTCACGCTGCAGTCCAGTCGCAATCTTGCCCGGATGCAACGCGAACGCTCGAACACCGTCAGTGGATCCGAGCCGGTCCAGCTGAACCGCGAAGAGCACATTCGCCGTCTTGGACTGGCCATACGCCGCCCATTTGTCATAGCCGGCATGGAAATGCAGGTCATCCCAACGAATGTCGGACGAATGATGCCCGGCCGACGAGTACACCACAACGCGAGCTCCACGGACTGCTAGCAGTGGGTACAAGCGGACGATCAGCGCGAAATGACCCAGGTGATTGACGGTGAGTTGGTAATCCCACCCAGTTCTGGCGCGGCGTTGGACCGTCGCCATCACTCCAGCGGCGGCGACAAACAGGTCGATACTTTCCACTTTCGCCGAGATCGCCTCGGCGGTGCGAGTGACGCTCGCTAGGTCGGCGAGATCAAGACCGTCGATGACGTGCACACCAGGTATGCCGGTCAATGTCTCGCGAGCCGCCTCGGCCCGACGGGCCGGCACGAAGACCCGAGCTCCCGCTAGAGCGAGCGCCTTCGTCGTTTCCAGGCCTAGGCCCGAATATCCGCCGGTGACAACTGCAGTCTTTCCGGTCAGGTCGATACCGGACATGACGTCGGCGGCAGTCGAGGCATAGTTGAAGCCGGAGCCGATCGGACGCTGTTCAGTCAGGGTCATGGCTCTACGCTAAAAGCTAGAGTTCCCTCTAGGTCAAGTGAGCGTTTTAGGTGAATGACAGCAACGAACCGTCGTTGACGATTGGCCAGGTCGCACAGCTGGTGGAGATGAGTGTCCACGCTCTCCGCTTCTACGAGCATGAGCAGCTGTTCGTCGGAGACGTCGTGCGAACTAGCGGCGGTCAACGTCGCTATAGCCCGGTCGACGTCAACTGGTTAAGGATTTGTATCCGGTTGCGCGAATCGGGCATGCCGCTTGCCGAGCTCAAAAAGTTCGCGGCCCTCGTCCGCGAGGGACCTGGCAACGAGGACGCACGCCTGCAGTTACTCGACGCGCAACGCGAACGCGTCGATGCTCAGATCCACGCGCTGGAGCATGCGCGGGAAATCATCGCGTGGAAGTCGGAGGTCTACGCGGAACACCTGCGCGACGGTAGCGTCGCGGGACTGTGGGACCCGACGCAAGTTCAGCAGGATGAGGCCGAGACTTGATGCGGCGCAAGGCAATCCATTCGAGTAGGGCGACTTGTCCGCCAACTGTCGGTCCGCCCTAAGTCGGGCACGTGACGATCTAAGTTCCACCGATAACCACGTGGACCTGAGTCTTTCCCGCGTCGGCGACCAGAACGATCGCCTCTGAGCCATAACCGACGTCGGTGCTGTCAGGGTTGTCGGCGTCATTAGTGCTGTACTTGGCTCGTGTCGCCGCGGTGCACGTCACCCATTGCTTCTGTCGGGCCGCGGCAAGGAGGCCAGCGGTGCAAGCGATTGGGCGGAACACGCCGAATTCGTGTCCATAGACGTCGCCGACATATGTGTCCGCGAGTTCCCTTGGGTTGTCGAAGACTTCGCCAGGCGCCTCGAACTTCAGTTGATACCCGGTATGCCCCGAGAAGCCCGGCGGGAACGCAACCCCGGCGATGAACACGTAATCGTCCGGGAGCTTCAGGTCTTCGCCACCCAACGCATTGCGGGCTTCCGTTGCGTCGACATCCTTGGGGCTTACATCTGGCTCCATCAAGTCGCCGCAGCCGGATAACGCACCAGCCAGCGCGATGGGAACGACGACCACCGAAGCGATGCGCTTAATCGATCGCATCCGCTTGACCATTTCACGACAGTACCGCCTGGATTCGGCCGCGATCGCTTCTTGCACTCGCGGACGTCAGGATGGCAGACGAGGAAGGGCGCCAGTCAACATGCGTTATCTGTGGCGGTTGTCGTGGGGTGGGGTTATGCTCGCGGTGTCGGGTCGTAGGGGATTCAATTTTCAGGTTGGGATCACACGTTTCTACTGATCACAGCTCATCGTTAGCGTCACTAATGATGCCCTGGGAACGAGGCTCTTCGTCCGACATCCATTACTGGACGACTAAGGGGTGCTGATGTATATCGAGGGTTCAACTGAAGTGGTGTCATGGGGTGGCTCGACAGAAGAACGTCGCAAGGGGCGCACACCAGTAGCCGAGTCGAAAGTGACAATCGTGGTCCCCGACGCAGCGACTATGGAAAAGTGTCTAACTGCGTTAGAAGAGTCCGACCGCCGCCTGGCGACAATGGGGCCCGGCACTGGCGGCTACGATTGGCAGATCGTTTTCCGCGAAGACATGGCAGATGGGTCGGGCAAAGTGCATTTCGGTGTGGTCTGGTACGACACAGACTTCTACCGTGCAAAACGGGAAATTTTCTCCGCATCTGACCACACCAGCATGTTCGGCCGACTCGGTTTCACTGCCGACGATGTGTCGGTAGAGCACTGGGTCAAGGACGCCGCAGCTGCATGACGCTGAAACCGCGCACTCCAGATCCAGGTTTGGCGTTGGCGTGCGCCCAACTCACGGCCACGGCGACGTCGATGGGAACATCGACAGCCGTGGCCGTGGTGGTTGCAAAATCCGGGTACGGAAGCTGGGCAATCGCCGCAATCTTGCTCATTGGGGCACTGCCGTCATTAGTACTCGCGCCGCTCGCCGCTCCCCTGCTCGATGGACGCCGTTTGGGCAGGCTGGTGATGACCGCCGGCCTTGCCGAAGCAATAGCCCTGGCATTGACTGCGATCCATCCGAACGTCGGCCTACTGATTGCGATGGCCGGAGTGATCGCCGTGGTCAGCACACTGAGCGCACCCGCGCTGCTGACGCTGGCGCAACGATCCAGTGAGCACACCACAGCGCGATCATTCGCACGGATGGACACCGCCCGGATCGCCGGAATGTTCCTCGGTCCCGCGATCGGCGGTGCGCTAGTCCAATGGTCGTCAATCTCCGTTGTTCTGCTCGTCGATGCCGCGTGTGCCATCACGCTGGCATTAGTTGCGGCATGGGTACCGGAAGCCATCGAACAGGGTATGTCTAAGCCTGCGAGCTGGTGGACAAAAGTACGTGAAGCTCCAGCCTTACTGTGGTCCGACGTCCGGGTGCGCGGAGCAATGATGGGCTTGTGCGCGGCGATTGTTTTCACCTCGGTCTACTCAGTCGCCGAAGCCCTCTACGCCCTACACACACTGAGCCTCCCACCGCTTGGATACGCGGTACTGGGGCAATGTTTCATCGCCGGCCGACTTGCGGGATCACGCGTCGCGGCCAGAATTACCAGCGACCAGGCTCCCCGCATCCTCGTATACGCCGGACTCGCGATGGGAGTCGCCCTGGCCATCCCAGGCCTCGTCCCAAATCCGTGGCTCGCTGGCATATTCTTCGCAGTCGCAGGAATCGCGAACGCCGTACAAGTCGCCGCAATCCGACTAGTCATCGTCGACGCTGTACCAGAAGCAACACAACCCCGTGCTCTGTCCACGATGGGCTCGGTCAACACCGCGGCAATGCTGTGTGGATTCATGCTCGGCGCCCCCGTTGTCGCGGCCCTATCGCCTCCCTCGGGGTTGATTCTTGCCGGCGTCGGCACCGCCCTAATGGTCCTCGCAGGAGCTGCCGTAACGCGACTACTCGGCAGAACTTCAACATCGCCGGACGCGCTGACTAATCTGGCGGGCGGCAGGTATTGAGCGCACATCCTCATCTCGGGCGAGCTGAGAATGCCCCCGCCATAGGAGACCAGACCATAGGCGGCCACGTAATCGTCGTGGCTCACCTCTTGCGCGTGATCCCTGTACACCGCGCTCCCGCCAGGGCGGGAGTGCGTCCTGTGCCCGTACGCGGTGTCCATCAACGCCCTCGGCGGCCTGGCCTGGATGTCGAATGGTCCACCGAGTCCGGTGAGTTGTTCTCCCACAACCAGGCCCACGCCCGAGCGGAGACCCGGATCGGCGTGAGGTCTACCAGCCCGCTGCGATCTGCCGGGTAGCCACCCAGGCCGCGTAACCCACCGCATGACCAACGGCCCCGAATCTCCGGGTGGGAGATCGGGGCCGTTGGCACTGGTGACTACGGAGTGACCTGACCATGCTGCTTTCGCGCGGCCACCGCGGCCTGGGCCTTGGCTACTTTGGCGCGAGACTGAAAGACCTCAACCAGGATCTCCTCCATTAGAGCGATCACCAACGCCGACTCCTCCTCCGTAACAGGCTGGACAAAATCACCATGAGCCATGTCATTACCGAAGTCTCGGATACTGTCCGCGCCGTCCTTGACATGCTCGCGAATCCATTGGTCGTCGTAGAGCTTCTCAATCTTGTCGATCAGTCGCCCCTTGGTGATCCCAACCTCTTTGGCACTCGCCTCTATCACGGAGCGGGCCAGCAGAATTGAGGCACGGTAGTGGCTCTGCGCATGGCATTCGTAGGCCTCAGTCGCCGCGTCAGCTATATGTGTCGGTACATCTTCGTAACTCCTTGTCATGCCAGGCGACGGCCGCCAAACCTGGATCTCGCTACGTGCGAGCATCTCAGAGGCACTTCCCCACACATCGCTCTCGTGCAGAGCGGCGATGCCCACGGAGTAGATCAGACATGACGAACACTGAAACGCGCCGTAGACGTGAGTCCACCTCGTTTCAATCGCCGGATCGCGCGCAGAGGTAACGGCAACTGCGGCCTTGAGCACATGGTGAGACACCGCATTGCAGTGCCAGCAAACAGTGTTGTGCACCGTTACGCGTCCTTCCGCCAACGACCGAACGCCGGAGGTTGGCTGGCGCGGATGGAAAGCGAGGTCAAACCGTCACCAATGACACCGCTCCTACTCTTGCCGCCGAGCGACAGCCAACCGCCGGACAGGTCATGCACCTGCCCTGTCTCCTTGACTGCGATGGTCCTACGCACACCGTCCACCTCAATCGAACTGTCAGTCAGATCGAGGGTCCAGCGTGGAAGTGTCTCCAGATAATCGATGTACTCCGCGGCCGCTTCAATGTCGGGGAAGTAGCGGTCCGCTCGACCGTCCTCCGTGCCGAACGGCCGAACCGCATAATGAGACTCGAACACCCGACCACTCTGGGACTGCTCCTCCCCGGCAGTCGTGAGCACCGCGTACCCCATGGGCACGGCGCGCTCGTTTAGCTCTCTCGCTCGGCTGAAGGCCTCAGCGGTTCTCCGCACGGAGTCATCAGTAGTCATGTGAGCACGATAGTCGGTCACCCTGACATGGTTACCCGCAACAGAAAACGACCCCGACTCCCAACGGAGCCGAGGTCGCTATTGCGCGGTGACCCTGATCCAGCGTATTTACACTGGATCTTACGTCGGGCTGACAGGATTTGAACCTGCGACCACTTGACCCCCAGTCAAGTGCGCTACCAAGCTGCGCCACAGCCCGTTGTCACCGACTACTCGCCGACAACCTGGAAAATCTTATCCGACGTCGGCACCTAAACGCCAATCGCCTGGCAGCAGCATCTACCCGCGAGGCCTCGATACACCGACGAGCTCGCAAGCTCGCACGACGGCACTCGACCAGCAGATCAAATCACCTGGCGCACAAACGCTTCCGCGAACTAGACGTTCGAAGCCCGCTGCTTCGTGAACCAATACCACCCACCGGTCACGATCAGCGCACCGACGATCGATCCGATGATCCCGCTGGCCCGGAAATGCAGTCCGTCGCCGCTGAGCAGGCTGATCAGCAAACCGCCGACGAACGACCCAACGAGGCCGGCGACAATTGCCAGACCCCAGTCGATACTCCGAGCCTTGGCGCCCAGAATCAATTGCGCAGCAGCACCGATGAGCATTCCGAACAGGATGATTCCGATAATCAGCATCATCAAAGCCTAGACGCGCCGGAACGATGCGCCTCACCTAAACCAGATGAATCTCAGCGCTTACGCATCTCCCGCTTGTCCCGCACGCGCACATTCACCCGCACCGGCGACCCGTCGAAGCCGAACTCCTCACGCAGCCGCCGCTCCAGGAAGCGGCGGTAGCCAGCCTCCAGGAAACCGGTGGTGAAGAAGACGAAGGTCGGGGGTCGCGTCGCCGCTTGCGTCGCGAACATCACCCGCGGTTGCCGACCACCGCGCAACGGCGGCGGGTTGGCCGCGATCACTTCCTTGACCCAATTGTTCAGTCGCCCAGTCGAAACGCGCTTATCCCACGACTCGAGCGCGGTATCGAGCGCCGGCACCAGCTTCTGCACCGCACGTCCGGTCATCGCCGAGATATTCACTCGCTGCGCCCACGGCACGCGAGCCAACTCTCGGTCAATCTCTTTGTCTAACTGGAGACGTCGGTCCTCGTCGACCAGATCCCACTTGTTGAACGCGACGACCAGCGCGCGCCCGGTCTCGATGATCAACGACAACACTCGAAGATCCTGCTCGGTGATCGGCTGCGAGGCGTCAATCAACAAGATCGCCACCTCGGCCGCCTCAAGCGCCGACTTGGTTCGCAGCGAGGCGTAATACTCATGCCCCGACGCCGTCCGCACTTTCCGTCGCAACCCAGCGGTATCGATGAATTGCCAAGGGCGACCGCCCAATTCGATAAGCTCATCGACCGGATCGACGGTGGTGCCGGCAACATTGTCGACGACGGACCGCTCGCTGCCCGACAATTTGTTCAGCAGCGAACTCTTCCCGACGTTCGGCTTACCGACCAGCGCGACGCGTCGCGGTCCGCCCAACTGCGGAACAACCTGCGTGGTTTCCGGCAACACTTTGAGGATCTCATCGAGCAGATCGCCCGCTCCCCGACCATGCGCCGCCGACACTGGATACGGTTCGCCCAGCCCGAGCGACCACAACGCCGCCGCCTCGGCCTCGGCCTTATCGCTATCAATCTTGTTGGCTGCCAGCACAACCGGAGTCTTGGATCGACGCAGGACCCGCGCCACCGCCTCATCGGTCGACGTTGCGCCAACCGTGGCATCGACCACCAACACGATCACATCGGCGGTCGACATCGCCTGCTCCGCCTGCCGAGCGATCGCCTGGTGCATCCCCTTGGCGTCGGGTTCCCAACCACCGGTGTCGATGAGCGTGAAATCACGCCCCGACCACCCGGCCCGGTACGACACCCGGTCGCGCGTCACTCCCGGAACATCCTCGACGACGGCTTCGCGTCGACCCAGAATACGATTCACCAGAGTCGATTTGCCGACGTTGGGCCGCCCGACGATGGCGACGACGGGCAGTGCCGCTACCCCACCCTCGTCACCGTCGAGATCGAAATCGTCTAGGTCCCAATCGGATTCGTCAGTCCACACACCGTCGCCGGGCAGCGACCCGATGCCCTCGACGTCGCCGCCGATCGTTGGTTCCGTCATTACTTGACCCCAATTCGCTTCTCAGTCAACGTAATCAGCCCGTCGAGCACCTGCGGCAACGTCAACTCACTGGTATCGAATATCACCGCGTCGTCAGCCGGCCGTAGCGGCGACGCCTCGCGGGTGGTGTCGAGATGATCACGTCGATTCACACTCGCTAACACGGTTTCGTAGTCGGTGTCCCGACCAGCCGCGGTATCCTGCCGCAGGCGACGCGCCGCCCGCGCCTCGGGAGTGGCCGTGAGATACACCTTCAACTCGGCATCCGGAAAAACCACGGTGCCGATGTCACGCCCCTCGACGACGACATAGCGGTCGCCGGCGAGCCGGCGTTGCAGCTCCACCAACTTGGCCCGCACGGCCGAATTCGCCGATACCGCAGACACATTCGCCGTCACGTCGGCCTCGCGGATGGCACTCGACACATCCTCGCCGTCGAGAAGCACTACGGCCGACGGACTCTCATCCCGCTCGACCAACTCGACCCGCGCGTCGTCGACAACCCGCGCCATCGCCTCGGCGTCCTCGACGTCGACACCCGAACGCAATACCGCCAGCGTCGCCGCCCGGTACATCGCGCCGGTATCCAAGTAGTGCGCACCGACTCGCTGTGCCAGCAACCGCGACACCGACGACTTACCGGTACCAGCCGGCCCGTCGATAGCGATCACCGTCGCATTTCCCGTCGCCCCGGTCACATTCCCACCGACTTATACAGCGCCCCAACCTCGTCGCTGCCCAGCACCCGCAAACTGCCTGGCCGCTGCTCACCCAGGTGCACCGCACCCACATCGGTGCGCAACAACCTGGTCACCGGGAACCCGACCTCGTCGAGCAGCCGACGCACAACGCGCTTGCGGCCCTCATGCAACGTCAGCCGCAACAGCGACCGCCCCTCATGGACCTCCAGGATCGTGGCCTTGTCGATCCGCACCGGCCCGTCGTCGAGTTCCACGCCGTCACGCAGCGTGCGCACGATTCCGCGCGGCACCTCGCCCTTGACCGTCGCCAGATACGTCTTGGGCACCTCAAAGGATGGGTGCATCAACCGGTGCGCCAACTCGCCGTCGTTGGTGAGAAGCAGCAAACCTTCGGTATCGGCATCCAGGCGGCCGACATGAAATAGCCGCTGACCAGCCATGACCCGCTCGGCGACAATATCGCCCACGCAGGGACGGCCCTGATCGTCGGCCATCGTCGACTGGTACCCCTTGGGCTTGTTCAGCGCCAGATACTGGCGTGTCTCGTCGATGACGACACGTGCGCCGTCGACCCGGATGATCGAGGTATCGGGATTGATTCGCATACCCTGCTCGACCACGATTTCGCCGTCGACGGACACTCGCCCGGCTGCGATAAGTTCTTCGGCTCCGCGTCGAGATGCGACACCGGCTTGCGCGAGCACCTTCTGCAATCGCACACCGTCAGCCTCGTAGGTCGCACCGCTGCCGCCCTCCCCTGTCAACTGCGTGCGCGCGAGCTTCGCGTTGTTCAGGCGCACCCGGCCCGACGCCACATCCGGCGTCGACCGCGCGCCTTTACGGTGCGGTTTCTTACGTGAGACCTGTTGGGCTGCGGGCTTTTTGGTGGGCTTCTTGCCCGATCCGCCCTTTGCGCCACCGCGCTTGGAGCCTCGTCGGTCATCTTGTCCACGTCCCGGTTTGCCGTCTCGGCTAGCGGATGCCATTGAGTATCAGTCCTGATCGTCAGTAGGTGCCGAGGCGTCGGATAACGCGTCGGCCTCATCTGATTGTGCCCGCCGGTCAGCCAATTTGGCGAATCGAGGGTCGTCGTTGAGCTCCTCGGACAAGTCGTCGATGACGTCGACGTCGGGCAGCAGCGGCGCAAGATCGGGCAGGTCAGTCAACGACGCCAAACCAAGGCGCTCCAGGAATAACTCGGTTGTGCCATATAGCGTCGCGGTGGTCGACGGATCGGTTCCCGCCTCGCTGATCAGTCCGCGCGCGACCAGCGTGCGGATTACGCCGTCGACGTTGACGCCGCGAATCGCGCTCACCCGAGCACGCGTGACCGGCTGTCGATAGGCGATGACGGCAAGAGTCTCCAAAGCTGCGCGGGTCAGCTTGGTACGTGCCCCATCCAGCAATAGCCGCTCGACGTAGGGCGCATAATCCGACCTGGTGTAGAACCGCCAGCCATCGCCGGCGAACCGCAGATCAATGCCGCTTCCCGCCTCGGTCAGATCGGCCGAGATCTGCTTGAGGGTCCGATTGATGCGCAGTAGATCCTGTTCGAGGGCGGTTGCCAGTTCCTCTGTCGAGACCGGAGTGTCGACCACGAGCAGGACCGCCTCTAGCGCCGAACGCAGCTCTTGTTCGTCCATGACGCGTTCGTCTTCGGCGTCGAGTGTGGTCTGCCCAATGTCGATGCCGATCTGCGCCGGCTCGTCAAGCGTCTCGTCCTGCCCGCTCATCCGTACTCCTCCGCTGACTCGTCCATACTGACTTCTTCTGCTTCCCGGTCGCCGGTCCAACTCACCGAGAGATCGCCCAACGCTTCGGCCTGCTCGAAGACCACGGCGCGTTCCCGGAACAATTCGAGTAGCCCCAGAAAGCTCGCGACCACTTCGATTCCTTCGGTGCAATCGGCTACCAGCTCGCCGAAAGTCAGCCACGTGCCCGGCTTGGCGGTCAGTAGTTCCGCCATCCGGCGGGCGTGTTCGGGTACTGACACCTGATGCTGGTGAATATGCCCCAGCCCGACGGACGGTTTAGGCTTTGGCGTCATCGCCGACGCCGCGATCGATGCGAAGGTATCCGCGTCGACACCGAGGGTTACCTCGGGCATCAGTTCTTCGAACCGGCTCTCCAATGAGACCGCACGCGGGTACCGTTGCAGCGCAGCAGCTTCCAACTCGGCGAAAAGTGCGGCAACCTGTTTGTAGGCGCGATACTGCAACAGCCGGGCAAAGAGCAGGTCGCGAGCCTCAAGCAGCGCGAGGTCTTCGACGTCGTCGACCTCCCCCGACGGCAACAGTCGCGCCGCTTTGAGGTCCAGCAATGTCGCGGCGACTACGAGAAACTCGGTGGTCTGCTCCAGGCCCATTTGCGCACCCATACTTCGCGTATAGGCGATGAACTCGTCGGTGACTTGGTGTAGCGCCAGTTCAGTTACATCGAGTCGATGCTGACTGATGAGGTTGAGCAGTAGGTCGAACGGGCCCTCGAAATTCTTGAGTTTGACCTGAAACTTGTTGGCGGCAGCGGCATCTGCGAATGCGACGTCGATCGGCGCCGCAGCGTCGGCAACGCTCGCCGCCTCATTCGAGTCTGGCTCGTCGGTCATTTCTTGGGGCCGTTGCGCGCGATGACCTCACGCGCCAGCGCCCGATATGCCTTTGCCCCAGTCGATTTCGGAGCCCACGACGTGATTGGCTCACCCGCGACGGAGGTCTCCGGGAATCGCACGGTACGACTGATCACGGTGTCGTACACGGCATCGCCGAATACCTCGACTACACGGGCCATTACCTCGCGCGAGTGCAAAGTCCGCGCATCGAACATGGTGACGACAATGCCGCCCAGCTCGAGTTTCATATTCAGCCGGTCGCGCACCTTGTCGATGGTGTCGGTGAGCAACGCGAGTCCGCGCAAGCTGAAATACTCACACTCCATTGGGATGATGACACTGTCCGCGCAGGCCAACGCGTTGACGGTGAGCAGCCCCAGCGACGGCTGACAGTCGATCAGGATGAAGTCGTAGCGGTCGACGATCGGATGCAGCGCGCGGGCCAGCGTCTGCTCCCGGCCAACCTCGTTGACGAGCTGAATCTCCGCGGCCGACAGATCGATATTCGATGGCAGCAGATCGAGTCCTTCGATCCGCGTGCGCATCAAGACATCGTCGGTCGCCGCGTGCGGAGGCACGAGCAGATTGTGGACGGTCTCTTCGAGTTCGTGATGAGCGACACCCAATCCGGCCGACAGCGCACCCTGCGGATCGAGATCCACCAGCAACACCCGTCGACCGCATTCGGCAAGTGCCGCACCAAGATTGATCGTCGACGTCGTTTTGCCGACGCCGCCCTTCTGGTTGCACACGGCGATGATGGTCGCCGGACCATGATGGTCGATCAGCTCCGGCTCGGGAACTGGCCGGGTCGGACGCCCGGTAGGCCCCAGTTCAGGTTCAGCGCGGTCATCGACGTCGTCGACTGGGCGGGGATTGACCGCCAACTGGTAATCGGTGGGGTCGGGTCGCGGCGTTGCCTGAGGTGTGGACGACTCCGGCGTATTCACTCCGCGACACTCCTCTCGATGGTGGCCATATACATCTGGTCACCCAGCCTAATGCAGGACATCAAAACTCCCGGCGACAACCCGCCGGGCAAACGGGCGCCGGACACTGGTCTCTCGCCCCATCTGCCACTTCGCCAACTTCAACCCCACGATCGACGTCTACCGGGCCCGTGGATGTGCAACCGCGAACACCTCGCGCATCGTGTTGACCGTCACCAATGTGTAGACCTGAGTGGTGGTGACTGACGCGTGCCCCAACAATTCCTGTACGACACGAACATCGGCCCCACCATCGAGCAGATGCGTTGCGAAACTGTGCCGCAACGTATGCGGCGAGACAGTCTTCTCGATTCCGGCGCGCTGCGCGGCATCGGACAGCGTCTGCCAGGCCGACTGCCGCGACAATCGACCGCCGCGCACATTGAGGAATAGCGCTGGCGAACGCCCCTTTGCCAACGCGGGTCTGCCACGCACCGCATAGGCCGTGACAGCCTCGACCGCCGGACGCCCGACCGGCACGATCCGTTCCTTTCCCCCCTTGCCGCGCAACAGAACTGAGCGATGATCGGTATCGAGGTCGTCGACGTCGAGATCGACCACCTCGGAGATACGCGCCCCACACGAATACAACAGTTCGAGCATCGCCCGATCGCGTAGGCCACGCGGGGTCTCCGCATCACCGGCGGCATCGAGGATGGCGGTCACTTCGTCGATCGACAACGCCTTGGGCAACCGTCGCGCCGGACGCGGCGGCGACACGGCGTGCGCGACGTCGGCCGGCACCACATTCTCGAGGACGGCGAATTTGTGAAAACCCCTGACTGCCACCAGAGTTCGCGCGATGGAGCTGTCGGCGAGGGGCGCCTGGTCACGGTCGACATCACCTCGCCGCAATTCGACCAGGAACTCGCGGACATCCTCTTCGGTGACTGCGGAAAGATCACCGATGCCCCGGCGCGTCAGGTAGTCGGCGTAGCGCGACAAGTCGCGCGTATACGACGCCACTGTGTTCCGCGCGGCACCTCGTTCGACCACCAGATGGTCGAGATACCGTGACACCAGCCCGTCGACCATCGGCCGTCAGTTCCGGGCGTCCCGTCGGCGAGTGAACGCCGTCGGCTCATCGACCCACTCGGAGTCATTCCCGCGCAACAGAGTTGGATCGGCGATCGCCGCGGCCGCTGCCAAGATTCCGGCAACCGCGGTGGCATTGACGATCTCACCCGTCCCGATCATCCGCGTCGCGGTGTCCAGATCGACCCACTCGAGAGCCAGATCGGCCTCTTCATCGTGACGTTTCGCCTCGGGTAGCTCGTGGAGCCCGCGCGCGAGATAGACGCGCAGGGCCTCGTCGCAGAACCCCGGCGAGAGGACGAGGTCGGCGAGCACCGCCCAGTCGTCGGCGGCGAGATCGACTTCTTCGGCCAATTCTCGTTGCGCCGCAACGAGAGCCGTTTCGTCGGGTCCGCCGTCGAGTAGACCAGCGGGTAGTTCGAGTAGGCGCCGCCCCACCGGATGCCGATACTGTCGGATCATCGCGACCCTTCCGGCATCGTCAACCGCGACGACCGCGACGGCCCCGTGATGTTCCACGACTTCGCGTTTGGCGGTCCGTCCGCCCGGCATCACGACGTCGTCGACCCGCAGCGCGACGATGGCACCGTCGTAGATGGTCTCCGACGAGGCAACGTCAAAATCGTGCGCGCCGGCCGCCGTCGACGCACCACCCTCGTCGGTCGAACTCAACTGGCGTCCTCGACGGCGTCGGAGTCCACCTCCGGCTCGATCGCGGCGCCGGCCGGATGGATATCCACCGGAAGCCGTTCAGCCGCTTTGTATTTCAGAGCCTCACCGATCAACGAACGGAACAGCGGGTGCGGGCGGGTCGGGCGGCTCTTGAGTTCCGGATGGGCCTGCGTGGCGACCAGGAACGGATGCGTCGACTTGGGATATTCGACGAACTCCACCAGCCGCCCGTCCGGCGACGTACCGGAGAACAACAGCCCCGACTCAGCGATCTTGTCGCGGTAGGCATTGTTGACCTCGAAGCGATGCCGGTGGCGTTCGGATACCTCGGTCGCACCGTAGGCGTCGGCGACCAGGGTGCCCCGAGTCAGCTTCGCCGGGTAGGCCCCCAGGCGCATCGTGCCGCCAAGGTCAGCTTCGCCAGCTACGGCCTGCTCTTGATCAGCCATCGTCGAAATGACCGGATACGCTGTGTCCGGGTCGAATTCGGTCGAACTCGCACCGTCCAGACCCGCGGTCCGCGCAGCCTCGATAACCACGCACTGCAACCCGAGACAAAGTCCGAGAAGCGGAATACCACGCTGCCGGGCGTAGGCAATCGCTCCGACTTTGCCTTCGATTCCACGAATTCCAAACCCGCCGGGAATGAGAATCGCATCAACCTCGCCAAGCGCGGCGCGCGCTCCTTCGACGGTCTCGCAGTCGTCCGAGGGGACCCACTTGATCTCGGTCCGCGCCCGATGCGCGAAACCACCAGCACGGATCGCTTCGGTCACCGACAGGTAGGCATCGGGCAGATCGACGTATTTGCCGACGAGCGCGACGGTGACTGTCTCACGTGGATTATGTACGCGCTCAAGCAAATCGCCCCATTCCGACCAATCGACATCGCGGAACGGGAGCCCCAGTTTGCGCACCACGTAAGCGTCAAGCGCTTCTTGGTGAAGCACCTTGGGGATGTCGTAGATCGACGGTGCGTCCGGCGTCGAGATGACACCTTCGAGTTCGACGTCGCACATGAGCGCGATCTTCTGCTTGAGTCCCTCGGGAACGTCGCGGTCGCAACGCAGGATCAACGCGTCGGGCTGGATGCCGACGTTGCGCAGTGCCGCAACCGAATGCTGGGTCGGCTTGGTCTTGAGCTCGCCCGACGGCGCGAGATACGGCACCAGCGAGACATGTAGGAAGAAGATGTTGTCGCGGCCCACGTCGTGGCGGATCTGACGCGCCGCTTCGATGAACGGTAGGGACTCGATGTCGCCGACGGTCCCGCCGATCTCGGTGATAACCACGTCCGGGGCGTTGCCGTCGGCGTCGGGCTCGCGCATCGCCAGGATCCGCGCCTTGAGTTCGTCGGTGATATGCGGGATCACCTGGACGGTTTCGCCGAGGTATTCGCCGCGGCGTTCCTTCGCGATGACCGTCGAATAGACCTGTCCGGTGGTCACATTAGCCGATTGCGAGAGATCGCGGTCGAGGAAACGCTCATAGTGCCCGACGTCGAGGTCGGTCTCGGCACCGTCCTCGGTGACGAATACTTCGCCGTGCTGGAACGGATTCATCGTGCCGGGATCGACGTTGAGATACGGATCGAGTTTCTGCATGGTGACCCGCAGACCGCGCGAGGTCAGTAATTGCCCCAGGCTCGAGGCGGTGAGCCCCTTGCCGAGCGACGACGCGACGCCGCCGGTGACGAAGATGTGTTTGGTGCCATCTTGAGTGTGGCGAAGTGGTCGCAAAGCGTCTCCCGTTGGTTACCCATCAAGCCTTCAGGCTCGATTACCTACGGGACTCCACGGTAACACCTCGCGGCCACTCTCCGCGCAGCCACGCCAAACTCAGTCGACGTGTTGCGCGTCTCATCTGTCGTCGGGACTGGCCTAGGCGCCCGGGGTGATCGACCGCGCTCCGGGTCCAGTGCCGTATGCGCCCGGCTTGCCGCGCAGGTCGGTCGACAGCGCGAGGACCGTCGTGACCCGTCCCATCTGCACATCGACATTGTCGACCGTCGAGATCTCGTTGCTCAGCGACGGGTCCGAGCGCACCACCGCGATCGGCGAACCACCTTCGGCAGATCCGGTGCGCCCCACCAGGATTCCCGCTCCCGACCGTCGGGCCATCGCCGCCGCGAGATTAGCGGTCAGTTGACCTTGAGCGCCGGAGTCGGTGCCGTAGGCATCGCCGGTCACCACGACGACGGCCTTACCACTGCCAATCGCGTTGTCGGTGTACGTGATGTATCCACCTTCGCGCAGTGCCGACAGTCCGTTCACAACGTCGTTTCGAGACGCAGCGACGGTGCCGGTCGCGCCGAGCGTGAGCGCACCGAGGAGATCGCCGACCCGACCGCCCGAATCCGTCAACTCGGGACGCAGCGAACCACCGGCCGGAATGGATTGGTCGATGATGGAGCGCAACTTCTCCGCCGACTGGTCCTTGAGCAGTTCGTCGGTCAGGCCGATCTGACCGGCGAATTTAGCGCCGCCGGCATTGAGTGCCTCTTTCACCGCCGCCACGTCGCCGTCGGCCGCGTTCGGCGCGGTCACCACGATCACCGACGTGCCGTTGAGTTTGTTCGCCAACAACTGCGGCGACACGGCCGCGACAAACCCGTTGCCGGCGTTTACCTGAGCGTTGAGTTTGTCGCGCTCGGACTCCAGGTCGCCGATCCGGTCGCGCGACGTGCCGGTTGCCGAGTTGACCTTGTCTCCGATGAAACCGGAGCCGAGGAACAATCCCAGGGTTAGAGCAAGGAAGATTGCCGCGATCGAAATCGCGTGTTGACGCAGACTGATCACGCTATCGATTCCACACGGTCTGGATCCAGGCCAGGAGCGAATTCCATTGGTCGACAATCCAATCCGATATATCAGCGCCGCTCGACGACAGCATCACGGCGGCGATAACCGCGACCAGCGCGGCCAGCACCACCAACGCGATCGCGGCCCCGGATACCCGGCTGCGATAGAGCGTGGCAATCGCCGAAGCGTCGACCAGTTTCGGACCTACTTTGAGGCGGGTCAGGAACGTCGACGGGTTGCTCTCTCGTCGCGACCGGTCGAAGAAGTCATCGAGCCCGCCGCCGTATCCGGCGGTGACGATCAGATCAGCACCGTGGTGGTCGGCCACCAGCAACGCGAGGTCGGCTGCGGAGCCGGCCGCCGGGAAGGTGGTCGCGCCGACGCCCAGATCCTGAATGCGCTCAAGTCCCGGGGCGTGACCGTCGGGATCGGCGGGCAGGATCACCTGCGCGCCCGACTTGAGGGTGTTGTTGGCGATCTCTTCGGGATCGCCGATGATGATTTGCGGCTTGTAGCCGGCCTTGATCATCGAGTCAGCACCGCGACCCACGCCGATCAGCGAGGGTGAGTACTCCTTGATGAATGAGCGCAGCGCCCGCAACTCGGCGGCGTGGGCAGCGCCGTCGCCGACGATGACGACGTGTTTGCCGGCCAACGAGACGTCGATGTCGGGTACCCCGACACCGTCGATCAGCAGTGGCGACTCGCTCCGAATGAACTCGATGGTGTTGCCCGAGAACGCTTCGAGGTGATCGACGAGTCCGGCCTTGGCATCGATCATCATGTCCGCGATTTCACGTTCGCCGATCTCGACGCCCTTGGCGAGACGTCGCTCACCGATGTAAAGACGGTCGTTGTCCACGCGCAGCTTCGCGCCGTCCTTGACCCGCTTGAACACATCGGACCCGACGTCGTCGAGCAAGGTGATGCCCGACGCCGCGAGCACCTCGGGGCCGAGGTTGGGATACCGACCGGAGATCGACGGCGAAGCGTTGACGACTGCCACAACGCTCGCCTCGACCAGCGCATCGGCGGTCACTCGATCGAGGTCGACCTCGTCGAGGATGGCGATGTCACCCGGCCCCACCCGTTCGATGAGCCGTTTGGTGTTCTTGTCGATCCTGGCGATACCGATGACACCAGGCAGTTCTTCGGTGGTACGGGCGAGCAAGGCAGGCATCTTCATGACGCCCATCATCAACCTGCATACCCATGACCGCAGGGAGGCGCGCCGTAACATTGGCCACTTTTGTCACACGAGTCACGGCAGTACCGTGTCGCGGGCCTACCGAGGTGAATGTCCCGTCGAACCCAGCCAACGCGCAGACTTCAATCAGCCCAACGTCGGAGAACCGACTTACTTGTCGTCGTCAGCCAGCCGCTTCGCGACGATCGGGTCGTACGCATCGCCATCGGGACGCGACGCGTCATAGGCCTCTTCGTTGACCTCGATCTCTTCGCGGCGAGTCTGACCGGTGACGCGTTGCGTGGTGGTGAGACGTTCCTTACCGACCTCGACCTGCCCGACGCGGCGGACGCGTTTGCCGACCTCGACTTCTTCACCCTTGAGTTCGATCTCGAATACGCCCTCTTCGAAGGAGTACTCGACGTCGGCATCTTCGTCGAGATCGACGCGGTTGACGGTCACCTTCTCGGTGAATACGTCGACGTCAACGGCCTTGTCCTCGACGAGGACCTTCTTGGCTACCTTCACGATGCCGGTCGCGACCTGACGCTTCGCAGCGATCAAGTCCTCTGCGTGAAGATGGATGGTCTGACCACCGGCGGTCGGGTACCGGTCAACGCGGCGGGAGCCGTGGTCTCGGCAGGAGCATCTTCGGCGACTGGCTCGGCGGTCTGCGGCGCGGCAGGTTCCTGCTCGGGCTCTTCGGTGGCCGAGGGCGCGTCAGCGTCCGGCACATCGGTCGGCGTCGACAGAAGCCCAACCGGCGCAGCTGCTTCAGCGCTCGGAACATCCGCAGCGGCAGGCTCGTGGTCAAGCGCCGGTTCGGGTGCCGACTCGGTCTCGCCGACCTTGTCGTAGTGTCCCGCCGAGATATCCGCGGCAGTCTTTTCCAGACGGATGAAATCAGGCTCGAACCCGGCAACACCGCTCTCGGTCAGCAACAGCTGGGTACCGGCGGTGGTGACGTTGACGACAAGATCCTCACCAATCGTCGAATCCACCGTTCCCACTTCGGCGCCATCGCGGGATACCACCGGGGTACCCACCTTGATGTCGTATCCGGCGAACGTCACAATCATCTCGTCGTTCCTCTCAGCGTTGCGTTTGTCGCGTAGTCGTTGATTAAGCGTCTGATGC
The DNA here is from genome assembly GCF_000241305.1 of Gordonia effusa NBRC 100432. Lineage (GTDB taxonomy): Bacteria > Actinomycetota > Actinomycetes > Mycobacteriales > Mycobacteriaceae > Gordonia > Gordonia effusa. The sequence continues at coordinate 120,652 of NZ_BAEH01000105.1, forward strand.
CAGGCACGCGTGTTGACTCAAACCCTATCGTTGGATTCTTCGCCATGTTTCCCGGGTTTAGTGTTTACATCAATTTCTGCCACTTCAACCCGTTCGCGACGAACTGTAACCGGAACTGAAACCGTATCGGTACCGCGGACCCGTCGAATACGGACTTCTTCACGCACTACGAGCCGTTTGGTAACGACCAATTCCTCTTCCACCACCGGGACGACATAGGTATCTCCCTCCCAGTACGGCTCCGGCGCGGAGGTTACTTCCCGCCCCTCGACGCCGACCCGGGTCACTTCGGCGCGCTCCCGCTCGACGTCGAATTCCAGATCGGCCGACTCACTTTCAATCGTCTTGCGTACCTGTGCGATACCGGTGACGATTTCCTTCTTCTGCGTCGTCAAGAACTCCTCATGCAGCCCAAGGACGAGCGCATCGGGATTCGACTCGGGCGCCGGATCTGTCTGTGATTCAAAGGTCATACAGTCGTTTCCTTCGCATTCGGTTCTTTCCGTACGCTTCGATACTGCTCCGCGGTGGATAACAACTCCTCCGCGTGAGCGCGGCCGGTGTCAGAATCGCCGAGGCCGGCCAACATTCGGGCCAACTCGCCGATTCGCTCATCGCGAGAAAGCGTACGCACTGTCGAAGTATGTCCACCCGGCGAACGTTTCCCACTCCCGCCGATATTTTTTCCGATGACGACATGATTATCGGCGAAAGCTGCCACCTGCGGCAGATGCGTCACCACTATCACCTGATGTTTGAGGGCCAATCGTGCCAATCGGCGGCCGATTTCGACTGCCGCCGCACCGCCGACACCGGCATCGACTTCGTCGAACACCATGATCGAGCCGCCTTCGGGCGCGGCCAGCACCACTTCAAGTGCCAGCATCACGCGCGATAGCTCACCGCCCGACGCCGACCGTGCGATGGGCAGCGGGACGGCGTCCGCGTGAGCGCGCAGGGAGAACTCAACGACATCGGCACCGTCGGCACCCGCGTGCGCGACGGCCGGGCCCTCGGTGGTAGCTACCGGGACCGTAGGGCTGTCTGCTGGGTCGTCGACGGTCTCGCCGGAATCGGCGGGTGCCGCCGTGCCGACGACGTCGTAGCGCACATCGACGACGAGTGCCGCGCCGCCCATCGCCAGTCCCAGCAGTTCCGCGCTAACCTTCTTGGCCAGCGATTTGGCTGCCGTCACCCGCTGGTCGTGCAATTTGACCGCTGCGGCCCCGACGTCGTCGCGAGCTGCCGCGACGGCTGCCGCGAGTTCGTCAATGGACTCGGCCGGATTATCGATTTCGGCCAGTCGAGCCGTCGCCGTGGCGTACCAGTCGATCACGCCGTCGATGTCGGCGGCGTATTTGCGAGTAAGCGACCGCAGTTCTGCCTGACGGTTGAGCAACTGGTCGAGTTCGCCGGCGTCGGTCGGCAGGTCCGAGACAAATGCCGTCAGTTCGTCGCCGATGTCGGTGACGACCGCAAGTGCCTCGGCGACCCGAGGCAATAGTCCGCGCAATGTCTCGTCACCCGACGACTCCAAGACGGTACGTACGTGGCCGAGCCCTTCGATTACCGAGCCGCCTTCGGCGTTCACATCGCCCACGACCGTGCCTTGTGCACCCGCCGCCGCGCTGCGAATGGTGTCCAGGTCGGTGAGCCTGCGGATGGTGGCAACCAACTCGGCGTCCTCACCAGGCTGCGGATCTACCGCGGCGATCTCGTCGACCGCGAACCGTAGTCGATCGGTTTCCTGGGCGAGTTCGCGGGAATTGGCACGACGTCGCTCGAGGTCCCGAGACAAGTCAAGCCATTGCGCGCGGGCCTTTTGATAGGCGCGCAGCGATTTCGCGACATTCTTTCCGGCGAACCGATCCAGCGCCCCACGCTGCTGCGACCCCTTGAGCAGCCGTAGTTGATCGTTCTGGCCGTGGATGGTCAGCAGACGGCTGGTCATCCGGCCCATCAGGCCGACGGGCACCGATCGACCGCCCACATGCGCACGAGACCGGCCATCGGCCGATACCGAACGTACGGCGATCACCGAATCGTCATCGTCGACATCGGCGCCCGCGGATTCGAGCAGATCGACCAACTCCGGATCAGTAGTCGCCTCACCCTCGACGAGCGGATTGACTAACCGGAAACGGCCCTCGACGGTGGCTTTCTCGTGCCCCACCCGCACCCGCGTGGGATCCGCCCGAGCACCGGAGAGCAGATGCAGACTCGTCACGACCATCGTCTTGCCGGCGCCGGTCTCGCCGGTCAGCACGGTAAAGCCGGGATGAAACTCGGCCGAAGCTTCCTCGATGACGCCGAGTCCTCGGATCGACAGTTCTTCGAGCACGTCAGACCTTCCCTTCTCGGTGTACCCCGTCTCGCATCGCCCCCGGCGCTCTCACACCTTGCGGCCGCGCCATCCGGTCACCGGCAAATCGAACTTGGTCACCAGCCGGTCGGCGAATGGGTCCGAGTCGATCCGGACCCACTGCACCGGGCGGGACCCTCGACGTACCTCGACGCGCGCTCCCGGCGGCACGTCGATCACTCGCCGGCCATCGCATAACGCGACCGCCGGACGCCCCTCTTTGTCCACTTCGACGCCAATCTTCGACCGCGGGCTCGTGACCATCGGCCGGGCGAATAGCGCGTGAGCGTTACTGGGCACGATCAGAATCGCCTCGAGATCAGGCCACATCACCGGACCACCGGCCGAAAACGCGTACGCCGTCGAGCCGGTCGGCGTCGATACCAGCAGTCCGTCGGCACCGAATGCCGACACCGGGCGGCCGTCTACTTCGGTCAGCAATTCCAGGACGCCCTGATTCGTCTGATTCTGGATGGCGACCTCATTCAGTGCCCAGGTACGCACTACTGGATCGTCGGGTTCCGCGGGGTTGATCACCGCGATATCGAGGGTCATCCGCGACTCGATCCGATAGTCCCGTCCGATGAGAAGCGCCATCACCTCTTCGACGCGATTCGCCTCCGCTTCGGCCAGAAAACCAATGCGCCCCAAGTTAATTCCGAGAACCGGCACCGACTCGGGATAGGCCAATTCCGCCGCCCTAAGGAAGGTGCCGTCGCCGCCGAGCACTATGACGAGTTCACATCCGTGCGCCGATGCGGTGTCGACCTCGGTCACTTCCACTTCGGCGCCGAGCGCGCGCAGGTGATCGGGATCCACCGGATGCCCGACCGGGTCGTTATGCCCCATCGCAACGCCGGTGTCGTGTTCCATCGTGTCGAAGTCGACGATGCGCAGTTTGACTCCGGCGCCGGCACAGGAGCGCGCAATGGCATCGAGGGTGACCGATACCGCCTCGCGGCCGGTGTGTGCGACCACCAGGAACTCACGTGTGGGCACGAACCCATCTCCTTTCGACACCTATTGCGGTCCTTGTTCGACGGCCGTGGTGATCATTGTCTCCGCTGACTCTGACAATCGCGCAGCGACACCGGTACTCGGCTCCGCGTCGCGCACTTTGCGCAGCCAGACGAAATACTCGACATTGCCCGACGGTCCGGGCAGCGGGCTGGCGACAACACCGTTGAGTTCTAATCCCAGCCCGAGCGCATCGGCGATCACCTCGCGTACCGCGCTGATTCGCAATGCCGGGTCGCGCACAACTCCGCCAGCGCCGACACGTTCCTTACCGACCTCGAACTGAGGTTTGACCATCGGAAGCAAATCACCGCCCATCGTCGTACACGATGCCAGCGCCGGCAACACCAGCCGCAGCGAGATGAACGACAGGTCGGTAACCGTCAAATCCGCTTGTCCCCCAATGACTTCCGGACCCAGCGAGCGCACATTGGTGCGGTCGTGCACGATGACTCGCGGGTCATTGCGCAGCCGCCAGACCAACTGGCCGTAGCCGACATCGGCGGCGACGACTTCGCGCGCGCCCTCCGACAGCAGGACGTCGGTGAAACCCCCAGTCGACGCACCGGCGTCGAGGCAACGTTTGTCGGCCACCGTCACTCCGCGCGGGCCGAACTCGGCCAGCGCGCCGATCAGTTTGTGCGCACCCCGTGAAGCCCATTTGGTCTCCACTGCCGCCACGATCACCGGTGTGTCCCTGGTGATATTCGTGGCCGGCTTGGTTGCCGGTGTGCCGTTAACCTTGACCTCACCCTTTTCGATGAGTTCGCGGGCATGCTCGCGCGAGCGGGCCAACCCTCGCCGCACCAACTCGGCATCGAGGCGTGCGCGCGGATTAGGTGGCACGGCCGACGTCTTCGAGGGCAGTCGACAGCACCTGGTGGGCCTGCTCCAAGAGTGCGGCCTGCCGGTCCAATGATCCGAGGTCGATATTCGCACCGTCGGGATCTGCCGTCCGCTGCTCCTCGCGCATCTCGTCGAACTGAGCGAGCAGTTCGCTCACCTGCTGCGTAACAACTTCAGGCGACACCGTCGGTACGGAGCTCGCCAGATGCTGTCCGGGCTTGGGCGGTCCGGGTACGGGAGATGTCATCGAGTCCTACGCTATCGCACGCCTAGCTCATCCAGCAGGCCACGTACCCGCTCGTCTTCGGTGGCGATAGTCACCGCCAGCCCCTCGTCGGGGGCAGCGGCCAAGTGCGCGTCGACCGCATTCCACACCGCGGCGGCGAGCGCAGGCAGTAGCGCGACGTCGTCGGCCTCGGATGTCGCCACCACGTCGACCCGGATCTCACCATCTCCGGTCGTCGCGGAAACCGTCCAACCCGGCTGTGCGCCGATACGCGCGCTGTCCGGCGACGCCAGTAGCCCCCGCAGATCGTCCACCACAAAGGTGGGACGCTGCTCCGGACCGGCTACCAGTAGATCAGCGGCTCCTGCGACGCCGGTAAGTACCAACAAACTGTCGACGCCGACGGTCACCGCGCCCTCGATATCGGTGTCGAGCCGATCACCGACCACGAGTGGATGTTTCGACGCCGATCGTTCGATCGCGTCAGCCATCAACGGCGCGGCGGGCTTACCCGCGACGAGCGGCTGTTTTCCGGTCGCATTCGCGACCGCAGCGACCATCGAACCGTTGCCGATCAGCAGGCCGCGTTCGGAAGGCAGCGTCGGGTCGACGTTGCAGGCCACCCATAGCGCGCCGTTGTTGATCGCGAGGACTGCTTCGGACAGGATGGCCCAGTCGGTCGTCGTCGAATGGCCTTGGATGACCGCATCCGGCCTATCGTCGGCGCTGCGTGTCACGCCGATTCCGACTTCACGCACCTCCTGTGCGAGGCCGTCGGTACCAACAACCAGAGCTCGCGATCCGGCTGGCAAATGTTGGGCAAGGAGCTTAGCCCCCGCCTGGGCGCTGGTCACAACCTGATCTGGGACCGCGTCGAATCCAAGTTCGGTCAAATGATCGGCGACGTCGGGTGCACGCCGGCTCGCATTATTGGTCACGTAGTACGCCGGCACGTTTACCTTCGCCAATGCTTCGATCGCGCCGGGCAACGCCTCGGCTCCTGCGAAGACTGTGCCGTCGAGGTCGAGCAGCAGTGCGTCATACTCAGTGGCCAACGACACAGCCGGTGCGACGTCATTGGTTTTAGCCGGGCTGGTGTCATCTGCCGCCGCTTCGTTCGCAGCCGCGGCTGTCCCGACCGTCGTGGATGAATCGTCAATCGTGGCTGCCGAGTCCTCGGGCTTCTTGGTGTCTTCGGAGTCTTGATCCGGCCCGGGCTCATCCACGTCGTCGGTGGGATTCTCAAACGGCACGTCATCAGCAGGTGCGGATTCGTTTGCTGGCTCAGTATCGACTTCCGATAGAGGATCGGTGTCGGCTTCGGATGAGTGCTCGCCGTCGGCCAGTTCTACCAACCGCAGTTCGGCGTCGGTGACGTCATCGACGTCAGCGGCAGCGGAATTCATGAACCAGGTGGCGGCATCGTCGCGGCGTCCAGCGGCAAGTAGCGCGGTCGCATAGGCGTAGAACAGTCGCGCGGGACCGTCTCCGGTCTGGCCGGGCTGCAGATTGGCAGCCTGCAGCGTGACCACAGCTTTGTCCGGCTCGCCCAGGTCTAGACGCGCCCCGGCTTCGACGATCAGCATCTCCGCTGCTTCGTCTCCGGTGAGCGCCCGCCCCTCGGCACTACGCGCCAAGTCAATCGCGCGTTCTGGCCGGCCAAGACCACGCTCACTGTCAGCGATCAGCGGAAGCAATGCATTACTACCGGTAAGACGTCGGGCTGTGCGCAGTTCACCTAACGCCTCTTGCCACTCACCTGCCGTATAGGCGGCGATTCCGACAGTCTCGCGTACTACGCCGACTCGCCCGGCGCGTTCACGCGCAGCACGCGCGTGTGCTAGCGCGGCCACCGGATCCTCGCCGAGCAGGTTCATCACCATGACCAGATGTCGGGCGACTCGCTCGGCATTCGTCTTGTCAAGACTTAATAGGTCGCGCCGCACCTCTGGATCCAGGTCGGCCGCGGTTACCTCGTCGGGGATCGCAGGTTCATCGGTACGTACGGTGCCACGCGTGTTCGGGCCGCGATCACGACCGCCATCACGGGGTCCACCGCGTCGCGCGTCGCCAGGTCGGCCGCCTCTACCACCGTCTCCGCGTCCGCTGCCACCGCTGGCTCCGCCGCGGCCACGGTTGCCGTATCCGCCGTCACTGCGGCCGCTCGAGCGATTATCGCGCCCGTTCCGGTTCGGCTCGCCGCGTCGATCCCTCGAACTGTCCGTCATTTCTAACCAATCATCTCGATCAACCGGGGTTTGCCGGTGAGGCCCTTCAATAGAAAATACCCCGTATCTGAACCGTAGTACGGCCCGGATACGGGGTATTTCAAATTTTTGTTCGGCGGTGTCCTACTCTCCCACACTGGTTAGGGTGCAGTACCATTGGCGCTGGAGGGCTTAGCTTCCGGGTTCGGAATGGGGCCGGGCGTTTCCCCTCCGCTATTGCCGCCGAAACTTTATGAAACTGTCAAAACCCACTATTGGTGTGGGTTTGTGTGTTGTTTCAGAGTTGCATAGTGGATGCGATATCACTGTTTATGGTGATGATGTTTTCGTGTTGCGTGTTACCTGGTGGCACCCAAATGTTGTTGGGGTGTTGGTAAGTCCTCGGCCGATTAGTACCAGTCACCTAAACACCTTGCGGTGCGTACAGTTCTGGCCTATCAACCCCATGGTCTGTGGGGGGCCTTAACCCCGCTAA
>NZ_BAEH01000104.1 GCF_000241305.1 Gordonia effusa NBRC 100432
CCCCTCAATGGCATCCGAGGGCATATTGCCCTCGGATCATGCTGACGGGGACGAAATTTCGCGGATACCATCACCAGCGGGAGTCGTCAGCTGGCCCTGACCGCGTCTGTCGGTCGAAGTCGTTGGAGGCGATCCGCATAGTGCGCGGTGACGTCGGGGCCTTCGGGTTGCGAGGTCTCGATACACCGCCGGGCTCGCAAGCTCGTGCGACGGCACTCGACCAACCGTGGGGTGTCGGACTACATTTCGTCGAGCGCTAGCGAGACCCGCTGCCCTAGATGGTCGAGTGCGTTCGCCGAGCGCTAGCGAGACGCGCGTGTATCGAGACCAAAGCGAGCCGAATACGGTTGTGCGGCAGGAGCATCGGCATTCCGCGTTCGACTCTCACAATGACTTCTTCAGACCGACATGATTCGTCTCGTACCCCAGCCGCGCGTAGAACGCTCGTGCTCGGTCGCGAACCTCGTCGGTCGTCACCTGAACGAGGGTCGCGCCATGTGCCCGACCATGGTCATGCGCCCATTCGAGCATCGAGGTACCCAGCCCTGCCGATCTCTCCGCTGCCGCCACTCGCAATCCCTCGATCTGCAATCGTGTTGCACCACCGCGGGATAATCCCGGGATAACCGTCAATTGCATCGTCGCAACGATACGATCCGCCTCGTCACGAACCACCGCCAAATAATGTGATGCGTCTCGGGCGACGACGTCGAAGGCAGCCTCATACGCCGTCTCGTCGCCACCTTCACGCCCGCGACCGATCTCATCGTCGGACAGGAGCGCGACCACCTCCGGCACATCGGCGCGGGTAGCGCGTTGCACCCGAAATGCGCGGTCACCCAAGCGAAGAAGTCCACCGACCGACGAGCGTGCGCCGGCCTGTAGTCGAGCGACCAAGGTATCCAACCAGGCTCCGACGTTATGCCGCGCTTGCGGTGTATCCGGATACCGACAACGCAAGTGGAGTCCCGACTCGTCGAGGATGAACCACAGCATGACCCCGTCGGTGCGGATGGCGGCACTCACGTACTGAGCTTCCAGGCTCGTCGCATCCACTCGTACCGGTAACCGTCGAAGATCGAGCCAGGAGATAGCGAACATCGCGGGCGCTTCCGGCATTTCGCCGTTCCACGGCGCGAGGACGTCTTTCAACGGCCACGAACCAAGGCGCACAGCTTCTTTCACCGCTGCCGCGCACGCCGCGGGAGCGGGATCAGCGGACTCGAGCACCGAGTTGGTAATAAACCAGCCAACTGAGTCGTGCCACGCTGCCTCGTATCGACTGTGTACCGGGAACACCGCACGCAACGGAGTGCCGGCCAGTTCGTGGGTCACCGCTGTCATCGCCGATACGGCAAGCGTGAGTGTCGAAACCCCGTCCTCGCGAGCTTGCGCGGAAAACGCGGCACTGTCGTCGACGTCGAATACATCGCGGACTTCGACCCGCTCCGGCTGAACTTCTGGATTCCCCAGCGGCAGAGGAAATTTCGGCATTACCGAGCCACTGTCGGTGAGAATCTCGGCCCACCGTCGACGCACATCGTCGGGTGCGGCAGGGCGGTCGAGCAGTGCCCGGGTGTGGTCGACGAATGGTAGAGCGGGTGCGAGCGCGGGCGCCCGTCCCGCGTGGACATCGGCCAGTGCCGCAAGAAGATCGCGTGCGATGACCAACATCGACCACATGTCGACATGTGAGTGATCAGCCGCGACAACGATAGTGGGACCAGCGGCGGTTTCCAGTACGCAGAGTCGATGCGACGGCCGGTTGTAGGGCGAACAGGCTACGTCGAGAACGTCGCGCAGGGCATCGTTGACCGCCTGCCCCGGGCCGATGTCGTGCTCCCGCCAGCGCCCCGGACGTATGTCGATCTCGTGCAGTTCAGGATCGCCGCCGGTATTAACGAACGCGGTACGCAATGTCCCATGCCGCCCGATGACCGCCAGCCATGCGACGGCGAGAGCATCGCGGGACACCGACTCCCGCAACCGAAACGACAACGCCATCCACGACCCAGGCCGCTCACCAGCACCGACATGCCGTCGTTGATCAAACGAAACCGGCAGCGCGCCGCCCGGTTGGGATACCGTCACGTCATATCCCCACAACCGCCCGAACGGCAGGCGGAGGTGTCCAACGTTGGTGAGCCGCATGGCGGTACCCTAACCGCTCACGGTCGCACCCACCCGCTTAGAGGAGCTGACATGCCGACATTCGACGTCCCCGGCGCCGTTCTCGACGTCGAGCTGAGCGATGAGGGTGGCCCGCCGGTCGTCCAACTACACGGATTGACGTCGAGCAGATCGCGCGATCGCGTGTTGGATCTCGACCTGGGCCGCGGTCTGAGCGGAACTCGCTTGCTGCGGTACGACGCTCGCGGGCACGGCCGCTCGTCGGGACGAGAAGTTCCCGAAGACTATCGATGGGCCAATCTGGCCGACGATCTGCTCCTGCTCCTCGATCACTACTTTCCCGGCGAACAGGTACATGGCGTAGGACCCTCAATGGGCACCGCGACGCTGCTGCACGCCGCGTGCAAGCAGCCCGCACGATTCAGCGGCATGACACTCATGGTGCCGGCGACCGCGTGGGAAACTCGGATCACAAAATCCGACGAATACCGACGTGCGGCAACGATTGTCGAGGAGCACGGCGTCGACGCGTTTGTCGCGACGAGCCGCGACGCGCCACGGCCGCCGGCCGCGGTCCCACACGTGACCGCACCCGATGTCGCGGCGAATATCCTGCCGTCACTGTTTCGGGGAGCGGCACTCAGCGACCTACCTACACCGCAGGAAATCGTTCAGATCGACATTCCGACAACGATTTTGGCATGGATCGACGATCCCGCGCACCCGGTGTCCACCGCTGTTTCTCTTGTCACCTTGCTCCACGACTCGACGCTGCGGGTGGCACGAACTCCCGACGATGTGGCGCGGTGGCCAGCGATCCTACGCGACGACGTCGCGCGGAATGGTCGTCGTCATTGACCGTCGGCAGCCGGTACCGCACCAAGTTCCGCAGCGGGTCGTCGTGGAAGTCGTTGGGCGATAACCAATCCCAGTAGCGCCAGGAAGATAGCGAGCAGTATCGAATACTTGATCGATTGAATCTGTGCCTGTTCATAGTGGTCGATGAGAGCATTCCACTCCGCGGGCGTCAGTCCGCTCGGCACCTTAGCGGCGTCGAGCTGGTCCTTGCTGACAATCTCGACTCCGTTGTCGGAGAGTTGGGCGACCTGCGTCTTAACATTCTGCGCCAGAGCCGGGTCGCTCTGTACGGCGCTGTTGAATCCCGCGCTCAACGATGCGATCAAAAGCGCCCCGAGTAACGCTACGCCGACGGATGTGCCGATATTCTGGGCGGTTCCCTGCAGCCCGCCTGCCTCACCTCGGTCACGGTCACCGATCGAGGACATGATCACATTGCCCAATTGTGCTGCGATGAAACCGAACCCGGCGCCGAAAATCGCCATCCCGATCGCGAACATTACGCTCTCGAGCTGCGGTTCGATGGTGGTGACCAGCACCCCCGACCCGACGATTACCAGCGTCAGCCCGATGCGGACCATCCGTCGAGGTGACTGTGTCGCAGCGAGTTTCGGGCTCACGAAGGCCGCGGCCAGCATCGCCACGGACATGGGCGCGAGCTTCAGACCGGTCTGGAACGCGTCTTGCATCAACACATACTGCAGGTAGATCGGGATGACGAAGAACATGCCGCCGATGATTGTCTGCTGAGCGATCATCATCACAAGTCCGTTGCGCAACTGCAGTTTTCGTAGCAGATTGGGATGCATCAACGGTACTTTGCCGCACGCGATCACATGATTCTCCCACCGGAAGAATCCGATCAAGACGAAGATCCCGGCAGCGATCATGAATGGCACAACCGACAAACCAAACGGGGTGATCTGGTGGCCCGCGATGGTGAGCGCACCGGATGGCCGGATGAAACCCCAAGCGCCAGCTTGCAGGAATGCCAGGACAATTAGCCCAAGACCGGCGGCGGACAGTAGTGTTCCGCCCCAGTCCATTTGTCGCGATCCAGAGCGTTCAGTGTCTGCGATCACCCGCACACATGCGATAACCACCAGGCAGACGATCGTCTCCGAGCCGAATACGACCCGCCAGGTGAGCACTTCGGTAACCCAGCCGCCGATAAGCGGACCCGCGGCCGCACCGGCAGCGGCAATCCCGCCAAGTGCGCTGTAGGCCGTCGCACGATCCTTACCTTCGTAATTGCCCGCGGTGAGTGAGATGATCGCCGGCATCACCAGAACGGCTCCGGCGCCTTCGACGAACGACCACCCGACAAGCAGGACCGCGAAGTTCGGACTCAGCGCTGTGATTAACGAGCCAGCGCCGTAGACGATCAGGCCGATCGAGAACACGCGGCGGCGGCCAAACATGTCGCCCAGCCGCCCGCCGAAAAGCATGAACGACCCCATCACCAACGTGTACAGCGTGATGGCCAACTGCACTTGCGTGATCGTCGTATCCAAGTCGGCGACAACACTGGACACCGACACATTCATCACGGTGGTGTCGAGCACCATGATGAATTGTGCCGCGCACAAGATGATCAGGACGCGCCAATGTCCCATCACCAGAACATTACGCACTTGAGTTCGCCAGCGCGGCAAGTTCTTCGGATGAAATTCCCTGGACTGTTGTCCCAGTTCACATTCGACACTTCGCGGGTCCCACAGATTCCGTCAGGTGGCGTGAAAGCACCTGTCGCAGAATAGGACTGAACGGGATCACGCGACCTTCCGCGCGACGCGAGACAGACTGCGAAGATAGAAGCATGACCGACGATCGCGCGGGATCCAGCGACACGGTGTCCGGCGTGCGTCGACTCAGCGCGATCCTCGCGTTGATCAGTGGCGCGGTCCTGGCGTCGATGCTGGTGTTCTTTCTATTTCGAAGCGGCTTGGCGGTACTCACCGCGCTCGTCGGTCTTACGGTGGCTGTCGCCGGTGCGTGGTGGGTGGTAACTGAACGGATGCCGCGCCGAGCTGTCGGCGCGATGGCGGTGATCGGCGGACTCGTCATCATCGGACTCGCGTTGGTCGGTGTGGATTGGTTCGCGCCGCGGCTCGCCGGTGCGGCGGCGTTGCTGATGGTGTTCATCGGATGCGCCCGGTTCGCCATGGTGCGCGAGCTGCGTGGCCTTGATCGATCACGGCTGCCCACGCCACCGGCCAACCCGGTGTTGCTTTGCAACCCGAAGTCGGGAGGTGGGAAGGTCGAGCGATTCGGAATCGTCGATGCTGCCGGGGAACTGGGCGTACGGACGGTGGTACTCGGTATCGAGGACGACCTGGAGCAACTCGCCCGCGACGCGGTGGCGAATGGCGCCGACTGTCTCGGGATGGCTGGCGGCGATGGTTCGCAGGCGCTCGTCGCCTCGATCGCGGTCGAGTACGACATTCCGTTCGTATGTGTGAGTGCGGGTACTCGCAATCATTTTGCTCTCGACCTCGGCCTAGATCGCGACGATCCCCGGAACACGTTGCGCGCCTTCGTCGATGCGGTCGAGCGGCGCGTTGACTACGCGACGGTCAACGGCAGCCTCTTCGTCAACAATGTTTCGCTCGGGGTGTACGCGACTGTCGTGCAACAGGATTCATACCGTGCCGAGAAAGTGCAGACAGCGGCCGAGGTGCTGCCCGATCTCCTCGGCTCTCTCGCCGAACCGTTCGACCTCCAATTCGATACGCCCACAGGCGATCACGTCGACGGTGCGTTTCTCATCCTCGTCTCCAACAACGCGTATACGTCGACGGCGTCGCTCGATGCCGGAACTCGCAGCGAAATGGATACCGGCAAACTCGGGGTCGTCGCGGTCTCGACGTCGACCGGAGCCCAAGCGGCGCGATTGATGACGCGTTCCGCTCTCGGACTGCGCCGCTCGAGTCCGTTCTGGCATGAGTTCGCGGTTGAGTCATTCACCGTGACCGCGCGCGGTGGGCATGCGCTAGCTGGTGTAGACGGCGAGGCTCTAGACCTACCAGCTCCATTGCACTTCCGCAGTCATCCGCGTGGTTTGCGACTGTTGGTGCCGGCTGACAACGCGCAGATCGCGGCGTCGAGGCGAGCGCGCAATGTCGGCGCCCGGGCGCTTCTGGATGTGGCGAGAGGCCAGCCGCTGAGCTCCTGAAACTATCCCCGTGGTGAGCGCAGACGGCGATATAGCGCCTGCTCCCGTCAGGGGGACAGTTTCAGGAAGCATTGTCGTCATCTCGGACTGTTGGCGTCGTGAACCAGGTTAGAAATCGGCCCAAGGCGTTGAGTGGCGGCATGAGAACCGGGGTCAACAATCGAAAGACTCGTTCGATCAGCGGACCGAACAACTTATCCATTACCCATTCGTAGGCCGCTTGCAGCAGTAGGAATGGCAACAGAATCAAAGTCGCAATATCGCGAAGCATCTTCACGATTAGACAATACCCACGCTGGTCGGATCATCACACAACATACAGGTCAGCGGGGCTACAGCCGCTTCAGTTGAACCAAGATCATACAATTGTCACCGCATTCCAAGTAGGCGACACGAACGCAGTACTCGCCCGAATCGATGTCGACTGTCAGACGGTCGTCCTCAGCGAGATCGTTGCCCCGCGCCGCCGAATCGAAGAGAATGAGAGGCCCCTCAACGTTCCACTCCAGGTCTTCTGGCGCTTCCCACGCGACGCCGATAGCCAGAGCTTGTTCGGCTGCCGCCACGATTTCTTCCTCGGTGTCCGCCGCCACCCACCGCAGGAAGAGATTATGGGCGGGAAGAAAAGTAGTTGGGGCTGGCAGGTCACCAAGAACCAGGCCGTCAACTTTTCCGACTGGAACGAGTCCGATGTAACCGCCTATCGAGCAAGCTCGACCATAATCTCCCCAATCCATGGTCGGGCCTGGATCACCATCCGCACCGCCCCAGGATCCGAGGGTGTCGCGACTAAGGACCAATAGCGGCCCTCCGTCGGACTCAAGCCACTGATATATGGTCATCCACGACCCTTAGGGCACCTTGACAGATTCGTCGTTCGTCCATGACACCGGGCTGGCATATCAATCAGATCGGCTCCCCGTCCTTCAGGACCTGTAGGTCCATATTCTCCGCTCGACTCAACAACTCACGAATCAAACGCTCTGACGCCTCACGATTGAGGTTCGTCGCCACCCATAGCGAACCACCATTCGCCAGGCGCACCCTCTTAGATCGTGTCCCTTCAGGCAGATTGTCGGAGGTACTGACCGCGTCAGGGATCCGAATATCCACTGTTCCCTGGGAATCCGCGATGATCCGTGCTACTTCCCGCACTGCGCCGGCGGCCGGAAAGAGAGTCGACCGAAGATCCTCCGGGCAGTCGGCCCCGCGGAACGAATACATCAAGTACCGGGTTTTGCCGCGAAGTCGGTCGTATCGCCACTCAAGTTGTCGCGCACGGGTCTTTACCGAGCCCACATGGCCGGTGTTTTCGATATACCGCTGCCCATAACAAGCGAGAAGTTCATCATCCAGACGCCGGACCCTCGTCACCGAACGACCGGCGGACATCAGAGATTGCACCTGTTCGGAATCCACCGCATCAAGCGCCGAACCGAGCGCCTCGATGGTATCCAAGCCGCTTGCCGATACGAGATCGCATGCGAACTTCACGCCGGCCTCCGAGGCCACCTCGGCATCCGGAAAGCGTTTCGCGAGAAAGTCTTTCATCTTCGCTGGATCTATCGGTGTCGCAGACCCACCCCCGACAGGCACTGAATCACCACCAGACTCTCGCGCGACTGGGTACTCTCTCGTCGTCGGATTAGCCAGCAGTAGGTCGATTGCGACAAAGGTCTCATCGAGGGCGCTGCGCGCATCCGCCGCGGCGCCGAACAACTGATCGATGGTCTTCTGATCCTGTTCGCCGATCGCATCGTATTGAGCGCCTTTGTATCGGCGTTCGTGCTCGAACTCAGCCCACGCATGTGCCGCAACTGTTCGGATCTGTATCTCGAGGCCGCCGAATTCTTCAAAGTATCTAGCCAACTCGCCACCTGAGATCAACCAGCCAGCCTCGGCATCCGGACTTTCACCGACAACAACGATGTGTCGGCAGTCGTATCCCCGGCGGTGGTGTGGACGCCCAGCCCCGGGACTCTTGTCCTCACCGTCCTTTACGGCGAGCCGCCCCCGGATGAGTTCCGCGACACGGTCTCGATCAGTGATCGAATATGTAATCACCCGGACCGCGACTGTGTCCGTCACCTGCTCGACGGGATT
>NZ_BAEH01000103.1 GCF_000241305.1 Gordonia effusa NBRC 100432
CCGGTCCCGCTAACCCTGATGCTGTAAGACCACCAGCTATGACGAGGGCAGCGATCCCCCCGACCCGACGTAACATTCGGTTCTCCCTTTTCCGACACTGCATAGTGATGCAGTTAATGAACTCTGCTCAATATGAGCATAGCCACCCGATCCGCGCAAGTCATGTTTCAATTTAATACATCAAAGTGCAGGTCAGGGGCCGAAAGAAGTTTCCGGACCGGAAACGAACACGGGAAAGTAGGGCGATGACGTGCGAGAACAACAAGCTGGACCGTCGACGGCCCAGGTGCCGTTCGGTGTGTTGTTGGAAGGGTTGTTTGCGGCGACGACCACCGGGACAGGACGGTCAGTGACC
>NZ_BAEH01000102.1 GCF_000241305.1 Gordonia effusa NBRC 100432
GGAGTCAGAGCGACACGGCGCCGGCCGGTTCAGTCCTGTGAGGGTTTGGATGGGCTACGGAGATCGATTGTTTCTGATTTTCCCTTGTACTTCATTTCACTGGCGGGTTTTGTGGCCTGTGGTGGTTGTTGTGCGGGTCTGGTGGTTCTGAGCCTGGGGTTTGCGTCTGGGTTTGGTTGCTGTTAGGCTGGGAGAGTTGCTCCGGAGACGGGGTGACTGTGTGTTTTTGAGCATTGTTTGCTGGTGGATGCCCTGTTGGGGTGGTTGCTGGT
>NZ_BAEH01000101.1 GCF_000241305.1 Gordonia effusa NBRC 100432
ACAATGGCGCGTACAGAGGGCTGCGAGACCGTGAGGTGGAGCGAATCCCTTAAAGCGCGTCTCAGTTCGGATTGGGGTCTGCAACTCGACCCCATGAAGTCGGAGTCGCTAGTAATCGCAGATCAGCAACGCTGCGGTGAATACGTTCCCGGGCCTTGTACACACCGCCCGTCACGTCATGAAAGTCGGTAACACCCGAAGCCGGTGGCCTAACCCTTGTGGAGGGAGCTGTCGAAGGTGGGATCGGCGATTGGGACGAAGTCGTAACAAGGTAGCCGTACCGGAAGGTGCGGCTGGATCACCTCCTTTCTAAGGAGCACACAACACTCCCACGCATGATCCGAATGTGGTTGTGGTGGGTGTGTGTTCATGGGTGAAACATCAAACAAGTCACTGATACCTGTAACCGTGTAGTGGTTGTGGGTGGGTGATCGTTCCAGCTTGTGAGGGTTGGATGTTATTGCACACTATCGGGGTTCTGAGGGAACACGCGAAACTGTTGTTTTGTGGTGTTACTTTCAGTTATGCCTGCTGATTTCCGCCCGTGTTGTGGGTGGTGGGGTTGGTGGGTGTGTGTTGTTTGAGAATTGTATAGTGGATGCGAGCATCTTTATTTGTTTGTAAGTGTTATTTTTTTGTTGTGCGTGCTTGCCTGTGTGATGTCTACATTCGGTTCTGCCTGTTGGGCGGGGTTGTTTGTAGGTGTTGGGTAAGTGTGTAAGGGCGTTCGGTGGATGCCTTGGTACCAGGAGCCGATGAAGGACGTTGGAGGCTGCGATAAGCCTCGGGGAGCTGTCAACCGAGCTGTGATCCGAGGGTGTCCGAATGGGGAAACCCAGCACCAGTGATGTGGTGTTACCACCGGGTGAATGTATAGCCCGTGTGGGGGGAACGTGGGGAAGTGAAACATCTCAGTACCCATAGGAAGAGAAAACAATTGTGATTCCGTGAGTAGTGGCGAGCGAAAGCGGAGGATGGCTAAACCATGCGCATGTGAGACTCGGCAGGGGTTGTGTGTGTGGGGTTGTGGGGTCATGCTTTCTGGTTCTGCCGGATCAGAGGTGAGTGATAAAATCATGCACTAGGTGAAGTGGCCTGGGATGGTCTGCCGTAGACGGTGAGAGTCCGGTAGCTGAAAGTGTGTGGTCTTGCTTGTGTGATGCCCAAGTAGCAGCGGGCTCGTGGAATCTGCTGTGAATCTGCCGGGACCACCCGGTAAGCCTGAATACTTCCTGGTGACCGATAGCGGACTAGTACCGTGAGGGAAAGGTGAAAAGTACCCCGGGAGGGGAGTGAAATAGTACCTGAAACCGGACGCTTACAATCCGTCAGAGCCTGCGCACCCTTGTGGTGGTGGGTGATGGCGTGCCTTTTGAAGAATGAGCCTGCGAGTCAGTGCTCAGTGGCGAGGTTAACCCGTGTGGGGTAGCCGTAGCGAAAGCGAGTCTGAATAGGGCGTTTGAGTCGCTGGGTCTGGACCCGAAGCGGAGTGATCTACCCATGGCCAGGGTGAAGCGACGGTAAGACGTCGTGGAGGCCCGAACCCACTTCAGTTGAAAATGGAGGGGATGAGTTGTGGGTAGGGGTGAAAGGCCAATCAAACTCCGTGATAGCTGGTTCTCCCCGAAATGCATTTAGGTGCAGCGTCACATGTTTCACTCTGGAGGTAGAGCTACTGGATGGCCGATGGGCCCTACTAGGTTACTGACGTCAGCTAAACTCCGAATGCCAGGGTGTGAGAGTGTGGCAGTGAGACTGCGGGCGATAAGGTTCGTAGTCGAGAGGGAAACAGCCCAGATCGCCGGCTAAGGCCCCTAAGCGTGTACTAAGTGGAAAAGGATGTGGGATTACCGAGACAACCAGGAGGTTGGCTTAGAAGCAGCCACCCTTGAAAGAGTGCGTAATAGCTCACTGGTCAAGTGATCCTGCGCCGACAATGTAGCGGGGCTCAAGTACACCGCCGAAGCCGCGGCACTTCACCAATACATCCGCATGACCTTACGGGGTTGTGTGTAGTGGGTGGGGTGGGTAGGGGAGCGTCCTGCATCCTGGGAAGCATCGGCGTGAGCTAGGTGTGGAGGGTGTGGGAGTGAGAATGCAGGCATGAGTAGCGAAAGACAAGTGAGAAACTTGTCCGCCGAATGACCAAGGGTTCCTGGGCCAGGTTAATCCGCCCAGGGTGAGTCGGGACCTAAGGCGAGGCCGACAGGCGTAGTCGATGGACAACGGGTTGATATTCCCGTACCCGTGTATCCGCGCCCAATGCTGAATCAACTGTACTAACCGCCCAAATCCAATCTGATCTCCTTCGGGAGGCGTGGTTGGTGCTGCGCGGGACCTTGGTTGTAGTAGGTAAGCGATGGGGTGACGCAGGAAGGTAGTGGGGCCAGTCAGTGGTTGTACTGGTGTAAGCCTGTAGGGAGTGTGATAGGCAAATCCGTCGCACACATAATCCTGAGAGGTGATGCGTAACCGTTGTGGTGAATTCCATGATCCTATGCTGCCGAGAAAAGCCTCTAGTGAGTTGGTACACGGCCCGTACCCCAAACCGACACAGGTGGTCAGGTAGAGAATACTAAGGCGATCGAGAGAACTGTGGTTAAGGAACTCGGCAAAATGCCCCCGTAACTTCGGGAGAAGGGGGACCACGCCTGGTGACCCACGCACGTGGTGAGCTGGGGGTGGTCGCAGAGACCAGAGAGAAGCGACTGTTTACTAAAAACACAGGTCCGTGCGAAGTCGTAAGACGATGTATACGGACTGACGCCTGCCCGGTGCTGGAAGGTTAAGAGGACCGGTTAATCACTTTGGTGGTGAAGCTGAGAATTTAAGCCCCAGTAAACGGCGGTGGTAACTATAACCATCCTAAGGTAGCGAAATTCCTTGTCGGGTAAGTTCCGACCTGCACGAATGGCGTAACGACTTCTCTGCTGTCTCAACCACAGACTCGGCGAAATTGCAGTACGAGTAAAGATGCTCGTTACGCGCGGCAGGACGAAAAGACCCCGGGACCTTCACTATAGCTTGGTATTGGTGTTCGGTTCGGTTTGTGTAGGATAGGTGGGAGACTGTGAAGCTATCACGCTAGTGGTGGTGGAGTCGTTGTTGAAATACCACTCTGATCGTATTGGACTTCTAACCTCGGACCATGATCTGGTTCAGGGACAGTGCCTGGTGGGTAGTTTAACTGGGGCGGTTGCCTCCCAAAATGTAACGGAGGCGCCCAAAGGTTCCCTCAGCCTGGTTGGCAATCAGGTGTTGAGTGTAAGTGCACAAGGGAGCTTGACTGTGAGACGTACATGTCGAGCAGGGACGAAAGTCGGGACTAGTGATCCGGCACCGGCAAGTGGAAGCGGTGTCGCTCAACGGATAAAAGGTACCCCGGGGATAACAGGCTGATCTTCCCCAAGAGTCCATATCGACGGGATGGTTTGGCACCTCGATGTCGGCTCGTCGCATCCTGGGGCTGGAGTAGGTCCCAAGGGTTGGGCTGTTCGCCCATTAAAGCGGCACGCGAGCTGGGTTTAGAACGTCGTGAGACAGTTCGGTCTCTATCCGCCGCGCGCGTAAGAAACTTGAGGAAACCTGTCCCTAGTACGAGAGGACCGGGACGGACGAACCTCTGGTGTGCCAGTTGTACCACCAGGTGCACTGCTGGTTAGCTACGTTCGGAAGGGATAACCGCTGAAAGCATCTAAGCGGGAAGCCTGTTCCAAGATGAGGTTTCTCACCCCCC
>NZ_BAEH01000100.1 GCF_000241305.1 Gordonia effusa NBRC 100432
ACGTTCCTATGGTGTGTCAATTGTTGTTTTGTGGGTGGTGAGGTCGGCTTTGAGTGCGCCGAAGACTTCGCGGGCGATGTGGCGTTTCATGGCGCGGATGGTGTCGGTTTTGGAGAGGTTGTTGCTGGTGCGGCGGTGGTAGTAGTCGATGGCGGGTTGGTGGTGTTTGAGGCGGCCGATGGCGATGAGGTGGATGGCTCGGTTGGCTTGGCGGTTTCCGCCGCGGTGGAGTCGGTGGCGGTTGGTGCGTCCGGAGGAGGCGTTGATGGGTGCGACTCCGGTCAGGCGGGCGAATTGGGCGTCGGTGGTGATGCGGTTGGGGCATTGGCCGATGGTGAGCAAGAGTTGGGCGGCGATGTGGATGCCGACCTGGGGTAGGGCGAGCAGTCGTGGTGCTAGTGGGGTGATGATTTCAGTGAGGGCGCGGTCGTGACTTTTGATTTCGGTGTCGAGGTCGGTGATGCGTGTTGCCAGCGCGCGTAGTGCGGTTTTGGCGGCCTGGATGGGGTCGTGGGGGCGGGTGGTGTCCGGGCGCAGGGTGCGGGCACAGGTGACGATGTCGCGGCTGGTGGTGCCCAGGCGTTCACGCAGTTTCGGGTCGACGGTGATGGCGAGCGCAGCGATCTGGGTTAATGCTGCTGAGCGGGCTTTGACTGCTGATGTGCGTGCGGCGCAATAGAATCGGAGTGCTTCGAGCTGGCCGGTACGGTCTTTAGCGATGACTTGGCAGCGGCCGGTGCGCACGGCGTTGGCGGCCATGACTGCGTCGATGGGGTCGGACTTTCCTTCTCGTGCACGCACGCTCAGGTCGGGGTGGTTGACATCGATGATGCGGTAGCCGGCACTGGCTAAGACGTTGGTCACGGCGGCACCGTAGGTGCCGGTCTGTTCGATTCCGATACTGCGTAGGTGCCAGTGGGCCAGCCAGCGTTGTATCTGTAGGTACTGAGCATGGGTGGTGCCGAATTGGCGGTCGGCGATCAGGCGTCCATCAGCATCGATGACCGCGACGTGATGGGTGTGTTTGTGAGTATCGATCCCGGCGAATGTTATTGGTGGTTGCATCAGATGGCTGTGTGCGGTCATGCTCGTCATTGCGATCTGTCTCCTTCACGGGTGTGGAGGATGACTTACGCCGGGCGGGGCAGACAGGACGGTGAAGAGTCGGTCGTGATCGCAGCTGACAGGTTCCTATAAAGTCATAACCCCGCCCGGCCCAGTCACCCAGGCATTTTCAGGCGCGATAGCTGCCACCAGTGCCGACACGTCCCTTTCAGGACAACCCCCGCCAACAGCGGCGATGTCAGTCTCGATACAAGTCAGAACACCAGCAGCAACCACCACCACCATCATCACCGTCTCGATAC
>NZ_BAEH01000099.1 GCF_000241305.1 Gordonia effusa NBRC 100432
AGCATGTGTGAAGCCCTGGACATAAGGGGCATGATGACTTGACGTCGTCCCCACCTTCCTCCGAGTTGACCCCGGCAGTCTCCTGCAAGTCCCCGGCATAACCCGCTGGCAATACAGGACAAGGGTTGCGCTCGTTGCGGGACTTAACCCAACATCTCACGACACGAGCTGACGACAGCCATGCACCACCTGTACACCAACCACAAGGGAAACGATATCTCTACCGTCATCTGGTGTATGTCAAACCCAGGTAAGGTTCTTCGCGTTGCATCGAATTAATCCACATGCTCCGCCGCTTGTGCGGGCCCCCGTCAATTCCTTTGAGTTTTAGCCTTGCGGCCGTACTCCCCAGGCGGGGTACTTAATGCGTTAGCTACGGCACAGATCCCGTGAAAAGGAACCCACACCTAGTACCCACCGTTTACGGCGTGGACTACCAGGGTATCTAATCCTGTTCGCTACCCACGCTTTCGCTCCTCAGCGTCAGTTACTACCCAGAGACCCGCCTTCGCCACCGGTGTTCCTCCTGATATCTGCGCATTTCACCGCTACACCAGGAATTCCAGTCTCCCCTGTAGTACTCAAGTCTGCCCGTATCGCCTGCACGCCTACAGTTAAGCTGCAGAATTTCACAGACGACGCGACAAACCGCCTACGAGCTCTTTACGCCCAGTAATTCCGGACAACGCTCGCACCCTACGTATTACCGCGGCTGCTGGCACGTAGTTGGCCGGTGCTTCTTCTCCAGGTACCGTCACTCACGCTTCGTCCCTGGCGAAAGAGGTTTACAACCCGAAGGCCGTCATCCCTCACGCGGCGTCGCTGCATCAGGCTTGCGCCCATTGTGCAATATTCCCCACTGCTGCCTCCCGTAGGAGTCTGGGCCGTGTCTCAGTCCCAGTGTGGCCGATCACCCTCTCAGGTCGGCTACCCGTCGTCGCCTTGGTAGGCCATTACCCCACCAACAAGCTGATAGGCCGCGGGCCCATCCCACACCGCAAAAGCTTTCCACCACAGAACATGCATCCCATGGTCATATCCGGTATTAGACCCAGTTTCCCAGGCTTATCCCAAAGTGCAGGGCAGATCACCCACGTGTTACTCACCCGTTCGCCACTCGAGTACCCCCGAAGGGGCCTTTCCGTTCGACTTGCATGTGTTAAGCACGCCGCCAGCGTTCGTCCTGAGCCAGGATCAAACTCTCCATGAAAAAACATCAAAACCCAAACAGGATTTCAAAAAAACATTCAGAAGAGAAAAAACCCCAACCAAATCCAAAAACTAGCATCCAAAAAAATCTTCAAAAAAACTCTTCAGACACCACAAAAACAGCACCCCACAAAACAATGAGGCACCAAAAAATGGCATCAAACAATCCATCACACACTATCGAGTTCTCAAAGAACACACACCC
>NZ_BAEH01000098.1 GCF_000241305.1 Gordonia effusa NBRC 100432
GATGCGCCACCGGCGTCTGGATGAAGACCTCGCGGGTGACCGCGGTAATAATCGGCAGGATCATCACCGCCAATACGATTCCGGCGGTCAGCAGGGTGCCACCGGTGGACATATTGGTGACGTTGGCCTCTGGCGTCTTGAAGAACGGGAGCCAGCCGAGGTTGTTCACCAGCCAGGTGTTGACCGGTACCAGCGCGGGCCCGAGAACCAGGATGCCCCACAGGCCGTAGACGATCGACGGCACCGCGGCGAGCAGATCGACGAGGTAGGTGACCGGGCCGACGACACGTTTGGGTGCGTATTCGGTCAGGAAGATCGAGATGCCAAGCGCGATGGGCATAGCGATGAGTAGGGCGATGATCGCGACGACCGCCGTCGCGTAGAACAGTTTCGGAATACCGAACTGCAAGCTTCCGCCGTCGACTACCCAATCACCTTGGTAGGTAAAGAAATTCGCCTCGTTGTCGAGGAGCGCGGGGGCCGCCTGGACGACGAGGAACAGTGCGATCAACGCGATGACGATTGATACGAGAAGTCCCGACCCCACCGCGAGTCTGCGGAAGATGGCATCGCCCAACCGACCCCGCGCGGAGCCCGCCAGATCCGTCGGAGCACCGCCTGGTGACAGAGGTGGCGTCGCGCCGGAGTCGACGCTGACAGCGTCGGCGGCGTTATCCCCCTGGCTCTTACTCAGTGAGGTCATGCGTCCTTCTACGGATTCGGCTCTGGTCATGATTCGATTGGGTCCACTGGTCAGCTCGCGCTGACGTCCTGGCTCCCGCAGCCTTCCCCAAGTGTGTCAAGTGCGCCCGCGAGACCGCAAACGCTGCGGCCTCGCGGGCACGATGGTCATGCTGACGTGCTCACGAAAGCGCGTCGACGGTACCGCGGAGAGTCGCCTTGTAGGCGTCGGGCAGCGGCACGTAGCCCAGCTCGGTCAACCCTTCCTGGCCCTTGTCCAGGATGGTGGTGAAGGCACCCTTGAGAGCCGCACCGGTGTCCGCGTTCGAGTAGCCCTTGCTGCAGACGACCTCGTAGGTGGTCAGCAACAGCGGGTACGCACCGGCAACCTTGGAGGCGAACAACTTGTCCGAGTCGACGACGAGGTCTTTGCTACCCGGAGTCTTGAAGGTAACGGCGTCGAGCGCCTTACCGGCCGACGTCGCGTCGAGCTTGACCGCACCGGCACCGAAGTCGATATCGGCGACGCCGAGCTTGTTCTCGGTGGCGAAGCCCCACTCGACGTAGGTGACCGAGCCCGCGGTCTTCTTCACGGTGTCGCCGACGCCGGTCGACTTGGCGGCAGCCGAGCCGCCCTTGCCCTTGAATTCCTTGCTGTGCTCGTACGGCCACGCCTGCGGCGCGGCGTTCTGCAGGAACTTCTGGAAGTTGTCGGTGGTGCCCGAGCTGTCGCTGCGGTGAACCGGAACGATCTTGGTCGACGGCAGTTTTGCGCCCGGGTTCAGCGCGGCGATGGCCGGGTCGTTCCAGGTGGTGATCTTCGAGTCGAAGATGCCCGCAAGCACGGTCGGGTTGAGTTTCAGATTGTCGACGCCGTCGAGGTTGTAGGCGATGGCGACCGGTCCCGCGACGAGCGGGATGTGCCATGCGTCGTTGCCGCCGCAACGTTCCTTTGCCTTGGTGACCTCGTCGCCCTTGAGCGGGGAATCCGAACCCGCGAAGTCGACATCGCTCGACAGGAACTTCTTGATGCCGTCGCCCGAGCCGCTACCGGTGTAGTCGAGGACCGAACCGCCCTCGTCGGTCAGGACCTGGCTGAAATGCTCCAACGCCTTCTGCTGAGCCGTCGAGCCCTCGCCGGTGATGGTCTGTTCGGAGTCCGAGCCACCGCAGGCCGCGACGGCCATGATCGCCGCGACACCTGCAACTGCTGCACCCGCACGGATGCCTTTGCGCTTGATATTCACCGTCAGACTTGCCTTTCGCTCGATACTCCAACCACTGGAGTCTGTCGATCAGCGACGCTATGGGCCGGTAGTGGACGGTCGGACGCGGCAAGGTGAACACACGGTTAACTGACAAGGTCAGGCAAGGGGCAAAATGTCCGATTTCGTTGCCGTTGCGAACGAAATACTGCGACTATGCCCGGCCATATGCGACATCGATCGCATACTGGGCAAATCCCAACCGCTGATAAGTATGCAAAGCGGCGGTGTTGTCACCTTCGACGTAGAGATTGCATTCCGCGACCAGTGGCTCGAGATACCGTAGCCCCGCAAGCGTCAGGTATCTCCCCAGGCCACGGCCCTGCGCCGACGGATCAACGCCGACGATGTAGACCTCGCCCAGGTCCGGGCCGTGGATCTTGGTCCAGTGGAAGCCCAGGAGTCGCCGCGGCTGTTCGGCGTCGAAGGCCAGAAATAGACCGGCCTCATCGAACCAGTCCGATCCGGTGCGGGCCGCGATGTCATCCAGACTCCAGCCGCCCTGCTCTGGATGCCAGTCGAAGGCCGCGTTATTGACCCGCAGGATCTCGGCGTCATCCTCGGCGCCGGCATAGGTCCGCAGGATAATGTCCTCGCGGAGCGGGAGTTCGGGGAGCGCGGCGGCTGTTGTGCTTGACCCGAGAACATTCGGCCCGCTCGCTCCGCTCCCGGCGCCGAGCGCGCGTCGAAGCTGCAGCAGCTCGCGCTGCGACGAAACCCCAACCGATGCCGCGAGAGCCTGTGCGCCATCCAGATTCCCGTGCGCCCATAGTCGAACGTGCGGATAGGCATCGAGTATCGCGGTCAGCAGGGCAGTTCCGACACCGTTACGACGGTGCTCGGGTGCCACCACCAACTCACCGGTCGATGCTTCGCCGTCGCGGCCGGGCAGCACGTTGCCGTAGCCGCTCGCGGCGCCGGTCACCAAAAAGTGTTCGACCTGCGGCGCCGCGTGCGCGATCGCCAACTCCGCCTGCTCCGACAATGCCGCCACGCCGTCTTGCGCCAACGCGGCGTTGAGCATCTGCGCGACGTCGTGCCGCTGATCCGCCGTCAACGTCGACAAGCGGGCCACGTCAGTCATTCGACTGCCTCCTCCAACAGCTCGAAATCATCGGAATCCATTGCGGCAGAATCTGATTCATCATCCGATGGCCGAGTTCGACTAGACGGACGCACCGCCTTGTACCCGACGTTGCGCACCGTACCGATCAGCGATTCGTGGTCGCCGCCGAGTTTGGCACGCAATCGCCGAACGTGAACGTCGACGGTGCGGGTACCGCCGAAGAAGTCATAGCCCCACACCTCTTGTAAGAGTTGCGCACGGGTGAAAACGCGACCGGCGTTCTGCGCCAAGTATTTGAGTAGCTCAAATTCCTTATACGTCAGATCCATCGGCTTGCCGCGCAGCCGGGCGGTATAGGTGTCCTCATCGATGACGAGCTCGCCGAGCGCGATCGTCGATCCCGATTCCACCATCTCCCCACCGCGGGCTCGTACCGCGAGCAGCCGCAGCCGGGTGTCGAGTTCAGCGGGACCGGTCGTGGTGAGCAAGAAATCGTCGAGATCCCAGTCGGCATTGACCGCGACCAGTCCACCTTCGGTCAGAACGGCGACTACCGGTATCGACCCGGTGCTGCCCAGCAGCCGACAGAGCCCACGAGCGGCCGCAAGATCGGTACGCGCGTCAACCAGAACGGCTTCGGCGCTTCCGGTCGCCATCAGCGACGAGACTTCGGCCGGCGCGACGCGGGCGCTATGAGCCAACAGGGAGAGCGAGGGCAGCACGGCGTCGGCACTGGTTTCGCTCGTCAGAATTACGAGGTCCACTCCCACTCCGATCTGAAGTAGCGGCCCGTGGGGGCCTGAGTCGTCATCAACGCATCGAGATGAGTCGACGTTGACTCGGCGGTTTCACGCAGCGCGATAAATGACAGAATAGCCCCGATGTCGTTCACCGCAGCAGGCCCACCGGCCATTCCCACGTCGGACGGCGCGGATGAAACGGCCCGATCGGCTCGGCCACGTCTGCGCAGAGCCGTCATCGTTGGCCTGGCGACGGCGCTGGTAGTGGTCGTCGCATTGGTGATTGCCGACACGGTATTGGCCGCACGCAGCGAAAAGCGACTGTCGGAGGCACTGCAGACATCGCCTCGCCTGGAATTCGCGCCGGAGGTAACACTCGGTGGAATGCCATTCATTAGCCACGCGAACAGCGGCGAATTTCCCTCGCTCACCGTCACCGCCCGCGGCGTGCCGCTGCCGCGATCCGGGTCGGTCGCATGCGTCGCAACGCAATGTTGGGCCGAACTCGGTATCACCGCGACCGGCATCCGCGCCGACGACGGGTGGAGTTTCCACCCCACCAGCCACCTCTTCTTCGACACGGTCAACGGCTACGCGAAGTTGGATTCGGTCAACCTCGGCCGGCTACTCGACATCACCGACCTCTCGGTCAATACCCCCGCACCGGAAGGCAAGGCAGGAGGCGGCGGCCCCGGCGACGGATTGCTCGAACGCTCGTCGGGGTTACTGCTGACCGGGACCGTGGCCCTGCCCCCCGGACAGACGACGTCGTCCACCGTCCCCCCGTCGGCGTCGAGCTATCGCGGCGACAAGATCCGGGTCAGCGTTTCCGTCGACGTCGCGGTACGCGATGACGCCCTGGTGATCCGAGCAACTGACTTCTACGACGGCCCCGAGGAGCACGCATCGGCCGACGTCCCCGCGCAGTACCGGCAGGCGATCCTGGACCGGTTCAGTCGCGTACTCCCGATGCCCGCGCTGCCGTGGGGCATCATCCCGACGTCGGCGCATAGCGCGGGCAGTGACGTGCTGATTTCCGGCGACTCCGTGCGGCGTCGAGTCCGCGTGGATGAGTTCTGAGTGCTGTTGTATCCTTTCAGCCATGCAACCGTGCCGTGAGTTCATGCTCACCCGCCGCCGCGCCATCGACTTCTGTCGTGTCGCCAACTGTTGCTGTCGGTAAACGACGGTCGCCGCTACCGCGACCATCGTTGATGGCGGTATCGCACAAGCATTCCTGAGAAGGTTTTCGCACGTCACGTGCGCGCCGTCCATCACTCCCCCTGGATGAGAACTTCCCGCTCTAAAAGACGTTCATCATCTGTCCCCCTGAATCACCCGAAACATATTTCGAAAGGGAGCCATCATGGCACGTTCCGATGTCCTGGTCAGCACAGATTGGGCTGAGCAGAACCTCAATGCCGACAAGACCGTCTTCGTCGAGGTCGACGAAGACACCTCCGCCTACGACGGCGGACATATCGCCGGCGCGATCAAGCTCGATTGGAAGGCCGATCTGCAAGATCCGGTCCGTCGCGACTTCGTCGACGCCGATCAGTTCAGCAAGTTGCTGTCCGAGCGCGGGATCGCCAACGACGACACCGTGATTCTCTACGGCGGCAACAACAACTGGTTCGCCGCCTACGCGTACTGGTACTTCAAGCTTTACGGCCACAACGACGTCAAGCTGATCGACGGCGGACGCAAGAAGTGGGAGCTTGACGGCCGTCCGCTCTCGAGCGACGCCGTCACCCGTCCGGCAACCGAATACAAGGCCGGCGCAGCGGACAACAGCATCCGCGCATTCCGCGACGAGGTCGTCGAGGCGATCGGCAACAAGAACCTCGTCGACGTGCGCAGCCCTGACGAGTTCTCCGGCAAGATCCTCGCACCGGCACACCTCCCCCAGGAGCAGAGCCAGCGTCCCGGCCACATCACCGGTGCGATCAACGTGCCGTGGAGCAAGGCCGCCAACGAGGACGGCACCTTCCGCAGCGACGAAGAGCTCACCGAGCTCTACAAGGAAGCCGGCCTGGACGGCTCCAAAGAGACCATCGCGTACTGCCGCATCGGCGAGCGCTCCAGCCACACCTGGTTCGTGCTGCAGGAGATCCTCGGCCACCAGAACGTCAAGAACTACGACGGCAGCTGGACCGAATACGGTTCGCTGATCGGCGTGCCGATCGAGTTGGGAGAATAAGAAATCATGTGTGCCGCACCCAAGCAAGGACAGAAACTGCCCGCGGGCGTTGACGTCGAGAAGGAAACCGTGCTGACCGGTCAGGTCACCGACGGCTCGGGTGCACCGGTCGCCGGTGCGTTCGTCCGGTTGCTCGACTCGACCGGCGAATTCACCGCCGAGGTTGTCGCCAGCCCCACCGGAGACTTCCGGTTCTTCGCCGCACCCGGCACCTGGACGCTTCGCGCGCTGTCCGCCGCCGGCAACGGCGACGTAACCGTGAGCCCCGAAGGCCCCGGCGTCCACGAGCACGACGTCGTCGTAGCGAAGTAGCCCGGTAAGACTCAGAGCCCCGGTCCGCACAAGCGGGCCGGGGCTTTGTCGTTTCCGGCGAAACGAGATATTGGCCACCACCGCGATACGCCACCGACCGGTCGCGCTAGAATTTGGGCCGTGGTCCTCTTCTTTGAATTCCTGCTGGTGCTCGCTTCCGTGCTGATCACCTGGTTTGGCCTGTACGCCGTCTACCGCCTGGTCAAAGACGAATCGTGACGTCGGCCGACGATAGCCAGCCCGGCGATATCCGCTCAGGCAACGAGGCGATCGAAGCGGCCGAAGTACGCGCCAAGCAGACCGGTGATGTGAATCTGCCCGAATGGGGCGATCTCCCGGTCGCGCATGACACCGCTAATTTGCGTCAGGGCGCCGACCTTCATCCCGGCCTGCTGGGACTGTTGCCCCTGGTCGGCATCTGGCTCGGCGAGGGCGAGGGCCACGACCCGGTAACCGGCAAGGATTACCCCTTCGGCCAGCAAATCATCGTCAGCCACAGCGGTGAGAACTATCTAAACTGGTCGTCGCGCATCTGGCGCCTCGACGACGACGGCGGCCTCGACCGTCCTGACCTCCGCGAGAGCGGCTTCTGGCGGATCAGCGACGACGACAACATCGAACTACTTCTTGCCCACGCAGAAGGCTGGATCGAATTGTTCTACGGCCGTCCGCTCAATCAAACGTCGTGGAATCTCACCACCGACGTCGTGATCCGGTCAGAAACCGGCCAGCATGCCGGTGGCGCCAAACGGCTATACGGGCTGGTCCCCGACGGCGACCTCGCGTATGTCGAAGAGCGTGTCGATACCGACGGTGATCTGACGCCGCGCCTGTCGGCGAAGCTCAAGCGGTACGCGGGCTAGCAGCCCCGCCGAGGTCGGTCGACAGACCCGAGCAATCCAGGCCCGGCCCCGCCCCATCGGCAAAACTCTGGATATAACCCCGGTACCAAGGGCAACTTGCCCCCGACGGCATAACTATCTCCAGATTTCTCCGAAGGCCGCGCACATGAAACGGCCCCCGCACCACTCCCGTTGACGGGAGTAATACGACCGGACTGGGTCGTGATGCGAGGGCCGGGTGATCATCTGGAATTCGCCAAAGCGCTTGCGCGTAAACGAATTACAGCGTGACCGCTCTAGCGGATGACCACCTCACGTGTCCGTTTGTCAATCAACTTCAGACCACCTCCTTCCGTGTGTACCGACGAAACTACGCCTCGCCACGGAGCCTCGCAACGGATTATTCGACGCCGAGAGCCAGTCCATACTCAGCCAGGTCAATCACACGATCGGCGCCATGCCCGCGTGGCAGGTGATGTGTCGCCACGATGACGCTACGGCCCGCCCCGAATAGCGAGCCATCGCGCGAAAAGATGTCACGCAGCACGGCATCGGCGTCAACCGGATCCAGGTGTTCGGTTGGTTCGTCGAGCAACACCACTGGCGCCCGGTGCAATAGCGCTCGTGCGAGCAGCAACCGACGGCGTTGTCCGCCGCTCAGCGCCGCCTCGCCGCCGGACAAGGTGGTGTCTACGCCGTCGGGTAGTCCGTCGATCCAGGCGCCGAGCCCGACGGCGGTCAGTGCCACGACGATCTCCTCGTCACTCGCATCGCCGCGCGCGACCCGCAGGTTCTCCGCGACCGACGTCGAGAAGATATGCGCGTCGTCGGCGAAATAGCAGGTCGATGCCGAGAGGTCGCGGCCACCAGCGTCGATCGAACCGCCACGCGGGGTCAACAGACCGGCGAGGGTCATGAGCAGCGCGGTCTTCCCGACGCCGCTCGGTCCGACGACGGCCAACCGTTCACCCGGCTCGATCACGACGTTCAGTGCCTCGCCCACCGGCGACGTCGGCCAGCCCCACCGCAGGTCTCGGCAGGTCAACCGTGTCGGCCGAACATCGACCCCGATGTCGTCCGCGCTGGCGAACGCGTCGATGCCGGCATTGTCGAGTTCTGCCGACCCCGCGTCGTCGATCAGTGACAAGATCCTGGTGGCGGCCTGCCTACTGCGCTCTAGCTGCAAGCCGGCTTCGGTGAGCGGAGCCGTCGACTCGAACGCCGACAGCGGTAGCAGGATGAGCACACCCAAGGTCATCGGAGTCAATGTCGGGTCGCCGGCCAAGCCGATACCGATGACACAGGCCGCGAGCAATGAAATACCAACGGCCAGTGGCATTGCCGCGCTGCCTAGCGACTGTAGGCGCAGACCTTTGTCAGCGGCGGCGCGGACAGATCGCTCCGCGTCGGCGACCTCGGCCAATACCCGTGCGCGACTTCGCGCGACGGTCAACTCATCTGCGTGCCACAGGGCCAGAGTCACCGAATCGGCCAACTCCGTACGTGCTCGCGCACCCGATTCGACGACGTCGGCGCTGCCGCGCGCCGCCAATACCGGTGCGGCAACACCACTTACGAACAGAGCGACGCCTAACACGACTGCCGCCGGTACCGACACCACAGCCATGATCGCCACCGCGGCGATGTCGGTAATCACCGCGATGCCGATCGGGATCACGCCTCTAATGAGAGCGTTTCCCAAGTCGTCGAGGTCGGCACCGGTTCTCGACAGTAAGTCGCCGCGACCAAGCTGGACCGAATAGGAAGGTCTTCCCGCCGCGAGCGCGACGAATACCCGCGACCGCGCCGACGACATCGCCCGTAGCGCGAGATCATGGGTCGCCAGCCGCTCGAGATAGCGGAACACACCACGCGAAATCCCCAGCGCCCGAACGGCGGTGATCGCGACCGACAGATACAGGATGGGCGGCATCTGCCAGGCACGCGTAATCAGCCAGGCCGACAGCGCGGCCAAACCCAACGCGCTCAACGAGCCGCCGACGCCGAGCCCAAGGGCGGCCACTACCGGCCGGGGCTTCACACCCAGGTAGCCGAGGATTCGCCAAAGCGGGCGATCAGCGGGCCGACGCATGTGCGTTCCCTGTTTCGACGCTCCCGAGTTCGACGCTCCCGAATTCAACGAGGTGATCGGCTGCGGCCCACCAAGATTCGCGGTGACTGATCACGACGACGGTGGCACCTCGCTCGACGCGAGAACGAACGGCCGCGACCACCGCATCGGCAGAATCGTCATCGAGATGTGCGGTCGGCTCGTCGAGCAGTAGCAGCGGCGCCGGCGACGCGAGCACCCGGCTAAGACCCAGTCGCTGTCGCTGACCGGCAGACAACCCCACGCCCCCCGCACCCAACCGAGTCCGCACGCCCTGTGGCAACTGCTGCACCACCGCATCGAAACCTGTTGCGGCCATTGCCTGTTCGAGATCGCTCGAGGTGGGGTTACCGAATAGCTCGAGATTGTCGGCGACGGTCGCGGGCAGAATCGCCGGATGCTGCGGTAGCCACGCGATCTGGCTGCGGAAATGGTCGAGGTCGAGGTCACCAATCGATTGGCCGCTCACGGTTACGGTGCCCGAGTAGCCATCGACCAGACCGAGCAGCACCGACAGTGCGGTCGACTTCCCGATGCCGTTCGGCCCACGCCAGAGGGTAAGTGAGCCACCGGGAATCACCGACGAAAGACGATCGGGTGCTGGCCCATCTCTACCATCGACCGACAAGGCGTCGAATTCGAGGTCGGCGCCGCGCAGGTCAACTCGAGACACCCCCGATGCGGTCGCTGTCTCGTCACCGATCAGCTCGAAAACGTCGTCGGCCGCGGCCAAACCATCGGTCGAGTTGTGAAACTGAGCACCGACCTGCCGCAACGGCAGGTATACCTCTGGCGCCAAAATCAACGCGAAGACGCCCGCGAACAAAGACATCTCGCCGTACACAAGACGAACGCCAATCCCCACCGCCACCAACGCGACACACAGCGTCGCGAGCAATTCCAGCACCGCGCCGGAGAGAAAAGCGATACGCAGGGTAGCCATCGTCGAGCGCTGCCACCGCTGCCCCAACTCAGTTACCTGTCTGGTCGGGCGGTGGACACGATGTAACGCGCGCAACGTCGGGAGTCCGGCCACCAGGTCCATCAATTGACCCGACAATTGGCTTGTCGCAGCAAGTTTCGCGGCGGTTCGGTCCCGCGTCATCACACCGATCAGCACCATAAAGACCGGTATCAACGGCAACGTGATGAAGACGATGATCGCGGATGGCAGATCCACGATCGCGATAACCACCACCATCACCGGCGTGATCACCGTCGAAAGGATAAGCGCCGGAACATATCCAGACAGATACGGCGCCAAATCATCCAGACCGCGCAAGATTACGGTGACCGCATGATCGCGTACCTCAAGAAGTCGACGCGGCGCGGTCCGTCGCGGGTCGCTCAACACATCGGTCGCCTGGCCGCGCAAGTCGGCGATGACCAGGTCGGCCGCTCGTTGCGCGTATCGTTCTCGTGCGTAATGTAGGGCAACCCGAAGCAGCAGCGCACCGGCGAGCACAATCAGATGAGTCGACTGAGCCTCGAACGCCCGAGCATCGACGTCGACAACCAGCTCGGAAAGTATCGACGCCGTGACGGCCGCGATCACGATGACGCAGATCGAGGTAGCCACCGCGAAACACACTGTCGCCGCGACATATCGGCGCGCCGGCGCCGATCGTCGCAGCAGGCGGGGGTCCAGCGGCGGCCGTCGCTTCGCTCGCCCTGCCGGATCTTCCCGTCGCTTCGCTCGCCCGGTCACTTCCCGTCGCTTCGCTCGCCCTGCCGGATCTTCCCGTCGCTTCGCTCGCCCGGCCGGATCCCGTCGCTTCGCTCGCCCACCAACAGCGAGGGCAACCCCACCGACGGCGGGATCTGCTCCAGCGAAATACGTTGTCGGAACACCCAATACGACCATCCCTGATAGAGGATCACCACCGGCGTAATGAAGACCGCGGCCCAGGTCATGATGGTCAGGGTGTAGTGACTCGACGACGTATTGCCAATGGTGAGGTTGAAGGCCGGATCGGTGGTGGACGGCAAGACATTCGGATAGAGGACGCCGAACAGCGTTACAACGGTGCCGGCAATCGCGACCGTTGTCGCGGCAAACGCCAGGCCCTCAGCCCGTCGAAGTGTCGCGAACACCGCTCCGACCGCCGCCAGCGCGGCCAGGATGACCGGCACCCACGTCCATGTCTTCCCATACTCGAGTTGGGTCCAGAGTAAGAAGGCTCCCGCCACAACCAAGGTCGCAACCGAAAGCCGCACAGCGTATTTGGCGGCCTCGTCGCGGATCTCACCGGCCGTCTTCAACGACAGGAACACCGCCCCGTGGGTGGCGAAGACCAGTAACGTTGTCAACCCACCAAGCAGGGCATACGGGTTGAGCAGGTTGAAGAAACCGCCGGTGTATTGGTGATCCGCGGCTATCGGCAGGCCACGAACCACGTTGGCGAATGCGACACCCCACAACAACGCGGGTATCCACGAACCCAACCCGATGCCTACGTCACACCACATCCGCCAGCGCGGGTCGTTGATCTTGCCCCGCCATTCGATCGCCACCACCCGAACGATGAGACCGACCAGTATCAGCAGCAACGGGAAGTAGAAGGCGCTGAACATCGTTGCGTACCAACCACCGAAGGCCGCGAACATGGCACCACCAGCAGTGAGCAGCCACACCTCATTCGCGTCCCAGACCGGGCCGATGGTGTTCAGTAGTACCCGACGTCGGGTATCACCATCAACGCGACCATCCCCTCGCCCGATGAACGGCATGAGCATCCCGACGCCGAAGTCGAACCCCTCCAGGATGAAGTAGCCGCCGAAGAGAACCGCGATGACGATGAACCAGAACTCTGGCAATCCCATATCTGACTCCTAGTAGGCGAACGAAAGTTGTTCGGGGGCATCGACATCCGGCGAATCGTCACCGTCGCCGGAATCGTCGGAGCGAGCACTCGGACCTTCGATGATGTAGCGGCGCTGGAGCGCGAACCAAATAACCCCGAGGACGCCGTACAAGAGGGTTAGCGTGATCAGCGATACCCACACCATCCCGGCGGTGTGATTAGACACGCCATCATTCACCAGCATGCTGATCCGCAACGGGTCCAGCCGGTCGACCCAGTTCGGCGCGACCACCCAGGGCTGTCGGCCCATCTCGGTGAAAATCCAACCAGAACTGTTGGCCAAGAACGGAGTTGGCAACATCCACAGGGCGAAGAGTCCGAACCGGCGCGACTCAACCACGCGCTTCTTGCGAGTGAACCAGAGTCCGGCAATCGCCAGTAGTGCCGATCCCGCTGCCCAGGTGATCATCGCCCGGAAACTCCAATACGTAACAAACAGATTGGGCGCGAAGTTCTGGTCCGGCTTGTTGAACTCCTGGGCATACTGCGCCTGCAGTTCT
The DNA here is from genome assembly GCF_000241305.1 of Gordonia effusa NBRC 100432. Lineage (GTDB taxonomy): Bacteria > Actinomycetota > Actinomycetes > Mycobacteriales > Mycobacteriaceae > Gordonia > Gordonia effusa. The sequence continues at coordinate 12,581 of NZ_BAEH01000098.1, forward strand.
TCAACGCCCTGCAAGCGGGTGTCGAAGCGATGATCAGCCAAGAATGACAACATATTCGGGATCACGATGACGTGATCGATGTTGGCGCAGTTGTTCTGTCGACCGATCGAGAGGACCGAGAACCCCGCGCCGGTCTCGCTCTCGCACAACGATTCCGCCGCCGCCATCTTCATCGGCTGCTGTTTGAACATGATCTGCGCCTGGAAGTCGCCGGTGATGAACAGAGCGACCCCGGCAAACATGGTGAGCCACAGACCAAATCGAGTCACCGGACGCCACAGTGTCCGCGCGTCGTCGCGTAATTGTTCCGGCGTCGCGCTGACCTGACTTGGCGAGACGGTATCGGGAATGTCGACGGTATCGTCGGAGTCGGCAGCCGCGTCAACCGACGTCGCGTTGGCCTTCTCCAATTGCTTTGCGCGCCAAATGTTTCGCGCCATCCACCAGCACCCGATACCGGCGACGAAGGTGGCTGCGGTGAGCAATGCCCCGGCAACGACGTGCGGAAACGCGGCAAGGGTGGTGTTGTTGGTGATGACGGCCCAAAAGTCGTTCATCGCAGGGCGATTGCGTTCGTTGTCCCACGTGACACCAACGGGATGCTGCATCCACGAGTTGGCCGCGATGATGAAGTAGGCCGACGCGTTCACACCGATGGCGACCAGCCAAATACAGGCAAGGTGAACACGTTTGGGCAATCGATCCCAGCCGAAGATCCACAGTCCGATGAAGGTGGATTCCAGGAAGAAGGCAACCAAACCTTCCAACGCCAGGGGCGCACCGAATACATCCGCCACAAACCGGCTGTACTCACTCCAGTTCATTCCGAACTGGAATTCCTGCACGATCCCGGTCGCCACCCCGAGCGCGAAGTTGATGAGGAAGAGCTTCCCGAAGAACTTGGTGGCGCGCAGCCACTGCTCGTTTCCGGTGACATGCCACACGGTCTGCATCACGGCGATCATCGGGGCAAGACCGATCGTGAGTGGGACCAAAATGAAGTGATAGACGGTGGTGATACCGAATTGCCATCGCGAAACGTCGACGACATCCATGGCCAGATTCATTGACACGGTGTCCATCTATGGGCATCCCATCGCAAGCAGTGGTGAGCGGGCTATCTCTCCGGTGCTACTACTCGTCGTAGTAGACAAATGTAACGCTACGCCCGCTCGGCTACTCCAACAAGAGACCTCAGTCTCATACCGGTCGACCGCTGACCAAATTGTGCCTCAGATCACATGCACGGGAGCGGGGAATCCAGATATTCCTTCGACCGTCGACGCCGACTTTCCGCTGCTAGCAACCGTTTTGACGCCACCGACGCGGGTCCACTACCCCGCGCAGCGCTCGCATAAGACCGGGACCGTGACGCTGCACACCTACGTGTTCAGTCGTCAGCGATCGCCCGGTTGACCAGCGCGGCGAGGTCGACCTGTTCGCGATCGCCGAGGTGGTCGTCGCCGAACTCATATGAGTTGAGTCGACGCACTCGTGCGGCGAGCGTCACGCTCGAAACCATCCATACCGAGTCCGCCGCGATCAGGTCCTCAGTCAGCAACGTCTCCGATTTGGTCTGCCAGCCTTGCGCCTCGGCCAATTCGAATAGAGCTTCTTGCGTTGTGCCAGGAAGGATTCCGGCTTCGGTGGGAGGGGTGACGAGCGTCTTGCCGGTCACCGCGACAACTGTGGACCGTGGCCCTTCGAGGACCACCCCCTCGCTGCTGAGGTAGATCACGTCGTCGTAGCCCAGCCTCGCCGCGTGGCGCAACGCCGCCATATTCGTCGCATAACTCAACGTCTTAGCGCCCAAGAGCGCCCAGGGCGCCGACGGCGCGAGATCCACTGAATAGCCGCGGTCGAGAGTCACAACCGAGACCCCGCTCTCACGCGCTTCGATCGCACGCGGCGCTACCGGACCGACCGTCACGTACGCGGTCGCTTTATCCGGCTCCTGCGCCGACGCCGGATCCGCTTCTCGCCCACGCGAATAAACAATGCGGAGTAGCCCTTCCGCGTCCGCGTGCTGTTCAGTCCAGAGCCGAGCTGCGGCATCCACGGCTGCGGCGAAGGCTTCGCGATCCGGAGCCGGTAGGTCGACGATGGCCGCGCTGCGCGCGAGTCGGTCAAGATGCCGCCTGACGCCACAGGGGCGCCCCTCTCGGACGAGAAGTGTCTCGAAGATGCCGTCACCGCGTACCGCGGCGAGATCATCGGCGAAGAGTAGGGGCGCACTCGCGTCGGCCGGACCGTCGGCAACCGTGACAAGGATCAAATCCGCCATGGGTTCACAGTCTAGTGTCGCGGGTAGGCTTTCTTCCGTGACCGCGTCGCCGATTCTCAATACTTTTTCCACTGCGGGAGCTGTCCCCGAGCCTGCGCCCGGCGATAACACCCGAAGTGTTGCTTGGCATTTTGGCGATCCGTTTGGTGAGCAGCGAGCCGCGACGACCGGCGCGGTGATCATCGACCGCGCCGACCGCGCCGTTCTCGAACTCGACGGTGACGAGCGACTGTCCTGGTTGCACACCATCTCCAGTCAGTTCGTCGCCGACCTCGCCGACCGTCGTAGCGCTGAAAATCTCTCTCTTGATCTGCGCGGACACGTCGAAGAACATTTTGTGTTGACCGACGTCGATGGCGTCACCTGGATCGATACCGAAGGTTCGCACGGTCCGGGGCTGCTCGATTTCCTGACGAAAATGGTGTTCTGGGCCAAGGTCACTCCGGTCGGCCGTCCGGACATGACGGTGCTGACGCTGGTCGGTCCCGCGGTTCGCGCGGGCGCGATCGCCGACCTGCTGGAGATCCCCGCCGAGGCCGGCGTGTACGCCGCGGGCGATCTCCCCGAACTACGCCACGACGACGAGCCACTGGGCTTCTGGCGAGTCATGCCGTCCATCGGTGAGGGCCGCACGCTTCCGGTGGTCGATCTGATCGTTCCCGACTCCGACGTCCTCACCTGGTGGAAAGCCATCGCCGACGCTGGCGCGCAGATGTCGGGCACGTGGACCTACGAGGCATTACGTGCCGCGGCGATCCGTCCCCGTATCGACGTCGACACCGACGACCGCACGATTCCGCACGAGGTCAACTGGATCGGTGGCCCGGATGAGCAGGGCGCCGTCCACGTCGACAAGGGCTGCTACCGCGGCCAGGAGACCGTCGCGCGGGTGCACAACCTCGGAAAGTCGCCGCGCCAGTTGGTGCTGCTTCATCTCGACGGCAGCGACGACATCCGGCCGCAGACCGGCGATCGGATACTCGGCGGCGCACGAGCTATCGGACGGGTCGGAACCGTCGTCGACCACTTCGAATATGGCCCGATCGCGCTGGCGCTGGTCAAGCGCGGGATACCCGTCGACACCGAACTGGCGATCGCCACCGGCGAGGACGCCGTAACGATTCCCGCTCGCATCGACCCCGACTCGGTTCAGGTCGACGACCGTGTTCAGGCTGGCCGCGAGGCCATTGCCAAGTTGCGTGGCACACAATCCTGACCGCTCCGACTGGGACTTTGCGCCACACCCGAGGGAGGAGTCCGCATTATCTTCGCGAGCGCGCTAGACTGTTCACTACGACAGAAATTCCTAACCTAGAACGGGGCCGCCACCAGTTTGGTCGCCCCGTCATTGTGCGAGGGGGTCCCATATGGGCCGCGGCCGGGCAAAGGCAAAGCAGACGAAAGTTGCTCGTCAGCTTAAGTACTCTGCACCCAATACGGATTTCGACAGCTTGCAACGCGAGCTGTCCGGAAGCACCGCACCGGAGCGACACGATCCGGTGGATGATTGGGTTGAGGAAGACGAGTGGCGTCGCGCTTGACGCGATTAGCCACCTTCCCCTCCTGAGGTAGATCAGTCGCCCCAACGGGGCGTTCCACACTTCTCACCCGGCCCTGCGAGCAGGGTCGGGTGCCAGTGTGCGTTTTGATGGCGTGATCCGGGTGGTTCTCTACGCCCGTGGTTACCCGCGGCGAGCCTCTATCCGCTGGTCGAGTGCCCGGCGAGGCGCCAGCCGAGCCTTATCCGCTGGTCGAGTGCCCGGCGAGGCGCCAGCCGAGCCGGGTGTATCGAGACCACGCACCGACATAACAAACCACAACCGTGGTCGCCGCACGACGTCGTCTCACCCAGTCTTGATACACGCGCGTCTCGCTACGCTCGGCGAGCGCACTCGACCACCAGAACTACCGCTGGTCGAGTGCCACCGCTAGTCAGACGCCACTACCGCCAGCCGCGCCTTTATCCGCTGGTCGAGTGCCCGGCGAGGCGCCAGCCGAGCCGGGTGTATCGAGACCACGTTCGGCACAAGCGCAACGCAACCGGCCCGCGACGTCAGAACCGCGGATGCTCCCCCAGCAGGACGGCCGAACCGGTCTTGGCGCCCTCGGAGGGTTCGCCGGACCGCTTGATGGAACCGAGCACCCAGTTGTCGACATGCTTGGCGGTGAGTACGGCCTGTGCCCGGTCGGTGTCCTCCGGTGCCACGATCGCGACCATGCCGACGCCCATGTTGAAGGTGCGTTCCATCTCCTCGCGCACCACGCGACCACGCTGCGCGATCATCGAGAAGATCGGCGCGGGCGACCAGGTGCCACGGTCCAATTCGGCGACAAGCCCACGCGGCAGGACGCGACCTAGATTGTCGGCAAGTCCACCGCCGGTGATATGCGCGAAAGTCCGCACGTCTGCCTCGGCGGCCAACGCCAGGCAGTCGCGAGCATAGATACGAGTCGGCTCGAGCAATTCTTCACCGAGACTGCGACCGAATTCTTCGACATGCCCGCCGATATCCATATGCCCCCAATCCAGGAGCACCTTGCGCGCCAGCGAGTAGCCGTTGGAATGCAACCCCGACGACCCCATCGCGATGACCACGTCACCGGGACGCACCCGATCCGCGGACAGCACAGCATCGGCTTCGACGACGCCGACACCCGTCGCCGAGATGTCGTAATGCCCGTCTTCCATCAGCCCGGGATGTTCGGCGGTCTCGCCGCCAAGCAGCGCACACCCCGCGTCGACGCAACCGTCGGCGATGCCCTTGACGATGTCGGCGACCACCTCCGGCACGACTTTGCCGATCGCGATGTAATCCTGCAGGAATAGCGGCTCGGCGCCGCAGACCACCAGGTCGTCGACGACCATGGCGACCAAATCGCGGCCGACGGTGTCGTGTATACCCATCGCCTGCGCCACCGCGAGCTTGGTCCCGACGCCGTCGCTCGACGCGGCGAGCACCGGTTCACGATAGTCACCCTTCAGCGCGAACAGTCCGGCGAAGCCGCCGAGTCCACCCAAAACCTCTGGTCGCGTCGCGCGTTTGGCATGTGGCTTGAAAAGTTCAATCGCGCGTTCACCAGCGTCGATGTCGACACCCGCTGCGGCGTACGAGGCTCCAGCCGAAGGTGCGTCGTGCTGATCGGCATCGCGATCGGACATGGTGATGAACTCCCCGAATAGTCGAGTGAAATGAGAGCTGCCGCTCGGCAGGACGGCTTTACGCTACCCGACCGACCGCGTCGACCACACATCCACGTCGCGCCGACGTGCCCGTCGTCACGATGCGGGACGTCAGGGCCGCATTACCGCGCTGACGTTGTCATTGGCACTCGTGAGCGGATCGACCGTAGCCGTCTCGCCGAGGTCTTCGGCGGCATTCTTGAGCATCGTCTCCAACACCGCTTTGCCCATCGACGTTTCCTTCGGCAGCGGAATCGGGTAGTGGCCGTCGAAACATGCGGCACAGAGTTTCGACGACGGCTGCTCGGTTGCCTTGATCATCTCGTCATTGCTGATGTAACCCAGCGAGTCGGCTCCGATTGCCTGCCGCACACCGTCGACCATGCCTTCTTCGGATTCCATTCCGTTGGCGATGAGTTCGGCCGGCGAAGCGAAGTCGATGCCGTAGAAGCAGGGCCAACGCACCGGCGACGAGGCGATGCGCACGTGCACCTCGGCGGCCCCCGCCTCACGCAACATGCGGATCAGCGCTCGCTGCGTATTGCCGCGCACGATCGAATCATCAACCACCACAAGGCGTTTGCCGCGGATGACATCTTTGAGCGGATTCAGCTTGAGCCGGATGCCGAGCTGCCGGATGGTCTGCGACGGCTGAATGAACGTGCGTCCGACGTAGGCATTCTTCATCAGGCCCTGCCCATAGGGAATGCCGGATTCCTGCGCGTAGCCAACTGCCGCTGGCGTTCCTGACTCCGGCACCGGGATGACCAGATCCCCCTCGGCGGGATGTTCGCGCGCGAGGCGACGACCGATGTCGACGCGAGTCGCATGGACACTGCGTCCGTTGATCACGCTGTCCGGACGCGCGAGGTACACATATTCGAAGACACAGCCCTTTGGCGTGGCCTCGGCGAACCGCTTGCTGCGCACACCGTCGGCGTCGATGGCAAGGAGTTCGCCAGGCTCGATATCGCGGACGAAGGAGGCGCCAACGATGTCGAAGGCCGCGGTTTCCGACGCGACCACCCAGCCGCGGTCGAGGCGACCAAGCGACAGCGGACGGACGCCGTGCGGGTCACGGGCGGCGTAAAGCGTGTTTTCGTCCATGAACGTGAGGCAAAACGCGCCCTCGACCGTCGGCAACACTTCCATCGCGGCTTGTTCGATGGTGCGGTCGGCGGCACCGTGCGCAAGCAGCGCGCCAAGAACATCGGAATCCGACGTCGCGCCGGCGGAGCCGGTAAGCCCCAGGTCGCGGGCTCGGCCGGCGAGTTCGGCGGTGTTGACCAAGTTGCCGTTATGCCCGAGTGCGATACCCGAGCCGGCGGCGGTGGTACGAAAGATCGGCTGCGAATTTTCCCAGGTGGTCGACCCGGTGGTCGAGTAGCGGCAGTGCCCAACCGCGACGTGACCGACCATTGCGGCCATTGTCTGCTCGTCGAATACCTGGCTAACTAGACCGAGATCTTTAAAGACGATGACCTGCGAGCCGTCGCCGACCGCGATACCCGCGGCTTCCTGACCGCGATGCTGCAGGGCGTAGAGGCCGTAATAGCTGAGTTTGGCGACATCCTCGCCAGGTGCCCAGACCCCGAAAACACCACATTCCTCGCGGGGTTCATTCTCCGAAACATCGTCGGCCGCAAGGAGATTCGGGCTGGTGATGGACATATCGGCCACAAGAACTCCCGGGGGGTTGGGGCTGGAATCAGGAGGCGCATGGCCTACTCTACCGGCCAGTCCGTGACAACTCCGAATCTCACAACGCGTGTACCGCGCGGTTTACTCCCCGCCGCCGGGCGCTGGCACTCGAATCAGTGGTAAGAAGCCACCGACCTCGCTCGCGCGGAAGCCCGACGACGACACGTCGCCAGCGGCCACCGCCGCATCGAAATCGACGAGTCCGGCTACCAGACGAAGCCAGACCCGCGGCGTCGTTTCCACGACGTTGGGCGGCGTGCCACGGGTATGTCGCGGCCCGGCAATACACTGCACCGCGACGAAAGGCGGCACGCGGACCTCGACAGATGCCCCCGGGGCCAGTTGCGCGAGGGTACGCGCGGACTGCCGGACCGCTGCGGCGATAGTCGGCCGCTGTGGGTCGGGCACATCAGCGTCGACGAGCCAGGGAAGTACATCCAGCACAGCGGCGCGCATCTGGGCGGGATCTACCGATTTCGGACGAGTCACGACGTCCATGTTGCACGATGGAGCAATGGGCGCCGATGTGTCGAAACGCACATTCACCGGAGCTGACCGCGTGCGGTTCCGACGTCAGGTCTCTCGCGGCACCGAAGCAATCGCACGAATGCTGACCGAAGGGCTCTTCACCGATCAGGGGCGCCCACCCGAACCGCTATTGGGAATGGAAGTCGAACTGAATCTGGTCGATGCGGCGATGCAGCCCGCGCTTGCCAATGCCGCTGTCCTCGACACCATCGCCGACCCCGACTTCCAGACCGAATTAGCTCAGTTCAATATCGAGATCAACGTCGCGCCGCGGCCGCTGTCCGGCGACGAGATGGTCGGCCTCGAACAGCAGCTTCGAGCCTCACTGAACTCAGCCGACGCGCGTGCTGCCGCGAAGGACACTCACCTGGTGATGACCGGCATGCTGCCAACCCTTCGGCCCGAGCACCTTACCCACGACGCGATATCGGCAAACCCGCGTTACGGGATACTCAACGAACAGATCTTCGCCGCCCGCGGCGAAGACATCACCATCGAAATCGCCGGGGTCGAATTGCCGTCGGCGCACCAACTCGAGCAGTTACACCTGACCTGCGACACGATCGTCCCCGAAGCCGCGTGCACGTCACTTCAATTGCACCTGCGGCTGGCGCCGGAAGACTTTGCCGCACACTGGAATGCAGCGCAGGCAATCGCCGGAGTGCAGGTGGGTATCGCGGGCAATTCCCCGTTCTTCGCCGGAACGGCTCTGTGGCACGAGAGCCGCATCCCCGTCTTCGAACAGGCAACCGACACCCGGCCATTGGAGTTGAAGAATCAGGGGGTACGCCCACGAGTCTGGTTCGGCGAGCGCTGGATAACCACCATCTTCGATCTATTCGAGGAGAACACCCGGTATTTCCCCGCGTTGCTGCCCGTATGCTCCGACGACGACCCGCTCGACATACTCGACTCCGGTCAGATTCCGCTCCTCGACGAGCTGCGTTTGCACAATGGAACGGTCTACCGCTGGAATCGCCCCGTCTACGACGTAGTCGACGGTCAGGCACATCTTCGGGTGGAGAATCGGGTGCTGCCGGCCGGACCCACGGTCATCGACACAATGGCCAACGCCGCGTTCTACTACGGACTGCTGCGGGGGCTCGTCGACCAGGAGCGTCCAGTGTGGTCGCAGATGTCCTTCGACGCCGCAGCCGAGAACTTACACGCCGGAGCACGGGAAGGCTTTGCGGCACAACTCTATTGGCCAAAGGTGGGATGGGTACGGCCGGACGAGCTCACGTTGCGAAAGCTTCTCCCCATCGCCGATGCGGGTTTGACGGCGTTCGGCGTTTCGCGCAAAGCGCGGTCGAGGTACCTGTCGGTGATCGAAGGACGTTGCCAGTCGCGGCAGTCGGGTTCGGAATGGCAACGACGCGCGGTTGCCGCGCGCGAGGCCGCTGGCGATGATCGCGACGTCGCTCTCGCCGGCATGCTCGCCGACTATGTCACCTTGATGCACGAGGGCGAGCCGGCGCATACCTGGCCGCTATAACAGGCTCAATAGCCTGAAGCAGACCGGCCGGTCGAGCCGATCAGCTGCTCCGTCGGTCGAGCCGATCAGCCATCTCCGCCGGTCGAGCAGGCCAGTCCACATCCGGTCGAGTAGGTCAGTCATCTCCGCCAGCGAGCAGGCCAGCCCACATCCGGTCGAGCAGGCCGCCCATCTCCGCCGGTCGAGCAGGCCAGCCCACGCCAACCGAATCAGCCACCCCCTCCGCCGGTCGAGTAGGTCAAACGAGCTTGCGAGTTTGACCGTATCGAGACCACCGCCGGCTAACAGACCAACCCAAAGTCCACTCCGCCAACCAAAGCCGGAAATTCCCGTCCCCTTCAGCACAACCAAAGGGCAATATGCCCTCGAAACCCTCTGAGGGGGACGATATTTCACGCGACTCTCACTCGTCCGATAACTACGGAGCCTTCCGACGGATGTAGCTGTCGGACGTGACCACAGCGGTGGGAAGAATCAGAAGGCGAACGAATGCCGGAGTACCACCGACGACCCCCGGTTCTAGCCTCCCGATACCAGTCCCCGACCACTCACCAACGGAAGATCAAGCGCAGTAACCAATCCCGGCTCCGCCGCCACCACGGCCCCGACCGCATTGACCAGCCGCTGGGCAGTGACGATCATGCCCGAGACGTTGTGATCCCCATTTTCGCCGTGGTGCGTGAACTCCACCTCCATTGCCGGCTCACCGGTAATGGCGATCCGATAACAACCGTCTCCCTTGGCCGGCTTCGGCCAATCGGGTCGCTGGTCGGGATGCGTACGGGTGTAGTGCTCCAACACGATTCGATCGACGCCGCCGACCTGCCCGACCACCTCGAAGCGCAAGGCCGCCATCGTGCCAGCCGGAATTTCGACAGATACCGTCGAATAACCCTGTTCCGCCACAACACGTTCCACTCGCTCGACGAGCGGTTCGTCAAGTGTCACACCAAGACCCGCGGCGAGCTGCCGCACAACACTTCCCCAAGCGAGAGACAGTACTCCGGGATTAAGTAGCATCGGCGTGCTGTCCATCGGCTGACCGAAGCCGAAAATCTGCTTCATCACAACTGGCTGATAGTAGGTCGAGTAGTCCGCGATCTCCTGACACCGCACCTCATCGATGCGCTGCGACAGGCTCGTCATCGCAAGCGGCAGAACATCATTGGCAAATCCGGGGTCGATTCCATTGACATGCAGACTCGCGCCGCCCGACTTTCCGGCCGTCACGACGCGTTCGACCATCGGATCGGGAATGACGCCCATCGGAAATTGAAGGACCACCGGCCCGCTCGAGACGACGTTGATCCCCGCCTCAAGAAACGACACCAGGTCGTCGATCGCCTCCATGATCCGATCGTCGGTCATAGCCGTATGGACGATGGCATCCGGCTTTAGCGCGAACAGTGCCTCACGATCATTGGTGGCAGCGACGCCAAGTTCGCGGCCGAGGTCGGCCAAGTCGCCTGCATCGCGACCGACTTTCGCCGGGTCAGACACCCACACTCCGACCAGCTCCAGGTCCGGATGCGCATCTATTCCGGCAATCGCGTGGCGCCCAACTGTTCCCGTCGACCATTCGACAATCCGTAGAGTCATACTCCGACCCTAGTTCACCGAAGTAGAACACGTTTCAGTTTGCTAGGATCCACTGCTTCGTCGGCGGAATAACAGCGAGCACGAGAGTTGCGATCGGGAAGATCAGCACGCAGAACGATCCGACAAATCCGCCTGCCAAAGTCGGCGTCGCCTCGTCCCCTACGCCGAGTGAATCAACCACAGAGTTAACGATCGCCATGGAGATGAGGTTGAGAACCAGAGTAAGAACCGCCAGTACCCCGCAGGCAGCGGCGACCAGGGTTCGACCAATGAGACGGTGTCGGAGGATCTGTATTCCCCCAACGGTCAACAACACGCCCACCAGAACGGCCATGACTACTTGTCCGACCGCCACGACGGTCATCTTGCCGTCATAGAAGTGGATCATCTCCTCGCTCGCAGCCAGATACACGCCCGTGCCCACGAGCACCAGCATGTGAACTACGCCGAGAAAGGACAGGACCGCAGCCGTGATAGCCGTGCCGCCCGACGGTCTCGGCTGCGGGTACGGGTACGGATAGCCCGGTTGACCATACTGGGCGCCGTAGGCAGAGTAGTCGGGCTGCCCGGCATACTGGGGCTGGCCATACTGAGGTTGACCGTACGGCTGGCCATACTGAGGTTGCTGGCCATACTGCGGCTGCTGTTGGCCATAGGGGTCGTAGGTCATGAGTTCTCCGATGTGCGACTTTGGTGTTCCACCCCGAGCGGAATTCGGCGTTTTCCCACCACACAGTACTCGAACCGGACAACTGTCGGGCGATAGCCACCGTTGGTCGCTAGCCTATGCGGATGGTCCTCGAACATGTAGTTCTGCCCGTTCGCCCCGGAATGGAACCGGATTTCGAGATCGCATTCCAGGAAGCGAAGGGGATCATTTCCGCTATCCCAGGATTTCTCTCACTACGCCTCTTGCGCGGGATTGAGAATGACTCGCATTATTTACTACTGGTCGAGTGGAAGTCGTTGGAAGCGCACACAATTGACTTCCGGCAGTCAGCCGACTACACGCGCTGGAGCAAACTTTTGCATCATTTCTACGACCCATTCCCCAACGTCGAACATTTCACCAGCGTTGACCAGGTGCGGGCCGGTTGAATCTCAAACCCTCAGCGCAGTAAACGGATACACGGGAATGTTGCGAATGACAAACCAGATTCCAACTACCACCAGCAGGATCATCGCCATCCAGCGATGATGCTGCCAACTTCGCACTCGCCGCCCCCGCCAGAGCCCTAGGCAGTAGGCCCCAAATGCCCAGAGCAACAACGCGATACACAAGACGCCCACCGCATTGAAATGCACAGCGGCCACAACGTCGCCGTGCATGAGCGAATAAATAGCCCGAAGCGATCCACATCCTGGGCAGTTGATGCCGAATAACAGTTTGGTCGGACAGATCGGCGACGGTCCCCCCGGCGTCGTGGGATCCGCAAGCCAGATGCCGACGCAGGCCGTCGAGGCCAATCCGATAACAGTCGCCGGCCCCGCGACCCGGTGGTGACTGATCTTCCCCACGACGCCCAAAACCCGGTCGGTAACGGGCACCGACCGGGTCTTAGATGAATCAGCTTGAGTCAGCACGATTCTCAGTAACTTGGGTACGTGTACGTGTACGACGGCGGTGTGTAGTCCGGCGTCGTCGAGGCGACACTGAATACAAAGATGAACAGCACTATGTAGAAGATGATCGCGACGACATAGATAATCACCGACGAGATCGCACCCCACATCGCCCACTTCTTGGCTTCGTCGGCCGCCCGCTGGGCCCCGGCGTAGTCGCCCGTGGCCCACAACTTACTCACCGACGTCGACTTCACAATCGCCACAATTCCCAGCGGCAAGCAACACAACACCGTGCACAGAATTGCCCACACCAAGTTGTTATCCGGTTCCGGCCCCGGAGGCGGGCCGTACGCACCGTATTGTGGTGCGCCATAAGGTTGTTGGCCGTATGGCGGGTGCTGACCGTACGGCTGTTGACCGTATGGGTCGTTCGGGTAGCTCACAATGACTGCCTCAGTATGTCGTCGATGTGGATACCGCGGCGACGCCGATAATCACATAGAAAATGATGAGCAGCACAATGCTCACGGCTCCGGCGATCGCACCCCACATCGCCCACTTTTTCGCTTCGTCGGCTGCGGCTTGAGCGCCAGCATAGTCGCCCGTGGCCCACAACTTACTCACCGACGTCGACTTCACAATCGCCACAATTCCCAGCGGCAAGCAACACAACACCGTGCACAGAATTGCCCACACCAGATTGTTGTCCGGTTCCGGACCGGGAGGAGTGCCGTATTGCGGTGCGGCACCATAAGGCTGGGCCGGCTGACCATACTGCGGCTGCTGACCGTATTGGGGCTGCTGACCATACTGCGGCTGCTGACCATATTGGGGCTGCTGACCATACTGCGGCTGCTGGCCACCCTGTGGCTGCTGACCTTGCGGATCGTTGTTATCGCCTGGGGTGCCATACGGGCTCGTCATCGAAGAGTCCTGTCCAATTAGGTGGTACGGAAATAGATTGTGCGATGTCTCTACACCTCAATACACACGAGGTGAGTGCACTGAGCCTACTAAACAACATTGCCATTTGGCGAGCACTCGCCAATAGGCTGTCCATTCATCGAATGACTAATGCCCTTTGCTAACGATTATCATGCGAGTCCGCTATTTCTGACCGCGGAAACCACTAGCCAAACAGTGCCGGCAATGTCGCCTCGAAGGTTGTGCGCAACTCTTCGAGCGGAAGGTCGAAATGGTCCTGAACACTGACCGAATCGCTGCCCTGGTCCACGACGCCGATGCGCGTCCACGGCATACCGCGAGCGTCGAGCATCGCGGAAAAACGCGACTCCTCGGTCCGCGGCACCGCGACCAGAACCCGGCCGGCCGACTCGGAGAACAGCGTGACGAATGGATCTGCGCCTTCGGGAAGGATTATGCGGCAACCTGTTTCGCCGGCGAGCGCAGCCTCGATGACGGATTGGATCAGACCACCCTCGGATAGGTCGTGTGCTGCCGAGATCAGACCGTCACGTGACGACGCGACCAGAATCTCACCGAGCAACTGCTCATGCGCCAGATCGACCACCGGGGGCACGCCGCCGAGGTGATCGTGCACAACCTGCGACCAAATCGAACCGTCGAACTCATCTCGAGTCTCACCCAGCAGAATCAGCGTCTCGCCGGGTTCGGTGCCAATACCGGTCGGGATCCGACGTCGCACGTCGTCGATGACGCCGAGTACACCGACCACCGGTGTCGGCAAGATCGGTGTCGAGCCGGTCTGGTTGTAGAAACTCACGTTGCCGCCGGTGACTGGAATGCCAAGTTGCACACAGCCATCGGCGAGTCCGCGAACGGCCTGCTGGAACTGCCACATCACCGCGGGGTCCTCCGGCGAGCCGAAGTTCAGGCAGTTGGTGACCGCCGCCGGCGTCGCCCCGGAGACCACGACGTTGCGATAGGCCTCAGCCAACGCCAATTGCGCTCCGCGATACGGATCGAGGAAGGTGTAGCGGCCCGACGCGTCGGTCGCCAGCGAAATGCCGCGACCGGTCTCCTCGTCGATGCGGATCATGCCCGAGTCGGCATTCTCGGCGAGAACGGTATTGCCGCGCACGTAGCGGTCGTACTGCTCGGTGATGAACTTGCGGCTGCACAACGCGGGTGAGGCCAGCAGCTTCAGCGTCGTCTCACGCAGTTCCGCGGCCGACCTCGGGCGTTGCAGACCAGCGGTGGTCGAGGCGACGACGTCGTCCTGCGATGCCGGTCGCTGAACCGGTCGCTCGTAGACCGGGCCTTGATGCGCGACCGTGCGCGGTGGCACATCAACGACGGTCTGTCCGTGCCAATCGATGACGAGGCGCTCACCGTCGGTGACCTCACCGATCACCGTGGCCAGCACGTCCCACTTGCGGCAGACCTCCATGAAACGGTCAACGTTCTCCGGTGCGACGACTGCGCACATGCGTTCCTGCGACTCACTCGACAGCACCTCGGCCGGGGTCATACCTTCGGCGCGCATCGGCACTTGTTCGAGATCGATGTGCATGCCGCCATCACCGGCTGCGGCCAATTCCGAAGTGGCGCAAGACAATCCGGCGCCACCGAGATCCTGAATGCCGACCACGATGCCCGCCCGGTACAGGTCGAGACAGCACTCGATGAGCACCTTCTCGGTGAACGGGTCTCCTACCTGGACACTCGGCAGCTTCTTACGGTTGGGGCCCGATTCACCCGCATCATCGAAGGTCTCCGACGCCAGCACCGACACGCCACCGATGCCGTCGAGTCCGGTACGCGCACCGAACAAGATGATCTTGTTACCCGATCCCGACGCGAACGCCAGTTTGAGGTCTTCGGTGCGCAGCACACCGGCACACAGGGCGTTGACGAGCGGGTTGCCCTGATAACTGGCGTCGAAGACGGTCTCGCCGCCAACATTGGGCAGGCCGAGGGAGTTGCCGTAGCCGCCGACGCCCCGCACCACGCCGTCCACGACGCGACGGGTGTCGGGGTGATCCGCCGCACCGAAACGCAACTGGTCCATGACCGCGATCGGGCGCGCACCCATCGCCATGATGTCGCGGACGATGCCTCCGACACCGGTCGCCGCGCCCTGGTAGGGCTCCACGTACGAGGGGTGATTATGCGACTCGACCTTGAAGGTGACCGCCCAGCCATCACCGATGTCGACCACGCCGGCGTTCTCGCCGATGCCCGCAAGCATGCGCGAACGCATCTCGTCGGTGGTGGTCTCCCCGAAATACTTCAGGTGCACCTTCGAGGACTTGTAGCTGCAATGTTCGGACCACATGATCGAGTACATCGCCAGCTCGGCGTCAGTTGGCCGACGACCAAGGATCTCGCGGATGCGGGCGTACTCGTCGTCCTTGAGACCGAGTTCGCGGTAGGGCTGGGGCTGATCTGCGGAGGCCGCAGCGTCGGACACGGTGTCGGGGTGTGCGCTCACTTGTCTAAGTCTAGGTGACGCCGCACAATCGGCTCGCTTCGTGCCGACGGAGTCGCTGGAACTGTCCCCCTGGCTGGCGCAGGCGCTATAAGAGCGCCTGCTCTCGTCCTGGGGACATTTCCAGCAGGGACCTACCGCACGACGATCGTTCCGCTGCATGTCGTCGCGGGCACTGACCACAGCGCATTGCGATTGACCGAGCTCAGCGTGGCACTGACCCGGCCGGTGCCGATCTGCGACGTCGGGAATGAAATCTGATGGGTGCCGACATAGGGCGGCGACACCCGGCGGTCGGACCGCAGGCTCAGGCGTTTGCCTGTCCGAAGATTCCGCAGGTCGAGACGCACAGCGGACTGATAGCCCCACAGACTGCTGAACTCGGTAGTCAGGTAGGTCTTTCCGGCATAGTCGGCGACAATGACGCGAGTCGGGTTGTACGGAAGATCAACGACGTTGGGGCTCAAGCCGATACAGCTCGATAAAGGATAAGCCGCGCTCGCTGCCACCGCTTGTCCACTTCCACCGACCAAGGTGGCGCCGATTGCGCCGGCGGCGGCAAGTGCAGCGGCACCGACCTTGATTCGCGAACGTGAGTGGCTCATTCGTGTGGCTCCATCTGGTGTATTGGACAGGTTCCCATAGGAATGTCGATCAGAACAGTCACGACGTTAGCGAAAGCAACCGGCCTACACTCCCTCCCTCCGGAAAATCGTCCGAATAAGGGTCCACCAAGGGCAGAATGCCCTCGGTGGACGACTATTCGGACGATTTTCGCGGGACCGGGGTCACGGGCCGGGGCGAGGCGGGATCAGCCGGGATCGACCGACGCCGCGCGGATCGTCTCGATGATCGTTTCCGCCAGTTCGGGTCGGCACACGATGAGGTCGGGCAGATAGGTGTCGGACTGGTTGTAGACCAGCGGTGAACCGTCAATTCTGCTGCACCACAGTCCTTTTGCTTGCGCGACGGCAACCGGGGCGGCCGAATCCCACTCATACTGGCCGCCCGCGTGTACATAGGCGTCAGCTTCGCCGCGCACAACCGCGATCGCCTTGGCACCAGCCGATCCCATCGACAACACATCGCCACCGAGCGCGTCGGCGACCGCCTGCGCGAATGCCGGCGGACGCGAACCACTCACCACGACGCGTGGGCGCTCATCGCTACGCGGCGGCGCCAATCCGACGGTTGGCGCGACCACTTCGTCGTTGTCGGAGTAGGTCACCCCCAACGCGGGCAACGCCACCGCGCCGACAAGCAGACCTGAGTCCGCGCCCCACAACGCCACATGCACTGCCCAGTCGGTGCGCGCACCATTCGGCCCCTCGAGAGTTCCGTATTCACGCGTCCCGTCGACCGGATCGACGATCCACACCCGCGCCGCGTCCAATCGACTGCGATCATCGGCCGATTCCTCCGACAACACCGAATCGTTCGGTCGAGCCGCGGCCAATTCTTCCTGCAGAAAATCGTCGGCGCGCCGGTCCCCGACGTCGCCTAGCTCCTTGCCACTCAAACGGCTGCTCGCGCGCACCTCAACCAGCAGTTCGCCGGCTCGGGTGGCCAGATCAACGGCAAGTCGACGGTCGGCGGTCGTCGAATCAGTCATACGATTCGTCCTCTCTAGAGTCCCAAGTTCCGCAAGATGGCATCGGCAACCTCGGCCGGCGTCCCATCGGCCGGCGTTACAACAGCTTCCGGTGTCAGTGGCCGCTCATACGGCGAGTCGATTCCAGTGAACTGAGCTATTTCACCCCGACGAGCCTTGGCGTACAAACCTTTTGGATCACGCCGCTCGCATTCCGCAAGTGGCGTGTCGACGAAGATTTCGTAGAATGGCAACCCGCGTTCGGCATGGATCTCTCGGGCGCGTTGGCGTTCGGCGGCGAACGGACTGATCAGCGACACGATGGCGATCGCACCGGAGTCGGCGAACAACGACGCCACTTCGCTTGTCCGCCTGATATTTTCACGACGGTCATCGTCGCCGAAGCCGAGGTCGGAGTTGAGCCCGTGACGCAGATTATCGCCATCCATGAGATACGACGGCCGACCTTCGGCGACCAACCTTCGTTCAAGTTCGACGGCCAGCGCCGACTTCCCCGACCCGGACAATCCGGTAAGCCAGAGTGTCGCGCCGCGATGCGGACGTTGTTCGCGGCCAACTTTGGTGGTCTGCCACACGACGTTTGAGCTTGCCTGGACCGGCCCGTTGATCATGCCAGCACCAACAGTCTTATTGGTCGACTCGTCGATCAGGATAAAGCTGCCGGTCTCGCGGTTCGTTCGGTACGGATCAAACATCACCGGATGCTGCGTATGGAGACTAATCCGACCAATTTCGTTGAGCTGCAACTGATCTGCCTGCGAGTCGCGATGCAGAGAGTTGACGTCGAGCCGATAGTTGAAGCCAGACACCGTCGCTCGGGTCGTCCGCGTTCCGGTGGCCAGGACATAGCGCGCGTCCGGTCGTAGCTGCGAGTCTTCGGAAAACCAGCACACCAGGGCATCGAGATCCCGGCCGACATGCGGCCGGTTATGCGGACGGGCGATCATGTCGCCGCGCACGATATCGATCTCATCGGCGAGTTCGACCGCAACTGCCATCGACGCGAACGCCTCGTCGACCTTGGCTCCCCCCGGTCCCCAGATCGCGCTAATCGTGGTGCTGAAACCGCTTGGCAGCACAACGATTTCGTCGCCGACCGAGAACACACCGCCGGCGACCGTGCCCGCGTACGAGCGGTGGTCATTGCCATCGCTGCGCTGCGGCCGGATCACATACTGCACCGGCAGCCGAGCGTCGATCAGATTTCGATCGGATGCGATGTAGACATTCTCAAGGTGACTCAGTAGCGGACGGCCCTCGTACCACGGCATATTCGACGACGGGTCGACCACATTGTCGCCGGCCAACGCGGAAATCGGAATGAAGGTCAGATCGGTCACGTTGAGTTTCGCCGCGAACGCCACGAACTCCTCGCGGATCTCGGTGAACCGCTCGAGCGACCAGTCCACCAGATCCATCTTGTTGATACAGATACATAAATGCGGAATGCCAAGCAGCGACGACAGAAACGCGTGTCGCCGAGTCTGTTCCAACACACCTTTGCGGGCATCGATCAGAATGATCGCGAGATCCGCGGTCGATGCCCCGGTGACCATATTGCGGGTGTACTGCACATGGCCCGGAGTGTCGGCGATGATGAACTTGCGGCTCGGCGTCGAAAAGTACCGGTACGCAACGTCAATCGTGATGCCCTGCTCACGCTCGGCACGCAAACCGTCGGTCAGCAACGCGAGATTCGCAAATTCGTCCCCACGCTCAGCGCTGGTCTTCTCGATGGATTCGAGCTGATCGGTGAAGATCGCCTTCGAGTCGTACAGCAGACGTCCGATCAGCGTCGACTTACCGTCGTCAACAGAGCCGGCCGTAGCCAGACGTAGTAGTTCGGTACTCATGGTTAGTGCTGTCCTGTCTGATGGGCCCGCTCTCGCTCCGAGCCTCCTTCGTCGATTCTCACTCGGCGACCCATCAGAAGTACCCCTCCTTCTTCCGGTCTTCCATCCCCGCCTCCGAGATCCGATCGTCGGCGCGCGTGGCGCCGCGTTCGGTCACGCGAGTCACCTCAATCTCTTCGATGACTTTCTCCACGGTGTCCGCGTCGCTGAGGACGCAACCGGTGCAGGTGGCATCGCCGACGGTGCGGAACCGGACCAGTCGCGATTCCACCGTCTCGCCCGAAATCATCTCCAGGAAGCGGGTTTTCGCGAGCAACATACCGTCGCGCGTCACAACGTCGCGCTCGTGGGCGTAATAGATCGACGGCAGCGCGATGGCTTCGCGCGCGATGTACTGCCAGATGTCGAGCTCAGTCCAGTTCGACAGCGGGAACACTCGAATGTGCTCGCCTTTGTGATGACGACCGTTGTACAGATGCCAGAGTTCTGGCCGTTGACCACGCGGGTCCCAGGCCCCAAACTCGTCGCGGAAACTGAAGATGCGCTCCTTGGCGCGAGCCTTCTCTTCGTCGCGACGGGCCCCGCCGAAGACGGCGTCGAACCCATTCTCGGTGATGCCACGCAGCAGCGCGGCAGTCTGGAGCCGATTGCGGCTCGCGCCGGGGCCGGTCTGCTCGACAACCCGGCCAGCATCGATGTCATCCTGCACCGAGCTCACGACGAGTCGCACACCTGTCTCCGCGACGACCCGATCGCGATACTCGATGACCTCGTCGAAGTTGTGGCCAGTGTCGACATGCATCAACGGAAACGGAACGGGCGCCGGCCAGAAGGCTTTACGCGCGATGTGGAACATGACGACCGAATCCTTGCCGCCGGAGAACAACATCCCGGGCCGCTCGAATGTGGCGGCAACCTCCCGGAAAATATGAACCGCCTCAGCTTCGAGCGCGTCGAGATGCGACAACTCGTACCCCGGTGAACTTTCGGTTTCGGCGACTTCCACCGGTGCTCCTCGAATAGCTAATCAGTACTTGACATGTCGAATACTCGACACTCTATATTGAGTATGTGACACAGACCGTAAGCGACGACGCCAAGTCTCGTCAACCGTCACCACCGACCGAGCGCGCGATCCGCGTCATCGAGCTGCTGGCCGATCGATCCATCGCCCCCATGACGCTTGCTGACATTGTCCGCCGTACCGGGCAATCTCGTGCGACAGCACACGCAATAGTCAGCGAATTGATAGCTCAACGGTGGGCGGTGCGCGATCGCGTGACCGGAGCCATCGACATTGGGCCGGGATTCACTTCCCTCGCCGCAAGCGTGAGCCCGCCCGACCCCGTTATCGAACTCGCTCGGCCAAGAACGACCGCGCTCCATAACTCCCTCGGCATTCCGTGTTTTGTCGCGCGCCGCAGCAGTCCAGACACGATCAGTGTCGCCATCGCGACATGGAGCACAGACGCACCAGCCGATTCACGGGCAACCGAATTGCCTTGGCTCACCGGCGATCGCCCCATCCGCCTGCGACCGCCTATCTCTCGCGAGTTCTTCGCGTGGGCGACTCCGGCCGAACAAGACGCGTGGATCTCGCGCGCACCGGCGGCGTTGCGAACTCGACTGCGCCTGGCGCTGGCCGCGGTGGCCGAGCGCGGCTACTCCATCGAGCGAATGAGCGATGATTACGTCGCTTTGATGGACGCGCTGAATTCCCTTGGCACAGCATCGGACTCGTTGCGCTCCCGGATGAGCGACATACTCACCGAACTAACCACTATCGACTATCTAGCCGACGAACTCCACGGCGAAGTACCGGTTATCACCATCGGTGCACCCATCTTCGATGACGACGGCTCGGTCATCGCGGCCCTCGTCGCGTGCCCAAATGCCACCATGGCCACGTCCGCGGTAGTCGACGTCGGACGCACGGTTCGCGAGGCCGCCGACGAGGTGACAGCCGCATACCGCGGCCTCGATCACCGAAGGGAGTCACGATGACCGACCCAGCACTCCCCCGACGGCTCGTCAACATCGGCGCAGCCGTGGAGGCGAAACCCGAGCCGGCGGGAGTCCTCTGGAAACTCGACGCCGTCGGTCGCGGGCTTGACTCCAATATCGTCGCCCTTCGGCCCGAACAGCGCATCGAGCGACATGTCGGCGCAGAGGTCGACGTTCTGCTGCACGTTCTTTCGGGAGATGGCTCGCTGGGTACCGCCAGCGACACAATCACCCTGTCGGCTGGCGACCTCATCTGGCTACCGCGACATTCCGAGCGCGCGTTCATCGCTGGCCCCGGCGGGCTGATCTACCTCACCGTTCATCAGCACCGCGAATCATTGGTGGTCAGACCATTCCGTGCGGATCGGGGCACGAACGGTGAAGTACTTTGAATTGGTAACGATGGCCGCGGGCGAGACTTCACGAGGTCACCCGACGTTTCGCGCCGCCGACTCAGGAGGATCATGACCGACGCGCAGGGAATCAGAAGGGCGATCGTCATCCACGGCTACCTGGGTAATTCTCAGAAGCATTGGTTCGGGTCACTTACCTCTGAACTCGAAGACGCGGGTGTCGCCGCGCGGGCGATCGACCTGCCCAACCCGACGCAGCCGCGGTTGGACCAGTGGCTTAACCACCTCGACGGCGAGATAGGGATACCCGACCCCGGACTACTACTCATCACACACAGTCTGGGGTGTCTGACCACCACGGCATATCTTCGACAGCTCGCGTCACCATTCACACTTGGCGGACTCGTGGCAGTCGCGCCGTTTTACGAGGCCTTGCCGACACTTCCCGAACTGGACGGCTTCATCTCCGATGTCGATGATCCCGCGGGAGGGCTGCGCCAGATCAGTCCTAACATATTGCGGCGCATCATAATTCGATCAGATGACGACCCATATGTCCCGCCAGCGCACTCGGACCGATATGCACGGGGTCTCGATGCGTCGGTGGTGATCGATCCGCACGCGGAGCACTTCTTCGAGGCCACGTATCCGAGTATCTCCGCAGCGGCGAAGGCGATGCTTGGCACGTCGCCGACGACACCGGGGGTGTAGGTCCGGCTTCTCGTGCGCCACCGCAGCCCCACCGCCTGGTGCGCGACCACCTGACTACCAACCAAGCACTTGCTAGGTTACTCTCGAAGCCATGAGTGATGCCGTCATCCCATCCGCGCTCAAGCCCGACGAACTCGGCCCGGAGACCACACCGGTGGCCTACGAAACCGATTCGACCGGCTCGATAGCGTATGTGACCCTCAATCGCCCCGAGTACCGCAATGCGCAGAACTCGGTGATGACCTACTCGCTCGACGCCGCATTCCGCCGCGCGGTCGACGATGCCGCGGTCAAGGTCATCGTTCTCCGAGCGAATGGCAAGCACTTCTCCGCCGGCCACGACATCGGCACACCCGAACGCGACTTCGACACCTTCTATGACAACGCCGCGACACTGTACTGGGATCACACCGACCGCAGCGGCGGCGATCAGCGTCTCGCCCGTGAGATCGAGGTGTATATGGGTATGTGTCGTCGCTGGCGCGAGATTCCCAAGCCGGTGATCGCTCAAGTCCACGGCGCATGTATCGCTGGTGGTCTGATGCTCGCCTGGATCGCCGATTTCATCGTCGCGGCCGATGACGCGTTCTTCTCCGATCCCGTTGTGCGCATGGGCATTCCGGGTGTCGAATACTTCGCGCATGCCTTCGTTCTCGGACCACGTCGCGCCAAGGAGATCTTGTTCACCGGCGAAAGATTCACCGCCACACAGGCTGCCGACTGGGGCATGGTCAATCATGTTGTGCCGCGCGATGAGCTGGCCGCAAAGGTCGATGGCATCGCGACGTCGATCGCCGAGATGCCCCAACTGGGTCTCGCTCTGACCAAGAAGGCCGTCAATATCTGCGAAGACCAGATGGGCTTTCGCAATTCGATGGACTCCGTCTTCGGCTGGCACCACTTTGCGCACTCGGCTAATGCCGAAGCAGCAGGCGGGGATTCACTCGGCGGAATGGACGCCAAGTCGATGAAAGCTTCAGCCGAGCAAGGTCGCCGCTGACATGGACCTACTCTTCGACGATGCCGCGCAAGCCTTCCGTGCCGAGGTGCGCGAGTGGCTCGCGGCGCACGTTCCGTCCACGCCGCTCCCCTCCATGGACACTGCCGAAGGCTTTGCGGCACACCGCGAGTGGGAAGCGACGATGGCAGCCGACCGGATGTCGGTGGTCAGTTGGCCCGAAGAGTACGGAGGTCGCGACGAGCCCCTGTTGCACTGGGTGATCTTCGAGGAGGAATACTACCGATCCGGAGCACCGGGCCGAGTGAGCCAGAACGGCATATTCTTACTCGCCCCAACACTTTTCGAACATGCCACACCCGAGCAGCTGGCCCGCATCATGCCCCGGATGGCACGTGCCGACGATATCTGGGGCCAGGCGTGGAGCGAGCCCGAGGCAGGCAGTGACTTGGCGTCGCTGCGCTCGACCGCGACTCGCACCGAGGGCGGCTGGTTACTCAACGGGCAGAAAACCTGGAGTTCACGCTCGAGTTTCGCCGATCTCGCATTCGGACTGTTCCGCTCGGATAATGCCGGGGCGAGCGAAGCGACGGGGAATGTTGCCGGGGCGAGCGAAGCGACGGGGAAAGTTAAACGCCATCAGGGCTTGACCTATTTCATGTTCGACCTGCGGGCTCCAGGTGTGACAGTCCGCCCGATCGCACAACTCGACGGCGAACCAGGCTTCGCGGAGTTGTTCTTGGAGAACGTCTTCGTGCCCGATGATCCGGCCAATCCGGGCGAGTCCGGGGTAATCGGTGAGGTGAACAACGGCTGGAAAGTCGCCATGAGCACCGCGGCCAACGAGCGTGGCCTCTCATTACGTTCGCCCGGACGGTTCCTAGCGACCACCGATCGACTGGTCGATCTGTGGCGCGCGCACTATGCGGACGTACCCACCACTGCCGCAACCGATCTCGGGGTGGCCGATGCGTGGATCGGTTCGCGCGCTTACGAATTGTCGACCTATGCGACAGTCAGCCGCTTGGCCGCTGGCGGCCAGCTCGGTATGGAGTCCTCGATCAATAAGGTCTTCTGGTCGCAGTGGGATATCGCCGCGCATGAAACCGCACTCGATCTGCGGGGAGCCGACGCCGAGTTGGCGGACAACTGGACCGATGGCTATCTGTTCTCGCTATCCGGGCCGATCTACGCCGGTACCAACGAGATTCAGCGCAATGTGATCGCTGAACGGTTACTCGGTCTCCCTCGGTGACCAGGAAGACGTGAGATGAAATTCCTCCTCAAAGAAGAACACGACGATCTGGCCGCCGCGATTGACGCCATGCTTGCCAAGGCCGATGTCGCCACCGCTGCGCGCGCCTGGGCGGACGAAAAATACGAAGCGGGACTGGACATCTGGCAGGCACTTACCGATATCGGCGTAGCCGGGCTGCTGGTCCCCGACGAATACGGTGGAAGTGGCGCAGGTGCCGTCGAGATGGTCGTCGCCGCCGAGCAATTGGGTCGGCACGCGGTCCCGGGACCGGTCGCCGAAACATTGGGCGGCGTCCCAATATTGTTGCGCGACACCGGCTCAGTCCAACAACTCGAGGCCCACGCGCGTGGCGATCTCACTACCCTAGCGGCGGCTCCATTCGCCCCACGCGCCGTGGACACCGAAGTAGCCACCGCATATCTGCTCGACGGCGCCACGCTGTCCGAGGGCATCGCCGGGCAGCTGAAACAATCGGTCGACCCCACGCGCCGCCTGGCGACACTGACCGCGGGTGAGGTCCTCGATACCAACGTAGACGGTTCGGCCGCAATCGATTACGCGGTGCTGGCCACCGCCGCACAACTACTGGGTATGGGCCAGACGATGTTGACGATCGCAGCGGATTACGCCAAGTCGCGCAACCAATTCGGCAAACCCATCGGTTCTTTCCAGGCAGTCAAACACCACCTGGCCGACGTCGTGGTCGCGCTGGAAATGGCTCGCCCACTAGTGCTCGGTGCGGCGCTCGCACTCGACGGGCAGGTACCCGACACCGTGCTGGTTACGCGCGAGGTCTCCGCCGCGAAGGTCGCGGCCGGCGATGCCGCGTATCTCGCCGCGCGCAAATCACTTCAGGTGATGGGCGCGATCGGTTACACCGCCGAACACGACATCTCGCTATTCATCACGAAGACTCGTGCACTGGTAAGCACCTGGGGTACCGGGGCACTACACCGGGAACTCATTCTCGAAAGCTTGCGCCGCACCGGGACCAGCGAGACGCCGCGATGACCAACGCTGCCGCGGTGTCCGCGCAAGAGGTTGCCGCACTACGGGATTCAGTTCGCGAGGTCATCCGCCGACGAGGTGACCACGCGCTGCGGGATGCGTTCGGCTCCGCATCGCGATACGACGCGGACCTGTGGACTACGCTCTGCCAACAGGTGGGAGTCGCCGCGCTCGCGATCCCCGAGGAGTACGGCGGCGTTGGCGCATCCTGGTTGGAAACCGCTGCGGTGACCGAAGAGCTCGGCGGATCGCTGTCGGGCGTGCCGATGTTGGCATCTGCTGTGATGGCGACCGGCGCTTTGCTACTGAGCGGCGACGATGCCGTCTGTACGCAATTGCTACCCGATCTGGCAGACGGGTCACGCACCGCGGCGCTATGCTGGTCCGCGCACCAGGATTGGAATCGCTCCGGAGTCGCCGCCGACGCCGGATTACTCACCGGCACAGCCAATTACGTGATCAACGCCGAATCCGCCGATCTGCTGGTGGTGTTCGCCGGTTCCGCCGCCGACACTCGTCCGGCCACGCTGCATTACGTCGACGCGGCGACCGCGGGCGTAGATGTCACACCACTCCCGGTTCTCGATCCGACGCGGCCGATGGCCCGCGTCACCTTTAACGATGTTCCGGCAAGCGCGGTGTCCTCCGACCCGGGCGTATTCAGCCGACTGCGGGACCTGACCTGGGCATTGCTGGCAGTAGAGCAGGTCGGTGGAGCGGCCGCAGCACTCGACCTCACCGTCGAATACACCAAGTCTCGCAAGCAATTCGGACGAGTTATCGGTTCCTTCCAGGCGCTTAAGCATCGGATGGCCGATATGTACGCCGACGTCGAGACGTCGCGGTCGATCGCATACGCGGCGGTCGAAGCGATAGTTTCAGGTGCCGCCGACGCCAGTGAAGTGGCAGCGTCTGCCCATGTCTATTGTTCCGAGGCATTTCGTCGGGTAACCGGCGAGGCCATCCAACTTCACGGCGGCATCGGCATCACGTGGGAACACGACATCCAACTGTATTTCAAACGGGCACAGGGAAGTTCGCAATTGTTGGGTCAACCGCACGAGGTGATCGCGGAGCTCAGCGCCAACCTCTGACCGCGTGGGGCCAAGCTCCAAGTGTCGCACGGGCCGATCTACCCAACTAGATCCTCATACCGATACTCGGTCGAAATCGATTGTCCCGCACCGTGTGCGCTCGCTTCGCGCTGCTGCAACTCGACACGGCGGATCTTGCCCGAGATAGTCTTGGGCAACTCGAAGAACTCGACGCGGCGCACCTTAAGATAGGGCGCCAGGTGATCGCGCGAATACTCGAGTATCGCCTTGGCGGTCTCCTCATTCGGTTCCCATCCGGCAGCCAGACTGACATACGCCTTGGGTACCGCCAGCCGAGTATCGTCTGGCTGCGGTACCACCGCCGCCTCGACCACCGCCGGGTGCTCGATGAGCACACTTTCCAGTTCGAATGGCGAGACTTTGTAATCCGAAGACTTGAAGACGTCGTCGATGCGTCCGACATACGTGATGTACCCATCCGAATCACGTTGCGCCACATCGCCGGTGTGGTAGTAACCACCGGCCATCACCTGTTCGTTCCGTGCCGGATCGCCGAGATAGCCGGTCATCAGATTCATCGGATTCCGGGACAGGTCCAAGCAAATCTCACCCTCGTCACCGAGCTCGCCGGTCAGCGGATCGACTAGCACCACCGGCACGCCCGGCATCGGTCGCCCCATCGATCCGGCCTTCACCGGTTGGCCAGGCGTATTGCCCACCTGAAGGGTTGTTTCCGTCTGCCCAAAACCGTCGCGAATCGTCAGCCCCCACGCCTGCTCCACCTGTCGGATCACGTCGGGATTCAACGGCTCGCCCGCGCCGAGAACTTCCCGCAGTCCCGTGGGTTTCGCGCCAAGGTCCGCCTGAATCAGCATGCGCCACACCGTCGGTGGCGCGCAGAAGGTATTTACCGCCGCCCTGTGCAATTGCCCCAGCAGAGCCGCGGCGTCGAATCGCGAGTAGTTGTAGACGAAGATCGTCGACTCCGCGATCCACGGCGCGAAGAAGCAACTCCACGCGTGCTTGGCCCATCCGGGAGAACTGATCGCTAGATGTACATCGCCGGGACGCAATCCGATCCATGCGACGGTGGTGAAATGTCCTACGGCATAACTGATCTGCGAATGCTCCACGAGTTTCGGTTTGCTTGTGGTGCCTGACGTGAAGTAGATCAGCATCGGCTCGTCGACGGAGGTCACCGACTCGAACGGTCCCGCCGACTCGACGTCGGCCGAGTCGGAATACGAATGCCAACCACTCTCCTCACCGCCGACGACAATCCGCAGGTAATCGCCATCGATATCGGTGAACTTGGATGCATCTGCGAGATTCGTTATGACACAACGTGCTTGGCCGCGGTCGATGCGGTCGCGCAAGTCGTCGGGCCCAAGTGCCGCAGTCGTCGGCATCACGATGGCGCCCAGTTTCATTACCGCGAGCATTACCTCCCACAACTCGACCTGGTTGCCGAGCATCAGAATCACTCTGTCGCCCTTTGTGATTCCCAATCCGGAGAGCCACGTGGCTACCTGATCCGAACGCCGTGCCATCTCATCAAAGGTCACCTTGAGGTCGGAGCCGTCCTGCTCGGCGATCCAGAGTGCGATGCCGTCGTTTCCGCGCGCGAATGCGTCGAACCAGTCGATCGCCCAGTTAAAAGAACCCGTCAATCGCGGCCAGCGAAATTCGGCGACGGCGCGGTCGTAGTCGCTGATCGTTTCAATCAGCTGGTCACGACTGAGGCGATAGAGGTCGGTGTTGGTAGACATGCCTTTATGATCCACGTCACATCGTCAGTCGACCACCCTCCGAAGAGGGTATCCGTTCACGCCGTGGCTGAAGGAGGCGCCGGAGTCAATCTCCGTCGAGTCCAAGTTCGGACTTGACGTCTTCCCATTTGTGGCGCTCACCGTTGTCATTGGCGATAGCCTCGCGAAGAGCATCCGCGTCAGCTTCGTCTTCAAGTTGTTCGAAATAGGCGAGGTCATCGGCGCTGACGAGGGCGGCGGCCGGCTTTCCGTGTCGGGTGATGATCACTCGTTCACCGGTGTAAGCGGTGCGAGCGATGGTGTCGCCTAGCGTGGCACGCAGGTCTGCGACTGCGATTTCGGTATGTGCGGTGCTCATGTCACCAAGATAGACCTTATGCCCAAACTGTATCAACTGAACTCTTTGTACAAAAAGTACAATAGGGCTACGGTGTGACCGTGAGCAGGTACACGGTCAACATCACCAGCACCGCTCGCAAAGAGCTGGCCAAAATCGTCCGTGCTAACGCGCAACTCGGCAAGCAACTCGGCAGCGCAATAGACGCACTCGCCGACAATCCACGACCCCACGGCTGCAAGAAGCTCCAGAGTGTCGAGGGGTACCGCATTCGCGTTCGCGAGTACCGCGTGCTCTATACGGTCAGCGATGCGGCAATCACCGTGCAGGTGTTCCGCGTTTCTAAGCGCGGCGCGGCGTACTGACACCTACGACGGTCCGGACCTGACCTAGGCTACGAGCATGAACAGGGCGGCCGACGTGCTACTCGCGTTGTTATGGGTAGCGGGTCAGGTATGCACTGCTGTCGCGATGTTCGCGATCGCTCTGGCCGGAACTATGGGAACCGCGAACTGTAATCGTCCCGACCCGTGCGGCAGTCAAACGTGGCTGGACGTCGGATGGTGGTTCGGCGTGGGAACTGTCATCGTGATCCCACTCACCTCGTGGATATTCGCTGTCATTCGCGGTAGCACCGGACGCTGGGGATCGCCGATGATTCTGATCGGTCTCATCGTGATGATTATCGCCGCGTTCATCATGTTCCAGATGTTCCTTCAGGCGGGCCCGGTTTCCGACCCGTGAGGGCGGACAAAAACCAGCGGCGCAATCCTCAATCAGATTGCGCCGCTGGCGTATTCAATTGTTATACCTAGCTCGCGTCGGCCTCGCCGCCGGCGGTCTTGGACATTTCGATCGGGGTATCGGGCACCTCGCGCGGCTTCTCCGAGCCCGCGAAAGTGAACTTCGCGTCCTCACCGTCTCCTTCGCCGTCCCAGTTCTCGACGTCAACGAGCACGATCTGACCCGGCGTGATGTCGCCGAAGAGGATCTTCTCGGAGAGCTGATCCTCAATCTCGCGCTGGATGGTGCGACGCAGCGGACGGGCGCCGAGCACCGGGTCGAAGCCGCGCTTGGACAGTAGCGACTTCGCCTTGTCGGTGACCTCGATGGCCATATCCTTGTTCTTGAGCGCACCCTCCACGCGGTTCAGCATGAGGTCGACCATCTGGATGATCTCCTCCTGCGTCAGCTGGTGGAACACGACGATGTCGTCGATACGGTTCAGGAACTCGGGCCGGAAGTGCTTCTTCAGCTCGTCGTTGACCTTGAGCTTCATCCGCTCGTAGTTCGACGTCGAGTCGTCACCCTTGGTGAAGCCCAGTCCAACCGCCTTGGAAATGTCGCTGGTACCGAGGTTCGAGGTGAAGATCAGCACGGTGTTCTTGAAGTCGACGGTGCGGCCCTGACCGTCGGTGAGGCGGCCGTCTTCGAGAACCTGCAACAGGGTGTTGTAGATCTCCTGGTGAGCCTTTTCGATCTCGTCGAACAGCACCACCGAGAACGGCTTGCGACGCACCTTCTCGGTGAGCTGGCCCCCCTCTTCGTACCCGACGTAGCCGGGAGGCGCACCGAACAGACGCGACGCGGTGAAGCGGTCATGGAACTCGCCCATATCGATCTGGATGAGCGCGTCGTCGTCGCCAAACAGGAAGTTAGCCAACGCCTTTGACAACTCGGTCTTACCGACACCCGACGGTCCGGCGAAGATGAACGAACCCGACGGGCGCTTGGGGTCTTTCAGACCGGCACGCGTACGGCGGATCGCCTTGGACACCGCCTTGACGGCGTCCTCTTGGCCGATGATCCGCTTATGCAGCTCATCCTCCATGCGGAGCAGACGGGTGGTCTCCTCTTCGGTGAGCTTGAAGACCGGGATGCCGGTCCAGTTGCCGAGCACTTCGGCGATCTGCTCGTCGTCGACCTCGGCCACGACGTCCATATCGCCACTGCGCCACTGCTTTTCGCGCTCGGCACGCTCGGCGACGAGGGTCTTCTCCTTGTCGCGCAGGCTGGCTGCCTTCTCGAAGTCCTGGGCGTCTATCGCCGATTCCTTCTCCTTGCGCGCATCGGCGATGCGATCGTCGAATTCGCGCAGGTCTGGCGGCGCGGTCATCCGGCGGATACGCATACGTGCGCCTGCCTCGTCGATGAGGTCGATCGCCTTGTCCGGCAAGAAGCGGTCGTTGATGTAGCGGTCGGCCAGTGTCGCCGCGGCCACCAACGCGCCGTCAGTGATGGACACGCGGTGGTGCGACTCGTAACGGTCGCGCAACCCCTTGAGGATCTCGATGGTGTGTTCCACCGAGGGCTCGCCCACCTGGACCGGCTGGAAACGCCGTTCGAGGGCGGCGTCCTTCTCGATGTACTTGCGGTACTCGTCGAGGGTGGTCGCGCCGATCGTCTGCAACTCGCCGCGGGCCAGTTTCGGCTTGAGGATCGACGCGGCGTCGATGGCACCTTCGGCTGCGCCCGCACCAACCAGCGTGTGCAGCTCGTCGATGAACAGGATGATGTCGCCGCGGGTGTTGATCTCCTTGAGGACCTTCTTCAGGCGCTCTTCGAAGTCACCGCGATAGCGGCTGCCAGCGACCAGCGACCCGAGGTCGAGGGTGTAGAGCTGCTTGTCCTTGAGCGTCTCGGGCACGTTGCCGTTGACGATCGCCTGCGCCAGACCTTCGACGACGGCGGTCTTGCCGACGCCGGGTTCGCCGATGAGAACCGGGTTGTTCTTGGTACGACGGCTCAGCACCTGCATGACCCGCTCGATTTCCTTTTCCCGGCCGATGACCGGGTCGAGCTTGCCTTCGCCAGCGGCAGCGGTCAGGTTTCGACCGAACTGATCGAGGACCAGCGACGTCGAGGGGCTGCCCGCTTCGGTGCTGCGGCCGCCGGTGCCGGCTTCCTGCGGCTCCTTGCCCTGGTAACCGCTCAGCAACTGGATGACCTGCTGGCGGACCCGGTTCAGGTCGGCGCCGAGCTTGACGAGGACCTGTGCGGCAACGCCTTCGCCTTCGCGGATCAGGCCGAGCAGGATGTGCTCGGTGCCGATGTAATTGTGGCCGAGCTGAAGCGCCTCACGCAGCGACAACTCGAGAACCTTCTTGGCACGCGGGGTGAAGGGAATATGTCCCGACGGCGCCTGCTGGCCCTGGCCGATTATTTCCTCGACCTGACTGCGGACACCCTCGAGCGAGATGCCAAGCGACTCGAGCGCCTTGGCGGCAACGCCTTCACCCTCGTGGATCAAACCCAGCAGGATGTGCTCGGTGCCGATGTAGTTGTGATTGAGCATGCGCGCTTCTTCTTGGGCCAAAACCACAACCCGCCGAGCGCGATCGGTGAACCGTTCGAACATCGTTCTCCCTTTTCGTTAAAGCCTTCGACCCAGCCGCGTGACACGACAAAAAGCCTGCTTGTCTCAAGTCTAGTGGTCACGTGAACTACGCCTGCAGTTAATGTCCACCCAAACGATTGACGCCGGGGTGAGACTGCGGGTCTTGCAAGCCTCAACGTCGCAGGCAGAGCAACTGTTCCGCAGTTGCTACGCCCTGAGCGAACGGGCCTCACGGCGTGGTCGCCAGCGCCGATATCAGCTGTTCAATGACATCGCGGGTCTCCCGGCGGGCACGAACCGGGTCGTCGGCACGGGAGATATAGAGCGCCAATTCGTCGACGGCGCCGATCACCAGATGCGCCAACGGACGCAACGGTTGCCGTCGCAACTGGCCCAATTCGACCGCCTGCCCCAACACCGCTTCGACCACACTGAACCCATACTGCTCACCCCGCGCACGCCATTCTTGCCAACCGAGTACCGCGGGGGCATCGATCAGAATTATTCGGTTGAGCGCGGGATCGGCGAGCTGTGCGACGAAATCGTCGAAGCCGATGACCAGCGCCCCGAGCGGATCGTCGGGATCTGCCTTCGACATCGCCGACGCCGTCGCCGCGATGACCTCACTCTCGACATCGTCGAAAACCGCCGCGAAAAGGCCAACTTTGTCGTCGAACTGGTGATAGAGCGCACCTCGGCTCACGCCGGCGGCGTCGACGATCATCTGCGTACTCACCGCCGCGAAACCGTGCTCGGCAAAAAGTCCGCGCGCAGCTTTTCGGAGCGCCTGTCGGGTGGCAGCGGTACGCTCCGCCTGAGTTCGCCGGTTGACTTTCATACAGAGTGTTTGTAACTTTCATGCAAGGTGTTTGTAA
>NZ_BAEH01000097.1 GCF_000241305.1 Gordonia effusa NBRC 100432
CGATGGTCGAGCGCCGTCGCGCGAGCCTGCGAGCACGCATCCCACACCGATGGCCGAGTGCGCCCGACGAGCGCTAGCGAGACGCGCGTGTATCGAGACCCCGCAACACAACATCTAAGCACCGCCCTACAGTCCAGGCGCCCGACGAACAACCAACTATCTCAGTCAGTGCTCTGATTCCTCTTCCAGTTACATGTAACCGGTGGTAACGTCATCTTGAAAGCGACCCCGGAGGGGAGAATCATGGTCGACTGGCGTAAGCGAATAGTAACCAACAATGGCGTTGACCTGGCCGTATTTGAATTGGGCGACCCAGCGAATCCCGCCGTCGTACTCGTACATGGCTGGCCGGACACTCACCATCTGTGGACTCACGTCGGCCCTCTGCTGGTCGACGCCGGGTACTACGTCGCGGCGTATGACACTCGCGGCTACGGCGAAACCTCGATTCCGTCCCAGACGGCTCGTTACCGCGTGACTGAGCTCGCAGCCGATCTGTTCGCGATAGCCGACGCCGTTAGTCCAGCGGCGCCAGTTCACGTGATGGGACACGACTGGGGCTCGATCCAGAGCTGGGAGGCGGTGACGACCCCGGGAGCCGAGCGTCGCCTCAAATCCTTCATCTCGGTCTCCGGTCCAAACCTCAACTACATGGCAGAGTGGGTTCGTAAGAGTGTCCTTCGCCCCAGCCCGGCAAATCTGGTCGGCGGCTTGTTGCAGGCAATATCGTCGGCGTACACCGGATTCTTTCGAATTCCGTTGCTGACCAATCTATTTTGGCGGCTCGCTGGACGACCGGCCATCTGGCGCGAATTCCTACGACGCAGCGAGGGCACCAAGAAGAGCCAGATCGTGCTCGGCGATACGTTTAACAGGGACACAGTCAACGGAATGCGGTACTACCGCGCCAACATTCGGCCGACGATATCGATACTCAACACCCGGCCCGCCAAAATTCCGGTGTTGGAAATCATCAATGAGCGCGACATCGCGCTACGCCCGGCGATATACACCTATACCTACCAACACGTCGATCGGCTGTGGCGCCGGTCCAGCGCGACCGGGCATTGGCTGCCGTACACCAACCCTCGCTACCTAGCCGCTACCGCAATCGAATTCCTGGATTCACTCGAAGGGCGGACTTTGCCCCGCCGCCCCAACGGCATGGACCGCGCGCGTGTTCGATCACAGCCCGGCAAACTTTCCGGAAAGCTCGCGGTAATCACCAGTGCCACTAGCACATACGGCCGGGACACGGCATCCCTGTTGGCCGAGAGCGGCTGCGAGGTCATCGTGGCCGCCCACGACCTCGCCGATGCCGCGGACATCGCCCGCGAGTGCGAAAGCAAAGGGGCGCTGGCACATTCGTATGCGCTTAACGTCGCCGACACCGACGGGTTCAACGAGTTCGCGGCCACCGTCGCAGCACGACACGGCGTCCCGGACATCGTGATCAACGATGTGGGGGGCGGGCTGTCCGGCAGTAACGCCTTCGGCCCTCAGATGGTCGAGCGCGGTGCCGGCGGAAAGATTGTCAACATCGCATCCGCCGTGGCGTCTAATCCACTGTCGGCGCCGCTGCGCGCGGACCTTGCTCGCAACCGCGTCGTTGTATCCACTATTCGCCCCGGCGCACCGAAAAAGGTCGCCCGCTCGATAGTCGCGGCGCTCAAATCCAATGGACGCCTACCGCTCTGACCGTTACCGACTCCGATTCACCTCAACTGCTGTCCGTCGAGCCAAAGGAGACGACATGGCTTCAACTGCCAAAACCACCACGGACTCGGTACCAACTAGCACGGGACCGGTCGAGCTACACGCACGCGATGTCTCATTCGACGTCCGGGACGTGAATTTTCACTGGATACCAAAGCACCCGTACGTCTCAAACTTGGTCACCGGCGCGAATCTCCTTCTGCCCGAAGGGGAACGATGGTTCGTCAAAACCTTCGAAGAGGCGTTGCCAATGGTTCGCGACGAAGAACTCGCCGCGGAGATGCGTGGGTTCATCGGCCAGGAGGCAATGCACGCCGCCGCGCACGACCAGGCGCTCGTGGACTTCGTCAAGGCCAACGGTATCGACCCCGAACCCTTTCAGCGCCAAGTGGAATGGGTCTTTCGCAAGCTACTCGCACCCAAACCAAAAAGCTCCGCACGCGCTCAGCGCAAACATCTGGTCGAACGCCTGTGGCTCATCGCGGCAGCCGAACACTACACCGCCGTGCTGGGCGACTTCGCCCTGAACAGCACCTGGCGCGAAGCCGGAGCCGATCCCGCGATGGCCGACCTATTTCTCTGGCACGCTGCCGAAGAGGTCGAACATCGTTGTGTCGCATACAATGTCGCGTCATACTTTGGCGACAGCTACCTGCGCCGCGGTCGTGCGATGGTCGCGGTAGTCCCCGGAGCTCTCATCTTGTTCTTTCGGGCTGGTCGCTATATCTCACTGCGCGACTCTAATGGCCCGATCAGGGCCCATCGACGGTTCTTCCAATATCAACGTGCGGTTCGGGCCGGGATGGCACCGTCGGTCCCCAAAGTTCTGCTTCACTCGATCAACTATTTCAATCCTTGGTTTCACCCCTCCCAGGTCGGCAACACCGCCCAGGCCGTCGCTTACCTAGCGACATCACCAGCAGCCAGGAACGCACATTGACTATGACCAAGCAGCACTCACACACCACTGACATGACCGTTCCGCCACCTTCGCTAACCGGACGTTGGCCCAGCGATCCATTCCTCGTCTACATCACCGGGGTAATGAAAATTTGGTTCCCGGGCTGGGCGCTTGTATCTCCGCTCCGGAGAAAACTGCGAGCAAATGATGGGTCGTTGCGGGTTCGGATTGTTGATCGGACCCAAGTAGCCGAAGACGAAAACGTCATCGCCCTGACCCTGGCCGACGCCAACGGCGGACCACTACCCATGTGGCGCGCCGGAGCCCACCTCGACCTCCTCCTCCCATCCGGCCGCATGCGCGAATACTCCCTCTGCGGAGACCCCGCCACCAGCGACTACTACCGCATCGCCATCCGCCGCATCCCAGACGGCGGAGGCGGCTCCATCGAAGTCCACGACACCCTCAACATCGGCGACACCCTCACCATCAAAGGCCCCCGCAACGCCTTCCCCATCGCACTACCCGGCTACGGCTCCGAGGCCACCCACCTACGATTCATCGCCGGCGGCATCGGCATCACCCCCATCCTGCCCATGCTCGCCACCGCCCAACGACTCGGCCTCAACTGGTCCATGCTCTACACCGGACGCAGCCTCGACTCCCTACCCTTCCGCCACGAACTCACCCAATACGGCAACAAAATCACCATCCGCACCGACGACACCCACGGCCTACCCACCATCACCGACCTCACCGGCGGTGATGACAACGGACCCAAGGCCGGCACCGCCATCTACACCTGCGGCCCCGTCCCCATGCTCGAAAAACTCCGCACCTACCTCCACAACCGCCCCGACATCGAATTGCATTACGAACGCTTCTCCCCCGCACCGGTGGAGAATGGACACGAATTCACCGTCCGACTGGCGTCTACCGACGACGAAATCGCCGTCGCCGCAAACGAAACCATGCTCACCGCCCTACGCCGAATCCAACCCAATATTCCCTACTCCTGCCAACAA
>NZ_BAEH01000096.1 GCF_000241305.1 Gordonia effusa NBRC 100432
GGCTATGTGAGTCCGGCGAGTATCGATGTGGCCGTGCTGGATTCGGCTGTGGCACAGGCATTACCCGAATACATGCGTCCGACGCGGTGGATGCTGCTCGACGCCATGCCGTTGAGTACGGCGGGCAAGGTCAACCGGAAGGCGTTGCCCGAGCCCGAAACCGCCGCCGCGAGTGAGGAATTCGTCAGTGCCGAAACCGAAACCGAGCGGGTCATCGCCCAGGTCTTCGGCGATATCCTCGGAATCGATGAGGTCAGTGCGACGGCATCGTTCTTCGATCTCGGTGGTAACTCGCTGGCTGGTACCCGAGTGGTCGCGCGTCTCGCCGATCGCCTCGACGCTGACGTGTCGGTGCGAGATCTGTTTGATACTCCGACCGTTCGTGGACTCGGCGCCAGTATCGTGAGCGGCAGCCGCACCGTTGCGCGGCTGACGCCGCAGCCACGGCCGGACCGTATCCCGCTGTCTGCCGCGCAACGTCGGATGTGGTTCATCAACCAGTTCGACGTGGAGTCGGCCACCTACAATATTCCGTTGCCGTTGCGACTGCGGGGCGGGATCGATGTCGATTCACTCGCTGCCGCGCTGCTTGACGTCCTTGCCCGGCACGAGGTCCTGCGAACGGTCTATCCGTCCGACGATGGCGGACCTCACCAGCAGATTCTCGATATCGATACGGTTGCCGCGCAGCTGGATTGGGTCCGCGCGACGCGACGTTCGGACCTCGCCGACACGGCAGCACGCGGGTTCGACGTGAGCACGCAGCTGCCGATCCGCGGGGCCTTCTACGAGGACGGCGAC
The DNA here is from genome assembly GCF_000241305.1 of Gordonia effusa NBRC 100432. Taxonomy (GTDB): domain Bacteria; phylum Actinomycetota; class Actinomycetes; order Mycobacteriales; family Mycobacteriaceae; genus Gordonia; species Gordonia effusa. Next base: position 802 of record NZ_BAEH01000096.1, read on the forward strand.
GCGGTAGAGATCGTGCTCGTGGCACATCACATCGCCTTCGACGGTGAATCGATGCAGGTACTCATTACCGATCTGGTGACCGCCTACGCCGCCCGCGCCACCGCCGACGTGCCGCAGTTCGCGCCGTTGCCGGTGCAATACGCAGACTACGCGTTGTGGCAGAACACCGCGCTCGGGTCGATGGATGACCCAGAATCGGAGATCGCTCGACAGCACAGGTATTGGCTCGATACCCTCGACGGACTTCCCGATGTCACCGATCTGGTCATGGACCGGCCCCGTCCCGCGGTGCTCGATCCTGCGGCCGGGAGCCTGCGGGTCGACGTCGATCCCGTTCTGGCCGAGAAGATTCCGGCGTTTGCCGCCGAACATGGCGCCACCGGTTTCATGGTGTTCCACACCGCGCTGGCAATTACGGTCGCGCGGCTGGCTTCGACCGACGACGTGGTGATCGGCGCGCCGATCGCCGGTCGCGCCGATGCGGCGCTCGATCGTGCGGTGGGCATGTTCGTGAATACTCTGGTGCTTCGGACGCCCGCGACGCCCGGATGCACAGGAGCCGAACTACTTTCGGCTATTCGCACGACCGACCTCGACGCCTTCGCCCACGCTGACGTGCATTTCGAGCAGCTGGTCGATGCTCTTGCGCCCCAACGCTCGACAGCGCACGCGCCGCTGTTCCAGATCGCGTTGACCCACACCACCGGTGCGTTGGATTCAGGTCCGATCGATCTAGCCGACCTCGGTGTGTCGGTCGAACCGATACTCGACTTGGGTACCGCCGAGGCGAAGGTCGACCTGGCGGTCAGCGTGCATGAGTCCGCCGATCGCACCTCCGTGGAGTTCTCCTACGCCACAGCGCTATTTGATGAGTCGACGGTCAAGCGCTTCGCATCGGTCTGGTCCCGGGTGCTCGAAGCGCTGGTGACCCAACCTTCGATTCCGATCGGCGACATAGCACTTGCCGAGCCTTCGGTGCGGGCTTCGATTCCGGTGTCGTCGCCGGCGAGCGCGCCGCGAGCAGTCAGCGCGCAGGGCACGCTCGTGCACCATCTGCACCAACGCAGACTCGACCCGACTCATCCCGCGTTGATCTGCGGCGACGAGACCGTGTCGTATAGCGAATTCGAGCAGCGCACCAATATCGTCGCGCGCGAACTGATCGCCCGGGGAGTGCGCCCCGACGACGTCGTCGCGGTCGCCGTGGAGCGGTCGGTCCAGTCGGTGACCGCGGTGTGGGGTGTCATCAAATCCGGTGCCGCCTACGTCCCGATCGATCCCGGCTATCCCGCCGAACGCATCGAATACATGATCGCCGACTCGGCGGTACGGTTGGGTATCACCGTCGGAGCTATCCGGGACCAGCTGGGGCAGTCCGAATGCACCTGGCTCGATCTCGTGGATCTGGAAGCGACGGATCGTGATTCGGCCGAAATCGATCCGGCTGAGCGCAATGGTTCGATCACCCTGGACAACCTCGCGTACCTCATCTACACGTCGGGTTCGACCGGCCGGCCGAAGGCGGTCGCGGTGTCCAATCGTGGCATCACCGACCTGATGGCGGCGCACGCTCAAGTATCGGGAACCCGCGAGGACGGGCCGGACACCCGGATCCTGCATCTGGCCTCACCGAGCTTCGATGCGTCGTTCTTCGAAATGATTTGGGCGATCGGAGCGGGCCACACATTAGTGGTGGCACCGGCGAATGACTACGCCGGTGACGCTCTGCAACGCGTCCTGACCACCGGACGCGTTACCGACATGGTCATTACGCCGTCGGTACTCGCATCGCTCGATCCGTCCGTCGTCAAGTCGGTTCGCAATCTGGCGACCGCGGGTGAAGCCTGCCCGCCCGAACTAGTAGAACGCTGGGCGGCCCACGGTCGCCGGGTGTTCAACTTCTACGGCCCGTCCGAGACCACGGTCTGGGCGACCCGTAGTCGTATGCTGCTAAATAGCCCGGTCACAATCGGTCGAGCCATCGGCGGTTTCGAGACCTATGTACTCGATGCCCGGCTACACGAGGTTCCGCAGGGAGTGGTCGGCGAGTTGTATCTCGCCGCCGACGGGTTGGCTCGCGGGTATCTGCACAGAGCGGGGTTGACCGCGACGACATTTGTCGCCAATCCGTTCAGCGCTAACGGCTCTCGGTTGTATGCGACCGGAGATATGGTGCGATACAACGCATCCGGCGATCTGGAATTCGCGGGCCGGGCCGATCATCAGGTGAAGATCAACGGACAGCGCGTCGAACTTGGCGAAATCGAAAGCGTGCTCGCCGATCAGGCCGGTGTGGAGCAGGCCGTGGTCCTCGGTGTTTCCGATGGGGACCGGACCCGGCTGGTTGGCTATCTCGTGGGTGCACACGTCGATGTCGCCGAGGTTACCGCCGGTGCGCGCCAACGGCTTGCCGGTCATATGGTGCCCGCACAATTCGTCGTTATCGACGAGTTACCGCTGACACCGGCCGGCAAACTGGACCGGGCGGCATTGCCGACTGCCGACGCGCCCGCGCAGGTCGACGTTGTCTCGGCCGCCACTGCGGCCGAACACCAACTCGAGCGCATTGTCGCCACCCTGCTCGGCCGCGACGAGGTCAGTGTCACGGAGTCGTTCTTCACCCTCGGCGGCGACTCGATCATGTCGATTCAGTTGGCATCTGCTGCCAAAGCAGCCGGTATCACGTTGACCCCGCGACAGATCTTCGAGCACCGAACGGTCCGTGAAATGGCGCAGGCCGCCGCCGTGGGGGAAAACCGGACCCTGGTGCCCGAGCCGGTCGACGGTCCGCGCGGCGATATCGCGGTATCCCCGATTGCGGCGTGGATGATCGAACATTCCACCGCACCAACCGATTACGCCGATTTCTCGCAGTCGATGGTGTTCGCGGCGCCCGAAGCGCTGACCCTGTCGGTCCTGCGCGACATCATCGGTGCGGTCGTCGCGGTGCACCCGATGCTGACCGCGTCACTGGAGATCGAAGACGGTGCTCCGCGCATGCGGGCCGGCAACGAATTCGCGCCGCGTCAGTCGGTCACCGCTGTGATGTCCGGTGCCCTCATCGGCGAAGACGAGTTCGCCGACGATCTGCGCGACGCGCATGCTTCCGCGCTGGCGCGGATGAATCCCGCTGCGGGACAACTGGTCGCCGCCGTGCTCGTCGCGGATGCCGATGGTGCCAAGCGGGTCGTCCTGGCCGTGCACCACCTCGGCGTCGACATTGTGTCGTGGCCGATCCTGATCGAGGACATCGCAACCGCATGGACGCAGTCCTCAGCTGGCGACCCTATCGAACTCCGCCCCGAGGCGACCTCGGCGCGAGCCTGGTTGTCAGCCGTCGATGCCCAGGTCGATGCGCGGGCAGACGAGGTGAGCTATTGGCTCGCTCGTCTACCCGAGCGGCCAACGCCGTTGAGCGCGTTGCCAATCGAAGACGCCGGCTCGGCTGCGGACCGACTCGGTGAGACCGAGGTTCGCGTTTTCCGGATGGATGCCGCGGTTACCGAGGACGTTCTCACGGAATTGCCCGAAGCATTCGGGGGTAGCGCCGATGATGTGCTACTCGCCGCACTGACCCGGGCGATCCGATCGTGGCAGCGCGACAACGAAATTGACGACGAAGCCGACATCTATATTCAAGTGGAGAGTCATGGCCGCGACGAGCGAATCATCGCCGGAGATGACGACTTAGCTGCTGATCTCTCGCGTACGGTCGGCTGGTTCACGACGATTTCGCCGATGGTCATCGACACGTCCGGCAGTCGAATCGCTACGGTCAAGGCGGCGAAGGAAGAACGTCTGGGCCGGCCGAGTGCGGGGGCCGGATTCGGTATCCTCCGCTACCTCGCCAACGACCCCGCTCTACGTGAACGTCGGTTGCCCAGTATCGGATTCAACTTCTTCGGCGCTCGTGCTGCGAGTGTCGGCGACGATGTCGAGGGACTACGCGACCAAGCACTGTTGCCGGCGCTCGATGCACCCTCGCTGCCACCGACCGTGTCTGGCGCGATGCTCGTGCCGAACACGCTGAGTATCAACGTCACCACCGATGTGGCGGCCGGTCAGCGCTTCTTGTCTGCCGAATTCACCTATGTATCAAGGGTTGTGACGGCCGATTCGGTCGACGACCTCGCGGTGCGCTGGGAACGTGAACTCGCGGCGCTGGCAGCGGAGATCGCTGACGGTGCCGCCGTCGGCCTGTCACCGACGGATGTGCCGGGTACTGGGATTACCCAACCTGATCTGGATCAGCTAGCAGTCGCCGCTCCGGGCGCTCTGGTCCTTCCGCTGTCGCCGTTGCAGCGAGGGTTGTACTTCCAGGCCGAGATGGTTCCGGCCGGGCAAGCCGGGACGGCCAGCTCCGATTCGGTCGATGTGTATGTCACGCAGGCTGTCGTGGATCTGGCCGGCGACATCGATCCCAAGCGGATGGCCGATGCCGCCGACGCACTCCTCGCACGGCACCAGGCGCTCCGTTCGGGTTTCGTCCGTACCGATAGCGGCGCGGTGGTAGCGATCGTGCCACCCGCGCTCACTACGCCGATGGTCGTCGACGATATGAGAGGTGTTGAGCCGCACGAGGTTTCCGCACGAGTGGAGGAGATCGCCGATCAGCAACGGGTTTTGCCGTTCGACATGTCCGCGCCGCCGCTGCTGCGGCTGGTCCTCGTCCGGCATGATGACGGTGCGCACCTGGTGGTTACCAACCATCACATCCTGTTCGACGGCTGGTCCGGACCACTGGTGTTGGCCGATCTCTTGGCGCTCTACGCGACAGGTGAGGCGTATACCGCTACCCAGCACCGGGGGTCGACTGACTTCGGCGACCATGTTCTTCGTCTGGCTCGCGCCGATCGAGGCGCGGGATTGCGCGCCTGGCGTGAGATCGTCGCCCCGCTCGAGGGGCCGACGCTGGTGTCGAATGGTCTGGAGGCCACCGCACAGTCGTTGCCTCGGGACCACACCGTCTTCCTCGATGCCGAGACGACCGCCGCCATCGAGCAGGTCGCTCGCACGCATGGCGTCACCCTGTCGAATGTCCTGCAATTCGCCTGGGCGGTAGTGCTTTCGCGGTTGACCGGCAATCGCGTGGTGACTTTCGGCGAAGCGGTGTCCGGCCGGCCGGCCGACCTCGATGGTGCCGGTTCCATTGTCGGCCTGTTCATCAACACGCTGCCCGTGGTAGTCGACGTGGACCCGGCGGCGACAATCGCCGAAGTGCTGGCAAAGCTGCAGTCGGACAAGGTATCTGTACTCGATCATCAGCACGTCGGCCTCTCGGAGATCATGGTCGACGCGGGTGTCCCTGCACTGTTCGACACGCTCTTCGTACACGAGTCCTATCCGGTCGATACGGATTCGCTTACCGGTGCCGCGGCGAGCGGACCAGGGGAGATGACGGTACGTGGTGTCGACTCACGCGATGCGACCCATTTCCCGCTGTATTTGAGCACGGCACCCGCGGGTGATCGCCTGGCGATCACTCTGAAGTATTTGCCGGCCGCATTCGCCGACGAACAAGCGGCGACGTTCGTCCACGCGGTTGGCGCGATCCTGGACACCGTGGTCGGGCAGCCGCAGTCGTTGACCGCCGATATCTCCCTCCTGGTTCCGGCCGACCGCGCGCTCGTCGACGGCTGGTCGCGCGGGCCGGTAGTCGAAGTCGCACCGCAAACCGTCGACGAATTGCTGGCCGGCCAGACACTGCGCGATGGCGAGGCGATCGCTCTCGTGTACGGCGAGCGGGAGGTGACCTACCGAGAATTCTCGGCACGGGTTTGGACGCTGGCCCGCACTCTCATCGATTACGGAGTCGGACCGGAAGTTCCGGTGGCACTGTGCATTCCGCGTTCTGTCGAGATGGTGGTGGCGATTCACGCGGTGGTAGCCGCCGGCGGGCAGTACGTTCCGGTGCATACCGACTCTCCGGACGATCGCGCCGCCTACATGCTCGAAATCTCCGGTGCGGCAATGCTGTTGGTAAGCGACCGAGATGAGGTCGCCCAGGTGATCCGGGTGGCGGGTGAACGCGATCTGCCGGTGTTAGACATCGACTGTTCGGTTGACGTGGATCTGGACACCCCGCAGGTCACCGATGCCGACCGACTCGCTCCGCTGCGTCTGGATAACCCGATGTACACCCTGTTTACGTCGGGCTCGACCGGACGCCCGAAAGGTGTGACGACCCCGCACCGAGGCATTCTGAATCGACTGTGGTGGGGTATCGGCGCCATGCCGATCGATGCCACGGATCGAGTAGTGCTCAAGTCTCCGTATACCTTTGACGTCTCGCTGGCCGAACTCTTCGCGCCGATCATGGTCGGTGGCCGCATCGTCATTCTCAAAGCCGGCGGTCATTTGGATCCGCTGTATCTCGCCGACGAAATCGCGCGGACCGGTGGCACCACGGCGCATTTCGTGCCGTCGATGATGTCGGTATTCCTCGATGTTCTTGGCCAAGAGCGAGTCTCGGCCCTGACCAGTATGCGGATCATCTCAACCACCGGTGAGGCATTGCCACCCGCGATGGCGACCACCGTTCGGCAGTGGCTGCCTCAGGTGCAGTTGGAGAATCTGTACGGACCGACCGAAGCGTCGGTCGAGATCTCCGGGTATGACGCGGAAAGTGTCACACCCGACGATCACACCGTGCCGATCGGAACCGTGGTGTCCAACGGTGAAGTCGCAGTGCTTGATTCCCGGCTGCGGCCGGTTCCGGCAGGTTTCCCGGGCGAGCTGTACATAGGTGGTGTACAGGTTGGCCGCGGTTATGCGGGCCGGCCGGATCTGTCCGCCGATCGGTACGTCGCCGACCCCTATGGCGATGCCGGCGCTCGTATGTACCGCACCGGCGACTTGGTGCGCTGGAATACCAAGGGGGAACTGGAATACCTGGGTCGCACTGACTTTCAGGTGAAATTGCGCGGTCAGCGCGTGGAACTCGGTGAGATCGAGTCGGTGATCGCCTCGGTGCCCGGCGTGGTGCACGTCGCGACTACCGTGGTGAAGTCGCCGACCGGTGATTCGTTGGTGGCGTGGATAGCGCCTGCCGCCTCGATCGATATGGACGAGGTGAATGCGACGCTGGCTGCCGCGCTGCCAGAGTATATGCGGCCGTCGGCGTGGGTCGTGATGGACGCGATGCCGCTGAACAATTCGGGCAAGGTGAGCCGCCAAGAATTGCCAGCACCGGTATTCACCGAATCGGAGTTCGTCGAACCCGTCGGTCACGTGGAAGAGGTGATCGCGGCGATTGTCGCTGATGTGCTCGGCGTCGAGCGGGTGAGCGTGATCGAGTCCTTCTTCGATATCGGTGGTAATTCACTGTCCGCGACGCGCGTCGCGGCTCGGGTATCGGATGTGCTGAACACCGAACTCTCGGTACGTGACTTATTCGCGAAGCCGTCGGTGCGGGCGCTGGCCGCGTCGGTAGATATAGGTGTGCAGGGGCTGCCGCCGGTCACCGCCGTTATACCCCGTCCCGCCGTTGTGCCGCTGTCGTTCTCGCAGCAGCGGATGTGGTTCATCAACCAGTTCGACACCTCGTTGCCGACCTACAACATCCCTGCCGGTTTGCGGTTGACGGGTCTCCTCGACGTCGACGCGCTGAGGATGGCCGTCGATGACGTGGTCGCGCGTCACGAAACGCTCCGGACGACGTTCCCGATGGTCGACGGCGCGCCCGCACAGTTGGTACATGAGGTGGGTTCGGTAGGCGCACAGTCTGATTGGGCCGAAGTCGTCTCCGACGACGATCTCGCATCGGCCGCCACAACCGGATTCGATGTTGCGACCGAAACCGGATTCCGGGTGCGGCTGCGACGCGTGTCCGACGACGAACACCTCCTGCTCGTCGTACTGCATCACATCGCCGGTGACGGCGAATCAATGACTCCGCTCGTGGCCGATATGGTCACCGCCTATACGGCGAGGTCTGCGGGTCATGCTCCGGAGTACCCGCCGCTGGAGATCCAGTTCGCCGACTACGCACTATGGCAGCAGGCCGAACTCGGCTCACCTGACGACCCGTCGTCGGTCGTCGGGCGCCAGATGGACTACTGGACAACGGCTTTGGCCTCGCTGCCCGACGTGCTGGAACTGCCGGCCGACCGGCCGCGGCCGCCGGTGGCGTCCTACCAAGGCGCCCGAGTCGGGTTCGAGATCCCGGCGCAGGTGGCCACCGCGACCGCCGAACTAGCACGGCGGCACGGCGTTACGTCGTTCATGGTCCTCCATGGCGCACTCGCCGTGTTGCTGGCCCGCCTGTCGGCTACCGACGATATTGCGATCGCCACCCCGATCGCCGGACGTGGTCAGCAGGCTCTCGATCCGCTGATCGGAATGTTCGTCAACACCCTGGTGCTGCGCGCCGAAATCGACCCGGCCATGAGTTTCGCGGCAGTACTCGAGCAGGTCCGCGTAACCGATCTCGATGCGTTCGCCAACGCCGACTTGCCCTTTGAGTCTCTCGTCGAGCAGCTCAATCCCGTTCGTTCGCAGTCATTTTCGCCGCTCGCGCAGGTAATGCTGAACCTGGCCCAGCCCGCTGCTCACGAACCGGTGCCGATTGGCGGCGACCTATCGGTTGCGCCGATGGAACCGTTGCTGGACCCGGCACAAGTTGATCTGACCTTCACGATCGCCACCGCTGCCGACGGCCAAGTGTGGACGGGGTCGCTGGTCTACGCGACCGATCTCTTCGACGAAGACTCGGCTCAGCAGATCGTGACACGTTTGGTTCGGCTACTCGGAGCGCTGACCGCCTCGCCGGACGCACCGGTCGCCGATGCCCCGATGATTGATGAGGCCGAGCGGCACGAGGTGCTCGAATGGTCGGTCGGCACATCCGAACCGAAGTTCGGCGGCCTGCTCCGCGAGCCGCTGTCGTCCGAGTCCGCCGAGGGGCCAGGAAGTGGCACTACTGTGAGCGATAGTCGAGGTGAGTGATCAAGTGTCCGATGGATCGGTGACGCGCGACGCGGTGGTACCAGACCCCGCGGCGACCGCACTCATCTTCGCCGACCGCGAAGTGTCCTATGGCGAGTTCGATGCGCGCGTGGCCGCCGTCACCGAAGAGTTGATCGGCAGCGGTGTCGGTCCGGAAGTCGCGGTGGCAGTGTGTATTCCGCGTTCGGTGGAGATGCTGGTGGCTATCCATGCGATCGTTGCGGCCGGCGGACAGTATGTGCCGATCGATACCGATGCGCCGGCCGAGCGGGTTCGTTACATGCTCGCCATCGCCGACGCTGGTGTATTGCTCGTCTCCGCCGAGACTGCGGCGGGTGAGGTCGCGGAGGTGGCGGGCGAGAGCGGCGTGCCGGTACGAATAGTCGACGCCAGCGGTGATCTGCCACTGGACATACGTGCGGCCGGCGACGCCCCGACGCCGGCTCCGCTGCGACCCGACCATGCCGCCTATACGTTGTTCACCTCGGGGTCGACCGGCCGCCCAAAGGGAGTGACGGTGTCGCATAACTCGATCCGCAACCGGATCGCGTGGATGCAGGACGCGTTGCCGATCGGGCCAGGTGATGTGGTGTTGCAGAAAACGCCGTATACCTTCGACGTGTCGATCCCAGAGCTGTTCTGGCCCTTGCTCACTGGCGCGACCCTGGTCATCGCCGAACACGGGCGTCACGGTGACCCGCGGTATCTGGCCGACATCATCGGCAGCCGCGGCGTCACGGTGACTCACTTCGTGCCGTCGATGCTCTCGGTCTTCCTCGATGTACTCGGTGACCGGATCAGCGATCTCACCTCCCTGCGGATCATGTTTACCTCCGGTGAAGCATTACCGTCCGCCATTGCGCAACGGGTGGTCTCGCGGCTTGCGCGGATCGAGCTGCACAACCTCTACGGCCCAACCGAGGCCGCCGTCGAGGTAACCCGGCATCAGGTCCGGCCGGGCGAGACGCTGGTACCTATCGGCAGGCCGGTCGCCAATACGACTGCCTACGTTCTTGATTCGCGGCTGCAGGTGGTTCCGGCCGGAGTGCCGGGCGAACTGTACCTGGGCGGCGCGCAGGTCGCGCGCGGTTACGCGGCCCAGCCGGGATTGTCGGCGGAACGTTTCGTCGCCGATCCGCTGGGCCTGCCCGGTGCACGGCTGTACCGGACCGGCGACCTCGTTCGCTGGAACACGTCCGGGGCAATCGAGTACCTGGGCCGCACCGACTTTCAGGTCAAACTGCGCGGTCAACGCATCGAACTCGGCGAGATCGAATCGGTGCTCGCCTCAGCGCCCGGTGTGGTGCATGCCGCGGCGACTGTCGCGCGGACGTCGACCGGCGAATTCCTGGTCGGCTACGTCAGCCCCGCTGGCGTCGACCTCGCTCAGGTGGCCAACGCCGTCGCCGACGCGTTGCCGGAGTACATGCGGCCCAGCCAGTGGGTGACACTCGACGAGATGCCGTTGTCGACCGCCGGCAAGGTCAATCGAAAAGCGTTGCCCGAACCTGAGATCGGCTCCCTGGTAGCCGACTTCGTCGCGGCCGGAACCGAATTGGAGGCGACGGTCGCCGCGGTGTTCGCCGAGGTGCTCGGCACCGAACCGATCAGCGTCGTCGAATCCTTCTTCGATCTCGGTGGCAACTCATTGTCGGCAACGCGGGTGGTGGCTCGGCTGTCCGACGCAATCGACGCCGACGTTACGGTTCGCGACCTCTTCGATGCGCCGACCGTTCGCGCGTTGGCCGAGCGGGTCGGGGAGATCACCGGCACCGCGCTGGCACCGGTGACGCGGATTGACCCGCGTCCCGACTTGGTGCCGCTATCCTTTGCGCAGCAACGGATCTGGTTCATCAACCAGTTCGATCCGGAATCGTCGGCCTACAATATCCCGGCGGTGCTGCGGCTGACCGGCCGACTGGATGTGGACGCGTTGCAGGCTGCGGTCGTCGACGTCGTGGTACGGCACGAGGTATTGCGCACCGTCTATCCGACCGTCGATGGTGTTCCCCGGCAACAGGTTTGCGATTCGGCCGACGTCGCCTCTCGGCTCGATTGGGCAATTGTTGACTCTACCGATGCCCTCGAGCGCGCCGTCGTGGCGGGATTTGATGTATCGACCCAATGGCCGTTGCGGGCGCGGCTGGTCCGAGTCTCCGACGACGAGCACGTACTCGCCGTCGTCGCACACCACATCGGCGCGGACGGTGAGTCGATGACACCGCTGGTGCGCGATGTCGTCGCGGCGTATATCGCGCGCAGCGCCCGGCAAGCTCCCGCCTGGGAGCCGTTGACGGTACAGTTCGCTGATTTCGCGATCTGGCAGCATGAGGTCCTTGGCTCGCCGAACGACGCCGAGTCTGTTGTCGGTAAACAACTTTCCTACTGGAGCAGCCACCTGGACGGGTTGCCCGACGCGCTTTCCCTACCGACTGATCATCCGCGCCCGAGGGCGGCTGACTATGCGGGGGGAGTGGTATCGGTCGAGATCGACCGGATAGTGGCCGACCGGATCACCGAGTTGGCCGCACAGCGCGGAGTCACCACGTTCATGGTGCTGCACGCCGCGTTCGCCCTGTTGTTGGCGCGGCTGTCGGCGACCGACGATATCGCGATAGCGACCCCGATCGCCGGGCGAGGCCAACGTGAACTCGAAGCTGTCGTCGGCATGTTCGTCAATACTTTGGTGCTACGCACCGCAGTCGATGGCACGGGATCATTCGCCGATTTGCTCGACCAGGTGCGAACGGTCGACCTGGATGCGTACGCACATGCCGATGTTCCATTCGAGACCGTCGTCGAGGCACTGAATCCGATTCGCTCCGAAGCGTTCTCGCCGCTCGCTCAGGTGATGCTGTCCTTCGACCCGGCAGCGTCGGCCAGTAGTGGCGCAGCGGCGCTCGGTGAGCTGACCGTTGCCCCGATGCAACCACCGGAGGTGACTTCGCAACTCGATCTCACCCTCACTGTGATGACCAGTCCGGATGGCCCGTGGAATATGTCCCTCGTCTACGCGACGGCTCTGTTCGCGCCAGACTCGATGCGGCTGTTCCTCGACCGACTGACTCGAGTGTTGGGCGAGGTGACAGCGGCGCCGGAAGCGCTGATCGGAGAGATCCCGATCGGCGATACCGACGAGAGCCGTGCTCTCGCGCGCGTCGCCCAGGGTGACGTCGTTGATGTGACTGGTTCACCCGCAACAGGTTTGACCGCGCCGTCCACCGCGCGGATTCCGGCGGCGAACGCGCTGCGCTACGACGAACGCAGTGTGACCTACGCGGAATTTGATGCGCGGGTGGCCACGCTCGGCCGCGAACTCATCGCCGCGGGCGTGGGGCCGGATGTCGCGGTCGCCGTATGTCTACCGCGTTCGGTGGAAATGCTGGTCGCCATTCACGCCATCCTCGCGGCCGGCGGCCAATACGTGCCGATCGATACCGAAGCGCCGGCCGAGCGGGCCGAGTTTATGTTGCGTCGCTCGGGTGCGGCGCTGCTCGCGGTAGCGGTCGATGCCGAGGTGCCGTCGGTCGCTGCCGCGGCCGATCAGGTGGGTATCCCGACCATACGGGTGGATTCTACTGTGCCGGTTGCCAGTTCGGTCGTGCCGATCGACGAGTCCGAACTACTGGCACCGATCCGCCCCGACAACGCCGCCTATACCCTGTTTACCTCGGGATCGACGGGGGTGCCCAAGGGGGTCACCGTGTCCAGGGCGTCGGTATACAACCGATTGCGTTGGGGTTTGGCGGAATTCGGTTGGGGGCCCGACGATCGAGTGATCCTGAAGACCCCCTATACCTTTGACGTCTCGGTCCCCGAACTGTTCGCTCCCTTGCTCGTCGGAGCGACGGTGGTGATCGCACGCCCCGGTGGTCATGCCGAACCCGCGTATATCGCCGAGTTGATCGCCGCCACCTCGGCGACATCGGTGCATTTTGTCCCTTCGATGCTGTCCGTGTTCGTCGATGTTCTCGCGCCCGAGCAGATCTCCGCACTGACGAGCCTTAGATGGGTGTTCGCCTCGGGAGAGGCACTGCCACCGGCCGTCGTGCACAAGACCCACGCGCTTCTGCCAAATGTGGGTATTCACAACCTTTTCGGCCCAACGGAAGCGGCGGTCGAGGTCTCGTGGTCGGATGTGACCGAGGTATCCGAGCCGGTCACCATCGGCACGCCGGTCTGGAATACCACGACACATGTGCTCGACGCACGGTTACAGATGGTTCCGGTTGGCGTGCCGGGAGAGCTGTATCTGGGCGGTGTGCAGGTGGCACGCGGGTACGCGGCGGCCCCGGCTCTTACCGCCGATCGGTTTGTGGCCGACCCGTTCGGAATGCCCGGGTCCCGGCTGTACCGGACCGGAGATCTGGTGCGGCGCACTGCTTCCGGCGAGATCGAGTACCTGGGGCGTACCGACTTCCAGGTGAAACTACGCGGCCAGCGGATCGAATTGGGCGAGATCGAAGCGGTGCTGTCGGCGGCCCCCGGCGTGGTGCACGCAGCCGCTACCGTGGCATCCGATCCCGCGGGCGGGCAGCATCTGGTGGGTTATGTGAGCCCGGCCTCCGTCGATGTGGACGCGGTACGGGTCGCGGCGACCGAATCGCTGCCGGTGTATATGGTGCCGTCGGTCTGGGTGGCTTTCGACGACGTGAAACTGAATTCGGCTGGCAAACTGGATCGCCGGGCGCTACCCGATCCGGTGTTTACCAGCGATGACTATGTTGGGCCGGAGTCGACGACCGAAGCCGAACTGGCCATTGCGTTCGCAGAAGTACTTGGTGCCGAACAGATTTCGGTCACCGCGGGATTCTTTGACATCGGCGGCAACTCGTTGTCGGCGATGCGCCTGGCAGCGCGAGCCGCCGATATCCTCGATGCCGAGGTGTCGGTACGCGATCTCTTTGAGACGCCGACCGTACGCGGGCTGGCTGGCCGAATCGAGGCCGGCAGCCGCCGCGGAGTTCGGCTGACGCCTATGCCGCGTCCGGAGTACATCCCATTGTCCGCGGCGCAGCAGCGTATGTGGTTCATCAATCAGTTCGATACGTCGTCGGCCCTCTACAACATCCCGATGCCGATGAATCTGCCCGGCGACGTCGACCTGGATGCGTTGGTGGCCGCCCTCGGCGACGTAATCGAGCGGCACGAAGTCCTGCGCACCGTCTACCCGACAGTCGATGGCAAGCCGTACCAGCGGATCGTGCCCGCGAGCGAGGCCCGTGGTTTGGTGGATTGGGCCGTGGTGGATACCGCCGCCGAACTCGAACTCAGTGCGGGACAAGGGTTCGACGTTACTACCAGCCTGCCGATCCGGGCGCGTGCCAGTCGAATCGATGACGCCAGAACCGAAGTACTCGTCACCGTGCACCACATTGCCTTCGACGGTGAGTCCACCAGGGTCTTCGTCGACGATATGTTCGCTGCCTACTTGCGTCGCACCGATCCGACGGCACCGCCGCTCGCTCCGCTGCCCGTGCAGTACGCGGATTATGCACTGTGGCAGGCACAGGTTTTGGGTAGCGCCGATGATCGGGAGTCGGCGCTGGGGCGGCAACTCGCGCACTGGAGCCGCGCCCTCGCCGGTATTCCGGCTGTCACCGATCTGCCGGCCGACCGCCCTCGGCCAGCGGTGCTCGATACGGCTGGCGCAAGCTTGCCGACAACGATTCCGGCGCAGATCGTTGACGGTGTCACTGATCTCGCGAGTTCGTCCGGTGTCACCCATTTCATGATTTGGCATGCGTCCCTGGCGATTACCGTCGCGAGTCTCGCCGCGACCGACGACGTGGTGATTGGCACTCCGATCGCCGGACGCACCGACAGCGCGCTCGAACGTCTCGTCGGCATGTTCGTCAATACGCTTGTGTTGCGTAGTCATGTCGACCCGGGAATGACCGTCGCCGAGCTGATCGACGGGGTGCGCGCCACCGACGTGGATGCATTCGCCAATTCTGATGTCCTTTTCGAGCAACTCGTGGAGCAACTGGCACCCGAGCGATCAACCTCGCATACGCCCCTCTTCCAGATCGCGCTGACACATTTCGCCGGCGCGGAGTCGGGGGAAGCCGAATCGGGCCCGGCTCCCGATGTCGAGGCGAAAGTCGATCTCACGGTGACCGTCGTCGAAAGCGCGGCCGGTACGAGTGTCGAATATGTCTACGCCACAGCGCTATTCGACGAACCGACGATTGCGCGATTCGCCGCGGTCCACCAACGAGTGCTGGCGGCCATGATCGCCGATCCGCAGATGGCCGTCGGCGACATCGATATCGTCGGCGAGTCCGCCGCGACGGTGGTGCCGGTACGCGAGCCGGTCACGCACCACGCGGTTACCGCGCTCGCCGCCGGTTCGGCCGAGGACGGCACGCTGGTTTCTCTTCTCGCGCAACGTGATCTGGACCCGACTCATCCGGCGATCATTTGCGCCGATGTCGAACTCAGCTACCGCGAATTCGAGGAGCGGACCAATGCGGTTGCGCGATCATTGCTGTCGCGCGGCGCCGCGCCCGACGATGTCATCGCGGTGGGACTCGAGCGCTCGGTGGAATCGGTTGTCGCCGTCTGGGGTGTCATCAAATCGGGTGCCGCGTATCTACCAATTGATCCCGCGTATCCCGCCGAACGCATCGCGTACATGCTCTCCGATTCGTCGGTGCGGTTGGGCATCACCGTCGACGCGTTACGCGATCGATTCCCGGCCGGCGAATGCGAATGGGTCGATCTGGGTGAGCTGGCGGCGGGAACCGCGACGCCGATCGCCCCGACCGAACGCAATGGTTCGGTGCGGCTCGACAGCCTCGCCTATCTGATCTACACCTCGGGGTCCACCGGACGACCGAAGGCTGTCGGAGTCAGTAACACCGGTATCGCCGATCTCGTTGCCGCACACGCGAAGGTGACCGGTGCGCGCGACGACGACCCGGATACTCGCGTGCTCCACGTGGCGTCACCGAGTTTCGACGCGGCATTCTTCGAAATGATCTGGGCTATCGCCGCCGGACACACGCTTGTCGTCGCTCCGCATGCCGCGTATGCCGGCGACGCGCTCGGCGCGGTGTTGTCGGAGGGCGAAGTGACCGACATGGTCATCACCCCGTCGGTGTTGGCGTCGGTCGACCCCGACCACGCGGAGACCGTGCGAAATCTGGCAACGGCCGGCGAAGCGTGCCCGCCCGAACTCGTGGAGCGTTTCAGCGCTCGTGGCAGGCGGATCTTCAATTTCTACGGTCCATCCGAGACGACGGTGTGGGCGACCCGCTCTCGAATGACGCCGGGCAAGCCGGTGACCATCGGCCGCGCGATCGGCGGCTTCACGGCACGCGTGCTCAACCAACGGTTGCGTCCGGTGCCGGCCGGTGTGGTTGGCGAACTCTATTTGTCCGCACCGGGATTGGCGCGCGGCTACCTCGGCCGGGCGGGTCTGACCGCATCGCGTTTCGTCGCCGATCCATTCGGTGCGCCGGGAGAGCGGATGTACGCGACCGGCGACATGGTGCGCCTTGCCGAGTCCGGTGATCTGGAGTTCGCCGGCCGCGCCGATCATCAGGTGAAAATCAATGGCCAGCGTGTCGAATTGGGTGAGATCGAGTCGGTGCTGGCCGATCAGCCTGCTGTGGCGCAGGCTGTTGTGATCGGCGTGTCCGATGAGGAATCGGGCCGTACTCGGTTGGTCGCCTATCTGGTCGGTGGCGGCGATGTCGACATTCACGCGGTGGAAAGTGCTGTGGCGCAACGTCTCGCGGCGCATATGGTGCCGTCTAAGACGGTGCTGATCGACGCGATTCCGCTGACACCCGCGGGAAAACTTGACCGGCGGGCCCTGCCGGAGGTGAGCTTTTCCTCCGAGGCATCCTATGTCGCGCCGGACTCCGAGCCAGAGCGCAAACTGGCCGGGATAGTCTCGGCACTGCTCGGCCGGGACCGCGTGAGCGTGACCGAGTCCTTCTTCGCGATGGGTGGCGACTCCATCATGTCGATCCAGCTCGCATCCGCGGCGAAGTCGGTCGGACTTACCTTGTCGCCGCGAGAAATATTCGAGCACAAGACAATTCGTGCGATGGCACGATCGGTCGGAACCGCTGCCGCGTTGGTTCCGCTGGAAGAGCTGGCTGGCGGGCCGACCGGCGAACTGGTGTTGACGCCGATCACTTCGTGGATGATCGAACACGCGGACTCGGCCGCTGATTTCGCTGACTTCTCGCAGTCAACCGTGCTGCGATTGCCGGCCGGTGGTACCGCCGGAGACGTCAAGGCTGTTCTCGCGGCCGTTGTCGCCAGCCATCCGATGACCAGCGCCAGCTTGCGGCCGACGGATTCAGGCTGGACGATGACCGCCGGCGGGGCATTTGATGCCGATGCCGCGGTGACTGAGACGGTAACCCCGAATCCGTTCGATGTGCTCGCCGACGCTCACCGGTCCGCATTGCGGGAGCTCGACCCGACCGCTGGCCGGGTAATGCACGCGGTGGTGGTCCATGACGGCTCGGGCGGAGAAGGACGAGTGGTCCTCGTCGCCCATCACTTGAGCGTGGATGCGGTGTCGTGGCCGATCCTGATTGAGGATCTGGCGACCGCGTGGTCCCAACATACTGCCGGACAACAGATTTCACTTCGGCCCGAGGGTACTTCGATGCGTCGCTGGGCGCAGTTACTCGTGGATTCAGTAGAGGCCCGCGCGGCCGAGACCAGTTTTTGGCTACGGAGGCTTCCGACGGCCCCGACGTTCGGCACAGCATTCGATCGCGTCCGCGACCGCCAGCATACGACGCGGACGGTGTCGCATCTCGTCGATTCTGCGACCTCGGAAGCATTATTGACCTCGGTTCCCGAGGCTTTCAGCGGCAATGTCAATGACGCTCTGCTCGCGGCTCTCGCACGCGCGGTCCGCGGTTGGCAGGACGACCGCGGTCTCGACCGCGACGGTCCGGTGTCGATTTTGCTCGAAGGACATGGCCGCGAAGAACAGATCGCCGCGCGCGGCGAACGAGATACCCGACGAGCGGCCGACCTTTCGCGAACGGTCGGCTGGTTCACCACCATCGCCCCGGTGTCGATCGATCCGTCGGGGGATGCGGTTCGAACTGTCAAGGCGGCCAAGGAAGAACGTCTCGCGACGCCCGACCACGGCATCGGATTCGGGATTCTGCGCTATAACGCTGACGGCGCCGTGAGTGCACGGACGCTGCCCGAGATCGGATTCAACTACCTCGGTAATACCGGTGGTGGAGCGCCGGAGACCGAAGGGCTCGTCGACGCACTCTTGCCGGTGCCGGACGCGCCGGCGTTACCGGGTTCTCATCGTGGCGCCATGATCGCGCCCAATGCGCTGAGCATCAACGCCGCTGCCGTCGCGAGCCCGGAGGGACGAGTCTTAGCCGCCGACTTTTCCTACGCGCCAGGCGTATTGACCGATGACGACGTCACCGATATCGCGCGGCGCTGGCATGAGGAACTACGCGAGATCGTGGACTA
Organism: Gordonia effusa NBRC 100432; assembly: GCF_000241305.1. Taxonomy (GTDB): domain Bacteria; phylum Actinomycetota; class Actinomycetes; order Mycobacteriales; family Mycobacteriaceae; genus Gordonia; species Gordonia effusa. Next base: position 19,222 of record NZ_BAEH01000096.1, read on the forward strand.
TGGCGCACGCGTAGGCGATCCGGGTCCGAGCCCGTCCGATGTGCCGGGGGCGGCGGTCACTCAGGACGACCTCGACGCGGTGGCGAAATCGTATCCGGGCGCGGTCATCTGGCCGCTGGCACCGTTGCAGCAGGGGCTGTATTTCCAGGCGGAGATAACGGCGGCCGGCTCGGATGAAGTCGATGCCTATGTGACACAGGCGATTCTGCGCCTGGGCGGCGAGCTGGATATCGAACGCCTACGATCAGCGGCGCAGGGGCTGTTGGCAGCTCACCGCGTGCTCCGATCAGCTTATATCCGTACCGGCAGCGGCGCGGTCGTCGCGGTGGTGCCCGACGTCGTGGAACTCCCGTGGTCGGTGGTGGAGATCGATGAATTCGATGCCGAGCGGGTCGCGGCGATTGCCCGTGCCGAAGAACGAACGCCGTTCGATATGGCTGTGCCGCCGCTTGTGCGGTTCGTTCTCGTGCGACATGGTGACACCGCGAGTTTGATCATCACGAACCACCATATTTTGCTCGACGGATGGTCGGGACCGTTGGTACTCGCGGACTTGCTCGCGCTGTACGCGACCGGTGCGACTCATACCGGGCAGCACGCGTCAGCGGACTTCGGCGACTATCTCGCGTGGGTCAGCCGTATCGACCGGGCCGACGGACTGGCCGCGTGGGAGGCGGTCCTCGCGCCATCGGATGGCGCTACCCTGGTCGCCGCCGGTGCCAGCGTCACCGCCGATGACTTGCCGCAGAATCACATTCGACGCCTGTCGCCGGATCTCACGCACCGCATCGAGCAACTTGCCCGCAGTCGTGACATCACGCCGTCTAGCGTGTTGCAGTTCGCCTGGGCCGTTCTACTGTCCCGACTGACCGGCAATCAGGTGGTTGCCTTCGGCGAGACGGTGTCCGGCCGCCCCGCCGACCTCGACGGTGTCGAGACGATGGCCGGTCTGTTCATCAATACGCTGCCGACCGTCGTCGACGTCGATCCCGGGCGCAGCATCGGCGATGTGTTGGACAAGATGCGCGCCGACAAGATCGCGGTACTCGATCACCAGCACATCACGCTGCCGGAACTTATCGCGCAGACCGGCAATTCGGTGCTCTTCGATACGCTCACGGTATACGAGTCGTATCCGATGAATACCGAGTCGCTCTCGAGTGTCGACGCCGCGTTGACCGGTGGACTCGCGGTCACCGACGTGATAGCCACGGACGCAACCCATTACCCATTGACGTTGATCGCAGCTCCCGTTCCCGACGGACTGGAAATCAAGATCACTTATCTGGCAACAGCTTTCAGTGCTGAGCGGATCGCCGTATTCGAGCGAAGCCTCGAACAGATTCTGTTGGCCGCAACCGCCGATCCGCAGGTTTTGACCGCTGATATCTCGTTGCTGGACGGTGCTGATCGGGACGTCATCGATTCGTGGTCGGTTGGCATGCCGGCCGATACGCCGGTACAGACCCTCGGCGACGCGGTGGCGCAGCGGTGTGCGGCGACACCGGGTGCTTCCGCCCTGTGGTTCGCCGACCGGAATGTCACTTACCGTGAGTTCGGCGCGCGGGTGGCCGCCCTCGGCCGGACCTTGATCGCCGCCGGTGTCGGCCCGGATAGCGCTGTGGCGGTGTGTATTCCGCGGTCGGTCGAGTTGATGGTCGCGGTACACGGTGTCATCGCCGCCGGTGGGCAGTATGTGCCGGTGGATACCGAAGCGCCGGCCGATCGAGTCGAGTACATGTTGGCGACCGCTCGTGCGGGCCTGGTACTTGTCCACGGCGGACTGCCTACGCCGTCCGCATTGCGCGGTTCCTCCGTTAGAACGATTGCGGTTGACGCATCGAGTGCTATTGATCTGGCCACGCCGCCGATCACCGACCGCGATCGAATCGCGCCAGTGCACCCGGACAACGCGGCCTACACCTTATTCACCTCCGGCTCGACCGGACGGCCCAAAGGCGTAACGGTGAGCCACCGGTCGGTGAGTAACCGGTTGCGCTGGGGTCTGGCCGAATATCCTTGGGGCCCAACGGATCGGATCGTGCTCAAGACGCCGTACACCTTCGATGTGTCAGTACCGGAAATGTTCGCTCCGCTGCTCGCCGGAGCCACCGTGGTGATCGCGGCACCGGGCGGACATACCGATCCCAACTATCTGGTCGATTTGCTGGCGCGTACATCGGCGACATCGGTTCACTTTGTGCCGTCGATGCTTTCGGTCTTCGTCGACGTGGTCGACGCCCAGCGGATCGCCGCACTGTCATCGCTGAAATGGGTCTTCGCCTCCGGTGAGGCGTTGCCCGCCGCGACCGTCCACCAGGTGCACGCGGTATTGCCGAAGGTGGGCATTCACAATCTCTTCGGCCCAACCGAGGCCGCCGTCGAGGTCTCGTATTCGGATGTGACGCGGGTCGCCGACGTTGTGACGATCGGTCGCCCGGTATGGAATACCGCGACCTACGTTCTGGATGCGAAGCTGCGTAAAGTGCCGCCCGGTGTGCCAGGGGAGCTGTATCTCGGCGGTGTCCAGCTGGCGCGTGGATATGCCGGGGCGCCGTCCCTGACGGCGGACCGATTTGTCGCCGACCCGTTCGGAACTCCGGGCGCTCGGCTGTACCGCACCGGAGATCTGGTGCGGTGGAACACTAGTGGTGAGGTCGAGTACCTGGGCCGCACGGATTTCCAAGTGAAACTGCGCGGACAGCGGATCGAACTCGGCGAGGTAGAGGCCGCACTGGCCACCGCGCCGGGTGTCGTACATGCCGCCGCGACGGTGGTCACGGCACCTGATGGCGGGCAGCATTTGGTCGCGTATCTGGCCGGTTCCGAAGCGGGACATACCGCCGTCGATCTCGACGCCGTGAAAAAGTCGATCGCCGCCCGCCTGCCCGACTATATGCGCCCGACGATGTGGTCGGTTCTCAGTGACGTTCCGCTGGGCAGCACAGGCAAACTCGACCGCCGGGCATTACCGGAACCGGAATTCGTCGCAGGCGAGTACGTCGCACCGGCAACCGTCACCGAACAGACCGTCGCGGAGATCATTTCCGACGTCCTCGGCGTCGAGCAGGTCAGTGTCACCGAATCGTTCTTCGAGCTTGGTGGTAACTCGTTGTCGGCGATACGCGTCGCGGCGCGGGTGAGCACCGCGCTGAACGCTGACCTTTCGGTACGGGACGTCTTCGAAGCGGCGACTGTTCGTCAGTTGGCTGCCGCGGCCGACGAGCGCGGTGTGGCGCTGCCGCCGGTCACCGCGGTCAGCGAACGTCCCGAGCGCATTCCGCTTTCCTTTGCGCAGCAACGGATGTGGTTCATCAACCAATTCGATCCCGAATCGCCGACCTACAACGTGCCATCGGTCATGCGACTGAGCGGTGCCCTCGACGTAGACGCCCTGCGTGCCGCTGCGATAGATCTTCTCGTCCGGCACGAGGTGTTGCGCACCACGTTCCCCGCTGACGGTGGCGTGCCGTTCCAGTCGGCGTCGTCGGCTCAGACAGTTGCCGGAGAAATCGACTGGGCAGTCGTCAGTAGCCAGAGCGAGATCGAGCGGGCAGTGACCGAAGGCTTCGACGTTACGCGCCGATGGCCGATCAGATTCCGGCTCTGGCAAGTCAATTCGGATGAAGCCGTGTTGGCCGTCGTCGCCCATCACATCGCCGTCGACGGTGAGTCACGGGGCCCCCTGATCACCGATATGGCATTGGCATACGCGGCACGGCGCGGCGGTAGCGAGCCGTCATTCGTTCCCCTTCCGGTGCAGTTTTCCGACTACGCGATCTGGCAGCGCGATGTCCTGGGAAGTCGCGATGATGCGGATTCGGTTGTGGGAAAACAACTTTCCTATTGGACCGATCAGCTGGCCGGGCTACCCGACGTGCTGGAGTTGCCCACCGATCGGCCTCGGCCGGCGGTCGCGAGCCATCGCGGCGCCGCGGTGGAGTTCGAGATACCCGCCGAGGTCGCGGTCCGGATCGCCGATACCGCGGCCGAACTCGGAGCTTCCGGTTTCATGGTGGTACACGCCGCGTTGTCGGTGCTGCTCGCCCGGATGTCGGGCACCACCGACATCGCGGTCGGCACACCCGTCGCCGGACGTGGACAAGCCGTGCTCGATCCGTTGGTCGGCATGTTCGTCAACACGTTGGTGTTGCGCAACGAGATTGACCTGGCGGAGAGTTTCACGGATCTGGTCGGCCGGGTGCGGGCGACCGACTTGGAAGCGATGGCCAACGCCGACGTTCCATTCGAATCCGTCGTTGAGGCGACCAGTCCGGTGCGGTCGGAGGCATTCGCTCCACTATCGCAAGTATGGCTGACCCTTGACTCGGAGGTGTTGCCGGAGTTCGCGACCGCATCGGCCGCCGTCGATGTCGGCGGTCTGAGGATCGCGCCGGTCGGCATCGAGGAGATTCCGGCCAAGGTAGACCTGTTGGTGGGGCTGGCAGCGTCGATCGCCGGGCAACCGACCCGTGGGTCGATTACCTACGCGACCGATCTGTTCGATGCTGCGACGGTGGCGACGTTCGGGCGACGGTTCGTCCAACTGCTCGGCGAATTGACCGCCGACAGCGCACGTCCCGTCGGCGACGCGCTGCTGGTCGACGTTGACGAGTATCAACGGTCGCTGACCGCGCCGGTGACCAATACGGCCAACGCGAATAGATCGCTCGTAGATTTGTTCGCCTATTCCGTTGCGGCGCATGACGGCGCGGTCGCGGTGTCGGCGATGAACACGTCACTTGGCTATGTAGATCTGGACGATCGGTCGTCGGTGATCGCGGCCGGGTTGGTGGCGCGTGGCGTGCGGCCCGGCGATTTGGTTGGTGTGGCGACGGCTCGGTCAGTCGATCTGGTCGCGACCATTCTCGGCGTACTGAAGGCCGGAGCCGCGTATCTGCCGTTAGACACCACCAACCCGGTGGAGCGGCTGGCATTCATTGTGTCCGACGCGGCGCCCACAGTGGTGGTGGCCGATGATTCCAGTGCGGGACTTGAGCTTTGGGATCGACTTCCGGAGGGCACCGCCGTCGCCGACGTCACAGATCTCGCCGAATCTGGTGCGAATCACGTTCCGGTCCGGGTGCCCGCCGATGCGCGCGCCTATGTGATTTATACGTCGGGATCGACCGGTCGGCCAAAGGGCGTCGAGATCACCCACCGTGATGTGGTGACTCTGATGGACACGGCGGCAGACGATTTCGAGTTCCGGGCCGATGACGTCTGGACGATGTTCCACTCGTATGCCTTCGACTTCTCCGTATGGGAGCTATGGGGACCGCTGCTGTCCGGCGGCAGATTGGTGATCGTAGACCGCGACGTGGCACGCGACCCGGATGCGTTCGTCGGATTGCTTGTCCGCGAGCGCGTAACAGTGTTGTCGCAAACGCCGTCGGCGTTCTATCAATTCGCGCAGGCCCGACGTCGTGGAGTGGGCCGCGGCGACATGCCATTGTCGTTGCGGTACATCGTATTTGGCGGCGAAGAGCTCAGTTTCGAGCAGGTTCGCCGCTGGTTCGACGACAATCCGGACGATCCAGCACAACTGGTGAATATGTATGGCATCACCGAGACCACCGTGCACGTGAGTTTCCGGGCCCTGGCCGCCGATTCGGTTTCGGCCGACGATCCGAGTTTCATCGGACGGCCGCTGGCGTCGTTGGGGATCCATATCCTGGATGGGCGGCTGAGGCCGGTCCCCGAGGGCATGATTGGCGAAATGTATGTCGCCGGAGGGCAATTGGCGCAGAGCTATCTCAATCGTGCGGGCCTATCCGCCGCGCGGTTCGTCGCGAACCCCTACGATCGGTCGGGGGCACGGATGTATCGCACCGGTGACCTGGCACGTCGAGTCGGCGGCGATATCGAGTATCTGGGACGCGGCGATGCGCAGGTTCAGTTACGCGGCTTCCGGATCGAGTTCGGTGAGATCGAAGCGGCGTTGCTGACCTCGCCCGGCGTGATCGGGGCTGCGGCGCGCGTTGTCGAATTGGCCGGCCGCGGAGAGCAATTGATCGGCTACGTTGTCACCGACGGCGCGGAGATACCCGATACCCAGCGGCTGCGGTCTGCAGTCGGCCAGATTGTGCCGGGCTATATGGTGCCGGATCAGATTGTTATCGTCGAACGCCTGCCATTGACGGCAAACGGAAAATTGGATCGAAAGGCGTTGCCGCTGCCCGATTTCGAGCAGTCCGGCGCCGAGTATGTCGCGCCCGAGAGTGGCGTCGAGGAGGCCATTGCCGCCGTGTTCGCCGAGGTGCTCGGCGTCGAGCGGGTCAGCGTCGTTGACTCGTTCTTCGATCTGGGTGGCAACTCATTGTCGGCGACCCGGGTCGTATCGGGGGCGCACGATCGCGGTCTCCCATTCGAATTGCGTTGGCTATTCAGCGATCCGACGGTTCGCCAGCTCGCCAAGCGAGTGGAGGAGGGGACCGGGCTCACCGACGACGTCTTGATTACTTTGCGCGGTGATGGTTCGTTGCCGCCGCTGTACTGTGTCCACCCGGCAGGTGGACTGGCGTGGTTCTATGGCGGGTTCGCGCCGTATATCGGCGACCGGCCACTGTACGGGCTGCAGGATCCGCATGTGGTCAACGACGAGCCCACGGTGACAGACGCCCATACCTTGGCCGCCCGTTACGTCGAGGAGATTCGCCGCGTGCAACCGCACGGGCCCTATCATCTTCTCGGCTGGTCGGTCGGCGGCGTCATCGCGCACGCGATGGCGACGTTGCTACAGAGCCAGGGTGAGCATGTCGCCTATCTCGGCATCATGGACTCGCTGCCCGAGGGCGACCTCGTCAATGAACCCAGCATCGACGCCGGGCAACCGGATCCGATTGACATTGATGTAACGCCGGCAAGCGATGTGACCGATGTTCTAGGTGGTTGGCGAGATTTGTTCGATCTGGACGAAACCGTCAGCGCGGTGACTCCGGAGGACGTCGCGAGCATCATCCGCGGTCAGATCGCGGGGATGGGGCTGTTGGCGGACAATGTGGTCGACTCGATTATGGAGAGCTTCGCGGCGGCACCCGACATCTCCGTCGGATTCCGGCCCGGCCTGTTCGCCGGGTCCATCCAGGTGTTCACCGCCACGAGAGATAAGGCGGACCCGCGGATCATCGCCAGCGGCTGGCGACTCTATGTGACAGGAGCGATCGAGAATGTCGACGTCGACACCCATCATCTTGGGATGGCCGACGCACGGTCGCTCGCGGTTATCGGCCCACGCGTACAGGAAGCCCTTGAAAGGTCGGAAGTTAGGATAGCCCAACCCAACATCGTGAAGCGTTCCCGTGAGCACTAACCTTAAGTACTGAGCAGAAGGAGAACTGAGATATGACGAACCCATTCGACGACGAAAACGGCCGCTTCTTCGTGTTGGTGAATGACGAGAACCAGCATTCACTGTGGCCGACCTTCGCCGACATCCCTGCCGGCTGGACCAAAGTCTTTGGCGAGGACAGCCGCGAGGCGTGCCTGAAATATGTCGAGGAGAACTGGACCGACCTTCGCCCGAAGAGCCTGATCGACGCTATGGAGGCTGACGCCGCCTCGCGGAACGGCTCCGGCGCCTGACGCTGGGGTCGACGATGCCTGGTTGTGCCGCATCGATTCCGTTACAACCAGGCATCGAGTTATGTCAGGCGCTTCTGGCACGGCAGTCACACGTTTAACATTGATAGTGTCCAGTCACAAGCTGACTGACGTGATTTTGCTCACAAATCTATATTTGGTCGCCGATATCAGACATTTGCCTTCGCGAGAAAGTCCAGCGCATGGCAAACTATCCCCAACATCCACGGTCATTCGGTGGGAGTACCCAACTAGGCAAGGTCGCAAACCGTCGCCGGAGGTAGCAATGAACGAAGTGCTCGAGCACATTCAGCATCGCGCTGAGATCGCGCCTAGCCTCACGGCTGTGCGACATAGCGGCGATGCCGTCAGCTTCGGACGCCTCGACAGTGTTATCGGTGACTATTCGGACGTTGTTACAGCACATGGTCTGAGTTCAGGTTCCGCGCTTGTTGCCGGCCTCCTCAACGCGATGCCGAATGTGGCGAAGTTGTCGGCGCCGCAGATCGGCGACGCCATCCGCGACATGGTGATGTGGCTCGGCCGCGATATCGAGGGCGGTTCGTCCGGTCGCCTACACGCGGTTGGCTAGCCGTCATTTCTTCTCAATCTTCGCCGTAATTCTCCGTCGGTGCCGCCACGGATCAGGGGCGGATCGATTACCGGCGGCGCTTCAGATTCTCCATTAGGCTATCGCGCTCGCGATCGGTGACAGTTGGCCCCGGCAGTTCGGGTGATGGGCTTGTTTCTCGCAGGCCATCGCACATCAGACGTAGTTGTCGTTCCCATAGGTGTGAGTGGCCGTCCAGTTCCGCGGCCACTGCCAAGCGTCCAATGCCGATTAGAAATACGAGTACGTCATTGTGTGTGACGTCGTGGCGCATGGCACCCGCCTGTTGCGCTCGGGCCGTCCACATCTGAACAGTGCTATTGATGTGGGAGCGCAGCGCATCGAACGCATCCGAATGCCGATCTCCCTCGGTGAGTATCTCCAACGCACCGCGGCTTTGAGCGAATTCTCGAACCAGTTCCACGAGGTAGCCGACAAAGCCGTCCCAACTTGACTGCGCCTGCGCCACGCGACCGTCGATATTAGTCACGCACTCGTGTAAGTCCTCAAATACTGCCTCGTACAACGCATCTCGCGATGGGAAGTGGCGGTACAGAGTTGCGTTACCCAGCCGCGCGCGCCGAGCGATGTCATCAAGTGAGGCGTTCAGGCCGTCCTCGTCAATCACTTCCTTCGCGGCCACAACCAAGAGTCGACGATTACGAAGCGCATCTTTGCGCGGTCTGGACATCACACTTCCTTTACTCGCTCAGCGGCTCACCCGATGGTAGCTAGCCCCAAGGCGGACGCGGTCAATGCCAACTTTCACCAAACGTGCGGTCGACCGATTTAACCGTGGACAACTCCCCGCTTTTATGTAGTATTGCTAACTACTAGATCTTTGCTGAGGAAGTATTGGGAGGAATTCATGTCGACATCGCTGGGATCCGATTGGTCAGTGCTCGACCCGATGAGCGAACCTGAGGATAAGATCGAATATCTGAAGGTGGCGTTGACGTGGCATTTCGGGGAGGACACGGGGTCACCGTTCTGGCTCCGGCGCGCACGTGAGTTCGATTTCGATCCGGTGCGTGACATAACCAGTTATGACGATCTATCCCGTTTTCCTTACGTCCTTGATGAGCTGCGAACGGTGGACGTGCGCGACCTGATTCCACGCGGGTACGGGCCGTCGTACCCGGCGCCGCGCATCTTTGAATCCGGCGGCACCACAGGTGCGCCGAAGCGGATCATCTTCATGGAAGACTGGGTTCAGAAGATGCTCAATCGCCAGGATGGCGCGTTTGCCGGCGATCTCTCCACGTTGTCGATGTTCCCGAGCGGCCCACACGCCGCCGGTGTGCTTCAGCGAATCGCGGCTGAGCACTACGGCGCGTTGTTCTTTTCGGTTGACATGGATCCGCGGTGGGTAAAGAAGCTGGTCGCCGATGGTGATGTGGAACATGCGCAGGCCTACGTGGATCACATTCTTGACCAGGCGGGTTTCATCCTGCGCAGTCAGAACATCGAACGCCTGTTGACCACGCCGCCGATGTTGCGCGCGCTCGTGAAGCGTAGCGACCTCGCCGACCTCGTGCGGGCCACCGTCAAGAGCATCAGCTGGGGTGGAGCACATATGACCGTCGACGAACGGTTTGAATTCGAGCAGGTCCATTTTCCGGGGATCGAATTCACTGGCTTTTACGCCAGTTCCATCGCCGTTGGCGGTACCGAGCCGCGCCCGAATGTCGGCGAAGACGATGACACGATATTCGATCCCGCCGAGCCATATATGACGATGCGCGTCGTGGATTCGGTAACAGGTGAGCCGGTCGACTATGGACAGCGTGGCCAGGTACTGATGCATACGGTGACCAAAGGGGTGTTCCTGCCCAACAATCTTGAGCGGGACACCGCGATTCGAGTTCCGGGACCTGTAGGCGCACTTGGCGATTCGGTGTCAGCCGTCAAACCCGTGGAGCAATTCGATGGGCAGAAAGTGATTGAGGGCATTTACTGATGACCGAGCACATCGTGACCACGACGTCTGGGCGCGTTCAAGGAACCGAGGATATGGGAATTCCTGTGTGGCGAGGTATCCCGTATGGCGAAAGTACCGGCGGCTCGAGGCGGTTCAGGCCCGCCGTACCGCCAGCGCCGTGGGATGGCGTGCGGCCCGCGGCGGCCTTCGGCGACATCTGTTGGCAGTTGCCGATGACAGACGAGCCCATGATGCTGCGAATCGTGGATCCCGACGCCCGCGAATCAGAGGATTGTCTACGACTCAACGTGTGGTCGCCGAACGCCGATGATCACAATCGACCCGTTCTTGTCTGGTTTCATCCGAGCGGTCATATGCTCGGCTCCGGTAGTTCACCATACGGAAACCCGAGAGTCTATGCGGCACAGCATGATTGCGTCATCGTGACGGCCAACTACCGCCTTGGAATCTGGGGCCACCTCTACCTTGGCGGCTTCGACTCTCAATACGCAGACACTGGAAATCAGATTGTCCGAGACCAGCTTCTGCTTCTGGAATGGATCCAGGACAACATCAAGAGATTTGGCGGCGATCCCACCAATGTCACAGTGTTTGGCGAATCGGGTGGGGGCTATAACATCGGCACTCTCCTGGGCATCCCATCGTCGCGTGGACTGCTACATAAGGCCGCCATTTACAGTGGCGGCGCAACGCATCCCGTCGATCCCGAAACGGCTACCGAACTGACTAGACGTCTTCTCGACGTCCTCGGTCCTTCGGTAACCGTTGACGATCTCCTGACGATGTCCAACGTGCGTCTGCGCTACGCGCACAAGAAACTTGGTGAGACCGAGGCCGTTCGGTACTCGGCGGTCATTGATGGTGACTTGATTCCGCAGCCACCGCTGGAAGCCATCGCGGCCGGCGCGGCGCGGGATATTCCGCTACTCGTGTCGAACACCGCCGACGAGGCGGCGATGTGGAACGTCCTCAAAGAAGGTGGCGCCAGCGACGCGGTGGCAACACAATCGGCAACCTCGACGGAGTTCGCCGCTCTCGCCGAGACGTATCGACGACAGACCGCGCCCGGCCGCGACCCGGACGTCGACCTGCTTTCAGACGTGACCTTCTTTGCGGATTCAGCGAAACTGTTAGCCGCGCATGAGGAAGGCGGAGGTTTGGCGTGGTTCGAGATGTTTGACTACACAGCGGAATCGTTTCCACTCCAGGATGTCGGAGCGATGCACGGTACCGACATCGGAATGCTCTTGCACGATCGTGACCACATCGAACCCGATGCCGCCGCGACGCCAACCGAGAACGACCGTCGTGTGGCGGCGCTCGAACAACAGGCACTGGTCTCACTGGCGAGAACCGGAAAACCAGACATGGACGGCATTGCGCTGTGGCGGCCACACCGCCAGGAGGATCGCCAGATGGTGCGGCTCGGATCTCAACCGGCGACTGACATCTGGCAGCCTCGTCCAGCCGTCACACTCGCCGTCCAAACTGGATAATCCTGCGAGGTCTCAGACCAACTCGTCCAGTCGCACATAGTCGGGGTATCGCGGACTCAGCCCGTCTCCCGACGACGTCCCGTTCAGGCGGCGTCCAATCCACGGCACGAGGAATTTGCGGGTCCACACCGCGTCATCGATTCTGCGGGCGATGACCGACTTGGATGGTCGCGGACCCAAGCTCGGCCGCGGCGCCGAGTGTTCGACGTTAAGTACGTCGAGCACATTAGCTGCCATCAGCGTATGGCCGGAGGTATTGAGGTGCAGCCGGTCCCACGACCACATGCGCAGGTCGTCGAAGCCGGTGAACGCGAAGAAGTCGGCGAGCGTCGCATCATGCCGACGCACCATGTCGCGGATCGCGGCGTTGAACGCGAGTGCTCGGGAACGTAAATGACCCAGTACCGGGAAAGATGATCCGTCGACCATGGTGAACACCACGATCTGTGCTCCGGTAGTCGCCAACCGCCCCAACAGTGCGTCATATCTGCCGATGACCGCGTCGACGTCGAACCCGGGCCGCAGCATATCGTTGCCGCCAGCGGAAATGGTGATTAGATCGGGCTTTAGCTCTATGGCCCGCTCCAACTGGCTATCCACGATCTGGTCGAGGAGCCACCCGCGGATGGCTAGATTGGAGTACTCGACGTCGCGGGTTTTGCCGAGTTCTTCGGCTACTCGATCGGCCCAGCCTCGGACCCCGTTGGGCCGCGTAGGGTCGTCATAACCAACGCCCTCGGTGAATGAGTCACCCAGAGCCACGTAGCGGTAAACGTTCTCAGGCATTGCTGCCCCTCTCGTCCTGCCCCCTCATCTTGCGACGCCCATCTTATCGAGGCGGTGTGGTGTGACTTCATGTGCTAGGTCTGAAGACGTGAACAGCATCCGAGCGACACTTGCGCGCGCTGAAGGACCAGCGCATCCGGTCAACGCCAAGCCGGGGGTAGGTCTCATGTCGGCGTACCCGTGGCGGTACGACGTCGTCGGTGACGCGGGCGACCTCGTCGGCCTCATCGTCGAGCGCACCGGACTCGAAGGTGTCACCATCGCGCCCGATACCGTCGTGTCTTATGTCCTGCATCCAATCTTCGATGCTGCCGAACCGGACGTCCGCGATTCCTATGCGGCAACGGCAGTATGTCTCGACATTGTGTTCCTCGACGGATCGCGCCTTTCAGATGCCGATGTCGCCGATCATCACGGCGTGCCGTGCGATCCTCGCGCGCAATACGATTCCAAGACGATCTCGGTCGATCAGTGGACCCGAAAGTCATTCCCGCTGAATAGATTCGCCGGGTCCACGGTCGATCACGTCGAGTTGGTGGTTCTGATCTCCGACCGCGTCGATGGCTCGGCGGACCGACGCCGTCTCCTCGGCCATCTCGACGCAGTCCGCGTCGAATCCGCGACCGCCCCGATCGATGACGTACTCGACCATGTCCGCACCACTCGCGGTACGCAATCGTCCGACCGCTTCTCGCGCGGGAACTGCGCACCTCTGGTGGCGGCCGGGCCACACCCGTTCGTGTTCGGTCTGCCGATGACCGACGGCGGCAATCGCGGCTGGCCGTACTCGTATCATGAGGCGTCCCGCGTCGACGGCGAATCGGTCCGGCCCTATCTGCAGTCCTTCGCCACGTCGCATATCCCGTCGCCGTGGATGGGGGATCGCGGTGTCTTCCAGTTCTTTCCGAGCGTGTTGGCGCGACCCAACCCCGATCGTGCCGCGCGTGCGCTCGCTTTCGACCATGACGTCGAATACGACAGACCGCATCTGTACGCGGTGACGCTCGAGGTTGGCGATGGGCGTTCGCTGTTCGCGGAGTTGACCGCTGGTACGCATTCGGTGTGGCTGCGGGCTACCTATCCGGACTCGCGGGAGGGTGGCGATCAGAGCGGCACAGGTTCGTTGATCTTCGATCAACTCGATGACGACGGCGCACTCAATTTGTCGGACAATGCGATCACCGGTTACGTCGACGGTCCCGGCGGCCTGGTCCGGGTACCGCGTATGTACGTCTACGTCGAAGTGGATGCGAAAATCCTTGATACACATACCTATCCGGGCAGTGAGCGCGCCGCGGTACTCGGCTCGATTGCCGTCGATACGTCACGCGGTCCGGTGACATACGCGGTCGGCACATCTTTTATTAGCGTCGATCAGGCGCGGCGGAATCTCGAATTCGACCGTGCGGGAGGGGGATTCGACGCCGTGATGCGGCGCGCGCGGCAGCGCTGGCTCGACGCCCTGTCGGTACTCGACGTCGCGGGCGCCTCCGCGGACCAACTGACGACGCTGTACTCGTCGCTCTACCGCCTGAATCTGTATCCTACGACCGCTGCCGAGAATCGTGGCAGCGCGAACCAACCCGACTGGTGTTATGCGAGTCCGTTCGGCGATCCCGCCGAGCCAGATCGTCCCACCCGGACGGGGCGAGTCATCGTCAACGGTCGGCTGAGCGTGACAGACGGCTTCTGGGATTCCTACCGCGCCAGCTGGCCGCTGCGAACCCTGTTGGCGCCCAACGAGACCGCGCGCCTGCTGAATGGTTTCGTCGAACACTATCGTGCGGGCGGATGGGTGAGTCGATGGTCGGCACCGGGACCGGCCGACATCATGACCGGCACGTGCAGTGACGCGGTTTTCGCCGATGCGGCGCTGGCCGGATTAGCCGACGCGGGGTTCGATATCCTCGACGCCTACGACTCTTGCCTACGCAATGCCACGACGCCGTCGGACGACCCGCGCGTGGGACGTAAGGGTCTGAATCGATCGTTGTTCACCGGCTTCGCTGATACCCAGACCCACGAGGGCATGAGCTGGACGGTCGATGCCGCCATCAACGATGCGGCGATCGCGGCATTCTCCGAGTATCTGGCAGAGCAGTATCCGGATCATCCTCGCCATGCCGAATTCGTCACCAACACAACGTGGTTCACCGCGCGAGCGGGTCGGTACGCTCTGATGTTCGACACCGAGGCTGGCTTCTTCCGTGGCCGAGAAGCCGACGGTGCATGGCGTGGTGGGCGGTTCGACCCGCGAATGTGGGGCACCGACTACACCGAGACCAACGCCTGGGGAACAGCTTTCACCGCGCCCCACGATGGTGCCGGGCTGGCCGCGTTGCATGGCGGCCAAGATGCGTTGGAAGCTAAACTCGACGCCTTCTACGTCGAGCAAGAGACCGGCCGCGAGGAATTCCGAGGAGGCTATCCCGTGGTCATTCACGAGATGCGCGAAGCCCGAGACACGCGGATGGGGATGCTCGCGCTATCCAACCAACCGGCGCACCATATCCCGTTCATGTACGCGTTCGCGTCTCGTCCCGGATCATTCGCTCATGCGAAGACGCAGCGAATAGTTTCCGAAGCCGTCCGGCGATTGTTTCTGGGATCGGAAGTGGGCCAAGGGTATCCGGGTGATGAGGACAACGGTGAGATGTCTGCCTGGTATCTGTTCGCGGCGTCGGGTCTGTATCCGCTGACCGTTGGTGCCGGCCAGTATGTGCTGTGCGCGCCCAGTTTCCGCCGGATGTCATGGCGCCTGGAGAACGGATCGATAATCGAGATTCTTGCTCCAGATGCCGGCGGCGACAATGTGTACATTCAGGCTGTCCGCATCGACGGCGAACCGTGGTCGCAGATTGTCATTGACCGCGCTCGATTGTCAAGGGGGGCGCGTATCGAATTCGACCTCGGTCCGAGTCCGTCTATGTGGGCTGCCGCATCGACGCCACAGTCGATTACCTGTAGCGGTGAATTTCCTTCTGTACCAATTGATCTGATCTCAGGAGACGCTCGATGCGCAATAGGGGATATGCGGGCGTTTGACGACGATTCGTCGACGCCGGGCGCCGACCTCGCGGCAGGTGAGGTGCTGGGCTGGTGCTTTGATAGAGCGACCCGAGTGAGCCACTATACGATCACACCACTGTCGGCCGGGGTGGCCCAGTGGGATGTCGAAGTGCTTGATACGCAAGGTATTTGGCGGGAGATTGGCAACGTCCGCGCCGAGTTCGAATGGGATCGGCAGACGCGAGTCTTCCCACTCGACGGCCAACCGGAGTCGCTCGGCCTGCGGATCCGGACGGTCCGAGCGCTCACTGTGACGCAGATGGAATGTCTCGACTTACCGCAAAGATATGTCCCGAGGACTGGTCAGACGTCTATATAGCGTCTGCCGCATCCTCGGGACATATCTCAGCGGTGGGGCAAAGAATCAGTGGCCGTGTCCACCAGCCATCGATGACAGCTGGGCTACCGCGTCGGCGGAGAGCTTCCACGCGCCATCGGCGGTCTTGACGTAGGTCAGTTTGATGTCGACTGGCTGCGGTGCGTGCGGGCTCGCGACTGATACGGTCGCGACTGCCTTATCCGCACCGTCGGCGGCGACCGATTTAACAGTGAAGATCTCGGGGGTGTAGCCGCCCATCGATGCGCCCTTGGCGAATAGCTGCAGCGCGGCCTTGGTGCCGGAGTTGGTGGTGTCGACCACGGCGTCGAGGTCGGCCGAAGAAGTCTTCGGGTCGATCGCCTTGCGGAGGGTGGCCTGGGCGTCGGCGGCAGAGAGTTCGGACGCTGCTGCGGACGTGGTGCTCGAGTCGGTGATCACACTGGGTGTGGTGCCGGTGGCGTCGCTGGCCTCCTCGCTATTGCTACAGGCGGCGACACCGAATACGGCGGCCCCGACGATGGCGGCTGCGGCGGCAGTCTTACGAAGGTTCATACTTCCAACTCCTCAATCGGTTAGTAAGCACAGCCTAAACCCGCAGCCTGGGCGCCTGGCGGCCAGGCCGCGTGATCCATGTCTCGATGCGCGGCAGTCGCGTCGGCTATGTCGGGAATTATTCGGACTGCGGTCCGGTTGATCCGTGTGTAGCTCAGATTTGAGTAAATCGAGAAGGAGTGAGATATGCAGTTCGGCATCTTCACCGTCGGCGACGTCACGACTGACCCCACCACTGGCGCCACGCCGACCGAGCATGAGCGCATCAAGGCGACGGTGGCTATCGCCAAGAAGGCCGAAGAAGTGGGTCTCGACGTCTTCGCGACGGGTGAGCATCACAACCCGCCATTCATCCCGTCATCGCCGACGACGACACTCGCCTATATCGCGGCGCAGACCGAGAACCTGCTCCTGTCGACGTCGACAACGCTGATCACCACCAATGATCCGGTCAAGATCGCCGAAGACTATGCGACACTTCAGCATTTGGCCGACGGTCGGGTGGATCTGATGATGGGGCGTGGCAACACCGGGCCCGTCTATCCCTGGTTCGGCAAGGACATCCGACAGGGAATTCCGCTCGCCATCGAGAACTACGCTTTGCTGCGACGGCTCTGGACTGAGGATGTTGTTGACTGGGAGGGGAAATTCCGTACTCCGCTGACGTCGTTCACCTCGACCCCTCGGCCGCTCGACGATGTGCCGCCCTTCGTGTGGCACGGATCGATCCGGTCGCCGGAGATCGCCGAACAGGCGGCCTACTACGGCGACGGCTTCTTCGCGAACCACATCTTCTGGCCGAAGGAGCATTTCCAGCGGCTGATCGACTTCTACCGCGAACGTTACGAGCATTACGGGCACGGTGCGGCGAACCAAGCCATTGTCGGTCTCGGTGGACAGTTCTTCATCCGTAAGAACAGTCAGGACGCGGTGCGTGAATTCCGCCCCTACTTCGACAACGCACCGGTGTACGGTCACGGCCCCACGCTGGAGCAGTTCACCTCCCAGACGCCGCTGACCGTCGGCAGCCCGCAGGAATTCGTCGACAAGACCCTGAGTTTCCGCGATACCTTCGGCGACTACCAGCGGCAGCTATTCCTTGTCGATCACGCGGGGCTGCCACTTAAGACCGTCCTCGAACAGCTCGACGAGCTGGGAGCGGTACTGCCCGAATTGCGCAGGGGATTCGCCGACGGGCGGGCGGCGGAGGTACCCGACGCTCCGACGCACGCGTCGCTCGTCGCCGCGCGCGAGAGTGAGAAAGGTCAGGTGCGGGCATGACCCATGAGTCACAGCGGCGGTTGGTCGTCGTCAACGCCGGGCTTTCCGATCCCTCGTCGACGAGGATGCTGGCCGATCGACTGGCTGCCGAGTTTGTCGAAGGCGTTGCGGGTCAAGGGCTTCGGGTCGACACCACGGTGCTCGATCTGCGTGAGTTGGCCGTTGAGATCGCCAATTCCACGACGTCGGGTTTCGGTGTCGGCGACCTGCGGTCCGCCCTTGACGCCGTCCATCGTGCCGATGCGCTCATCGTTGCCACGCCGGTGTTCAATGCGTCTTACAGTGGGCTCTTCAAGTCGTTCTTCGACCTCGTCGAGGTCGAGCCGATGGCCGGCAAGCCGGTTCTCATCGCCGCTACCGGCGGCAGCGCCCGACATTCGATGGTGCTCGACTACGCGCTGCGACCGCTATTCGCTTACCTGCGCGCCGTCGTGATGCCGACCGGTGTGTACGCGGCATCGCAGGACTGGTCGGGCAACACCGGCGACACGGCTATGCTCAGTGATCGAATTGGCCGTGCGGCAAACGAATTGGCCCGTTCAGTGGGGGCCGATGCCGCAGATGGCGTGTTGACGCCACGGTCGGTGGTCGAGCCGGTCGCCTCGAACAATGCCGAGGCGACCGGGATCGACAACTTCGCGAGATTGCTCGGCGGCGCTATAGGTGCGCGGCGGTGAATCGCGCTCCGGCCAATGCGTCGCCGTTGACCGTGTACAGAACGTGCAGGGCGTTTGGCCGTCCAAGCGGAGCGCCGTTGCAGATGGTGTCGCCCGGGATGCAGTAGCGGACGGTCTTGCGGGCGTAGAGCCGATCTATCTGGACCGGCGGAGCTCCCGCACCACGGATGAAGCGGGCCGACGGAGGTGCGAACAGCACGACCGAAGCCACGTGCTTGGCGACCGACGCCGGCAGTCGTGCCGGGGCATACCGGCGGTACCTCTCATACTGTGCCGGGACAGAGATACCGGGATTGAGAGCATAGCCAATCACGACTGCTCCCTGCGAGTAGCCGCTGAGCACGATGCGTGTGCGTGGGCAGGTCGCTGCGAGGTACTTGATCCGGTTCTGCGTGACCTTGATTCCGTTCAGCACCTCGTGAGCGAATGCCAGGCGGTTGGCGAAGTTGCCACTCGCCGGGTAGGGCACGCCGTACTCACGCACTGACTTGCCCGGTAGCGTGCTCCGGACCGCAGCGGCGAAGGCGAGCCCGGTCAGGCCCATCGGCGCACCCGGTTCAAGGGTGCCGCGGGCCGAGATCACCTCTACGTTTGGGCAGCCAGCGGCTTGGGCTTGTGGGGCCGTGACAAGGGTTGACGCCCCCAGTACCATCGCCAGGCCACAGAAAATTGTCAGTATTCGTCGCGTCATGGTGGCTTATCCTACGGGACATTTGTGACATTGACCCGCGAGTTCACACCTTCAGCGTGAAGGTATTTGCGCATGATCAGCCGCGGCAGCCCGCCGGCCACCGCGTTCGTCGAACCAACCACCTCGAAGCCCGCGACGTCGTACATGCGCTTGACCCCGACAAATGCCATTGTCAGGTCCATTCGTGCTGGTGGATCAACGGGATATACCTCGACCGCCGGCGCCCCGCGGGACGCCGCGTAGTCGACGGCTCCGAGGATAAGTCGTTGTGTCACACCGCGTTTGCGGTAGCCGGCCCGGACGATTGTGCAGACGATTGACCATACCGGCAGGTCGTCGATCGCGGGGATCAGAGTGGACCTCGTCAGTCGGGTGATCTGCGTCCGCGGACCGATGTTGCACCAGCCGACCGGAGCGTCGTCGAGGTAAGTGAGGACGCCCGGCGGCTGGGGCGACGCCGCGAGTGTTCGCATTGCGGCCTCACGGCCCCCGCACCCTTCTATCTCACCAGCGGAAAGGCGGTGAGTCGTGCACCAGCAGTGCGTCTTTCGTCGAGTCCTATTGACGACGTCGGCGAAGTCGTCGAACCGGTCGGTGGTGAGCGGCTGGGTAGCCCAGCGGCCGGAGAGTGCGGATTCAGTCATGGATCAGTGAAGTCATCACGCCTGCCCCGGCTTGTTGTCGCGTGTTCGCAGCCGCGTTCCAGGCAGGGCCGGGGCGGGAAGATGCTGGATATCGCCTTCGTATCCACGTACCTGCCCAAAACGGTCCGAATGAGCCATCCAGGCGTCCCGCGCGGCGACGATTTCCTCATGTGTGCGGCCGACGAAATTCCACCACATGATGATGTCCTCACCGAGTGGTTCCCCGCCGAGCACGATCAGTCGTCCCGGCTGCGCGCTGGTATTGGTCAGTCGAATTACCTTGGCGCCCACGCCGATATAGGCCATCTCGGTCCGCGCGACGTCGAGCGGTTCGGCCGCATTGACGATCCGCAGGGTGCCGGAGTCGACCAGGATTCCGTGTTCATAGGTCGAATCCACGTCGAGGTCGATCGTCGCGCCGGCATCGACGACAAGTTCAGCGCCCAGGAGCGGGCTGAAGGTGGCGACCGGCGATGTCGAGCCGAGGAGTTCGCCGAGGAACACCCGGACGACCGCACCGTCGACGTTGACGGCGGGCGGCACATAGTGGGCGAAGTCGCGGTCGACCTCCGCGGCGTCGGCGGGCAGCGCAACCCACAGCTGGACACCGTGCAGCACAGTGGTTTCCGGCGTCGATACCTCGGTGTGCGCGATGCCCCGCCCGGCGGTCATCAGATTCAGCTCGCCCGGGCGCACCATCGCGTGCACACCGTTGGTATCGCGATGTTCGATTTCGCCGCTGAATAACCAGCTCACGGTTTGTAAACCGATATGAGGGTGCGGCGGAACGTCGATTCCGGGAACCGAACCGGTCGATACGTCTTGTGGGCCGTAGTGGTCTGCGAAACACCAGCCGCCGATAAGGGATCGATCCCGCTGGGGGATGGTTCGGTGAACCGTCATCGCACGTGGACCGCCGAGCGGAACGTCACGCGAGGTCAGCACGTGAACGCGCAGACCGGCGTGATCGGTATCCGGGGCGGTTGGCGAGCAGATCATCTCGGTGGGGGCTGATTCGAGATTACTCATATGGCCAGCTTAAGGGGAGTGGCGGATCGTTTGTAATCATCGCGAAACATATTGTGCGACTCATGATGTGCTGTCCGAGGTTGGGACTACTAGTCTCAACGGAAATCGTCAGAATTACCTTCGATGGTCCCTACTGTGTGGCTATCTCAAGGTTGAAATGTAGGAGCGGTCCGTGACTGTCAGCGTTGAGCATGCCGCATCGAATACGACGTCAAATGTCGTCGCGCTACCGCTATCTGGACGGGCGCGCACAGATGTCCTCGCTATCGAAGACATCGTCGTGGTGCGGCGGATTCCGCGGCCCGCGTTGTCCGCACGCGAGATCGAGGTGCTGCTGGCCTGGCTGGTCACCGAGTCCAAACGCGATGCCGCCAAGGCGCTATTCATCTCGTCTGCGACGGTGAGCACCCATGTGTCGCGGATACGTGACAAATACGCGGAGGTCGGCCGGCCCGCCCCCACCAAAGCGCACTTGCTCATCCGTGCACTTCAAGATGGCTTTACGTCGATCGAAGACTGGTAACCACTTCCGGTTCCTCGAATGTCATTGAGATGTGGTCGACCGACGACGCCATCAACGCGTGACGCGAGAGTTTCAGAGCACGCAGTTCGTCGGCGATCGGTCCGCTGCCCAACGTGAGTTTCGCGCCGCCTACCCGCGTGCGCGTTCCGGTAGTTTCGGTGAGCCGCCAATCGGTTGCACGCGTGATGCCATCCAAATGTGAATAGGCATGCAGCACAACGTTATCCGACGCGGATGACGCCGGCATCGAAATACCTCGACGGACACTCAGGTCGACGACGAGCTGCCCATCGGAGTGCACCGTGCCCCGTTTGGTCGCGGCATCGTGGTTGACGGTGAAGTCGGCGAGTGTTTTGGGGAAACCCCAGATACCGCGGCCAGCGGCCAGCGTGAACTCTCCGTCAACCGGCAAATGGTGGACCAGCGCACGGGCGTCGCCGGCGACAAGTGACTTGAGAGACGAGAACGATCCGCTCGCTGGGCCGCCATCGGGTGGGTTGACCAGAAAGCAGACACCGAATTCGTTGTAGGGGCCCAGATCACCGTCGATGTAGTCGACGAAGACAAGCATGCATAACGTGCGGCCCTCGCCGGTTACACCCGGCCTGATGCGCAGTGGACTCAGCCCGGTGTGGGCGATCGCGGTGGTGACGGCCCCGACGTCGGCGGTGAAGGCAGCCACAAAGCAGCGGGCATCGCGAATGTGAACCGGCATCGTGACAGTGGTGCCGGCGATCTGGTGGGCGATGGGTGCGGTAGACATCGGTGCCCAGAGCTCCTAGGTATTCGCTTGCGCGACCACGCCACGCAGGCCGTCGTCGCCGAAGAGTGGTGCGAGCATCGAGGAGAAATCGGGGCCGCTACGCAACATCTGTCCGCCGTCGACGTTGATGACCTGGCCAGTGATCCAGCTTGATTCGTCGCCGAGTAAGAAGCGGGTCAGATTCGCGATGTCGGCGACCTCGCCAATGCGCGGCAGGGGAGTGTTGTCGGCGTAATTCTGTGACAGTTCAGGGCTTTCGGTGATGGCGGCGACCAATTCGGTACGTGTGAGGCCGGGCCGAATTCCATTCACGCGCACATTTGATGGACCGAGTTCGTCGGCGGCGAGCGCGACCAGGTGGTCGACGCCGGATTTGGTGACGCCATAGGCGCCGAACCAGCGGTGAGTATTGCTCGCGGCAATCGACGAGATCGCGACGATTGCGCCGCCGCCACCCGCGACGAGGGCGCGGGCACCGTGTTTGACGGTGAACATGGTGCCGTTGATATTCAGGTCGACGGTGCGTTTCCAGGCGTCGGAGTCGATCTGGGTGATCGGGCCGATGGTCTCGCTGCCGCCCGCGCAGGAGACGATGCCGTCGAGTTTCCCGCCGCCGTGTTCGACTGCGGCAGTGATCAATTCGGCGACCTGTGCTTCGTCGGTGACATCGGTGGCGTGCGGCAACGCGGCGCCGGGGTGAGCCTGGTTGATCGCCGCGGCGACGTCGGCTAGCCGGTCGGCGCGGCGTCCGGCGATGGTGATTGTCGCGCCGTGCGCGGCCAAGTCGGCTGCGATGCCGGCGCCGATGCCACTACCGCCGCCAGTGATCAGAACGGACTTTCCCGAGAGGTGCATGCGGCGAGCCTAAGCCAAAACAAGAACGAGTTCTAGTTTTTCGGTGAATGCTCGCGATTGTCCGTGGTGAGAGCTATGCCGGTTCGGGTGAGCCATTCTTCGAGCTCGTCGCCCACGTGGATAGGTGTTTCGATTGGAGTGAGGTGACCGGCGCCCTCGATGCGAACGACAGACTGGTCGCCGGGGAGTTGATCGCGCAGTCGGGTTGCCTGGGCGAAGGGAAGCCACGGATCGTCGGTGCCCCAGCCGATTTCGACCCCACAGCGCGTTCGCGGCAGACGGTCGGCGACGGGCTCTGTGTGCTCGGGTCGTAATGAAGCGATCTGACGGTAGAACGCTCTCTGCCCCGATTCGCCGAGCCACGGTTGGCATAGGCGGTCGAGCCATTCACTGTCGAGTCGATGGTGCGCTGCTGCGGAGATGTATTCCTGCACCAGGGCCGCGTGCAGCGGACCGGGTAGTTGGGCGAATACCTCGGAGTGATCGGCGACGAGGCGGAAGAAGGGCGAACCCCAGGGGGCGAGAGTCACGACATCCCAGAGAAATAGCGCGGCAAAGTCGTTGTCGTGCAACAGGTGTGCGCCCAGCGCCACCGCTCCACCGATGTCGTGCGCGACGACATGCGGTCTCTCCAGCTCCCAGTGAGCGAGCAACTCGCTGAACCTCGACATCTGGGTCGGGAGGTCAAGCGGAGTGTCGGCCGGTCCGATCGAGTGACCATATCCGGGCATATCCCACAAGAACACTCGGTAGTTGGACCCCAGTCGGTACGCGACGTCGGCCCACACCTGCGCCGACCACGGCGTGCCGTGACAGAAGACGACGTCGCCCATCGATCGTTCGGGTTCGAGTACGTATGTGGCCACATTTGTACCGCTGAACTCGACGTAGCGCGGCGTCGGCAATCGTGATTCGGCTAGCTGCATGGCGCCACCCTAGAACCTCAGGTCGACCTGAGGTCAAGGGCACAATGGGCGTATGAGAGTTGGACAGGCGGCCGAGCGCCTGGGGGTACCGATACACGCGCTCAGGCATTGGGACGAGATGAACGTCGTAGTACCCGACCGCTTGGCGTCGGGTCATCGGGACTACACGGATGAACATCTGCGCCGATTGCAGGTTCTGCGGGCATGTCAGGAGGTCGGCATGAGCCTGTCGGATATTCGCCGGGTGCTGCACCGCGGTGAGGTGGACAGGACCACAACGATCGAACACCACCTACGGCGAATCAAGGAACAGCGAGCGAAGCTTGAGGATGCCGAACGGTTCTTGGAACATGTGATTGGCTGCGAGCACGACTTGCTGACTCGATGTGGCGAATGCACAATCTACGCGTCGACCGCCCCGTCGTTAGAGCGCGAGTAGGTACTGGTCACCTATCGAACGTGGAGATCCCGCGCCAGGTAGGGCCACGTGCGGTGCAGATCTTCTTCCCAATAGCTCCAGGAATGAGTTCCGGTGGCCCGCTTGGTGACCCGCGCAGGGATACGTAATTGCGCCAGACGTGTGGCCATCTGCGACGTGCACTGGTCGATTCCCGCTTCGATGAGACCACCCAGGACTACCTGATTAGCCAACGCCGACGTGTCACCGCCAATCGCCTTGTCAGTCAATCGCTCATGGCTGCCCGGCAATCCGGTACCCGTCGTCATGTAGATCTTCAGCCCGCGCAGTCGGGCCGCGTTCAGATAGGGATCGTTGGCGCGCCATCCCGGACCATTCAATGGCCCCCACATATTGGTGATGGTGCCACCGCCGCGACTTTCCACGACCATCCGGATATACGCCTGGCCGACAGGGTCACTGGTGCGTGCGCAGCCACTGAACGCGGCTACCGAACGATAGAGTTTCGGCGCCGCGATAGCGAGGTTGAATACCGACGTGCCCGCCATCGAAATGCCGGCGATCGCGTTGACACCGTTGGTCTTGTAGTGCGAATTAATGAGTGGCGGAAGCTCTTTGGTGAGGAAGGTTTGCCACTTGTTGACGCCGAGTACCGGATCGCGTCGCTGCCAGTCGGTGTAATAGGAGAATGCGCCGCCGATCGGTGTCACGACGTAGACATTCTTGTCCGCGAAGAACTTCGTATAGTTGGTGCGCGCTCCCCACGTCGCGGAATCTTCGCCGCCGCCCGCGCCATTGAGCAAGTAAAGCGTCGGGGCGGGTTTCGAGGTGTTGCGCGGCTTGAGGATGGTTACCGCCACCGAGCGGCGCATCGCAGCCGAATACACCAATGCGGTGTCCTGTCGCGCGTTGTCGTGATCGACGGTGACGATCGAACTCTTCGGCGCCGCCGGTGCCGGCGCGGCGCTCAGACCCGCGACGGTGAGGACCGCGACGACGACGGCGGGGAACGCGAACAAGCGGTGGAGCGATTTCACGCGGGTGGGCCTTTCGATCGGTGATCTCCAGCTGAGTGTATGCGGTGGGACCGACAGTCCGCGCAGGTCGTCGCGATGATGCTCGACGACCGTTCGCCGGTTGATGGCGTTACCACGATGTTTCGCGTCGGTACCGATCGTGTTAGCCGTCGGTCGGTGACCGGCCTAAACGTCGCCTGACGGCCCGGTGGTGGTGTGGCGGTGAGCTAATCGGTGGCAAACTCATCGGCATCCGTACCGCGCCCGGCGGTGCTCCGCGTGAATGGACTCTCGATGCATCTGACTCCGGGGGACACCGAAAAACTGTTGCTCTCGGTGGCCGGCATGGTGGCGCGGGATCGATTGGAACGCGGGGTACTGCTCAACTATCCCGAAGCGGTCGCATTGTTGTCGACGTGGGTGATTGAGCGGGCCCGCGAAGGTCGGGGCGTCGCCGAACTCATGGAGTCCGGACGCGCTGTGCTGCGTCGTGAGCAAGTAATGCCCGGCGTCGCCGAGATGATCGCCGATATTCAGATCGAGGCGACTTTTCCCGACGGTCGCAAGCTGGTGACACTGCATCATCCGATCGAGGAGGCGTAATGGCTGCGGGATCGACGACCGGGCCGGGAGCTATTCGGGTCCGCCCGGGAACTATCGAACTCAACGCGGATCGTACTGCGGCGCAACGGATAACGCTGGTCTTTGTCAACGCCGGGGACCGGCCGGTGCAGGTTGGATCACACCTGCATCTGCCAGACGCCAACGGCGCGTTGAGTTTTGACCGACAGGCCGCGCACGGCTTCCGTCTCGACATACCGTCGGGAACGTCACAGAGATTCGAGCCGGGCGCGTCTCGGCAACTCGATGCGGTGGCCTTGGCCGGCGCACGGAGGGTGCCGGGCCTGCAGCGCGGCAATGGGGCGCGCGCCGCACTCGACGAAGGGGATCGCTGATGGTGTCGATCAGCCGGGAGCGCTATGCCGCGATCTATGGCCCCACCGCGGGTGATCAAGTGCGCCTCGGGGATACCGATCTCTGGATCGAGATCGAGGCCGACCGCACCGTGGGCGGCGAGGAAGCGATATTCGGCGGGGGTAAATCGATCCGCGAATCGATGGCGCAGTCGACTCTGTCTCGCGCCGACGGCGCGCTCGACACGGTGATCACCAATGTCGTTGTGCTGGACTGGTGGGGAATTGAGCGAGTCGATGTCGGGATTCGCGATGGACGGATCGTCGGGCTCGGCCGCGCCGGTAACCCCGATATTTCCGATGGCGTCGACCCGGCGCTGGTCATCGGACCGTCAACCGATGTTATTGCCGGCGAAGGCAAGATCCTCACCGCCGGTGCGATCGACTCGCACGTGCATCTGATCTCGCCGTCCCAATGCCACGAGGCATTGGCGACCGGCATCACCACCATCGGCGGCGGCGGCACCGGCCCATCGGAGGGATCGAAAGCCACTACGGTTACCCCCGGCGCGTGGCATTTATCCACGATGCACCGCGCACTGGACTCGTTGCCGCTCAACGTATTACTGCTCGGCAAGGGCAACACCGTCTCCGTCGAAGGCTTGGCCGAACAGGCTCTCGGCGGTGCGGCGGGATACAAAGTCCATGAGGACTGGGGCTCGACACCCGCCGCCATCGACGCCGCACTGACCGCGGCCGGCGAGTGGGGCCTTCAGGTCGCACTGCACTCGGATTCCCTCAACGAGGCGGGGTTTGTCGAATCGACTATCGACGCGATTGGTGGCCGGTCGATCCACGCCTTCCATGTGGAGGGGGCCGGCGGCGGTCATGCTCCCGATATCCTCTCCATCGCCGGTCTGCCGCATATCATTCCGGGATCTACCAACCCGACCCTGCCGCATACCGTCAATACCGTCGCCGAACATCTCGACATGCTGATGGTCTGCCACCACCTGAACCCCGCGGTACCCGAGGACCTCGCGTTCGCCGAGTCTCGAATCCGCGCGACAACAATTGCGGCAGAAGACGTCCTGCACGACCTCGGCGCCCTGTCGATCACATCGTCCGATGCCCAGGCGATGGGGCGGATCGGTGAGGTGATCACCCGCACCTGGCAGGTCGCGCATGTAATGAAGGCGCGACGCGGACCGCTCGGTTCCGCGCTGCCCGCCGACAACGAACGGGCCAGGCGTTATGTCGCGAAGTACACGATCAATCCGGCTATCGCACACGGCATCGACCATGAGGTCGGCTCGGTTGAGATAGGCAAACTCGCCGACTTGGTGCTGTGGGACCCGAAATTCTTCGGCGTACGACCGTCGGTGGTAATCAAAGGCGGTGGCCTGGTCTGGGCGGCGCTCGGTGATCCCAACGCGTCGATCCCTACGCCGCAACCGATTCTGATGCGGCCGGCATTCGGCGACGCTATTGGTGCCGACCTGTCCATTTCGTTCGTAGCTCCCGCTGCGCTCGACGATGGCCTGGCGCACCGGCTCGGACTTCGACGTCGACTCGCCGCGGTGCGGCCGACCCGCGACGTCGGCAAGGCGGATTTGAAGAACAATAACGCGTTGCCGCGTATCGATATTGCCCCGGACACTTTCGAAATCGCCATCGACGGTGAACCGGTCGTCCCGGCGCCCGCGTCGGATCTACCACTGGCGCAACTCTATTCGATGTTCTGAGGGTTGCTGTGACCGAACTGTCGTTTCCATTGCCTTCGGCGACCGTCGCAATGCTGCTTGCCGATGCGCGGTTGCCGTCGGGAGGGCATGCGCATTCGGCCGGTCTCGAACCTGCGCTGCGAGCCGGGCTGCCGGTTCGTGACGTACCCGACTTCCTGCTCGCTCGAGCGCGGTCAACCGGCGTTGTCGAAGCCGGAACTGCCGTCGTCGCAAGGCATTTGGCACTGGTCGAGCCGGTTGGGCTGGAATCGGTGGTGCATGCCTGGTCGGCGCGGACACCCTCGAATGTGCTGCGTGACGCCGCGCGGCATCTGGGCCGAGGCTATCTGCGGCTCGCCGGCCATCTGTGGCCGTCGTCGACGCTGCTGGCCGAACTCGCTTCGTGGCCGAGGCCGGCGCCGAGAGCGATCGTGCTCGGAGTTATCGCGGCCGAGTCGGGGATGGATCCACGGGATCTGGTGCGATTGGCCATCTACGACGAAACCGCAAGTGCGGCAGCGGCTTTATTGAAACTTGAACCTCGGGACCCGGCCGAAGTGACCGGCTGGGTCGTGCATGTCTGTACGGTGCTCGACGACGCCGTGGAGGATATTGCCGCCCTCGTCGATCCGGCCGCGATACCAGCAGCCGGTGCCCCGCAAGCCGAGGGATGGGCGCAAGCTCATGCCCTCCTGAGTCAAAGGTTATTCCGTGCCTGAAAATCACTCTAACCCAGCCGATTCCGCCGGATCGGCCCCGTTGCGGGCCTTGCGCCTGGGAGTCGCCGGACCGGTCGGCACCGGCAAATCGTCGCTGATCGCCACCGTCTGCCGGGTGCTCGCCGATGAGTTACGACTGGGTGTCATCACCAATGATATCTACACCGACGAAGATGCGAAATTCCTGCGGTCGGCCGGCGTACTGAACCCCGAGCGGATTCGCGCGGTCGAGACGGGCGCGTGCCCGCATACCGCGATTCGCGACGACGTAACCGCGAATCTCCTTGCCGCCGAGGACCTGGAACGTGACTTCGCGCCGCTCGACGTCGTGATTATCGAGTCCGGCGGCGATAATCTGACGGCAACCTTCTCACCGGCGCTGGTCGACGCACAGATTTTCGTACTCGATGTTGCCGGTGGCGGCGATGTGGCGCGCAAAGGTGGGCCGGGTATCGCACGAGCAGATCTGTTGGTAGTAAACAAGACTGACCTGGCTCCCTATGTCGGTGTCGACGTCGAACTGATGGTCGCCGACGCGACGTCGGCGCGCGAGGGCGGCCCGGTGCTGGCGTTGTCGCGTACCGACGAGGCATCGGTGGCGGCGTTGAAGGCGTGGGTTCTCGCGGTGCTCGCGGCATATCAATCTGGCGACCATACCGCCATCGACCCGGGACCGATGGCGCCCCATTTTCACGCGGATGAGGATGGCGGCTACATCCACACACACGGCGATCATTCGCATTCACACTGATGCCGTTGACCCGAGTGGCTATTCGAGCCGGTGCGCAAGCCGCATCGGTGGAGATGGCAGCCGGATTACTTGTGCCGCGGTTAATTTCGCGCACCGCGGCGGAGGCATCGGTCGCATTGGTCGCCGGCGGTGCCCTGCTTCTCGGTGGTGACCGAGTGGAAATCGAGATCGTCGTCGGGCCGGGGTGTCGGCTGGACTTGACTGACATCGGCGGCACGGTCGCCTATGACGCGCAAGGAGTTCCGTCGTCGTGGACGGTGCGGATCCGTGTCGGCGTCGGCGGTTTGCTGTGCTGGCACGGCCTTCCGCTGGTGGTGGCCACGGGCGCGAATGTCATTCGGACGATGCGGATGGATCTAGCCGACGGCGCGCGGGCGCTTCTTCGCGAGACCACCGTGCTCGGACGGGATGGAGAGCGCGGCGGCCGGTTGAGTCTGCGGACCGACGTCTTTCGCGATGATGTGCCGGTCATCGTCGAATCCGTTGAGCGCGATCCACGGCGCGCAGAGCCGGGAATCCTTGGCTCGCAACGCGTTCTGGACACAGTTTTGGCCGTCGGCTTCCGGCCACCGGTATCGGACGTGGATCTGCTATTGGAACAGCCGGGAGCACTCGCGCGATACTT
Source organism: Gordonia effusa NBRC 100432 (assembly GCF_000241305.1). GTDB lineage: Bacteria > Actinomycetota > Actinomycetes > Mycobacteriales > Mycobacteriaceae > Gordonia > Gordonia effusa. Next base: position 49,133 of record NZ_BAEH01000096.1, read on the forward strand.
GGGGATGCAGGCGCACCTGAGCGAGTTGGATCACGTGTGGGAATGTTGGCGTGATGCCGCATCCGCTAGCGAAGAGAGTGTGGAGGAAGTCGATGTTCGCTGAAGTGCGCGCGAAGGCGACTGGCTTGGACCGAGGATCGGTCATTGCCGTCATCACGATCACCCTCTTACATCTCATCGGTTGGGGCGGGTTACTGCTGCTGGTCGTGCCGTCGGGGGTGAATCTTGGTGATACGGCTGGTGGATTGGCAACGCTGGGTGTCGGTTTAACCGCGTACGCGCTGGGGATGCGGCATGCGTTCGACGCCGATCACATCGCCGCGATTGATAACACCACCAGACGTTTCGTCGATCGTGGGCGGCCGACATCGGCGATTGGATTCTGGTTCTCCCTTGGGCATTCGACGATCGTGTTCGCTCTGTGCGTCGTACTGACTGTCGGAATCAGCGCGGCCGGTTCGGCATTACGCGACGACGGTTCGTCGTGGATGGTCGCCACCGGGATGTGGGGTCCGACGGTGTCGGGCGTGTTCCTACTCGTCATCGCGGCGGTCAATGTGCGGTCGCTGGTCGTGCGCAGGCGGGCTGATTCTGACTCGGCGGCGGCGGCGTCGGGCGGCATGATGTGGCGGTTGCTGGGGTCGTTCGATCGCGTCGTCGACCGTCCGTGGCGGATGTATGTGGTCGGCCTGCTATTCGGGTTCGGTTTCGACACCGCGACCGAGATCGGCCTGCTGGCACTGGCCGGCGCGGCCAGTCTGAGTCATGTGCCCTGGTGGGCTGTGTTGACGCTGCCGGTGCTTTTCGCCGCCGGAATGTCGCTGCTCGATACCACTCAGGGCGCGGTCATGCGCCGCGCCTACGCGTGGTCACCGGATGGTCCGGATGCGTTGCGCCGGCGGTCGCGGGCACAGACCTATTCCATTGCGATGACCGGCCTGTCGGTCGTCGTAGCCGTGGTGATCGGCGGCGTTGAACTTGCCGAAGTCGCCACGACCGCGTTTGGCTGGGGCGGCCCGGTGGCTTGGCTGGGCGCGCTCGACATCGACGACTTGGGCCTGTGGCTCACCGGATTGCTGCTGGCGACCTGGGCCGTTGTGTTCGTGAAGACTCGTCGAGAATCGCCTTCCGCTGTCTGATGTTTCCTGCCTGAAACATTTCGGACGCACGGCCACAACATCACATTCATAGGTTCTTCTCGTTGCGGTGTTTCACCGTGCGGAAATTGGAGAACCGGATGACTGAACAGCTTGATGCCGTTACGCCCCGTGCCGCCGTGAATGTCGGCGAACGGGACGCTCTGAAAGAGACTCTTGAAGATTACACATTGCGGTTCGCGCCGCGCAGTTACCGCAAATGGGGTCCCGCCGTTGTGGCGACGTCGGCGCTCGGCGGCATCGCCTATCTCGCCGATTTCGCGATCGGTGCGAATATCGGTATCGCGAACGGAACTGGGAACGCCCTATGGGGGATCCTGTTTTTCGCGGTCGTGGTGGTCATTACCGGTTACCCGCTGTCTTATTATGCCGCGCGCTACAATCTCGACCTGGATCTGATTACTCGCGGTAGCGGGTTTGGCTATTACGGTTCGGTGCTGACCAACCTTATCTTCGCGTCGTTCACCTTCATCTTCTTCGCTCTTGAGGGAGCGATCATGGCGCAGGGCCTCGAACTTGGTCTGGGGATTCCGCTGCCAGTCGGCTACTTGGTGTCGTCGGTGCTGGTCATCCCTCTGGTCATCTTCGGCATGAAGGCGCTCGCCAAACTGCAGGTGTGGACGACGCCGCTGTGGCTGATCATGATGGTCGGCCCATTCCTCTATCTCCTTATCGCACACCCGGATTCGGTCGAGACCTTCCTGTCGTTCAGTGGTGTCGACGCCGACGGCAACCCGTTGGGCAAAGGCGTGAGCTTCGCTGGTGTGATGCTGGCGGCCGGTGTGTGTCTGTCGCTGATCGCGCAGATCGCCGAGCAAATCGACTATTTGCGGTTCATGCCGCCGAAGACGCCGGAGAATAAGCGCCGGTGGTGGACCGCGGTCTTGCTCGCTGGTCCCGGGTGGGTGCTATTCGGTGCGATTAAACAGGTCGTCGGACTATTTCTCGCGGTCTATTTGATCGCAAATGTCACCGACGGATTCGGTACCGCCAATCAGCCGGTTCATCAATTCTTGGCCATCTACGAAGACATAATGCCGCATTGGCTGGCGCTCACCTTGGCGGTGATTCTCGTTGTTATCTCGCAGATCAAGATCAATGTCACCAACGCCTACTCTGGTTCATTGGCGTGGACCAATTCGTTTACTCGCGTGACGAAGACTTACCCGGGCCGCCTGGTGTTCGTGATCGTCAATGTTGCTATCGCGGTGATCCTGATGGAAGCCAATATGTTTAGCTTCCTTAACAGTCTGCTCAATTTCTATGCGAACTGCGGTATCGCGTGGATTGTTGTAGTGGCGACCGACATCGTCGTCAACAAGTATCTGCTGAAGCTTTCGCCGTTGGCTCCGGAATTCCGTCGAGGCATGCTGTATAACGTCAATCCGGTTGGTTTTGTGTCGGTGATCGTCGCGGCCGGGGCGTCGATCGGCGTGTTCTTCGGTGTATTCGGGGAGGCGATCAAGCCGTATTCGCCGCTGGTCGCGGCGGCGCTCGGGGTGTTGCTCCCGCCGATTATCGCGATCGCGACCAAGGGTAAGTACTACCTGCGGCGCGTCGACGACGGCATCGACCTGCCGATGTACGACGAGTACGGCAACCCGAGCGACGCCAAGCTGATGTGCTGCGTGACCGGCATCGAGTTTGAGCGGCCGGACATGATCGCGTCGGCCGTGCCGGGTCCGAACGGGGAGAAGCAGTACATCTCATCGCTGGCATTGTCGTGTGACAAGACCGGCGAGCACGTGCTGCCCGCGCAGAAGTAGCGCCGGTCCCAAAATTCTGGATATAGCTGCGTAGGGAAGGGCAGTTTGCCCCTGGCGCCCGGGTTATGTCCAGAATTTTGGAAAGGTCGGCCAGGGTCGGTCTGCCCGGCGCAGCCCGAGGCCGGCTCCCGGCACTTCCCAAAATTCTGGACAATCGTCGGCGACCAAGGGCAAGTTGCCCTCGGACGTCGGGCAATGTCCCGAATTTTGTGATGCTCAGACTCGCCGTCGTCGGTGCAAGTCTGTACTCGTGATCATTCGGATGTCGGCGAGGATTGTCGGCCAGTTGTAGAGGATGTCCTGGTAGTCGACGCGGATGCAGAGCCAACGTCCGATCAGCGCTTTGCGGTCGCGTCGATAGTCATTGCGCCGTTGGTCTCGAGGGCCGTGGTGGCCCTCCGAATCGCACTCGATAATGAGGCGTCCGACGAGTAGATCCACCTTCCCGACCGTCGGGATCGACACTTGCGTCTGGACGCGAAAATTCAAGGCACGCAAGCGAAGTCGCGCGATGGACTCGGTCCCGGACTGAGACCGGCCATCGCACTTTGCCAGCATTGTCGAAACCCACACGGGAGTGTTCTGCCATGCCGCCTCGAGTCGACTGACGGAGGTCATGCCCAGATTGAGCGCGCTGTCGACGGCGGCGATCCAATGTTCTTCGGTCATGCAGCGTGCAGCGCAGGCGAATGCGACGGCAAGTGAATCGACGGCGTGTGGTGTGGGCGGAACCCGGCCGAAGGCATGACAGCATCGGATGCCGACCTCTTCGGCATATCTGCTCTTTCGGACATGCACGTCGTCGTATCCGGGGGCGACCCAAACTCCGTGATGTTTGAGTGCCGAGACGCAACTCAGAACGCCTCCGGCGCGGACAGCCGAGACCACGGCGGCATCGGAATTGGGTGTCGCGTACCAACCGTGACGCAGGCGGTCGATCGAGCCGGACACGGCGGCGTCGAAGATTTCCTCGTAGGTTGCGTGGAATCTTCTCTTGAACTCTTTCGCGCGAAACACGCCGGGGGCCAGCTCGTCCATGGATCTTTGACGCACGTCAGGGCGATTTGGATCCCGCGACTTTCGGAGTTGGGGATAACTGCGATCGCGGAGGCGCGCTTGTGGACGGTGCGCGCGCATTGGCCTCGAAAATTCTGGACACTACGACGTCGTCGGGGGCAGATTGCCCTTGGCGTCCGGGCACTATCCAGAATTTTGGGAAGGAGGGGAGTCCGGGGGCGGGGAGGCATAGGCCGGGGGCGCGGATTTGGTTCCGACCTGCGGTTTCGCCTACACTAGAGCGGTTGCCTGCGACGTAGCTTGCGTCGCGAATCGGCTCGCGAACCCACTGGGAAGCAAAACCCCAGGCAGGCGCGTGTTTCGGTGGCAGCAGACCGTGCACGTCGGGTCGGAAATCCGGCGGGCATATACACATCGGTTCAAGGAGAATCAGTGATTCAGCAGGAATCCCGCCTGCGAGTTGCCGACAACACCGGTGCCAAGGAAATCTTGTGCATCCGCGTGCTCGGAGGCTCCGCACGGCGCTATGCAGGCATCGGCGACGTCATCGTCGCCACCATCAAGGACGCCATCCCCGGCGGCAACGTCAAGAAGGGCGAGGTCGTCAAGGCGGTCATCGTGCGCACTTCTAAAGAGCGTCGTCGTCCCGATGGCTCGTACATCCGCTTCGACGAGAACGCAGCGGTCCTCCTCAAGAACGAGAGCGACCCGCGCGGAACCCGTATCTTCGGACCCGTCGGTCGTGAGCTTCGCGAGAAGCGCTTCATGAAGATCGTCTCGCTGGCTCCGGAGGTGCTCTGACATGAAGGTGCACAAGGGCGACACGGTTATCGTCGTCTCGGGCAAGGACAAAGGCGCTAAGGGCAAGGTCATCCAGGCCTTCCCGAAGACCGAGCGTGTCCTCGTCGAGGGCGTCAACCGCATCAAGAAGCACACCCCGAACTCAGCCAACGAGCGCGGCGCGGCGTCGGGCGGCATTGTCACGCAGGAAGCCTCGATCCACGTGTCCAACGTGATGGTCGTCGACTCCGATGGCAACCCCACCCGCGTGGGCTACCGGACCGACGAGGAAACCGGCAAGCGCGTGCGCATTTCCCGCAAGAACGGGAAGGACATCTGACATGAGCACCACTGAAAAGGTTCAGCCCCGGCTGAAGCAGCGCTACCGCGCGGAGATCAAAGACTCCCTCAACAAGGAGTTCAACTACGACAACGTCATGCAGATCCCGGGCGTCGTCAAGGTCGTAGTGAACATGGGTGTCGGCGACGCCGCCCGTGACGCCAAGCTGATCAACGGTGCGGTCGCCGACCTCGCCCTGATCACCGGCCAGAAGCCCGAGATCCGTCGGGCCCGCAAGTCCATCGCGCAGTTCAAGCTGCGCGAGGGCATGCCGATCGGTGCGCGCGTCACGCTGCGCGGCGACCGCATGTGGGAGTTCCTCGACCGTCTCGTGTCGATCGCCCTCCCGCGTATCCGCGACTTCCGCGGCCTGAGCGACCGTCAGTTCGACGGCAACGGTAACTACACCTTCGGTCTCAACGAGCAGTCGATGTTCCACGAGATCAACATCGACAACATCGACCGACCGCGCGGTATGGACATCACCGTTGTCACGTCGGCCTCCACCGACGACGAAGGCCGTGCGCTGCTTCGCGCACTGGGCTTCCCGTTCAAAGACGCGAACGCGAAGGACAACTGATATGGCAAAGAAGGCTCTGGTCAATAAGGCCAACAAGAAGCCGAAGTTCGCCGTGCGTGCGTACACGCGCTGCAACAAGTGCGGACGTCCGCACTCGGTCTACCGCAAGTTCGGCCTATGCCGTGTGTGCCTGCGCGAGATGGCACACGCAGGCGAGCTGCCGGGTGTGCAGAAGTCGAGCTGGTGATCTAACCGGCTGACAAGCTGAGATGAAATGCCCCGACCCGTTATGGGTCGGGGCATTTTGCTGTCCGAAGGGCGATTTCAGTCCGTGCCTGCGACAATTGCCCGATGACTGTCGTCGGCATCCTCCTCGCCGCGGGTGCCGGCCGCCGATACGGAATGCCGAAAGTGCTTGCGGAACAAGGCCAATGGCTCTCAAATGCGGTAGCCGCCCTCGACGCCGGCGGCTGTGACGATGTGGTCGTCGCGCTCGGTGCGGCAGTAGTGGATGTTCCCGAGCCGGCTACCGCACACTTCGTCGAGGACTGGTCGGAAGGCATCGGCGCCACGTTGCGCGCTGTGCTCAGCGCGGTGCGCGGCCCCGACGTCGACGGTGTCCTGGTCCATCTCGTCGACCTGCCCGACGTCGATCATCGCGTCGTGGCACGGGTTCTCGATGTCGCACAGGCGGGTCGGGACATCTTGGCGCGGGCGACATTCGACGGCCGCCCGGGACACCCGGTCTATCTGGGGGCGGCGCATTTCGATGCCATGCTAGAGCGGCTCTCCGGCGATGTCGGCGCTGCCTCCTACTTGGCGGAGCGCGACGATATCGACCACGTGGAATGCGCACACTTCGCGACTGGAGTCGACTGTGACGTGCCTTCGCCGAGACTGAAACGTGGTTGACACACGCGAAACTTGCCCGAAATAGCAGCAATCTAAATTCTTCCCACGGGTGTTCTCACACGGCCGCATCTACCGCTGTGAGATTCCGGCCCCGGTGAGGAAGGAAACTGCCATGACCGCAGACGCGAGACCTATCGCCGCGACCACTAAGCGCAAACGGGTGCATCCGGTCGATCAGGTGCCGCCGCCGGGGCAGCTGATCACCCTGGGTGCCCAACACGTGATCGCGTTCTATGCCGGTGCCGTGTTGGTGCCCCTGTTGATCGCACGAGCCATCGACCTCGATTCCGAGGCGTTGACGATGCTGATCACCGCAGATCTGTTCACCTGCGGTATCGCATCGATGCTGCAGGCAGTTGGTATCTGGAAAATCGGTGTACGCCTGCCCCTATTGCAGGGTGTCACGTTCGCGACGCTGGCGCCGGTTATCAAGATCGCCAACGAACATGGCGGCGGTCGGGTCGGCTTGCTCACCGTGTACGGCGCGGTTATCGCGGCCGGCGTTTTCGGCTTTCTCATCGCCCCCTTCTTCGCCAAGCTGATCCGCTTCTTCCCGGCCGTGGTTACCGGTTCGGTGATCACCATCATCGGTGTCGCACTATTGCCAATCGGCGCGGGCGATGCTGTGACTAATCCCCATGAGGGACTTCATGATCCGGGGAACCCACGGTGGTTGCTGTACGCGGTCGGCACGCTCTTAGCAATCGTGTTGATGCAACGCTTCTTCCGAGGTTTCTGGGCCACGATCGCGGTGCTACTCGGTCTCATCGCGGGTACCGCGATCGCCTGGATCGCCGGCGATGCCTCCTTCGGCAGCGTCGGCGAGGCCAGCTGGTTCGGCTTCACCGTCCCCTTCGCCTTTGGTATGCCGCGATTCGACATAGTCGCGATCGTCTCGCTGATCGTCGTATTCCTCGTAACCGCAGTCGAATCCACCGGATCGGTCTTCGCGACCGGCGAGATTGTCGGCAAGCGGATCAAAGCGAGTGACATCGCCGCGACGGTCCGCGCCGACGGACTGGCCACTGCCATCGGCGGCATGTTCAATTCCTTTCCCTACACTGCCTTTTCGGAGAATGTCGGCCTGGTCCGCCTTACCGGCGTGAAGAGCAGGTGGGTGGTCGCGGCGGCCGGAGTGATCATGATGGTTCTCGGCATCATGCCCAAGACAGCGAAGATCGTCGAATCCATTCCGGCACCGGTGCTCGGAGGAGCGGCACTTACCCTCTTCGCGACCGTAGCCATCGTCGGTATCCAGACGCTCACCAAGGTCGACTTCACCGATCATCGCAATCTCATCATCGCCAGCACGTCGCTGGCGATGGGGCTGTATGTCGAGCATGAGCAATCCTCCGCTCCGACAACGGTTTTGGAGAACGGGCAACGGGTTTCGGTACCTGGGCAGCCGGGGGTGGATCAGGCTGTGCCGGGTATCTTGCAGATCCCATTCAGTACCGGAATCACGATGGCTGCCATCACCGCGATTCTGTTGAATATCTTGTTCTTTCATCTCGGCGGACGAGGTGTTGCGGTTGCCGGTGGCGGTGATATCCGCCTCGATGAGGTGAATAAGATGACGCTGCAACAGTTTCGGACAACCTTCGGGGATGTCGTGCAGTCGGTAACCTGGGTCGCCGACCGTGCCTATGAGCAACGCCCATTCGCCGATGCACACGACCTGCGCAGCGCCTTTCAGGAGGCGATGCTCACTGGTAGCGATGCCGAACAGCTGGAGCTGATCACGGCTTTCCCGGATCTTGGCGCCGAGGACGAGATCGGCGATATGACTGCCGTCGATCACAAGAGTCTGCAACATCTCGACGACGAGGAGTTGCAGCGAGTGGTGGAGTTGGCGACCGCGTATCGGGAGAAGTTCGGCTTCCCGCTGGTCGTATGTGCTCGCGAAGCCGAACGGTATGAGCGCGTGCTACGCAATGGCTGGAGCCGAATCGACAACTCGACGTCGAGCGAACGGGCCTTCGCGCTGATCGAGATCGCGAAGATCGCCAACTACCGGTTCGACGATCTGGTGGCCGATGCGAACCCGCTGACATCGGCCAGGTTCGGCCGCATACCGGACCAGTCGTAGCGAGGCGAAACCTACTGTGGCCGTTGGTAAGTGAGAACGGAGGCATCAACATGCGCCGACTGGGATGGCGCGGCATTGAGAGCGTCAACGAATTGCGCGAGTCGCAGGCGATCCACTGGTTCTACGAGACATGCTCGTCCCGTATTTGGGCAGTCCGCGTCGCTGCGGGCCGGCCATTCCGCGATGCGCAGGCCCTCTACAACCGTGCGGATCTGATCTTGGCGGAGCTGACCGACGCCGACCTCGACGAGGCGCTGGCGGGGCATCCGCGCATTGGCGAACGCTCAGACAGCGCGGCATCGACACGGGAACAAGCCGGCGTGAGCGGTGCGGACGAGCAGACCCTTGCCGAATTGAAGAAATACAACGTGGAGTACGAGGACAGGTTCGGACATGTCTATCTGGTGTTCGCCAATGGACGTCCCGCGGACGAACTGTTGCAAATCCTCCGAGAGCGAATAGATAACCCCCCTGATGTGGAAAGACGGGTAATGCGAATGGAATTGGCCAAGATCAATCGTGCCCGTCTCGAACGCGCGCTCACGCCTGTTCATCAGCTGGCCGACGGCACGACGCGATGAGTGGTCTGAGCACCCATGTGCTTGATGCGGTCTCCGGTGGCCCGGCAGTCGGGATCCGGGTGGTGCTCTACGGACCGGATGGATCCGAACTGGCTGTGGGAGTGACTGATTCAGATGGTCGGATCACCGACCTGTTCGAGCAGATACTCGCGCCTGCTGACTATCTAGTGACGTTCGCGACCGGAGAATGGTTCGCCGCCAATGGAATCGACGGATTCTATCCGTCAGTGGATATCGCTTTCACCGTCCGGGGCGAGAGTCACTATCACGTGCCGCTGCTGCTGAGTCCATTTGCCTATTCCACCTACCGGGGAAGCTGAGGAGAGTGCTTCATGTCAATTGTTCTGGGAGACAATCAGTACGGTAAAGCCGAGAATCGCGTAGTTCGGATCAATCGGGATAGCGATCGGCACACCATCAAGGACGTCCGCGTGGGATCGTCGCTGCGCGGCGATTTCGCGTTGGCGCATACCGCCGGCGACCAGCGCCGAGTGCTGCCGACCGACACGCAGAAGCAGACTATCTACGCGTATGCCAAAGAGTTCGGAATCGATGCCATCGAGGATTACGGTTTGGCGTTGGCCAGGCACTTCGTCGATGATGTCGAACCGGTTGACTCCGCCCGGCTGGAGATCGACGAATACGCCTGGGAGCGAGCGGTTGTCGACGGCACCGAGCATGATCACACGTGGGTACGCAGCGGCGCGGAGATCCGCACCGCCGACATCACCGTCGACGGTGTGGGCGAGGACCAGCGGACCTGGGTGCTCAGCGGCCTCAAGGATCTGGTCGTGCTGAAGTCGACGGGGTCGGAGTTCAAAGACTTTCTGGTCGACGAATATACGGTGCTCGAACCGACCAGTGATCGGGTCATGGCGACATCGCTACAGGCCAAGTGGCGCTACATCGGCATCGATATCGATTGGAACGCGGTCTATTCCGGCGTACGGTCGATCGTCGTTGCCGAGTTCGCACAGGTGCATTCACTTGCCTTGCAACAAACGCTGTATGAGATCGGGAAGGCCGTATTGGAGGCATACCCGGAAATCGCCGAGATCCGTTTGTCTGCGCCGAACAAACATCATTTCGTCTACGACCTGAGTCCATTCGGATTGGAGAACAACAACGAAGTCTTCCATGCCGACGATCGACCCTATGGCCTGATTCAGGCGACGGTACTCCGCGATGACGTTCCCGCGGCCCCGGCGGCATGGATCGGGCAGCTCGGCTGGTTGACCTAGTGCGGCACCGCGCTGACGACCCGTCCGGCCACTATCACCGTACTGATCGCCTCCTCACGCAGCCTCATCAGCAAGGTGAAAAGCGTTTGGGCGGTGGCAGACTCGTCATCTTCGGCACGTTCGGCGTTGGTCAGCGCGGCCGCCAGCGCGGGCGAGTTGTCGGGGGCGATCACCAGCAGGTCGGCGTCCTTACCGATGTCGAAGTTCCCGAATGTGTTCTCCCGGTCGAGCGCACGTGCCCCGGCCAGGGTGGCCGCGAACAACAACTCGGCCGGGTGCAGCGATACCGCGGCGTCGCCCGGTTCGGACATGTGCACTTTGAAACAGTCGTTGGCGACTCTCGACAGCAACCACTCGTCGCCCGCCCCGACGTCGGTGCCCAGCGCAACGGTGACACCCGAATTGTGGGTGCGACGCCACGGCATGGTGCCCGAACCGAGGAACAACTGCGACGTGGGGCAGTGTGCGATAGAAGTTCCTGTCTCGGCCATTCTGGCCAGTTCGTCATCACCACAATGAACGGCATGCGCAAGGATGCTGCGGCGTCCCAACAGGGTAGGGCCGCCGATAGCGGAACCGGGCAGAAAGCGTCCGTCGTAGGTATCGAGGTAGGAACGCACGCCGTAAGCGGTCAGCGTCGCATCCACCTCGCCGGTGCCCGGACGAGCGTTTTCGTTGAGATGGCTGTGAAAGTACACACCGTCGCCGCGCACCTCGCTGTACAGCTCGCCGAGCGCCGCCAATGTCGCGGTGTCGACCGACAACGAAAAGCGTGGCACCAGCGCGACATCGGACAGGTGGCGGCCATGCCAATCGCTGATCTCTTTGCGGCACAGTTCGATCGCCTCGGCGGTGGTCGTCAGCAGAGCGTGAGCGGACTGCGGACCGACGGTCTGTATGCCGCGCCCGGAAATGGTTCGCAGACCGGCCGCTTCAGATTGGGAGAACAGCGCGTCCTGTGCGGTCGGGAAGGCCGATCCGAACACCATCGCCGCGGTGGTGCCGCTCGCGAGTCGGCGGCTGCAGAATTCGATCGCGGCCTGCTCGGCGAAATCAGTATCAGCGTAACGGGATTCGGCTGGAAAGATGCACTGCGTCAACCATTCGAGGAGTTGCCCGCCGCCGAACGAGTCGACGCAGTAGGTCTGTGGAAAGTGGATATGGGTGTCGACGAAACCGGGGATCAGAAAGCCCGGTCGATGATCGGCTACGGTCCAGTCGGCCAATTCGTCGGGCAGGGTCCCCGCGCTGCCGCAGTACGCGATCTTGCCGTCGGGTCCGACGGCAAGCGCACCGTCGGGAATCGAGCGAAGGGCGTCAATCGCGCCGGATGCGCTTGGCGCACCGGCGATGTCGAAAATATGACCGCGATAGACGGTCGGGGTGTGTGCCATGCGGACAATGGTGGGCCACGATCACCGAACTCGCATGACGAAGACTGGAGGGGCGACTCGTGGACCTGCCGATGATCGATGAATGGGTCACCGCGAGCAGTCGCGCGGACCTAACGGGTCTGTCCGCGTCGGATGCCGTGGTAGCCGGTGGCACCTGGCTGTTTTCGCAACCGCAGCCGAATCTGCGTCGACTGGTGGATCTGGCCGGCCTCGGCTGGCCGGATCTGACTATCGCCGACAGTGGCTTGGAGATCGCCGCCACCTGCACAATCGAACGGCTTGTCACACAGCGCTATCCAGCGGCCTGGCGGGCCGCGCCGCTGTTCGCGCAGTGTGCTCGCGCCCTGCTCGCGTCGTCGAAGATCTGGCGATCGGCGACTGTCGGCGGCAACCTCTGCCTCGGGTTGCCGGCCGGCGCGATGATCTCGCTCTGTGTGGCGCTGGATGGCATGGCAGTGATCTGGCGCGCCGATGGCAGTGAGTATGTCTGTGCCGTAAGCGACTTCGTTCGTGACATCGGTATCACCCGATTGGACTCGGGTGATGTGTTGCGTGCGATTCGGCTACCGGCTTCGGCGCTGACCGCCGAGACGGCGATGCGCAAAGTCGCCTATGCCCCGTTGGGCCGTTCGGGAGCGTTAGTCATCGGTCGGCGAGGTGCCACCGGCTTGCACGTATCGGTGACGGCCGCTACCAGGCGTCCACTCGTAGTCGAGGCGCCGGATGTCAGTGGGGTCATGGCTGCGGTTACGTTGTTGCCGGACAACGAATTCCACACCGATGCACATGGCCGCGCGGATTGGCGTCGCGCGGTGACGACCCGTCTGGCCGCTGAGGTGATGGGGGAGTTGGTGTCATGAAAGTCAACGGCGTAGTGGTCGACGAGTTGCCCCGGCCCGGTCAGTGCCTGCGGACCTACTTGCGTGAGCACGGCAACGTCGAGGTCAAGAAGGGCTGCGACGCGGGCGATTGCGGCGCGTGTTCGGTACTCGTCGACGGTACGGCACGACACTCGTGCATAGTCCCCGTACAGCGCGTCGCGGATGCCGAGATCACAACGGTCAGCGGACTCGGCACATCGCGGGATCTGCATCCGGTCGCGCAACGATTTGTCGATCATGCCGCATTCCAGTGCGGATTCTGCACTGCCGGAATGATAGTCACCGCAGCACAATTGGCCGACAATGAGGTGACCGATCTCAGGCAGGCCCTTAAGGGGAACCTGTGCCGGTGCACCGGGTATCGGCCCATCGTCGCTGCGGTGCGTGGCGAGGTGCCGGTCGATATCAACTCTGTTGATACTGAAACACCCTGTGGGCGTTCGATTCCGGCCCCGGCCGCTACCCGGGTGGTCACCGGAACGGAGCGGTACACGATGGATGAGCAACCAGCGGACACCGGCGCGATAGCGGTTTTGGGCAGTCCGTCGCCGTCGGCGCGGATCAGGCGGATCGACACCACGGCGGCCGCGAGTCTGCCCGGAGTGCGCGCGGTCCTCACCTATCGCAGCGACCCCGGAGTTGCCTTCTCCACCGCGAGACATCAGGACCGCACCGACGATCCGGATGACACTCTCGTCTTCGATCGAATCCTGCGATTCGTCGGTCAGCGAGTGGCGGCCGTGGTCGCCGACACACCGCAGATAGCGGCGCGGGCGCTGACTATGATCAGTGCCGAATTTGAGGAATTGCCAGCGGTTTTCGATGCCGAGCAGGCTCGAGCCCCCGGAGCCCACGCGGTTCACGGCGACAAAGGCGCCGACTCGCGTATCGCCGCCCCACAGGACAATATCGTCGCGGAAGTACACGGTGAGGTCGGTGACGTGGCGGCTGGTATCGCGTCGGCGAGGGAGTCGGGCGGAGAGGTGGTCTCCGGTGTCTGGCAGACCGCGCGGGTTCAGCATGTGCATCTTGAAACACATGGCGCGGTGGGGTGGCGAGATGAGTCCGGGCGATTGGTGATTCGATCGAGTACCCAAGTGCCGTTCCTGGTTCGCGACGAACTTTGTCATATTTTCGGACTGACGGCCGAGCAGGTGCGCGTCATCGCACCTCGCGTCGGCGGCGGTTTCGGTGCGAAGCAGGAGATGCTCGCCGAAGATCTTGTTGCGCTTGCGGTTCTAGTGACCGGGCGGCCGGCGGCGTACGAGTTGAGCCGCAGCGACCAGTTCACTATTGCGCCGTGTCGGCATCCGATGAGCGTCCGGGTTACCGCCGCGGCAGACGGGGACGGGACGCTCACGGCGTTGGCGATCGATGTCCTTTCCGATGCCGGCGCATATGCGAATCACAGTGTGGGCGTGCTGTTTCACGGATGCAACGAGTCTATGGCTCAGTACCGATGTGCGAACAAGCGAGTTGATGGCCAGACGGTCTACACCAATAACCTGCCGTCGGGCGCATTTCGCGGGTACGGCCTCGGACAGGTGCTATTCGGCATCGAATCCGCGATGGACGAGTTGGCATCGCGTCTGCGAATAGACCCCTTCGAATTCCGGCGTCGCAATGCCCTGCGTGCCGGGGAACCTTTCGTCAGTTGGGAGGTCGAGGATGGCGACCTGCGATTCGGTAGTCACGGGCTCGACCAGTGTCTCGATGACGCGCGTCGGTTACTGATCGACGGACGGAGCCAATCTGCCCGTGCTGGAATGGAATTCGTCAACGCTGGCTGGCGGCTGGGCGAGGGGATGGCGATGGCTATGATCGCGACGGTACCGCCACGCGGACATTTCGCCGACGCACGGGCGCGACTCGCCGGCAGCGGCCAGGTTCAGGTGGAAGTTGGCACGGCAGAGTTCGGCAACGGCACCTCCACCGTGCATACCCAGATCGCGGCACAGGTTCTGAGCTGTGATCCGTCACAGATACGGCTCGTACAGGCCGATACCGATCTCGTCGGATTCGACACTGGCGCATTCGGCTCGGCCGGTACGGTCGTCGCCGGATTGGCGACCATGCGCGCGGCCGAGGCGTTGCGCGGCGAGATCGTCGATGCCGCCGCGCGGGAGCTTGGATGTGCGCCGGTGGATATCGAACTCGACTCCGGGGTGGCGCGCGGGGCCGGCGCGGAGATCCCACTGTCGGAGCTGGTCGCGGTGTCGGGCAGAGACTTTGTCGGCCACGGACGACATGACGGCACACCGCGCTCGGCCGCGTTCAATGTCGCGGCGTTTCGGGTCGCGGTACATCCGGACACCGGAGAGGTGCGAATCGTGCAGTCGGTGCAGACTGCCGACGCCGGGTACGTGATGAACCCCCAGCAGTGCCGAGGACAGGTGGAAGGCGGTGTGGCGCAGGCTATCGGGTCCGCACTCTATGAAGAGATGGTGGTCACCGACGGAGTTGTCCAGACCGATACGTTGCGGAACTATCACATACCGCAGGTGGCGGATCTGCCCGAGACGCAAGTGTGTTTCGCGCAAACTCATGACGAACTGGGTCCGTTCGGAGCGAAATCGATGAGTGAATCACCCTATAACCCGGTTGCTCCCGCTCTGGCGAATGCCATCGCCGATGCCGTGAGCGCGCGGATGTATCAACTGCCGATGACTCCCGCGCGAGTATGGGCGGAGACGGCGATGCGGAACGAGGTACGACGATGATCCGAACCGTGTTGTCGCGGTTGATGTCCGCGGCTGCCGTCGAACGAGTGGCGCTCGCCCGGGTTATCGATGTGCGAGGATCGAGTCCATGCCCGCCGGGCAGCGCGATGGTGGTTACCGCGTCGGGGGACGTGATCGGCTGTTTGTCCGGCGGATGCATCGACGCCGACGTTGCGGCCCGCGCGGTCGGTGTGATCGGCGACGGAGTGGCCGAGCGGATTCGGTTCGGGGCTGATCGGGACGACCCGTTGGGGCTTGGGCCGGGGCTGACCTGCGGCGGTGAGATCGAAGTTTTCATCGAGCCGGTCGATGATGCCGCGATACCGCTGCTGACTCGGCTACACGACGCTATTGCCACCGGAAAACAAGCGTCCTGGGTGACCGAAATCGGCCCCCGACCGAGCTGGCAATTGGGTACGGCGGATACGGCGAGTGACGCGCATCGCTTTGTGCAGCGATTCGCAGCAGCGCCCAGGATGATCATTGTGGGCGCGAACCCCTATGTGGACTCGTTGTGCCAGATGGCGATTCACCTCGACTATCGGGTGACTATCGTTGATGCGCGGGCGGCATTCGCGACCGCCGATCGGTTCCCGGGTGCGCAGACTGTTGTCGATTGGCCGCAGCGGTATCTGACAGGTGAGCTCGAGGCCGATCGAGTGGACGAGCACACGGTGATCTGCGTGATGTCGCATGATTCGCGCTTCGACGTCCCGACTCTGCGACTGGCGCTGGAGTCTCGAGCGGGCTTCGTGGGTGCCCTCGGCTCACGGAAGACCAGCGAAGAGCGTCTGGACCGGCTGCGAGAGTCCGGTGTCTCCGAAGCGGCGCTTGCTCGACTGCACAGCCCGCTTGGCCTTGACCTCAATGCCGCCACACCGGCGCAGACGGCGGTGTCGATCCTGGCGCAGGTCATCGCGGTGACCGGCGGGGCAACGGGCGCCGCGCTGGAGGAACGGTCGGGGCCGATTCACCAGACGGTGTGAGTTGGCCCCGCACAGGGCCCGCTTGGAGGTCGTGACATCATTGAAGCTGGCCAAATGGGAGAGTGACACAGGAGGGCGCGGCGATCATGGTGGACCCCGGCGATCGAACCGACCCGGCACTACGGTCGCGGATCGTCTCGGCCTATTACTCGCTCGCGGCGCGGCCCGGCGCATGGGTCACCGTCGCCCAGCTCCGCGGCACTTTGTCCGACGTTGACCGCGCCACCCTCGACGCCGAACTTGTTGTCTTTCAACGCCAACCGGGCGTCAGTCTGGTACCGCAGGAGAATCGTCGTCTGCTGACCGATGACGACCGAGCGGCAGCTGTAGTGGTGGGAGCGCAACAATGTCATCTGTTCGCGGTCGAGGAGGTCTGATGGACGACATTACGCGTAGTGCACTGGAATCCATCCGGCTCGATTGGGCGGTCACCCCCGATGATGTCTGGGAACCGCAGGCGCCACTACATGTTCCAGGTTTGCACGACGCCGCGCTCGCAGAGGTCTTGCGTGCTTTCGACGACGCCCGCCGTAGTTCGGGCGCGAGTCCGCTGGGCGTCGCGATCCGCGGACCGGCCGGCTCGGGCAAAACCCATCTGCTCGGCCAGATCCGCGAGCGGGTCCAAGCCGTGGGCGGCTACTTCTTTCTGATCAAACTTCTTGACGGAGAAGACTTTTGGCGATCGGTTCTCGTCGCGTTGTTGGAGGATCTGACGCGACCGACGCCGACGCACGCCTCGCAACTCGCACAACTACTCGACCGGCTCGCTACCGCCGCTGGACTGGCAGCCGATGACCTCGCCGCGATAGCCGGTGGTGCGCCCCTCACTCGAAAGTCATTGGACGCGTTCGTAACTGGTGTCTACCGGCAGCATCCCCGGCACCGCCGCCGTTCTCAGCATGTTCTGCGCGCATTGGCGCTGACCGAGTCAGACGACTTCGAGCAGCAGGATATCGGTACCGCCCTGCTGCTGGCCGATGTCGACGACTCCGAAGATTTCGCCGCCTGGGGTATCCAGAACGCGAGGCTTGGTTACCAAGAAATCGTCGAGAACATCTCACGCATCATCGCTATGGATGATGCCGCGGTCGTCGCCGTGGACCAGATCGATACGTTGATCGCCACCAATCACGCCGACGACGAAGCTGACGAACGCGCGGTCAATCGGGTCGCGCACGGGTTGATGACGTTGCGCGAGACCATGAGTCGGACCACATCGGTGGTGTCCTGCGTCTCGGCGGCGTGGGACTATCTCGAGGCGCACACGCCGCAGTCGGTCATCGACCGCTACCGGACGCCCGCACGCCTCCAGCGTCCGTCATCGGCCGAGTTCACTCGTGCGCTGCTCACCAAACGGTTCGCACAGTTCTACGCCAATGCCGATTTCAGTCCGCCCTACCCGACGTGGCCGGTCACCGAGGAGGGCCTGGCGTCATCGATCGACTTCACGCCGCGTGATGTGATGCGAACTGTCGATCGTTATGTCAGCACGGTTCTGCGGACCGGTGACTTCGGTGAGCTCACCGAATTCTCGGCGGCGTCGGCACAGGCCGATATCGAAGTGCGGCAATCGAATTTCGACCCGTTGCAGATCGATCAACTCGGCCAATTGGACCGGCGGTTCGCCGAACTGGTGTCCGCGGCGGACCCTCGGGATGCCTTCGATCATCGGCGCGAAGACGCCGTGGTGCCACCCTTGCTCGCAGCCGGGTTGGCAACCTGGATCGACGCACTGAGCGCCGGCGGCGACATGTATCAACAGGATGCCAGGCCGGGCCGCAACCCTGCCCTGCATGCCCGACTGCGACGTACGATCGACCCGCTGACCGACGCCGAACAGTTCTGGGCATTCCGCGCGATCGCGGCGTCACATTTCCGGGCTGTTCAGTCCAGGCTCGACAAGGCGGGCATCGCCTCGGCGGTGAGTGTCGATGTCTCGTCGCGGTCATTGGTGCTCCTGCGCCGGGACCCGTGGCCAACCGGCGCGAAGACCGTGAAGATGTTGCACGACCTCCGCAATCGCGGTGCGGCGCTGGTTAATTGGACGGCTGATGACGTCAAGGTGTTGATGGCTCTTGCCGCGATGCGGGCCGAACGATCAGAGTTTCTGGCGGAGTGGATCGTATCGCGCAAGCCGGCCCAGCAGGTTGGCTTTCTCGCGGGGATAACCTCTGCGGCAACAGAAGTCATAGCGCCGACGCCCGCGGTGCGGCCCAGCTCGCGACCCGGCGGACGGTCGATCGCCAACCGTCTGGCCGACGCGGCGACAACCGGTGGGTTATCGGCGTCGGCGGCCGCACATCTCTTCGCGTCGGGACCCGGCACTACCTCAGGACCCGGATCTACAGGGGAACCTGGGTAAGCAGCGGCGTCGACGGCGCGGGTGAACCACCGCGCGGCTCAAGTGTCACGGCAAGCGTCGTCGTATTGTCGAGCTGGTCGATCAATAGTGGCGGCGCTGATCCCGAATTGACGATCCCGGCCGAGACCGGCGACGCCGACTTACCGACGAGCCAAAGTTGCAGGCTGCGATCGGTGGGTACCGGATTGGTGGTCCCGCGTATGACCGCCACGGCTTGGTTCTGTTCCTGCGACGTGACGACGATCAGCGTGCCGCGTTCGTCGTTCAGTTGTCCGCGTGCCAAGGTGGCGTCCGATGCCGACAGCACCGATGCGACGGCATCGGCCTGCACCGTCTGGGTGCTGGGAGCTGTTGCGCGGCCGATGAATACGCCCGCGCCGATGGCTGCCGCGATGACCACCGCGGCGGCGGCGACCAATGCGACCAAACGCTGCCGGCGCCGAGCCGAGCCGATGGGCGTTACCGAGGCCGAACCGCTCTCTTCCGACTGACGGCTCCGCAGTCGCTCGGCGTAATCGGCGAGTACCCGCTCACGCACGTCGTCGGGGGCGGCGACCGCGAATCGGCTCGCGTAGTCGGCCATCGTCTCCTGAGTCTCGACGATCTGGGCGTTGTAGGCCTCGCGCCGCGCCGCCGGCAGATTCGCCAGTTCCTCTTGTGCGCGAGCGCGTTCGTCGCTCGGGAGACTGTCGATCGCATACAACTCGACATGATCGTCTAGCCAGTTTTCGTCGCTCATCTACCGTCGCTCCTGACGCAATGGCGCAGTCTTCGCAACCCGTCGCGGATGCGCGATTTGATGGTGGGAAGTGGAGTGGCGGTATGCGCTGCTACCTCGGGATAGCTCATACCGCTGAAGTATGACAACTCGATGCTGCTGCGTTGCAGATCGGTCAATCGTCCAAGGCAGTCGCGTAGGGTCATCGACTCCTCATTCTGCAGCACTAAGTCGAGGGTTGGCGGCTCCGCTATCGGCGCGTTTGCCGCGACATACTGCTCACCTCGCCGACGTCCCAATTCCTCGGCACGTATACGGTCGACAGCCCGCCGATGGGCGATGGTCATCATCCAACTGATGACCGATCCGCGATTGGTGTCGTATTCGTGCGCGAGCTGCCAGTACTGCAGATACGCCTCCTGTACGACCTCTTCGGCATGGCTGCGATCATGCAATACCCGCAGCGCAAGGCCGTAAATACGGGAATTTGTCAGATCGTAGAATCGGGCGAATGCGGCGCGATCACCGTCCGCGGCGCGGGTCAGCAGAATCGAAAGATCGTGATCCTGGTCCAGTGTGCTCATTAACGCTCCTCTGCGAATCTGGCCGCCGTACCTGGACCGGTACGGACGGCCGTCGGCCGACCCGTATGCCGTGAATACCACCTTCGTCGTCTTAGTAAACCCGTTTGTCACCGACGCGCTGACCTTTGGTACAAAACGAGCGAAACCGGCACGCATATCACCAAGATGGCGACGCACCAGATCACCGCGTAACCGAAGGCGTGGTCGGCGGGCCAGCCGCTGGCCGCGGGGAAGTCGGGCGGCGCGGCATTGCCGAAGAGATCGCGGCAGGCGGTCGCGACCGCGGTAACCGGATTCCATTCGGCGATTGCCCGTAGTGGGCCGGGCAGGCTCGCGGCGGAGATGAACGCGCTAGACAGGAAAGTCACCGGGAACATCCACAGGAAGCCGACACTTTGCGCGACTTCGACATTCTTGGCTGCCAAGCCGGTGACGGCTCCGACCCAGGCCATCGCGAGTGCGAAGAACAACAGCAAGGCGAAGGCGATCACGGCGTCGCCCAGCGAGCCTCGAATTCGCCAGCCGATGGCGTAACCGCAGGCGACCATGACGGCAAGTCCGATCACGCCGAGCAACATATCCGAACTAACACGTCCGGTGATCACCGCCAGGCGCGACATCGGAAGTGAGCGTAGGCGATTGACGATACCGTCGGACATGTCGTTCGCCAATCCGACGGTGGTGAACGCGGCGTTGAAGAGTGCGGTCTGGGTGAAGATTCCAGCCATCAGAAACTCTCGGTACTGTCCGCCGCCGAGTGTGGCACCGAAGACATACGCGAACAGAAAAACGAACATCAATGGCTGAATTGTCGCGCTCACCAACAGAGTTGGGATGCGGCGCACGGTGAGTAGGTTGCGTTCGATCAATACCGCGGTGTCAGAGAACATCGACGACCTCCCGTTGAGTGTCCGATCCGGTCAGTGCGAGGAAGACCGCGTCCAGCGTCGGCGCGGTGACGACGGCGTCGATACATTCGACGCCGCGGTCCTGTAATACCTGCACGGCGGCCACCGCGCTGCGCGTACCGGCGTCTATCGGGACCTCCCAGTTCCGGTCGTCGAGTTGTCGCGGCTCACCGGCACCCACTTGCATAAGTGCGGCGGAAATCTCGGCGTCCGGCGAGGTGGGCGCGACTTCGATCCGGAGACCGGACTGTCCGAATCGCGACTTGAGCGACTGCGGCGTGCCGCGCGCCTGCACCACGCCGCCGTCGATGAGAGTGATCTCGTCGGCGAGTTCGTCGGCCTCCTCCAGGTACTGGGTAGTCAGCAGAACTGTTGTGCCCGCTTGTACGAGCTGATCGATCACTTCCCAAATCTGACGTCGTCCACGTGGATCGAGACCGGTGGTCGGCTCGTCGAGAATGACGAGGGTCGGTCGGTTGATGACCGCTCCGGCGAGGTCCAATCGTCGGCGCATACCGCCCGAGTAGGTACGCATAGGTCGATCGGCAGCCGTAGTCAGATCGAGCTCATCGATCATCTGCCGGGCGCGCGAACTCGCCTCCCGGCGTGAGTGGCCGTACAGCTGAGCGACCATCCGCAGGTTCTCGAATCCGGTCAGATTGCCATCAACCGCGGCGTATTGGCCAGATACGCCAATAATGTCGCGGACCCGTGCGGGTTCCTTGCGTGCGTCGATGCCGCCAACCTGGATCTGCCCGGCGTCGGGTTCCAGAAGTGTCGCGACCATTGCGACGCTGGTGGTCTTGCCCGCGCCGTTAGGGCCGAGCAGGGCGTGTACCGAACCGGCAGGGACCTCGAGGTCGAGGTCACGCACCGCGTGGTGCTGCGTTCCGCGGCCGAAAAGCCCCGAACGATATGTCTTACTCACTCCCCGCAATGTCAGCGCGGGTTCACGAGACGACTCAGCCATTCTGTGCCGTCCCATTGGCTCCCTCTTCCGATGTCCGTTGACGGTTGCGATCGGCGGCGGCTCGCGTCATCGCCGCGACGAGACTGGCCGGTCGCATGTCACGCCAGTGTTCTTCCACATACTCCAGGCAGGCATCGTGTCCGTCGGGCCCGAAGGCTCGGGTCCAACCGTCGGGCACCGGCGCGAAATCGGGCCAAAGTGAGTGTTGCCCTTCGTGGTTGACGAGGACGAGGAAGGTTCCGTCGGTGTTGTCGAACGGATTGGTCATATCACTGTTCCTTTCGGTGATGGGCGATGTAGGCCGGTCGATCAGCTTGTGGAGCGGCGGTCGCGACGATGTGCGCGAACTGTACGACGTTCTCCGGCAGCAACATTCGAGCGTGACTGCAGTCGGCGGCCACGTCGCGGATGTGTCCGGTAATTCGGTCGATCCAATCGAGGCGGGCCGCCGAGCCGTGAGAGGAGTCCGCGGAGGCGCTGACGAAGATCGCGTCGCCGACAAACGTTCGCGGTTGCCAGCTGGCGGCCAGCGGACCGGCCGCGGAGAAGGCCGAGTGAATCGACGCCAGGTCAGCGGCGGAGAGGTCGGCCAGGGGTCCGCCACCCGCACGCACGACGTCGGCGACGGTAGCCAGATCCGGCTCCCCGTTCATTTCCGAGGTGTCAAAACCTAATTCTCCCAACAGTTCTCGTATCGATTCGGCCTGGTGCAGGTCCGGGTGATCGGCCAGTACATAGGAGTCGAGAAGGATCAGCTTGTCGACGGTTTCGCCGTCGCGTTGCAGCCGTACCGCCATCTCCTGCGCGATCAGTCCGCCCAGGGACCATCCCAGAAGGTGGTATGGGCCGTGCGGTACGGCGGTGCGGATCCGGTCGACGTAATCCTTCGCGAGTTCGCCGATGTCACGCGCCGGCGCAGCGCCGCTCAGGGCCGGATTTTGCAGGCCATAGACGGTGCGGGCGGGATCGACATGTGGCAGCAGACTGGTGAAGCTCCAGGCCAGGCCGATGGCCGGGTGAACGACAATCAGCGGTGGATTGTCTTGGGAGACAGGCTCTGTACCCGCACGCAGCGTGAGCAGCGGCCCCAGCGCGGATGATCCCGCGGCGGCGGGTTCGTCGAGCGCGGCAGCCAGCTCAGCCGCGGTGGGCGCGGCGAAGACATCGGGTACCGACACGTCCCGGCCCAGCGCTTTCAGGCGGGTCACCACCGTGGTCGCCAGCAGTGAATCGCCGCCGATGTCGAAGAAGTTGTCCTCGGCACCAACCGATGTGACGCCCAGGACATCGGCGAAGACATCCGCGACCGCGGCCTCGGTAGCCGACGCCGCCGGACGGCTGGTCGCCACCCGTGGCGCGGGCAGCGCGGTGCGGTCGAGTTTGCCGACGGCATTCATTGGCAGTGCGGTCAATTCGGTGATCGTTGCCGGCACCATATGGCGAGGCAGCACGCGCGCCACAGCGCGTCGGAGTGCCGCGGTATCGATCTCGACCTCGTCCTGATCGGCGGTCACGTAACTGTGCAGGACCGTTGACCCCGACGTCGTGTCGGTGACGGTCACCGCTGAACGCACCAGCGGCTGGGAACTCAGCGTGTTGTCGATCTCGCTCAGTTCCACCCGGAACCCGCGCACCTGTACCTGATTGTCCGCGCGACCGGCATAACCAAGGGTGCCATCGGCAGTCCACCGAACCCGATCACCGGTGCAGTACATGCGCTGTCCGGCATACCGCTCGCCGAGAACCATTGGCGCGCAGACATATCGAGTGGCGGTCAACTGCGCGCGGCCGTGATAGCCGCGGGTCAGTTGATCGCCGAGCAGGTATAGGTCGCCGACGACCCCGGCGGGCACCGGATGGAGTCGCCCGTCGAGCACTACGGCACCGACGCCGCGGTGTGGACCGCCGATGGTCACCTCGGTGTCGGGAGCCAGCGACTCGGACTCGGTAGTAATGATCGTGGTCTCGGTGGGGCCGTATACATTTCGGATGTCCCGCCCGACCGCCCAGCGGCGTACCAGCTCAGGTGAGACGGCCTCACCTCCAACGGCCAGCGTGGTCAGTTCCGGTACGTCGGCCGGCGACATACTGGCGACTGCGGCAGGGGTGATGAACGCGTGGGATACGTGATGGCGGTTGAGGAACGAGGCCAGATCATCGCCACCGTAAATGGTTGTCGGTGCGATGACGAGTGTCGAGGTTCCTGCGGCGGCGAGGAGGAATTCCAGTACCGACGCGTCGAAACTCGGCGACGCGAAATGTAATACACGTGAGTCGGCGGTCGGCCGCATGGTCTCAGCGAGTGCGTCGTGGACCGCGGCCAGGCCGCGATTGGGAACCAAAACGCCCTTGGGAGTGCCGGTGGAACCCGAGGTGTAGATGACATACGCGAGCTGATCGTCCAGTATCGGCCGACCGCGTTCGAGATCGGAGACAGGTGCCGACGGCTGCTCCGAAAGCTCGTGTGTCACAGCGGGATCGTCGAGTACAAGCGACGTTATCCCGGCGGGTACGTCGGAGGCATGGTCACTTGTGGTGACCATGGTGCCGACGCCCGAATCGCTGATCATGTGAGCGATCCGCTCCGCGGGATAGGTTGGATCAACCGGCAGGTAGGCACACCCGGTGCGAATAATCGCCCAGATCGCCACCAGAGCATCGATGGAACGCGGAATCGCCATCGCGACGACCGATTCGGGGCCCGTAGCGACCCCGCGCGCCAACAATAGACGAGCGAGGCGGTTGCTGCGGTCATCGAGCTGACGGTAGGTGAGGGAGGTAGTGCCACTGGCCGGGTGTTCGCCGATAGCCGCCACTCCCAACGGGTTTCGACGGACAGCCTCGTCGAGGAGGTCGGCAAAAGTACGTGGCGCGACGGCCGGTGGACCGGACACCGGGCATAGTGCGGCCACCTCGAGTGGGTCGGTGACCCGGATATCGCCGACGGCGCGATGCGGGTCGGTAGTGAGCGCGCGGACCACACGCAATAGCCGGATACCGAATTGCTCAGCGGTGTCGGGCAGGTACCGATTGCGCGCGTAGGTCAGCGACAGCGCGGGATGAGGCGCGTCGGCGCTCATACCCGTTGCGGTGAATTGGAGGTCGAATTTGGCTGTTGGAGAGTCTATTTCGGCGACTTCGCCGACCAGCCCGTCCGCGATCTGCAGTTGTTCACCGGAGATCGAATCGGCGTAGTCGTGTACCGACAACGCGACTTGGAATAGCGGGTGCCGGCCGGGTAGCCGAGGCGGATTAATGGCACCGATGACGTCATCGAATGGTGCGTCGAGGTGGTCCCAGGCGTCCAGGTCGGCATCGCGGATCGTGCCGAGGAGTGTCTGGGCGGTGTCGGCCGGATCAATGGAGGTGCGCAGGGCCACCGTGTTGACGAACATGCCGACAACGTCGCGGAAGTCGCCGCCCGGTACCGATCGATTGGCTACCGGGGTGCCGACGACGATGTCATTTCCCACACCGAGGCGGTTGAGAAGAATCGTTGTCGCGCAATGTAAAACGGTGAACACCGATGTCGAGTTCCGGCGTGCCGCCTCGACGATCGCGTCGCGGAGTTCGGTGTCGACCGCGATGGTGACATTGCCGCCACCGGTGCGGTCGGCGACAGTCCGATCGGCGATCGGACTGGACTGCGCCGGCGCGCCGGTCAACTGGTCGGTCCAGTACCGCAGGTCGTCCTGTTCGCCATCCTCGTCAAGCGCGGCTGCCACCGCATAGTCGCGATAATCCACTGCCGCCGGTTCCCATCGGGCGGTGCGACCGGCGCTGCGCTCGGTATACGCGTCGATCAGGTCGGCGACGAGGATCGGCAGCGAGGCACCATCGGCGGCGATGTGATGGATGACCAGGATCAGTGAGTGCGTGGTTCCCATCGAAGTTACTGCGGCGCGTATCGGTGCATCGACGCTCAGGTCGAACGGCTGCTGGGTGAGCGCCTTGATGACCGTGTCCGGGTCATCGGTGGTCGGGCACAGTGACCCGATCACCGAATCAGCGTCATCGCCGACGACACCGATCGGACCATCATGCGTTTCCGGATAGATCGTCCGCAGTACGGCATGTCGCGCGACGATGTCGACAAGTGCGCCGCGGAGTGCGGCGAGGTCGAGGTCGCCGGTCAGATTCAGTCGCAGCGGTATCGCGTAGTCGACCGAGTCCGGCGCACTTCGATACAGCGACCACAGTCGCTTCTGCATGGGGGCCAACGGGATTCGTTGCGGACGCGGGCGACTGTCCGGGGCTGGCGCGTCGGGCAATTGTTCATCGGCGCCGGTCTCGTCCACATCGAGCAGCCCGGCCAGCACCCCGACGACAGGATTGTCGAATACGTCGCGAACGCGCAGCGGAGTGCCGCGATGGACCGCGTTGATCCGGCTGACCACGGTAGTTGCCTGCAGTGAGGTACCGCCTGCGTCGAAGAAGTCGTCGTCGATGCCGATCGGCCGCTGGAGGGTGTCGCTCAGAATTCCGACGACGAGCCGCTCGGCGGCCGTTCTCGCGTCGCGGACCGGCATCGATGAGGCCGAGGCTGGACCGGGTGCGGGGAGTGCGGCACGATCGACCTTGCCGTTCACCGTCGTCGGAATCTTGTCCAGCACGGTGATTGTCGACGGAATCATCTGACGGGGCAACCGCTGGGTGAGGTAGTCGACCAGCGTGTGTTGTGTCGGCGGCTCATCCTCGCCGGCGGTGACATAGGAAGCCAGTCGTGCCGAATCGCCGATGCCGTCGATTACGGTCACTGCGGTCCCAACACTCGGGTGTGCGGCCAGTGCCGAGTCCACTTCGTCGAGTTCGATGCGGAATCCACGCACCTTGACCTGGCGATCGCTTCGGCCGCGATAGGTCAGGACCCCTGCGGTATCCATCGATGCGACGTCGCCGGTGCGGTACATGCGCGCTCCGCCAATCGATGTCACCCCGAGTGGAGCCGCGACGAATCGACCGGCGGTCAGGCCGGGCTTGCCGTGGTAACCGTTCGCCAGACCGGCTCCGATCAGATAGAGATCACCGGGCGTATGCGGCGGGAGGACACGAAGCCGGCTGTCGAGTATCAACGCGGTGCTGTCTGCGACCGGCGTGCCGATGGTGACTGGCTCGCCCGGCGACAGCTCGGACATTGTTGCCACGATGGTTGTCTCGGTCGGTCCGTAGCAGTTGAGGAAGCGGCGATCGCCGGTCCGCCACCGGTCGACCAGGTCGCTACCGAAGGATTCGCCGCCGACGGCGAGGCAGCGCAGGTGTGGCAATTCGCGCGGCTGTGCCGGTGCCAATGCCGCCGGGGTCACGAATGCGTGGCTAATCTCTTGTGCGGCAAGGAAATCGACGAGTTCGTCGCCGCCGTAGATAGTCGGTGGAGCGATGACCATGGTGGCGCCGCTGTCGACCGCCAGCAGTAGCTCCAGCATCGCGGCGTCGAAACTCGGCGAGGCGAAATGTAACGTCCGGCTATCGGGGCCGACGCCGTAACGCACGGTCTGCGAGGCGGCGAAGGCCGCCAGGCCACGATGCGTCACCGACACACCCTTGGGTGTCCCAGTGGTTCCTGACGTGTAAATGATGTACGCGCGACCGTCGGTGTGGCGGCCGATGCGCGGCGGTTCGCTGTGGCCGGCGCAGAGGTCGTCGGTCGTTAGCCACCAGATCTCATGGGGCACGGCGTCGAAGTGGCTGTCGGAGGTGATGCCCAGCAGCGCACCTGAGTCGGAGATCATGTGCTCAACGCGCTGTGCGGGGTAGCGCGGGTCGATCGGCAGTACGGTCGCACCGGCCTTCGCGACTGCCCACACGGCGATGACCGATTCGATCGAGCGGTCGAGGGCAACCGCGACGACGTCGTCGAAGCCGATGCCGAAGGAGATAAGCGTGTTCGCCCACCGGTTCGCCGATTCATCGGCCGCCCGGTAGGTGAGCGTGGAAATGCCGTCGTCGAGCGCGCATGCCGATGGTCGGTCGTTCACCGCGTGCTCGATCAACTCGGCGAGGTGGCGGGGTGTGACGGCCGGGGACCCCGCGGTGGATTCGGCTGCGGCATCGGTCGGCAAGGCGAGCGAATAGTCGCCGACGGCGCATGTCGGGTCGTCGGCCACCCGGTGAGCCAACGCGCTGAATCGATGAGCCAGGTCGACTACTCGATCGTGACTGAAAACGGCTGTGTCGTAGGTGAATCGAGCGATGCCGTTTCGAATACGGATCTCGAGGTCGAAGCGGACGCCACCAGTCTCGACTTCCATCGCCGACACCGCCAGCCCGTCGAAGGCAGGGATGGCCGCCTCGGTTGCAGCGAGCGGCACGTCGTCGAAAGTCAACGCGATCTGGAAGAGCGGGTGCCGTCCGGTGCGGGGCGGTTTCACCGCTGCGACGAGTTGCTCAAACGGCATATCCGAATGCGACAGCGCGTCGAGATCGGTTCGACGGACCTGCGCGAGCAGATCGCTGAAGGTCATATCGCTCCGGACGGCAGTGCGTAGCGGAACCGAGTTGACAAACATGCCGACCAGACCGGCCAGTCGAGAATCGGCCCGACCGGCAACCGGCGTTCCGATAGTCAGATCGCTTGTGCCCGAGCCGATATGGGTTTGCGGATCGGCGTGCATCCGGTGTAGCAGGGTGGCCAGGATCGCGTGGACGGTCATGAATTCGGTGGTGTCGGAGCCGGTTTGGGCATGCAGGGCGGTGCGTAGCGCGTCGTCGAACTCCACCTCGACCACTCCGGCCGTACTGTCTGCCGATCCCATCGCACCGGCATCCGACGTCAGGATCGGGCCGCTATCGATACCCGCCAGTTCGTCGCGCCACCACTGCGTGAGTTCGTCAATGCGACGTGGGGCCTCGGCCCCCTCGGGGTGCGGTGTGTCGTCGTACCCCAGGGACCGAGCCTGCCACCGTAGGTAGTCCCGGTAGGAAATGGGGAGCGCTGCCTGCTCAGGGGTGCGCTGGGCATGTAGATCCGCATAGGCGCCGGCGATGTCGTGGGCTAGCGGTGCCAGGGAGGCGCCATCGGCGGCGATATGGTGAATCACGACGGTGAGTCGATGCACGACATCGGCGCAGGTGCTATCAGAGATCCGGTGCAGTACTGCGCGCAGTGGCGTATCGACGGTCAAATCGAATGCGGCAGAGGCAAATTCGCGTGAGCGTGCGATCCAGGTCGACTCGTCGACTGTTTGCGGAGCCAGGGACACACGTACCTGCTCGGTTGGCTGTACCCGCAGCGTTGGTTGCCCGTCGTGGGCCGGGTATGTCGTTCGCAGTGGTTCGTGCCGTGCGACGACGTGGGTCAGCGCCCCGGCCAATGCTCGGGTGTCGAGGTCGCCGCGTAATTCGAGGGCGAAGGCGATGTTGTATGCACCCGCCGCGACGTCGTCGGTCTCCGAGCCGTCGAATTGGTTGAGGAACCACAGCTGTTGCTGAGCGGGTCCGGGCTTCACCTCCGCGTCGGGATCATGAATTAACGGCACCGGGGCGGGCCCGTCCGACTCGGTCGGTGTGAGGGTGGCGAGGGTTGCGATCGCACAGATGCGAGGGTCGTCGAAGAGCGCGCGAACGGCGATACGGGTAGCGGCTCGCTGCTCCAACTCGGCGGCCAATTGTGTTGCCAGCAGCGAGTTCCCACCGAGTTCGAAGAAGTCGTGCTCGCGGCCGATGGTGGCGACGTCGAGTCCGAGTAGCCGCGCGACGGTCGCGGCGACCGCGCGCTCGGAATCGGTTCGCAGCGGTTCGTGATCGGCGGTGGGAGCCTGCGGGGTGGGTAAGGCGCGCAGATCTACCTTGCCGATCGGGGTAGTGGGAATCTTGTCCAGCGCGACGACGGCCGAGGGGACCATATGTTTCGGGAGTTGATGGGCGAGCTGGTCGCGCAACATGTGGGCGTCATCGGAATTCAGTTGCGCCCCAGCCACATAGGCGACGAGGCGGGCCGAGTCACCTTCACCGGCGACGACGGTGACTGCCTCGTTCACCTTGTCAGCGGCGACAAGCGCGGCGTCGATTTCGCCGAGTTCTATCCGGTGCCCGCGCACCTTGGTCTGATGGTCGGCGCGTCCTCGAAACTCGAGTGTGTGATCGGACCGCCAGCGAACCAGATCGCCGGTGCGATACATACGTTCGCCCGGTTCCGCGTACGGATTGGCGACAAATCGTTTAGATGTCAGTGGGTGGACACCGTGGTAGCCCCGCGCGAGGTGGGTTCCGCACAGATACAGCTCACCCGTGGTGCCCGGTGCGACCGGCCGCAGCCGTTCATCAAGGACGAGTGCGGCTACGCCGCGGATGGGACGCCCGATGGTCACACTGTCGGCTGGCGAAATGTCCTGCGACATAGTCGCTACCACGGTCGCCTCGGTTGGGCCGTAGGCGTTGAACAGGTGTTTGTCGCCCGACCACCGCCGGACCGATTCGGCATTGGGATGCTCACCGCCGATCACCAGTGTGTCGAGGTCGGGAAGATCGTCGGGGGACATGGTGTGCAGCAACGACGGCGTGAGGAAGGCGTGGGTTACCCGCGCCGTGGCCATGAGCTCGGAGAGTTCGCGACCGCCGACAATGCCGGGTGGCACGATATGCATCGATGCCGCCGCGCTCACCGCCATCAGTGCTTCCAGCACCGAGGCATCGAAACTGGGTGAGGCGAGGTGCAGCGTGCGACTCTGCGGAGTGAGTCCCAACCGCGAAACCTGTTCCGCCGCAAAGTCGGCGAGGCCGCGATGACTGACGATGACACCCTTGGGTACGCCGGTCGTACCCGAGGTGTAGATGAGATACGCCGGTTGGTCCACCTCAACCGGAGAATGCCGGTCATCGTCGGAGATCCGGTCGCCAGGGCGAGTATCCCAGTCAGTCCGGGTCGCCGGGTCGTCGAGGTCGATGATGGTGACGCCATCGACCGCCGCCGGTGGCTGGCCGGTCTTGTTGAGGCCAGCGGTAACAAGGAGCCGTGCACCCGAATCTGCCAACATGAACGAGGTGCGCGCCGGCGGGTAGTCCGGATCTATCGGAACCCAGGCAGCACCTGACCGTACGACCGCCCACACCGCCACCACCCAGTCGATGCCGCGTGGCAAGGACAGGGCGACGAAATCTTCGGGGCCGGCGCCCGCCTCGATCAGTATGCGGGCCAACCGATTCGACGCCGCGTCGAGTTCGCGGTAGGTGAGTGCTTGGCCGTTCACCGTGTCGGCAACCGCTACCTGGTCGGGTTCGGTGGTCACCGCGCCGGCCAGTAGCCGTGAGAGATGTTCGGCCGGCCTCGGCCCGGTTCCGGTGGCCGGCACCAGGTCGAAACGTTCGGACGGGTCCAGCACGCAGGTGTCGCCGACGCTCGTCTGCGGGTCGGCGGCGACCCGGCGTAACAGTCGAGTCAGCCGCGACGCCATGCCAGTCATCGTCTCGCGGTTGAAAAGTTCTGCGGCGTAAGTGATTTCGACGGCGAGTTCTCCAGCGCCCTCGCGGTCGGTGAAGGTGAACTCCAGGTCGAATTTGCTGGTCTGGGTATCCACGCGCGCCGCCGTCGCGGTCAGACCGGCGAACTCGAGTTCGACGCGCGGTGTGTCCTCGATCGCGACCGACACGTCGAAATATGGTTGCCCGCTGCTGCTCCGGGGCGGATTGAGTTCGGTGACCAAGCGGTCGAAGGGGACATCGGCATGGTCGAATGCCGCGAGGTCGTTGGTACGCACTACCGCGAGAAGGTCGGCGAATGACGAATGCTTGTCGACCGGCGTTCGCAGTACCAGTGTGTTGACGAACATTCCGACCAACTCGTCCAGATCGCCATCGCCGCGTCCCGATACCGGTGTGCCGATGACGATGTCATCGGAACCCGCCATGCCGCGTAGCAGTGTGGCCACTGCCGCGTGCAGCACCATGAACATCGTCACGCCCTGCTCGGTAGCTAGCTCGGCCAAGCGTTTACGAGTCGCTCGGTCGATCTGAGCGCGGACAGTTGCTCCACGGCGATCGGTACGGCCCGACGGCGCGCGGTCGTATGGCAGATCGGAGTCGACCGGCGCGTCGGCGAGAGTGTTGGCCCAGAAGCCGACCTGGCCGGCAGCGGAGGAGTGCGGATCGTCGAGCCACGCGGCGCGATCGGCGCTGACTTGCTGATAGGTAACCGGGAGCGTGGCCGGCCCCGGCTCCTGCCCGGCCCGGCGGGCGCGGTACGCGTCGGCGAAGTCACTGGCGAATGGCGCCAACGACCAACCGTCGGCCGCGAGGTGGTGAATGACCACCGCGAGAGTGTGGTCTTGTTCCCCATGCTGAATGAGTCGAGCTCTGATCGGCAAATCAGTGGAGAGATCGAAAGCCAGTGCGGCGTAGTCACGGACGCTCGCCGGATCGGCTGGTGCCGAGGTAATCAGCTCGACGTCGAACTGGATGTCGTCGACGGCGCTCACCCGCTGGTACGGGCGGCCGGCATCGTCGACCACCGTCGTTCGCAGCGGTTCGTGGCGCGCGACTACGTCGCGTAGCGCCGCCCGCAAGGCGTCGACATCGAGTGCGCCGATGAGCCGAACGGTGAACGGCATGTTGTAGGTCGCGGCCGCGGCGGGGTCGAGTTTGGTTGCCAGCCAGATTCGGTGCTGGGCGGGGGACAACGGAACCGGGCCGTCGATCTGGACATGGACGGGTGCCGGTGTGTGATCGACATGCTCGGAGATGTCGAGGGCACGCAGCGCTTCGGCGATGCCGCTGACGTCGCCGGCATCGAAGATGGCACGGAGGCCGAGTTGAGCGCCGGTCGCCGCCGACAGCCGTGCCGCGACTCGTGTTGCCGAGAGCGAGTTTCCGCCCAGGTCGAAGAGATTCGAGGTCATCGAGACCGTCGGGACGCCGAGTACCGCGGCGACCGTGTCATGGACCAGTGCTTCGAGTTGCGTTGTTGGGGAACGATATTCGCTGCTCGTGAGGTTGGGGGTCGGTAGTGCCCGGCGGTTGAGTTTGCCGCTCGAGGTTGTCGGCAGTGATTCGCAGACCATCACGACAGTCGGGATCATATGGTCGGGTACCAGTGCCGCCAACTCGGTTCGCAGATCTCGCCCCTCCAGCCCGCTGCCGGTGACATATCCGACCATGACGTCGTCGGCGAGTAGGTCGTCGCGAATCACCACGCCGCTCGCGCGTACGCCGGCCAGCGTCGACAACGCCGCTTCGATCTCGCCGAGTTCTACGCGTTGCCCGCGGATCTTCACCTGATCATCGCTGCGGCCCAGGTATTCCAGGGTGCCGTCGGGGCGTCGTCGCACCAAATCGCCGGTGCGATAAAGGCGTTCACCACTGCCGAACGGGTCTGCGACGAAACGTTCGGCGGTGCGGCCCGGCCAGTTCTGGTAGCCGCGGGCCAGTTGAATCCCGCCGAGATACAGGTCGCCGACCGCGCCGTCGGGGATCGGAGACAGCCGACGGTCGAGCACCTGGGTCTGGGTGTTCCATACCGGACGGCCGATAGGAATAGTGGAATCGGTTGCCGCGCAATCATTGTGGAAGGTGACGTCAATCGCGGCTTCGGTTGGTCCGTAGAGATTGTGCACGGGTGAATGGGTGATTTCGGTGGTGGCCGCGACGGTCCGTGGAGTGAGCGCCTCGCCGCTGGTGAAGATCCTGCGAAGCGGTTCTAACGCCGCGGGCGTGTCGGGATCGTCGCCCAGGACGTCGGCGAACGCGGACAGCATCGACGGAACGAAATGTGTTGTGGTTATTCGTTGGTCGGCGATCAGCGCGCGCAGATACCACGGATCGCGATGCCCACCGGGCCGGGCGATGACGAGTGCCGCGCCGGTAATCAGCGGCCAGAAGTATTCCCACACTGAGACGTCGAAGGTCGCCGGCGTCTTCTGTAGGACGCGGTCCGACGGTGTAAGGGGATAGGTGTGTTGCATCCAGAGCAGTCGGTTGACAATCGCCCGATGGCTGATGAGCACCCCCTTGGGGGCACCGGTCGAACCCGAAGTGAATAGCAGATAGGCGCCATTGTCTGGGTGCGGGGCTGCGGGCCCGGCCGCGGTTTCGGTGCGCAGGTCGCCGATAGTTGTTGTCGGGAAATCGATGTGGTGATCGTCGCCGGAGGTGATCACCAGTGACGGTTGGGCGGTCGACAGGATATGCTTCCGCCGTTCGTCGGGCTCGGCCGGATCGAGCGGAACAAAGATTGCTCCGGCGCGAATGATCGCATGCAAAGCCGTCACCTGGTCGATGCCGCGGTCAAGCAGCACGCCCACAACAGATTCCGGACCGATTCCGCGCGCGGACAACGCATCTGCGACCTCGGTGGTGCGAGCGTCGAATTGGTGATAGGTCAGGGTGTTGCCCTGTGGATCTACTACAGCCGGGCGATCGGTGAACCGTACGGCTGCACTGCGGAGTAGGTCGGTCAGGGTGGTAGCGCCGAGTTCGATGCTCTCGCCCGCACAATTTTCGGTAATCCGGATGGCCTCGTCCCCCGACAGCATGCTCAGGTCGGTGGCGCTGCTGGTTGTTTCCGACACCACGAAACGCGTGAGGAAATCGATCAGCCGGCGGTGATGGGTTTCCACGTCGGCGCGGTCGTAGACGTTCGGATTGGCTTCCAAATCCAACCGCATACCGCCGACCATGCAGTCGTAGACATTGACCGACGCATCCTCGACCGGACCGGTTGAGAGAATGTTGAGCGCGCCGTGCAGGTCGCCGAAGTCGATGTGCTCGAAGAACAGCATCACGTTGACCATCGGCCCGAAGAAGCCGCGACGTCCGTTCGCCGCGCCGAGGACGTCGCGGGTGATGTCTTCGTGCCGAAAACGCTGATGCCGCAACGCCTCCTTGATTTCGCCGTTCACCTCGCGTACGAGGTCGCCGAGCTGCTGCGGGTGGTCGTGGTCGATGCGACTGCGGATCGGAATGACATTCGAGGTGAGCCCGGCCGAGGTGCGCAGGATCTGCGTATCTCGTACCGCCACCGGCAAACTCAACATCGCTTCGTCGGCGTTGTTATAGCGCGCGAGATACAGCGCGACGGCCGCGGTAATGACCGATGCCGGCCGAACGCTGAGGCCTTCGGCCATCGAACGCACACTGTCGACCACGTGATCGGGCAGCGGTGCCGAGCAGATGGTGGCGACCGGTGCCGCGACGTCTGAGTGGGTTGAGAATGACGTGACCAACGGATCGTCGGCGAATTGACTGGTCCAGTGTTCGCGATCGTCGTCGAACCGGGTCGAGGCGCGGTAGTCGCTGTCGATCGTTGCGATCTGCTCCATGCCGGCGATGTCGGCGGCGGGTACCGGCTCATCGGCGGCAAAAGCTGTGTAGCGCTGGGCGACTCGCACCATCATGTACATCGCCGCGTAGCCGTCGAAAGCGAAGTGGTGGCCCCAGCAGTACCAAATGCTATGGCCGTCACCAAGATTCAATAGGTACGTCACCAGAAGGGGATCGGTGAACAAATCGATCGTCCGGGATCGGTGGTCGTCTATCCAGGTCAGCGCCGCTGCACGGGGATCGTCATATCCGGAGAAGTCCTTGCGGCCCAATCGGATCTGTCGCTCCTGGTCGACGACGACCATCGGTTCGACATCGTCGTCGGATTGGTGAACCAGCCTCAGGAGCGCGGCTTCGGTCTCGATCCCGGTGTCGCGTACCGCGTGGTCAAGCAGATTCGCATCGACCTCGCCGTGAAACTCGACGAAGGCCGAGACCGACATCGGCACGTCGGGATCGATCTGCTGTGCGTAGTAGATACCTCGTTGCGCGGCGGTCAGGCGAAGTGCGCAGGTATTGGGGACGGCTTGTTCGATGGTCACGCGATCCTCCTCGTGTTCTGCCGTTACACAAGTGCTTCGGGCATCGAGGGAGTGCGGATGGGTCTAAAACGAAGAAAAGATTGGATTTATTGTGATGTCCGGTTTCGCCGTCGAGTGGTGTCGTATCGATACCGGATTGACCAGGTAAATGTCGAATATGCGCAGACCAGAGTAGGTAATTCTGCATGCCGAATCTCATCGTGAATACTCACTAATCGCGTTATCGGAACAAATTTGGTGATTATCGTTAATGTCCACCGCGATATAGCTAATGGTTAATTTCACTAAGGAATGGCGCGAGCGCCCCTGGCGAGTGCCGACACTAAAGAGGCCCCGTCGCAACCCTTTCGAGAGTTGCGACGGGGCCTACGGGACCTGTGAATCTACACCGGCTTGGTGATGTCTACCTTCTCCTGCCACTTGTCAGTGGTGAGAGAGATGTCGCCGTTGTCGGTGGTGATGGTCAGCTGAACGAGGTTGTTCGGTGCGTCCTGCGCGATCCAGACCGTTGCCGGGTGCTCGCCTTCCAGCTTGCCCTGGCCGCGAGTCGGGAAGATGGCGTCGAAATCGCTGGCGTTGAGCTTGCCGGTGACCTTGATCGCCTTCACGCCGTTCTTGGT
This sequence comes from Gordonia effusa NBRC 100432, assembly GCF_000241305.1. Classification (GTDB taxonomy): domain Bacteria; phylum Actinomycetota; class Actinomycetes; order Mycobacteriales; family Mycobacteriaceae; genus Gordonia; species Gordonia effusa. The sequence goes on from NZ_BAEH01000096.1 coordinate 85,469, forward strand.
CTCGGTGCCGGCGATCTTCGGGTCAATGAACTTGGCAAGAACGTTGCCGATGCCCTTCTCCTGATCCAGCACGACCGACGGATCGTAAGACTTCTGGCCGCCACCGGTGATATCGCCGGCGTCCTTCCAGCTCCCGCCGGCCTCCATTGTGTACAGCTTGCCGCCGACGATGACGAAGTCGACCTTCTTGTATTCCTCCTTGACGCGGAAAGAACCGGTCCCCTTGGCCGCGGGTGAAGGCTTGGTGACAACCGTGCCGTCGAGTTCCTGCACCGGCAGGCCCTGAACCTTGGGATCGACGCTGAGTTTGAGGTGGACCGCGTCGGTGAGCTGCGTAGTCTTCGACGCCTGATCGAGCAATGCCTTGGCGTCGGTGGTCGACACCGACGGGGGCGTGCCCGAGCGCGTGGTGTCCTGGGTGGGCGGTGCCGAACTCGGCGCGCCTTTCGAGTCGGAATTGTCGGCTGTGGAGCAGCCGGTCAAAACCGCTACGGCAACAGCCGCAGCCGCGACGGCCGGAACCGCCATGCGCTTGAGTCGAGAGCTGATTGATGATTCAACAGGTGTCACGCGTCGGTACACTACCCGAGAATCCAGTGGTGATGTCCTAAGCTTGGGCAGTCTGTGGATAGTTACTTCAACTGAATGATGCCTGTGTATGAAGCTAATTCGACCGAATGAACGTCGGCAGTCGGTAGTTGATGATAGGTGCAGCGAGGTCGTCGGTCGACTCTCGCCGAGCACGGAGGAAATCGAATAATGACAACGGATGACGCAATCGCGCAGGCGCCGCAAACGCCCGAGGTGTCTGGAACTGCCCACGTGCCCGAATTGACCGGAACCGCGGAGGCTGCGCAGGCCGATGCGGCAGTCGGTGATGCGGCTGTCAGTGAGCGCCCCGATCCTGACCTCGACCGCAAGCCGGGACCGGGAGGTGGCCCCCAACTGTCGAATGTATGGGTGTACGACGGGCGCGCATACGATTTGACCGATTGGATCTCAAAGCATCCGGGCGGCGAATTCTTCATCGGCCGCACCAAGAATCGAGACATCACGTCGATCATCGGGTCCTACCACAAGGATCCCGAGCGGATTGCTCGAATGCTGAAGCGGTACGCACTCGATCGCGACGCGGTAATCGAGGATATCCACCCCAAGGCGAACGCCCCGGACTTCCTGTTCAAGGAAGGATTCGACAGCTGGCGCGATACGCCGCAGTACGACTTCAGCCGCAAAGACGATTTGCTGCATGCGGTGAAAACCCGGCTGGCCGCACCGGAAATGGTTCGCAAAGTTAAGCGAATGGATCGCATCTTCGACGTCGTCGCGATCAGCCTCTTCGTTGCCTATCTCGCGGTTCAGGGCCTGCGACTATTCGACACCTCCTGGATGCCGCTGCCACTATTCGTGTTACTGATGGTTTTGTTACGTAGCTCACTCGCCGGTGTCGGGCACTATGCCATCCATCGGGCACAAAAGGGTTGGAACAAAATCTTCGTCAACGCCTTCGACATGAACTACGTGGCGTTGTCCTTCGTTACCGCCGACGGCCACGCATTGCTCCATCACCCGCATACGCAAAGCGAAGTCGACATCAAGAAAAATGTCTTCACATTTATGATGGACTTGCCGCGGCTCTGGCGTATTCCAATCCATACCGTACACAAATTCGGACACACGATCACCGGCATGATCATCCGAATGCTGGAAATTTGCAAACTCACTCGGCAGGTGGGTATCGCCGACATGTACGGGTCCTGGAAGGGTGGCCTGCCGCATTTCATCGGAGCCTTCGGAATGCGCTTTCTGCTACTCGGCGAAATGGTCGTATTCATAGTCGCGGGCGACTTCTGGGCTTGGGCGCTTCAGTTCGTCGCCACACTGTGGATTTCCACATTCCTCGTCGTGGCCAGCCATGACTTCGACTTGGAGACAGCGGAAGTCGAGTCCGACACCGACGACTGGGCGGTCAACCAGGTTGAACAAGCCTACGACCTCAAAGTCGTCGGAAACCGCTACGTCGACTGCTTTCTCTCGGCCGGACTCAGTTCGCACCGGGTACACCATGTGGTGCCCTATCAACGTAGTGGCTTCGCGAATATCGCGACCGAGAATGTTGTACGCGAAGAATCAGCGAAGTTCGGTGTCGAATGGCTGCCGGCCAAGAGCTTCTTCACCGATCGTCTACCCAAACAGGTGAATGTCTACCTCGTGGCGAAATCACGGCCCGCTCAGGAAAATAAGTGGGGATTCTTCCGGGAGCACTTCTCACCGTCGGCGCTGAAGACCTGCGGTGACTACACGATCAAGGGATTCACCGGGATTGGCACAGTGTGAACGCCGTATTCATTTGTTCAGCCGACACCGGAATTCATTCGTCGAATCGACATCGCTATCACTATCGGAAGCCGATCGGCCATGATGGGATAGGACTGTACGTGTGAGAGAGGACGACGCGATGGCGCTGCATACTGGACCGAATATCGCATTCGGGCAAACCGGGCACAATGAAACACCCGGCCCGCTCGCTTCGCTCCCGGCGCAGACCGAACCCGGCCCGCTCGCTTCGCTCCCGGCGCAGACCGAACCCGGCCCGCTCGCTTCGCTCCCGGCGCCGCCAACAACCGTGGCGGTCATCGAGTCGATCGCCACCGGCGCACCGGAGAACATCTATTCGCAAGCCGATGCCGCCGATCGAGTCGCCGCACTCTTTGACGACCCGGCACAGCAGGCGCGCATCCCGCGCGTCTACGCCAAGACTCGGATCAACACTCGGCATCTCGCGCTCGATCCGCTCGATCCGGAGTTCCTGAGCTACAGCCGCCGGCCCGCGACGATCCGCGAACGTATGAACCATTTCTTCGAGCTGGCCGTCCCGCTCGCCCTCGACGTCGCCCGACGTGCGATCAGCGGTGTGGCAGAGCCGGCCACCGACATCGGTCTGGTCGTGTTCGTCACCAGCACAGGGTTCATCGCCCCGGGCGTCGACGTCGCGGTTATCAAGCAGTTGGGCCTCGCGCCGACCGTCAACCGTGTCGTGGTGAACTTCATGGGCTGCGCCGCCGGGATCAACGGAATCCGCACCGCGACCGACTATGTGCGAGCCAATCCCGATCGCAAAGCTCTGGTGATCTGCCTGGAGCTGAGTTCGGTCAATGCGGCTTTCGGCGACAACGTCGTCGACGTGATAACCCACAGCCTCTTCGGTGACGGATGTGGCGCCGTCGTCGTCGGCGCGAGCGAAGTCGGTCATCCGCTCCCGGCCGGTCGGGTTGTCATCCGATCGACCTTCAGTCATCTCCTCGACGATGCCGAGGACGGAATCGTGTTGGGTGTCAACGACAATGGCATCACGTGCGAGCTCGCGGAAGCGCTGCCGCAGTACATCGTCGACGGCGTCGCGCCGGCCATCGACGCAGAGTTGGGCGCCCAGGGGATGACCCGCGACGACGTCGAACTGTGGGCGATTCATCCCGGTGGCCCCGCGATCATCGAGTCCTCCGCACGCTCGCTCGGTATTTCTGCCGAACGCGCCGCACCGAGCTGGGATGTGCTTGCCGAATACGGCAACATGCTCAGCGTCTCGCTGATCTTCGTACTCGAACAGATGGCGGCTCAGCGTGATTCGGGTACTGGGCCGGTGTCCACCGGCGTCGCCTTCTCCTTCGCCCCGGGCGTCACGCTCGAGGGCATGCTCTTCGACATCATCCGCGGTTAGCGGGCGCGAAAGGTTTCCACTATGAAGCTCATTCGCTTCCTGTTCGCCGTCTCTTGGATCGGCATCTTCGCTGCCGTCGTCATGGGTCTGATCGGCGGCGCCGCCAACGCGTTCTTGGTGACGCAGATCAACGCCGTCGTCGGGCCCGAGGGGGAGTCGGGTTCGTGGCAGAAGTTCGCACTCACCATCGCCGTGGTGATAGCGGCCGGACTGGCATCGCAGATATTGCTGATCCGCCTCGCGCAAGATGCCATCTATCGACTGCGAGCCAAACTGAGTACCGGCGTGGTTTCGGCGCCATTGGAACATCTGGAACGTCTTGGTACACACCGACTTTTGGCAACGCTGACCGAGGACGTTCGTTCGCTGTCGATGGCGGTCAGCGCGATTCCGAGTATGTGTGTCGACATCGCCACGATCGCCGGATGTTTGGTATTCCTGGCAATCTTGTCCGGGCCGCTTTTCGCGATCACCGTGGGATCGACGCTGATAGCCATTGGTTGCGTCGAATCAGTGCTGAAATACGTTCGCGCACTGTTCCGTTCGGTCCGCGAACATGAAGACAACTTGATCAACTCGTTCCACTCGGTCAGCGTTGGAATCAAAGAACTCAAACTGCACCGTGGTCGTCGGCGTGCCTTCATGGACGACAAGCTCCTCGGCACCGCAGCGCACCTGCGTCGCGAAAATATTGATGCGGGAACGAAATTCGCTGTCGGTCAGGGACTCGGTCAGGTATTGCAGTTAGCCACCATGGCCGCGATCCTCTTTGGTGTCGCGGTCGCGCTGGACCTACCTCAGCAGACGTTGATCGGCTACGTCATCGTCACGACATTCCTCGCGATGCCGATGCAGAACTTCATGCACCGCATTCCCGATCTTCTGCGCGGCGACGTCGCGCTCAAGAAGATCCAGTCGTTGGAACTGTCGATGGAAGCGCTGCACGATGAGCAGGCGCTGCCCTATGTGGAACGGCCCGCCGTCGAAACAGCACGGCTGGAACTGGCGGGGATCGGCTACACGTACCTGACCGAGCAGGGACCACTCGGACCGCCGCCTCCGCCTGGCGCGATGGAATCCCAACCGCCGATGGGTCCGCCGCCGCTGACCAACGCGCACCCCGATGTCAACGGTTCCGATGGCGGTCGCGTTGAAGGTGTGCCGGACGGTCGGCTGCCGCAGCGCCCCGGCCGAGGTCGGCGACCCGGTGGTCCGCCGCCCGGACGCCAGGGGCCACCGCCGCCCGATGGTCGGGGGCCAGGGGGACCGCATCTTGGTGGCCCGCCGCCGGGTCATGGATTTCATCTCGGTCCGGTCGATGCGGTTTTCGAACCGGGCGCGATCACCTTCATCGTCGGCGGCAACGGCAGCGGCAAGTCGACGCTCGCCAAGCTGATCACGGGATTGTATGTGCCGCAAGCAGGTTCGTTGACCCTCAATGGAGAGCGCATCGATCACCAGAACATCGAATGGTTCCGGCAGAACACCGCCGCCATCTTCACCGATTTTCACCTGTTCGACGACTATCTGGGATTCGACGGCCCCGACCTCGACGATGAAGTCCGGCGTTACCTACGGATGTTGCGTATTGACGACAAGGTGACCGTGCGCGACGGACATCTGTCGACGGTGTCACTGTCGCAGGGGCAACGTAAGCGGCTGGCGTTGGTGACCGCGCTGCTGGAAGATCGGCCGATTTATCTCTTCGACGAATGGGCAGCCGACCAGGAGCCGCAGTTCCGGGACACCTTCTACCGCGAGATACTCGCCGACCTCGCGGCCCGTGGCAAGACAGTCATCGTCATCACTCACGACGACCGCTACTTCGACATCGCTGACCGACTGATCAAACTCGAGGTCGGGCAGGTCGTGGAGTCGTCGGGCGCGCCCGTCCCGTGAAAATCGTCCGAATACTCACTCGCTGAGGGCATATTGCCCTTGCCGGGCACCTATTCGGACGATTTTCCGGCGCCCAGCGCAGCTCGCTCAACCGTCAGCAAACTCTCGGAATGGTGAATCGCTTCGTAGGCCGCGACGCCGCCGCGCACCCCGAAGAGATGTTTACTCCAGATCAGCCACACCACCGCCGCGACGTTGACGAGCAGGAGGCAAATGCGAAGTGCGGTAACCTTTTCGACGATCTCGTAGATTTCCAGCGGGATGAATAAGCTTGTCACGACTACGGCGAAGTATTCGCCCCAGCGCTTCATCAGCCAAAGTCCGGTCGCCTCGATGAACTGCGAGACCGCATAGGCGAGGATGAGCGCCGCGACCACCGTGAGGGTTGTGGTCGACAGCGTGAAAGACTTCTCGATATACGTGACCAGCTTGGAATCATCTATGTTCCAACCGATTTGGTCGGCTAGGGGGCGAAGCAGAGGAAGTTCGGCGTCGAATTTCTCGCGTACCGACCCCTGACTGGTGCGGAACTTGAAGACGACGAACGCTGCTGCGAGCAGAAATAGCCCACGAACCGCTCGCTCCGCCGCGAGCAGTCGCATGATCACCCGATCGCGCAACATGGCTCCGCGGGGCACTTCGGGCGCGTCTTCCGCAGGGCCGCTGCCCGCCGGGTCGCCGAGTACAAATGTGCCGCAGCGCAAACAGCGCCATGCGGGGCCTACCGGCGTGTCGGTGGTGAGCCGCGCGCGGAGGTCGTCTTCTGTTGGGGCATAAGTCTCGTGACCATGCCAGGCGCATGCGCGCAGGGACCAATCCATGTCGATCACAGTAACCGAGCGCCGAGGTCATACCATGAAATCGTGAACGAACAGGCGACACATGTGATCGCGGCACTCTGGGATGTCGACGCCGTATTGGGACGTGAACTTCGTGACTCGTTGACGCGGCTCGGCGCGACGCGACTGCAGGTCAACATCTCCGACGAAGCGGTCGCGAACGCTATGCGGATCACTCATTACGAGCGGCCGATCGAGGCGGTTGTGTCAGTCGCGGGTGGAGAGGCGCGTGACATCGTCGATGCCCTTGGCACAGTCGCGGGAACGGTCGCGGCGTGGGAAGTGACGCGCCGCGCGCCGCTTGATCCCACGTTGCCGACCGATGTCCGCATCGACGCCCTGGCGAATATCGCCTTCTTGCGTCATCCGGTTGAACTCACCTACGACCAGTGGCGTCAGCGGTGGCTCGATGACCACACCCAGGTCGCCATCGACACGCAGGCAACCTTCGGCTACTACCAGAATGTGGTGTCGAAACCGTTGACGGACAATGCTTTCGGAGTCGACGCTATTGTCGAGGAGCTGTTTCCGAGCGCGGCGGTTGACGATATTCACGCGTTCTACGGGAGCGGGGGCGACAAGCGCGAATTGAACGCGCGAGTGACCGCGATGATGGCGAGCGTCGCGCGGATCGGTGCTGATCGAAACTTGGATCTGGTGCCGACCTCGCGGTATGACTTTGTGCTCGGATAATGAGCGGCACAACGGATTTGGTCATCGCTGCGGACTTCGAGTCGGCGGCGACCTGGGTGCACCACTACGGTGAGTTGATCGGTACCGTCGCGTTCGCGGCATCGGGTGCGTTGGCCGCGGTACGCCGCAATCTCGACATAGTGGGCATCGTCGTGCTGGCGAGTGCCACGGCGCTGGGTGGCGGAATCATGCGCGACGTCCTCATCGGGCATACGCCGCCAACGGCATTCACCGACTTGATCTTCCTAATCGCGGCGACGGTGACGGCGTTGGTTATCTTCGTGCGGCATCCCGGCAATCGGCTCACGCGCTGGCCGTTGTTGCTGACCGATGCGGTGGGGCTCGGATTGTTTTGCGTCACAGGCACTGTCGTGGCTTACGACGCCGGGCTGGGAGCGCCGACGTCGGCGCTGCTTGGTGTGACGACCGCGATCGGCGGCGGCGTGATCCGCGACGTGCTCAGCGGCCAGGTGCCTGGAGTGCTGCGTCCCGACGAGTCGTTGTACGCGATCCCGGCGATGGTGGGTGCGGTAGTGACGGCCGTCCTGCTGTACTTCGGCGTGTATAACGCATGGGCTGGATTGCTTTGTGCCGCAGTAACAATCGCGTTCCGGCTGCTCGCTTTGCGGTACGGCTGGAACGGTCCCCGGCCGCACTACGCGCGGCATGACGAAACGGAGTGATTCGCGGGTTCAGCCGCCGAATTTGGCGCTGGCGCCGAGGTCTATCGGCAGGGCCGCGCCGGTAATGCCGCGACCGGTATCGGCGACGAGGTACAGGACGGCGTCGGCGATCACCTCGGCCTCAACCCACGGCGTCGGGAGCAGGTTGAGTTTGCCCATGACATCGGCGGTGTCCTCGAGGACAGGGTTCTCCAGATCGGGGCGAAAGCCGCGGACCATCGGTTCGTTGTCGATCATCGTCGTGCGGACGTTGCCGGGATGGATCGAATTGACGCGAATATTGGCCCAGCCCAACTCATTTGCGATGGATTTCGCCATGCCGGCGACAGCGTGTTTGGCGCTGGAGTAGTGCACGATGCCGGGGATGCCGCGTAACCCCGCCATCGATGACACCAAGATCACTGAGCCGCCGCGGTTGCCAGCCATGATGTGTGGGATCGCGACCTTGGTGGTCTGCCACACGCCGGTGACATTGATATCCATCATCTCGCGGAATGCCTCCGGGCTGAGATCCCAGGAGAGTGTGGGTGCGGCGGCGATACCGGCGTTGGCGACCGCGATGTCCAGGCGGCCGAACCGTTCGACGCCGGCGTCGACGGATGCTTTCAGCGCGGTGAGGTCGCGGACATCGGCTACCGATGCGGAGATTTCCCGGCCGGTGGCTTCGACGAGTGCGACGGTCTGCGCGAGGTCCGCTTCGGTCGCCATGTCGTAACCGGCGGTGGCGACGTCGGCACAGCGGTCGACAGCGATGATGTCGGCGCCCTCGGATGCGAGTTTGACCGCATGTGCACGCCCTTGTCCGCGCGCCGCTCCGGTGATGAAGGCGACCTGGCCGGTGAGCTTGCCCATTATTCTCCCTGTCGTCGAGCGGTCGTTCAGAAAAACTAGAACGTGTTCAGTCTGGCACGGGGTGTCCAAGCCGGTTGGCATTTCGGCCGGCGGGCGTCTCGATACAACGAAACTCGCAAGCTCGTTTCGTCACTCGACGATCGGACGGGGCGTTCCGTCACTCGACGATCGGACGGGGCATTTCGTCACTCGACGATCGGACGGGGCGTTTCGTCACTCGACGATCGGACGGGGCGTTCCGTCACTCGGCGATCGGGGGGCGTTCCGTCACTCGACGATCGGAAGGGCGACCGATCGGAGTCGGCGGCCGACGATTTGGGATCTAACAGCAAGTTCTCTACACTAGAGCGGTTGCCTGTGCCCTCATGGCTCCGGCTGCTCACAACTGAATAGTCTCCGGTGCCGGCGAAAAGCCAACGGCATCGGCGGCGAGAACCTTATGAACAACTATCCACTTCGTAGAAGGCCCACCGGAGAATCGGGACGAGAGTTCCGAGGACACCGCTGTATGGGAACCGCCACGAGAAAGGTTGACGGTCAACCATGACCATGACTGATCCGATCGCAGACTTCTTGACACGTCTGCGCAACGCCAACTCGGCGTATCACGACGAGGTGAAACTCCCCGCGTCGAAGATCAAGGCCAACATCGCCGAGATCCTCAAGCGCGAGGGCTACATCACCGATTACCGGACCGAGGATGCCGAAGTCGGCAAGAACCTCGTCGTCTCCCTCAAGTACGGCCCGAGCCGTGAGCGCAGCATCGCTGGTCTGCGTCGCGTGTCCAAGCCCGGCCTGCGGGTATATGCAAAGTCCACCAACCTGCCCAAGGTGCTGGGTGGCCTGGGCGTGGCGATCATCTCCACGTCCTCCGGCCTGCTCACCGACCGTCAGGCAGCCAACCAGGGCGTGGGCGGCGAAGTCCTCGCTTACGTCTGGTAGGGGAAGCGTAGATATGTCGCGTATTGGTAAGAATCCCATCGAAATCCCGGCCGGCGTCGACGTTGCCGTCGACGGCCAGGACGTCAAGGTGAAGGGCCCCAAGGGGGAACTGAGCCTGACCGTCAGCGAGCCCATCGCCGTTGCCGTGGAAGAGAAAAGCATCGTCGTCACTCGTCCCAACGACGAGCGTCGTAACCGCGCCCTGCACGGGCTCAACCGCTCGCTGATCAACAACCTCGTTGTCGGCGTCACCCAGGGTTACACCACCAAGATGGAAATCTTCGGTGTCGGTTACCGCGTGCAGGCCAAGGGCAACAACCTGGAGTTCGCCCTCGGTTACAGCCACCCCGTGCCGATCGAGGCCCCCGAAGGCATCAGCTTTGCCGTCGAGTCGCCTACCAAGTTCTCGGTGTCGGGTATTGACAAGCAGCAAGTCGGCCAGATCTCGGCGAATATCCGCCGCCTGCGTCGTCCTGACCCGTACAAGGGCAAGGGCATTCGCTACGAAGGTGAGCAGATCCGTCGCAAGGTCGGAAAGACGGGTAAGTAAAACATGTCTGAAACAACAACAACTCGACGTAAGCCCGTCGGTAAGGATGCCTCGACCCGACGTCGTGTCTCCAACAGCCGTCGTCACTTCCGCCTTCGCAAGAAGGTCGCCGGCACTGCCGAGCGTCCGCGTCTGGTCGTCAATCGCAGCAGCCGTCACATCCACGTGCAGCTCGTCGATGACCTGGTCGGCAAGACACTGGCCGCCGCGTCGTCCATCGAGGCCGATGTCCGCGCAGCCGGTGGTGACAAGACCGAACAGTCGAAGAAGGTCGGCGAGCTGATCGCAGCCCGCGCCAAGGCCGCAGGCGTCACCACCGTGGTCTTCGACCGCGGCGGTCACGACTACCACGGTCGTATCGCGGCGCTGGCCGATGCCGCCCGCGAGGGAGGGCTCGACTTCTAATGAGCATGTTCGCAATTTTCACCACCAAGACCGGAGGAGTCCTCTGATGCCCGGACGTCAGCGTGACGGCGGGAACGGACCCGCCGGAGATAACAACAACAACAGCAATGCCGGCGGCGGCAATGACCGTCGCGGCGGCGGTCGCGGTCGTCGCGATGACCGCAACAATGGTCGCGATCAGGATCGCAACCAGCTTGAGCGCGTCGTAGCGATCAACCGCGTGTCGAAGGTCGTCAAGGGTGGACGTCGGTTCTCCTTCACCGCCCTCGTGGTCGTCGGCGACGGCCAGGGCTTGGTCGGCGTCGGATACGGCAAGGCCAAGGAAGTTCCCGCGGCGATCCAGAAGGGCGTCGAAGAGGCTCGCAAGAACTTCTTCCGCGTTCCGCTCATCGGCGGCACCGTGACCCACCCGGTTCAGGGTGAGGCAGCGGCCGGCGTCGTGATGCTGCGTCCGGCCAGCCCCGGTACCGGTGTGATCGCCGGTGGCGCGGTGCGTGCCGTGCTGGAGTGCGCGGGTGTCCACGACGTCCTCGCCAAGAGCCTCGGTTCGGATAACGCGATCAACGTCGTCCACGCCACCGTGGCAGCACTCAAGCAGTTGCAGCGCCCCGAAGAGGTCGCCGCACGTCGCGGGCTGCCGATCGAAGATGTCGCACCTGCGGGCATGTTGCGCGCACGCGCGCTGAGTCAGGGAGCTAAATGATGGCAGAGCTGAAGATCACCCAGATCAAGGGCACCATCGGTACCAAGAGCAACCAGCGTGACAGCCTGCGGACCCTTGGCCTCAAGGGCATCCGCAAGTCGGTCACCCGCGAGGACACCCCGGCCAACCGCGGCCTCATCAACGTGGTGCGCCACCTCGTGACAGTCGAAGAGGTTTAAGCAATGACCATCAAACTTCACCACCTTCGCCCCGCTCCGGGGTCGAAGACCGAGAAGACCCGAGTGGGTCGCGGTGAGGGTTCCAAGGGTAAGACCGCCGGTCGCGGCACCAAGGGCACCAAGGCGCGTAAGAATGTGCCTGCTCGCTTCGAGGGCGGGCAGATGCCGATTCACATGCGCCTGCCGAAGCTGAAGGGCTTCACCAACCGCAACCGGGTCGAGTACCAGGTCGTCAACGTCGGCGATCTCGCCGAGCTGTTCCCGGCTGGCGGCACCATCGGCGTCGACGACCTCGTCGCCAAGGGTGCTGTCCGCAAGAACCGTCTCGTCAAGGTTCTGGGCGACGGAGAACTGTCGGTGGCACTGAATATCACCGCCAACAAGTTCACCGGTTCGGCCAAGGAGAAAATCTCCGCAGCCGGCGGCAGCGTCACCGAACTGTAGTTGGGCGCCGTCGGGCGACTGCGCGGACACGGCCTGCGTCGCAGGTCAGGGTCGTATGTCAGTCGCCCGACGGTTTGCTTTTTCGTCTGCTGTTAGAGTTTCAAGCGTTGCCGCTAGACCTAGCGGGGGACGGGGTACTGCCCGCTAGTTAGTCGGTGAGCAGTCTCGTCTCGAGAAGAACTTGTTGTCAGCCGTCGGCGGTGAAGCGTCAATCCCAGACGCGACGCCGACGCAGCCTAGGAGGAATTAGTGCTCTCGCCCCTCATCGCGGCCTTTCGCACGCCCGATCTGAGGAAGAAGATCCTCTTCGTCATCGGCATCTTGGTGCTGTATCGCCTTGGCGCGACTTTGCCGTCTCCTGGCGTTGACTATCGCGTCGTGGACGCATGTCTGGCCGAGGCCAGCAAGGGCAGCTCGGCTGACATCTACTCGCTGATCAATATGTTCTCCGGTGGCGCGCTATTGCAGCTGTCGGTGTTCGCGATCGGCATCATGCCCTACATCACCGCCAGCATCATCGTGCAGTTGCTGACCGTGGTCATCCCGCGCTTCGAGCAGCTGCGTAAGGAAGGCCAGTCCGGTCAGGCCAAGATGACGCAGTACACGCGGTATCTGACGGTTGGTCTCGCGATTCTGCAGGCCACCGGAATCGTGGCACTTGCCGCGCAGGGCCAGCTTCTGCGAGGCGGCGAGGGCGAGAACTGCAACCCGACCGAGATCGTCTCCGACCATTCGATCACCTCGTTGGCGATCATCGTCGTGGTGATGGTTGCGGGTGCCTGCCTGGTTATGTGGTTCGGTGAGCTGATCACCGAACGTGGCATCGGCAACGGCATGTCGCTGCTCATCTTCGCCGGCATCGCGGCTCGTCTGCCGGCCGAAGGCCACACCATTCTGCAGTCGGGTACCTTGCGGTTCGTCCTGGTGCTGGTCGCTGCTCTTGTCATCCTTGCCGGCGTTGTCTTCATCGAGCAGGGGCAGCGTCGAATTCCGGTGCAATACGCCAAGCGGATGGTAGGCCGCAAGATGTACGGCGGCTCGTCGACCTATCTGCCGCTGAAGGTTAACCAAGCCGGCGTGATCCCGGTGATCTTCGCGTCGTCGCTGTTGTACCTGCCGCAATTGATCCTGCAACTGACTTCCAATTCCTCCGACGGTGAGCAGTCGGGTTGGCAGAAGTTCATCAGCAATTACCTCACCGATCCGGGTAACTGGGTCTATATCGTCGTGTACTTCGCGATGATTATCTTCTTCACCTACTTCTATGTCGCGGTTACCTTCAACCCCGAGGAACGCGCCGACGACATGAAGAAATATGGCGGCTTCATCCCGGGCATCCGCCCTGGCCAGCCGACCGCCGACTACCTTGGCTACGTACTTTCGCGTATCACGCTTCCGGGCTCGATCTACCTCGGTATTATCGCTGTGCTGCCTAACCTATTCCTGGAAATCGGCAGCGGAAATGTCCAGAACATGCCGTTCGGCGGTACCGCCGTGCTGATTATGGTGGTCGTCGCACTCGATTCCGTTAAGCAAGTCAATAGCCAGTTGATGCAGCGTAAGTACGAAGGATTTCTTAAGTGAGACTCGTTATCCTGGGTCCCCCCGGGGCCGGCAAAGGCACTCAAGCAGAGCTGCTGTCGGAGTCCCTCGGTATCCCGCATATCTCCACCGGAGATTTGTTTCGCGCCAACATCTCACAGGGCACGCCGGTCGGCGTGGAAGCGAAACGCTACCTCGACGCCGGAAACCTGGTGCCCTCGCAGATCACCGTCGACATGGTGCGCGCCCGGCTCGCCGAGCCCGATGCCGGTAAGGGATTCATCCTCGACGGATTCCCGCGCTCGACCGAACAGGCCGACGCGCTCAAGGAAATCCTCGCCGACCTCGACACCGCGCTCGACGCCGTGTTGTCCTTCGTCGTCGACTCCGACGTCGTGGTGGAGCGCATGCTGGCCCGCGGTCGCGCCGACGACAGCGAAGAAGTAATCCGCAACCGCCTGTCGGTCTACGCGACCGAAACCGCTCCGCTGCTGGAGTATTACGGCGACGAAGTGACCACCATCGATGCCATTGGAGCCGTCGACGAGGTCCATCAGCGCGTGCTAGGTTCGCTCGGCGTCAGCAAGTAGCCGGCGGGGATTCGATGGGCTTCTTGGGCCGCAACAAGCGAGTGCCGTTCCGCTCAGCCGGTGAGGTCGATGCGATGGCTGCCGCGGGAGCCATCGTCGGGACCGCGTTGGTCGCGGTGCGCGATGCCGCGAAGCCCGGCGTGAGCACACTCGATCTCGATGCGATCGCCGAAGAAGTGATCCGCTCGGCGGGCGCCGTCCCGTCGTTCAAGGGCTATCACGGCTTTCCCGGTTCGATCTGTTCGTCGGTGAACGACGTTGTGGTGCATGGTATTCCGCGATCCGACGTAAAGCTGGCGACCGGTGATCTGGTGTCCATCGACTGCGGTGCGATCCTCGACGGCTGGCACGGTGACTCGGCATGGAGTTTCGGCGTCGGCGAATTGTCGGTGGCCGACACTGACCTGAATGAGGCCACGCGGCTGGCCATGGAGGCAGGCATCGCCGCCATGGTCGACGGCGGGCGGCTCACCGACGTCTCACACGCGATAGAAGTCGCCACCCGCGACGCGGAAAAGAAGTTCGGTCGGCCATTCGGAATCGTCGCCGGATACGGCGGGCATGGCATCGGCCGGGAAATGCACATGGAGCCGTTCCTGCCGAATGAGGGCGAGCCCAACCGCGGCCCGCGATTGGTAATCGGCTCGACGCTGGCCATCGAGCCAATGCTCACGCTCGGTACCACTGAGACATCCGAACTCGACGACAACTGGACCGTCGTCACCGACGACGGCTCCCGTGCGGCGCACTGGGAGCACACGGTCGCGGTGACCGCCGACGGGCCCCGAATTCTGACCCCACGACCTTGACCGACGACTCCGACGTACGCGAAGCGTCGGTCAAACGGCGACAGATTACCGTCGACGAGCTGCGTCGGCGTATGTTGGACGCCGCCCTGGAGATGCTCGGCGACGACGGGCTCACCGTCGGTGTGTCTCATCTGAACATGGAAGAAATTATCCGGCTCGCGGGTGTACCGCGCAGTTCGGTGTATCGCGAGTGGGACACCAAGGAAGACTTCTACGTCGAACTGCTGATCGCGTTAGTCGAGCCGGGCCCCGCGCAGGCCCTGGCCTTCGACGTCGAGACCTTGCAGCTGGCGATCAAGGTTGTCGACGACAACGTTGAACGACTCACTACCCGGGGCGGCCGTCACGCGGTTCTCGCCGAGGCGATTCGAATCGCGGGGGAGCGAAACTTCCAGGCGCTCAACGAATCTCCGACGTATCGGACGGTTACCGCGCTGGTCGCGGCACTGCCAACATTCGAGGACGCGCAGCGCGAGAAGATCGCTAAGGCGCTCGTCGACTCGGAGGTCTACTACCCCGAGAGAGTCGCGCAGTTCTATCGAATGTTCTTGCCCGTTATGGGTTTTCGCGTGCGCGAAGGAATTTCCGAACTGCAACTCGCGATCGCATCCGCGTCAGTTGTCGAAGGAATGACGCGCCGCGGTTTCACCACACCCGATGTAGTGGCAACGCCGGTCAGCTACCCGGGCATCGACGGCGAGCCGGTTGACTGGCATCTCGCGGCCCTAACTTTGTTGGGCGTCATCGAATTCATGGTCGAGCCCATTCCGGGGTGGACGCCGGAGTAGTTAGCGCGACGGCGTATCGAGCACGATCGTCACCGGACCGTCGTTGACGAGTTCCACCTCCATATGTGCACCGAAGGTGCCGGTCGCCACGGTTGCGCCCGATTCGCGCAGTCCAGCGACGACGGCGTCGACAAGCGGCTGTGCTATCGGCCCCGGTGCCGCGGCGTTCCACGATGGCCGACGTCCCTTCGCGGTGTTGGCGTAGAGCGTGAACTGGCTGATGACGAGGATGGGTGCACCGAGATCTGCCGCGGACGCCTGGCCGCCGTCGGGGCCGTCGAGGATGCGTAGCTGCCAGATCTTGTCGGCGAGCCAGGTGGCGTCGTCAACGGTGTCGTCGTGGGTTACGCCGACGAGGGCGACCAAACCCTGTGCGGGAGGGGGCAATTCGAGTCTTCCGACGACGTCGCCGTCGACGCTGACCGATGCCTGACTGACTCGCTGGAGAACTGCGCGCATGGAACCAACGATGCCAGAGCGGAATAGTCGCGCAGCCAGCGCGGTTGGCTACGACTATGAGCCCAGATGCAGAACTCCGCGTGGAAGCGATCAAACGATTCGGCACCTACGGCGCCTGGGGGTGGTTCAAGCAGTTCCCCGCCGACCAGGTGGCCCGGATGGAGGAACAGGGGCTGGGCACCATTTGGCTCGGTGGATCGCCCAAACACCTCAAGCCCATCCGCGATGTTCTCGCCGCGACGTCGACGATCACCGTCGCGACCGGCATCGTCAACATCTGGAACACCGACGCGCAGGCCATCGGCGAAGAGTGGATTGAGTTGGAAGCGGACTTCCCGGGCCGCTTCTTCCTCGGCATCGGGGCCGGGCATCCGGAGGCCAATGCCGACTACTCGTCTCCCTATGACTCGGTCAGTCGTTATCTCGATGTACTCGACAAAGTCGGGGTACCGGCGCATCGTCGGCTGCTGGCCGCACTCGGCCCGCGGATGTTGCGGCTGTCGGCCGACCGTTCGCTGGGCGCGCATCCGTATCTGACGCCGTCGTCGCATACGAAGATCGCACGCGAGACGGTCGGTAACGGAGTGTTGTTGGCCCCCGAGCACAAGGTCGTGGTTGACGCCGACCCAGTCGCTGCTCGTGCGATCGGCCGGCCGCCGGTCGATCAGCCCTATCTTCACCTGCGCAACTACGTCAGTAATCTCAAGCGGCTGGGCTTCACCGACGCCGACATCGCCGATGGCGGAAGCGACCGGCTGATCGACGCCCTCGTCGCACATGGTGACGCGGCGTCGGTTCACCGACAGATTGAAGATCACCTGGTAGCTGGCGCCGACCACGTCGCCATTCAGGTGTTGGGATCGAAGGATCCGACCGTCGAGTTGGCGGCGATTCTCGCCGACTGAGATTACTCGGGCTGGGTCCACGGCGCGGTCGGTAGCGGGGCGCCAGTCTCCAAGAAGGACTTGAGGTTTGACAGCACGGCCGACCACCCGCCGCTCGTCTGGGCGTACTCGGCGGGAGTCGCCAGGTCGGCATGTGTGACGGTGAGTCGGACGATGTCTTGGTAGGGCTGAATGAGGAATGTGACCGTCGACGATGGCGTGTCGGCGTCGGCGCTGGGCTCGGTCCAGGTGGTTACCAGCTTGCGCGGCGGATCGGATTCGAGCACGGTGCCGACAACGTCGGCGATACCGGAACCGTCGGCCCGTTGATGTTCCCAACGTGAATTCGGTTGCCAGTCAGACACATTCGAATGCCCCCAGTATTGAGCGCTGAGTTCGGGGTCGGTGATGGCCTGCCAGACCTTCTCCGGAGTGCTGTTGATGTAGGTGGTGTAGACGAAAGTCGGTTGGGACATACCGTTCTCCTCGGCTCGTTGTTTGATGGCAGCTAGCGCCCGCAGTCGCGGGTGTTCGAATTTGTCGATCCACCGTTCCTGAATTTCGTGTAGCGGAACGGGATTGAGGTAGTGCAATTTCTCCCGGCCATGCCGCACCGTGCTGATCAAGTTGGCAGCTTCGAGTACACCCAGATGCTGGGTCGCGGTTTGCCGCGTCATCCCTCGGTCGCCGCCGAGGCCGGTGGACAACTCGGTCAGCGTCTGGCCGTTGCGTTGGCGCAACCGATCAAGCAGTAGCCGTCGGGTCGGGTCGGCGAGCGCCCGGAAGACGGCCTGTGTGGCTGAGTCTGGATCGGAATGCACCTGGCAATTATGCAGGCATTTACCTGCCTATTGCAACCGGATGAGTGAGCCAACTGGAAATGTCCCCGTGAGGCGAGCAGACGGCGATATAGCGCCCGCTCGCACTACGGGGACATTTCCAGTGGGACCGAGTGTTAGTCCAGCTGGTATTTGACCGTGACGGTGAAGGTCAGCGTCTGCTGTCCGGGTTCAACCGGCACCGGCGCCGCGGCCAAGCCTTCGGAGCGGTAGGACGTGTCCAGATTCTTGGCCGACTGGTCCTGCCCCGACGTTGCCTCGGAAATCGTTAGGACCTTACCGAGCGAATCGTCGGCGAGTTCGGCATATTGCCCAGCGCGTGATCGCGCATCTTTGAAAGCGGCTTCGCGGGCCTGACGCATGAGGTCGGAATCGTCGTCGATGGAGAAGGAAACATTCGAAATGCGGGTGTTGTCGCCGCCCGCATTGGCAGCGGCGGCAAGGATGGCCGACGCCTTCTTCAGGTCGCGGATGGTGATACGCAGCGAATTCGACGCCTGATAGCCAGAGATTTGCGATGTACCGCCGGGAACCGGCGCCGCGTATTGCGGGCTTAACGACACATTCTGCGTCGACACATCTTTACGCTCGACGCCAGCGGCGACGACGGCGTCGGTGACTTTGCGGACCTTCTCACTCGCTTCATTCAGAGCCGACGACACATCGTTGCCGTCTGCCTCAATCCCGACGTCGGCTTTGAGGGTATCGGGGGTTCCGGTCACTTTGCCGTTGCCGACAACGGTGATGCTGCGGGCCTGGTCGACCTCAGTGTCACTGCCGCAGGCGGCAATTCCTCCGACGAGTACCAGTGCGCCGACTGTCGCGGTCAATCGTCGGGTCCAGCGTGTGCGGGCGGTCGAAGCGACAAAAGCGGTCATCGGTGAACCTTTCGGAGTTCAGTGAGCAGAGGAGTTCACTATATGCAAATGGCTATTCCTTGGACGTCAGGATGGACAACGTCCAGCTGACGATGGAGATGACGAGCGCACCGAAGATCGCCGACCAGAAGAAGTCGTCGACGTGCAGTCCCCAATGGGTGGTGTTGTCGGTGATCCACGCGGTGATTTCCAGCATGAACGCATTGATGACGATGTGAATGAGGCCGACGGTCAACACGTACAGCGGTATCGCGATGATCTGCACTACCGGTTTGATTACCGCGTTGACCAGGCCGAAGATCAGCGCGACGAAGAAGATGATGCCGGCCTGCTGCCAATTATTGTCCGCGCCGACGAAGTCGATTCCGGGAACGATGAGCGACGTGATCCACAGGGCGAACCCGGTGAAGATAGTGCGAATCAGAAAGGGACCCATATCGGAGATACTGCCATGAACGGACGTGTGGACGGCGCAGTCGCGAACCAGGGTGCGGTAGGGGTCGTTCCGAGGGTGTATTTGGGGGCAAATGGTACTGGCGTGCCGGGCGGTCGTGCGGTTGGATGAATCGAGCAGTACCACAACACAGATGTCAGGGGTGCATGACAGCATGTCGGCTATGTCATCGGGCAATCCCTTTGGACAGTCAAGCAGTTCCGGTCCGCCGTTTGGTTCGCCACTCGGGCCATCGTCCGGCGCGCCGGGGCAACCATTCGCGGTTGCCCGACCACCCAGTGGATTACTGATCGCCGCGGCCGGTGTCGCGCTGGTCGGATTGGTGATCGCGATCGTCGGAGTATTCAGAGAAGACGCGGTAGCGCTGGTCGGATGGGCACTGGCGGGGCCACTGGCGATCATCCTGTTGGGATTCTTCGTGGCCGCTGATACCAGGCGGCAAGCCGAGCCGGTCTATACGCGTCCGGGCTGGGTCGGACTTGTGTACGCGATCGCGGCGGTGTTGATCGTGGCCGGCATCGTCGTGGCGTCGGTCGGCGTCGCCCTGTGGATCGGACGTCTATGACAATCACGCACGTCGCACGCAGGGTCTCCGCACTGCTCGCAGTTCTCGCGGTGGTCGCATTGGCTTCGATGCCACTGCTACCCACCGCGAACGCCGCTACCGGCGATGAGGGCGTCGACCGGTTCGGCGCCTGTTTGGCCGCGAATAAATCCGGTCAGGTGTTGTTCTTGATGGACGAGTCGTTCAGTTTGCGTGAGTCCGACCCACAGGCCGCGCGGGTCACCGCCTCGAAGTATCTTGCCGAACAATTGCAGACTTTCGCCGCTGACACCGGAGCCAAACTCGATGTCGCGGTGTCCTCGTTCGCCGCGAACTATCGAGAACTCAACGACTGGCAGCAGCTCAGCTCGTCGACGGTCACTTCTATCACCGACACTCTGGGCAGCCTGCAAAACCAGAACTCGGGGCAGGACACCGACTACTGGGCCGCGTTGACCGGTGCTCAGAAGACACTGGCGAAGCGCAAACCCGCCAACGGAGCTTCGGGGTGTCAGATGGTCGCCTGGTTCACCGACGGTGCGCTGGATTTCAACGTGCACAACCGAACCGAGGATAAGACCAAGGAATACGCGCCGGGAGTCGAACTCAACGGACCCGACGACGCCGCTAAGGTCTCCGCCGCCGCCAAGGAAAGCATCTGCCGATCCGGTGGTGTTGCCGATCAATTGCGATCGTCGGGGGTTATCACCATTGGCATCGGGCTCGACAGCGCGGGCGCCAGCGCCAGCACCTTCGACCTGATGAAGTCGATCGCTACCGGCCAGACCACCTCCACCGGCAAATGCGGTGACATTACGTCGCCCGTGCCCGGCGGGTTCTATCCGGTCTCGGATATCGACGACCTGCTCTTCGCGTTCGACAGGTTGAGCACTCCAGGTCAACCGCCGATCCCTAAGACGGCCGGTGCATGCGCGCGAACCGTCTGCGAAAAGGGTAAGCACAAGTTCGTCCTCGACCGTTCGGTTGGCAGCGTGGCCATTTTGGCCTCGGCCGATCGGACCGGTCTGGTGCCAGTTTTGGTCGCGCCCAACGGAAGTCAGACTCGGATGGTGTCCGGTTCGCCCGGCAGCGCCGACGTCAACGGCGTGAAGATCACCTATCGTGATCCGTCCAGCAAGACCGTCTCGGTCCGCATGACCAACCGCGACGCGGCCGGCTGGCGGGGTGTGTGGGCGCTGGTCTACATCGCACCCGACGGCGACGCTGCGGCTAAGACCCGGTCGAGTATCCATATCACCGGCGACCTATTGCCTGCCTGGCCTGCTCAGAACACGACCAAGCTGCACAGCGGCGACACCTCGGTCGATATGACTTTCGCGGTGAAGCAGACCAACGGGACAACCATCGATGCTGCCGATATCCCCGGGAAAGCGGCGCTGTCGGCCCAATTGGTCACCGCGGCGGGCAAGACCATCTCGATCACCACATCCGACCTGGATAAGGCACATATCACCGACAAGCAGACCTTCAGCCTCGCCGGGGTGGCGCCGGGCAACGCCACTTTGCGGATGACCCTGAAAGTCACTACCGCGCCGGCACGGGAATCCAACGGCACGTTGGTGCCCGGCACCGTGTTGTCGCCGCAGAATGTCGATCTTCCGGTGACCATAGCGGCGCCGGTCGGTTACCCGCAGTTGTCATCGTCGATCGACTTCGGAACGGTCGAAGCGGCCGGCAGCAAAACCGCGGCGGTGAAGATCACCGGCCCCGGCTGCGTGTGGCGCAACGCGTCGTCGTCGCCGACGATCCTCGGCTCGCCCGACGGTGCCGGAACACCGACCGTCGATGCCAGCGCCAACGCGAAGGCCAACTGTGTCACCGTCGCCGAGGGGCGCAGCGGTGAATTGCCGTTGACGCTGACGGTGCCCAACGACGCCAACGGCACACTGAACGGCACGGTGTCGATCATGGTGGCGCCCACCGACGGATCGGCACCGCCGGTTGAGGTGCGCGTGCCGTTCACCGCGTCGCTGCAAAAGAATCTCGACGTCCCGCTCACCGTCGGCGTCTTTATCGCCGCGCTCATCCTTGGTCCCCTGATTCCGCTGCTGTTGCTCTATCTGGTCAAGTGGTTCACGGCCCGGATTCCGGCAAAAGCGTTGCGCTCGGAACAGATTCGGGTCCAGGTGAACGGCAATGCTGTCCTACGCGACGGTGCGCCGTTCGCCCTGCGGGACACCGATCTGGTCCGCATGGTGCCGGGTCTGGACAAACCGGCCCGCGACCTCGACCTCGGTGGTGGCGTGCGACTGCGTGCGCGGATCGGGTTGGCGCCGTTCGGCACCGGCTTCGTCGTCGCCACGGCACCGGGCTCGGCCGGTGCGGCCGGCAAGACCGGCGCTACACACGGCAAGACGCCCGACGCGAAACTGCCTCTCGCGGTGCATAATTCGTGGTTTGTCCTGCATGATCCCAACGGTCCGGCCAACGCGGCCACCGTTGTGGTGCTTGCCGGAGCCGATGCGACGCCAGCGGTTCGCAACCGAATCGATGCCGAAATAGCCTCGACGCTACCGCGTATCCTCGGTGAACTTCGAACGAAAGCTGCTGGCGCACAGCCGAATCCGCCAGGAACGTCCGGGCCCGATGGTGGGCAGTCCAATCCGTTCGGGGGTGGGCAACCCCCGCCGCCGCTGACCAACCCATTTGCCGGACCGCCGACCACGGGTAACCCATTCGGCCCGCCGCAGCGTCCGCCGCACGGGCCGTATCAGGGGCCACCCCAGGGCGGTCAGTACCCACGAAACCCATATCAGTGAGGACACAGCATCTATGAAACGATTTCTGATTGTCGGTTGCGGTGGTTCCGGTGGTGCCACGCTCGCCTACATGATGGATCAACTCCGATCCGACCTCGCCGCGCATGGGATCAATCGTTTGCCGGCTGGCTGGCAGTTCGTGCACCTCGACGTCCCGACGTCGCCTTCACCGGTCGAAGGCGTCGGCAGTGTCCGCGATCAGGGTGGCGTCTACGTGGGTACCGGTCCGGAGAGCGATAGCTACAAGGTGCTCGACAACGCGCTCAGCCAACGGCTCGCCGCCAATTCCGCGCTCGACACCATCGCGACCTGGGCGCCACGCGAGCCGGAGACTGTCTACACGCCGCTGTCCACCGGCGCGGGGCAGTATCGCGCCCTCGGCCGGATGATCACCTTGAGTCGGCTCACGACGGTGCGCAAAGCTCTGCAACAGGCGTGGGACGAGCTGTATCTCAACTCCACCGATACCGAGATGCGGTCGTTGTCGATCCCCGGTGCCGGCTCGTACAACGCCGAGGATCAGCCGATCGTGCTGGTGGTGTCGTCGATGGCAGGTGGTGCGGGCGCATCGATGGCACTCGATGTGTGCCGCATACTCACGCTGGTGTCGGGCGTCGACCCCAAATTGATGGGTGTGTTCATGGTGACGCCGGATATCTTCGAGTCGTTGCCCGATTCCGCGGTGACCGGCACCCGCGCCAACGCGCTCGCGATGCTCGGTGAGATCGTTGCCAGTCAAACCGGCTCGGCGCGCGCGACCGATGTTGCCCTGCTGCGTGCCCTCGGCCACGAAAATGGTCAGGGCGAACGTATTCCGTTCGCGCGCGTATTTCCGGTCGGACGGTACGTCGGCGCTCAACGCACGGTGTTCGGCGACGGTACTCCCGGCGCTGTCTACCGCGGGCTGGGTCGTGGTCTGTCCGGCTTGGTGCTGTCGGGACCGGCGACCCAGCAGTTCGTAGAATGGGATCTGACCAACGCGGTCGGCGACCAGGGCTCACTGGAATATCTCGGTTGGGGTAACCAGCAATGGAACAACATCCCTTGGGGTACTTTCGGTTTCGCGAGCCTGTCGATGGGCCGCGATCGCTATGCCGAATACGCCGCCCAACGCCTGGCGCGCTCGTCGGTGGATAAGCTCTTACACGGGCACCTGCAGCGCGGTAATGAGGCATCAGACGAGGAGCAGGTTAACGCCATCCTCGATAACCAATGGGCCAATATCTGTGGGGCACTGGGACTTCCGGTGGTAAACGACCTTTCGGCCCGGCCCGATCCGCAGGGTGGGCCGGTGGGAGTCTCGGCGGGTATCGGCCCGTGGCTGGCGTCGACGGTATTGCCGGGCAATCTGGTTGCCAACCACGCGGTGACTATCCTTAACTCCGCGGTGCGTCCCTATTTGGATCAGACGCCGGGAGTCAACGGTGAGCAGTGGGTTGCCCGCGTTCACCAGGTGCTGGGCGAGCGGCGGCAGACGCTGATCGAGGGTGCGAATAACGCTGCCTACGGGGTGGCCTATCACTGGCATCTGAACTTCGCCGAAGCTCTCGAATTGGCGACGTCTCGGGCCATCGCGACACAGGGACTGCCCTACGCCACCGGTCTGGTCAAACGCGTCGCGCGGACCTTGCAGGACGTGATTCTGCCTGCGACCCAAGACCTTTCCAACTTCGGCCCGCGTGATATCGCCGAACTTCCCGGACATGTGCAGATGGCGCTGTCGTCACTCAAGGGCACCCTCGCGAATCCGGCGCAGCCCGCCGAGACGGTCCTCGACGGTGCGCGCGAAACCGTTGAACGTCAGATCTACGCGGCGTTATCGCACCACGTTTCCATCGCGGTCGGTGCGATGATCAACGAGATCTTCGAACCATTGGTCGATGCGCTCAACGAGTCGCAAACCATCCTGCGCCAGGCGGCGTCGTCGACCCGGCGCGAAGTTGGGTTGGCCCTGCTGCAGACAACCGAATACGCGGCCTGGCCCGCCGATCGTGACGATTTGGTCGCCGAGCGGTTCGCCGAGGCCGATAACGAGGTAATGCTCACTCGCTCAGCGGATTTCAAACAGCGTTACGAACTAGACCTACCCATGTCGGTTGGCGCGGTCAACCCTGACCCGCGCTATTTCGGTGAGGGAGTGGCGCGGGCGTCGGCACATGTCATCACCGGCGAATGGTCGACGGTCGCCGGTCTGCGTGCCCCCGCCGAGGAACGTGCGGTCGTCGAACGCACCACCACGTGGCTCTCGCGTGGGTTCCCGCGTCATCCGGATACCGGTGATGGCCTGATCACCACACGCGCGACCTACGACGTCCACGTCCGCCCGGCCGAATTGCTCGACCGCGCACGGAGATTCATCGCGCGGCCCGGTGAGTCCTTCGATCGGTTCTGCTCGGTGTCGTTGCGGGAGTACGTGATCGGCGCGGGAAGTGGGGGAGGCGGAGCCTATGCCGGCGGCACCGATGTCCCCGAATCCGAACTGGCGCAGCGTCGTACCGACATCGCGTTGCGATTCCGAGAGGCGATCAACCTGGCCCGCCCGTTGGCCAGTGTCAACGAGAACGCGATGCAAGCCATCCACGGCGTTTCGGAAATGGTGTACCGATACAAGTTCTCCGCGGTGCCCTTCCAAGGTCTGAGCGTCGCGCCGGAGATGGAAGCCGCACTGGCACAACAGTCTCGGGTGGACCGCAAGAGTGCGGACGCATTGCGCAATGCACTGACCGACGAGGCGAAGATCAAGCGGATCGATATTTTTGGGTCATACCCCAACTATTCCCCGCTCGCTTACGATTCGGTGGTCGAACCCGCGTCGCGGCAATGGCTCGCGGCGTCGGCAGGCCAGCGTAAGGCGTTCTGGACGATGCGCCGCTCACGTCCGCTGGAAGCGAGCCTGCCGATGCACCAGACCGAACGTCGGGCGATGGTGGCCGGCTGGGTTCTCGGTCGTGCGGTCGGCCGAATCCAGGTGCCCGAAGCGCCCTTCACACAAGCCGCGCATGTCTGGGATGACGAAGCGCGGCAATGGATCGCGTTCCCCAATCCACTGCTCACGCCGCCGTCGGAATTTCTCGCCGATTACGACTGGTTGCCAGCTGTGCTGGAGTCGGTCTTGCTGGCAATGGCGCAATCGCACCAACCACCGGCGATGGCGTCGATGAAGCCCTATCGGGCGTTACGCCGAATCTATGACACCGGTAAGGAAAACGAGGCATCCGGACTCGATCTGATCGCCGCGTCACTCGTCATGGCTAACTGGTTGCGTGACGGAGAGACCCGGACCGGTGTGGCATCGGTGATCACCGAAACCGGCCCCGAGGTCACCATTGACCATCGAGCGGAGCGGTTACGCGGCTATCTGGAGGAGTACCGGGGCTTTGTCGGCCATCACTACATGAAGCCGGGCGAGGGTGCCGGCCCGGGTAGTGCGGGAGCCGTCGGCGGCGGCATCTTCTCCGTCGTGTCGGTGCGCCAACAGGCTTCCAAGACACCGCTGTTCCGTGACTTGGCCCCAGACGTGTATTGGGCCGCAACACAATTGATTGAGATGATCGATGCCGCTCGCGCGGCGGCGCATCGACCGCCGACCGTTTCGGCGAACGGGCCGCAAGCGCCGATAGACAATTCTGGTCCGAGTTACGAAGTGCCGCAAATGGATTCGACTTTCGAAGCGCCGAAGGGCGGGAACTTCTGATGACGTCGCTGACCGTATTCCTCGCGCCGTCCGGTGTCGCTGACGGGGTGTACGCCGCACTGTCGGACCTGTCGGCAGCCGGATTGGTCGGTCCGTTCGCCTGGATCGGGCCCGAAGCGGAGAAGTCGGTCGAGTCGGTCGTGCTGGTTGAGGGCGGGCGGGCGACGGATGTCGCGCTGGCCGCACTGGTGTCCTCGCGGGTGACGACGGTGCTTCGGGTCTGCACCCTGGTGCCGGTGCCGTCTGTGTCGGACCGGGGAGTCGGTCAACTGTCGATCGCGGCGACCACTCGCGCGGCCGAAGTCCTCGCCTCTACCACCGGCGCCCGGCAGGTGGTGCGGGTCCGTATTCTGCTGGCACGGTCCGGCGGAATCGCCGGTGACACAACGTCTCTCGCGATCGACGGCTGGCACAATATCGTGCTCTCACCCGAGGATGCCCGCAGTCCCGACTTCGGCAGGGTGCAACTGCCGCCCAACCCGTCCGATGCTGACGCCGGTCGCTACGCGGCGCCGGTCATCGCCGGACTCACCGGTCTGTGGAATGACGTCGCGCATACACCACTTGACGCCGCGCCGGTGTTGCCCGGTCAGGTCGTCCGGCTGGCCCGGTCGTTCTACCGCAAGCTGGAGACCGGCGCGGTCGAGGGCGCACTCCGCGCCGAGGTGTTGACCCAGGACGGCACCCTTCCGTTACCCAGCGATCAACGCTCGCAGGTCATTTATGTCAACGACGTCGGCCTGGCCACCGCCACGATGGCGGATTCGTTGTGGCGCAAGCATTCCGGGGTGTTACGCGGACCGCGCTTGCCCTACGACGCCGCCCCGCCGGAGCGAGTGGGCGCGTGGCAAGTGTTGAAGATGTTCTTCGGTTTCCTCTGGGCGTCGATCAAGAACGCACCGGGTGCCTGGTACCGGACGGTGGCCGAGGGAGTTTCGGACAGTATCGCGCTGGGGGTCCAGCGGGCGGTGTTCGAAGGCGCACCAGCCGCATACGAAGTGGTGGTGCGTGGTCGTACCGCCAACGGCGAATACGCCGGTTGGGCCGACATCGGCGCGGCGTCGGGCCAACTGTCGGGCGCCCTGGACCAAACGGAGAATATCCACGACGGCGGCGCCGACCTGTCGGGTCTCTGGCAGGACTACACGCGCGCCGCGCTAACCCTCGCCGACGCGGGTACGCGTACGTCGGATCTGCCGCCGATCCAAGTGGGGCCAGCCCGTGCGATCATCGGCACCGCCGACGACCTAGTTCCGGGCCCGGCAAGCCGATTCACCGCGATTCCCGGTGTTATCGCGGCGGCGGTGCAAAGCGACGGCGTCGATGCCACCGATCCGCTGGGCATCCGTGACTTGCGCCAACGATTGTCCGACCACGAACGCACCTCCGATCAAGGACTTTCGGCGCGGGCGGTGCTAACCGACCTCAACGAGTGGGAGCGACGGACCTCGCGCAGTTTCGGTGTCGCGGTCGGCAGCCGATTGGCCGGTGCCTTCGGCAATTGCTATGGCGAGGTACAGCAACTTCTGGAACGACTGCGCAACGCACAGCAGCCACCCGAGCCACGCGACTCGAATATGAAATTGGCCCGCATCATCCAGGCGACCTTGGTGGCGTTGCTGCTTGTCACCGCGCTATCGGTCTACTTGGTGGTGGAGAATGTCGTGACCTGGTGGGTCGCGCTCATTGTCATCGTCCTGCTGTTCGCGGTCTGGTTCGGCTCGTGCGCAGTGATGTTCATCCGAACTCAACGCCATATGTTTGCCATGCTCCATCAACGGCGTTCGGTAATAGGCGAATTCGAGGTCGACAAACAGAATCTCCGATCCGCGCTACGTGACCTGCGCCGCCTGTCGCAGGCGTATGGACAGTTCCTCTCCTGGAGTCGGGTGTTGGGCAGTTTCCTGTCCGCGCCGCTCGGCCCGGATCATTTCCAGCAGACGCAGTCGTTGCAGATCGATTGGGGGCTGCCGATGTCGACCGGCGTGGGTTCGGCGCAGCCGTCGCCCGACGACGTCACCAATGCGGCCGGCTATCTGCGGCGCGAACTGTTTCACCTCGGCTGGCTGAGTTCGTCCTGGGACAACTTGGTGCTGTCATCGATTCCGCCGATCCCGGGAAGTCGTGCTGCCGGCGGCGGTGCGGAAATGTCGCCGGTGTGGGCAGACCGGGGCCGGGGGACCGGCTCGTCGCTGGATCGTTGGTCGACTGATCTCTTCCGCGGAGCGGTCACCTCCACCGGAGCTGAACTGGTCTGGCAACGTGCCGTCGCGAGCCTTGGCGGGTCGATGTCGGAGTTGGTGCCCAGACTGGTCGGGTCGGTGAAAGTGGCCGGCGGACCGGTGGTGCCGTTGCCGGAATTCCTGGTCAACCTCGACCGCGACGTGCAACCGTCGGGCACGTTCGACCGGACGATGCTCACCGACTTCGCGGTGACTAACTCGGCTGCCAACGTTGCCGTCGACGTGCGCAGTCGCGCACTCACCGGGCTCGGCCGTGTTTGTGTTGCCACTCAACTCAGCGACGCGATGCCACTCGACGCGTTGGCCAACGCCGATACCCGTACCGACATCGGTTGGAACGAGACCACGCCGACCTGGACCAGCGAAGCCAGTGCCCCGAATGCCGCGGGCCCGGGCGGCGTGACCTCAGATCGCGGCGATGTCGATCCGTTCCGGGCTCCCGATCTGGGCAACGGGTTTGGGTTCTGATCGATGGCCGCAACCGCCGAGGATCTACTCGCCGCGCTGACACTCTGGGCGCAGCGGGAGCAGGCGCAGTCTGATCGACCAGTGCCGGCTGCCGACCAGTTGGTGACTATTTCCCGCGCGCCCGACACCTGGGCATCCGGGCCGATTTCCGAGGTGGCCGAGGTATGGGCACCGACAATCGATCACCTACTGCGGCAGGTCAGACTCGGCGTCCGCCCAGCGGTGGCCGCCGCCCAACTGCCCGATGCGCTGCATACGCCAATCCGAATCCCGCCGCCCGCACGCCATGCGGCGACCACAGCCGTGACCACACCGCAAAAGCAGCCCGATGAAGCGCAACCGACCACGAAGCCCAGTGTGGCTGCCCCGGACGACCGAGCGGCCGTGGTCGCCGCATTGATCGAGTGGCGTGGCCGGTTGATCGCCGAGGGTGCCGAAGGCGCGGACGCGATCAAAGACGTCACACTGCGCAATCTGGTGAAATACCGCCAGACCACCGAAGACCAGATTCGGATGAAACTCCCCGGTTCGGCCGCCGGGCTGGCCGCGGATTTGGCCCGTGTCTTCGCCGACCTTGGCGTGGTGACGCAGCAATCCCCGGAAGCCCAACCGTCGGAAGCCCAACCGCCGCAACCAGATCCACCGAAATCCGGATCGCCGCAGCCGGTGGTACTCAGCGGCACCACGCCCTCGTCGCCGACTAGCACCGTCGACGCCGATCGGCTCGACCTGACACACGCCGACTTCGTCGCCTACGACTTCTCGCCCGCCGAGGTGACCCCCGGTGGCATCGGCATAGCCGCCACGACCGGCGGCGTATCCCTTAGTTGGGACCCGTGGCCGGTTTCTCCGGGACAGACGGTGATCTACCGCGTCGTCTCGGCCGACGATCAGCCGCCGTACAAACCGGAGGCCGGCGACCTGGTCACGGTGACGACCGCGCATGCCTGCGCGGATCAGCGATTCATGGTGTCGGCGGTACGTGCCTATCAAGTGTGGGTGCATGTCGGCCCCAACGCCGGAGCGGCCTGCGCCGCGCAGCCGGTGATGTGGGCGCAGGGGTCGGAGATCAGCCCGGTCGATAATATGACGCTCACCGAGGACGAGGGACGTGTCATCGGTCAGTGGTCGGTGTTCCCGGGCACCAAAGCCGTTCGCGTGTACCGGATTCCGTTGGAAGGCGGTGGCACGCCAGGTGATGATCCGCGATTCCAGATCGCCGCGGGCGACGACAATCTGACGGGGTTCGTCGACGCCGATGTGCCGCGCGGTCGTCGGTACCTGTACCGCGCGCTGGCCGAAGTCCAGGTGAATGGTTCTCTGCGACTTTCTCGCCGCAGGCAACAAGAGATACTGGTGTCGGTACGACTGACACCGATCGAAGACCTGTCGATCACCATCAGCGACACCAACGCGCAATTCGATTTGACCTGGTCGACACCCGACACCGGCGTCGTGCATATCTACCGATTCAACAAGCAGCCGCCGGCCGGTCTCGAACGTGAAGATCTCGATGCCGCAGCGCTCGAACTGCAGGGTTTTAGCGAGCAGACTCGAATCAAGCAACCGATC
Organism: Gordonia effusa NBRC 100432; assembly: GCF_000241305.1. Classification (GTDB taxonomy): domain Bacteria; phylum Actinomycetota; class Actinomycetes; order Mycobacteriales; family Mycobacteriaceae; genus Gordonia; species Gordonia effusa. The sequence goes on from NZ_BAEH01000096.1 coordinate 115,920, forward strand.
AGCGCACTCGACGCCAGGACATCGCAGATGGTCGGGGTGCCGTGGCCGCAGGGTTGGGACCGTGCGTATTTGACGCCGGTGACAGTGTCGGCAGGCCGCGTCCGGATTGGCGCCACCCGCGTGCAGGCGCGACCGCTGCCGCCGGTCCGATCGCCGCGACTGATCGAGCGATTCCACACCGAGTTGATCACCTTCGGCTGGCCGGCCGGTGCTGCGAGCGTCTTTGCCTATATCGGCTATGGCAACGCGACCGTCGAGCAGAACACCTCGGGCACACCGTATTCGGAGGTGAGTTTCTCGGCTCACCAGCGCGATGGCGCGCTGAGTTTCAACCGCCATCTGCCGCCGAACGGTTGCACGATTTATCTTGTCCCCGTTGCCTATTCGGCCGGCGAGGAGATTCGCGGTGACGTCACCACACTCGACTACGCCGGTCTCTCACGGTGCGACTACACCTTCGCGGCGATCCCCGGGACACGACCGGGCCAAATCATGGTGCGGCTTTATCTCCAGGCCGAAGCCGACATCGACGATCCGCCAGCGTTGGTCCTGGTACACAACCGCGATCGCCTGCCGCTGGATGTGACCGACGGTCGGAGTCTGAGTTTTCACAATCGGGGTGCCGTTGTGCCACATTGTCGGCTCGACCGGATCGGGCGCGGCGTAAACACCACCGACTGGCTGGTCGATCTGACTGGGATCGAAGGCTATATCCGGCTGTTTCTGAGTGAGAACGATCGGCGGCGACCGATCGCACTCAAAGATCCGTCGATGAATCTGCTGTGGCTCCCGCCGGCGCCGCCGCCGGGTCCCGTCGCTCCGGCGCCCGGGTACTGACATGGCAGCACCGCGAACCATCGCGCTCGACAAGTCCACCGCGGCGCGGTACGCGCAATTGACCTATACATCCTTCGATAACGGCACCGGACGCGGCGGATGGCAGGTCAAGCAACAAATCGGCGATCTCGACGCCGCCGAGGCGCAGCTCCTCACATCGCGGATAGTGACCAGATTCGACCTGGTACCGGTGATGCCCGACTTTCCGACACCGGAACAGACCGCCGCCCGGCCCGCGCGATTGAGCTATGCCGCTGTGCCCGCTCTCGGCCACACCGGAATCGCCGCCGCTGCCTACTGGCATACCGTCGATGCCGGGCGGGACGCGTCGGGACGTCCCGGCAATGTCTTCGCGCATGTGCTGCTCGACCGTGACCCGAGCGCGGCCAGCCCGGTACGGCCGATCGAGCTGTGGCGATCGGTTGGGTGGTTACGGCCCTACGGCGTGCCCGAGGTCGCCGCGGCCGAGTTGACCAGTGAATACCCGCCGGTCGCCAACCCGGCGATGTCAGCCGCCTCGATTGTCGACTTCTTGTTAGCCCATCACGTCGACCGGCAGAGTGTGTTCCGGGTGATGCTCGATGCTGTCGCCGGCGCGTTGGCTGGTGGCCCGGCTCTGGTGTTGCTCACCGACGATCATGACGAGGCGGCATCGTGGATCGCTGCCCTTAGCCATTTCATGTCCCCTTGTGCGGCACGACGATTGGCGTTCAGCACCCATGACGGCCCGGAGGCCGCGGTCGAAGCGGTGGAACTGGGGTTTCACGTCGTCGTGGTGCCGCGCGCCCGGATCGAGGCGAAGTGGGAAGTGCCGGGCGCGGTGATCGTCGATGTCGCCGAGCAACCCAACCTGGGTGACTTCACGCGGGGCCTGGCACATCGGGTGGCGCGCGCGAGTATCGCGGTAACACCGTGGTCGGCACTGGCCGAGGGGGTACTGTCCGACGACGAGGTCGCGGGGGTGGTGCTGGCTCGTCAGGACGAGATAGCGGCCGAACTCGGTGACACCGGTGCTATCCCGGCATGGTCGTTGGCTCTGGCCGCCATTGGAGCCCCCGACCTCGCTGAGTTCGCGACCGAGGCTCAGCGCATCATCGCCGACGGGGGAACCGACCAGACCGCCTCGGTACCGTGGGCGAGCGAATTGGTCGCACAGGCACAGGAGCGATTTCCGCTGACGGCGGCCGAAGCGCTCGATCGGTTGCGGACCGCGGTGTCGGGAGCCGAGCCGGATACCGGCGCAGCCGCGCGGCGGCTACTGCGAGCGATACTCGACGACTCGTCATGGCTCGCCGAGCAGACGGTCCACGATGTACCCATCGTCGGAACGCTGATCTTCGATGCGGATATCGTCAAAGCATTCGATCGTCGATGTGCGGCATTGCGAGACCGCGCATCCGCTGACGGAGTGGTCGTCGAAGCGTTGCGACTGGCCGAACTCGTCGAGCGGCTGACCGCTCCCGACGACGCCGCCTTGCCGACGGTTCGCGCCGAATTGCTCTCGGTGATCAACCTGACCGGGGTTGGATTCCTTTGGGACGCAACGGGATGGGTGTCGTCGGCTGAAGCCGCGGCACTCTCTGTCGACGTTCGGGCGAGATTCGTGCGGCCGTTCGTGGCGCAGGAGCCGGCCACCTCCATCGCGACGTTGGCGGCACTGCCCGCGCGGTGGCTTTTCGCGGTGCCCACCGAAGCGGGCCCGCGATTCGAGTTGCCGGCCAACCCTACCGAGTACGACCACTATCTGTTCCCGCTTGTCGTGCGCACGGTGCTGGCATATCCCCGCTGGACTATTCCGGCCGACGTGCGCCGGTTCTACGTTCTCGATGCGGTGAGACTCGCCGTCGACTGCGCGCGGTTCGATGACGCGTCCTGTCGCGAACTCGTTGCGGCACTTGTTGATTCAGAGGTGCCCGACGCTAACGAACTGATCGCGCTGTCCAACGCGCACCCGAGTCGGGTCCCACCCGCGGTGCTGGCGACGATGGTGTTTCACGGGGCCGGTGACGACGGGCTGTTCCGCACCGTCGTCGATGCCTCCGACGCCGACGCCACCCTGATCGCCGCGGCGAGTCTGCGCGGCTGGTATCGCAGTGGCCGCGTGCCGCCAGCCGCGGATTGGGTACACGATGTCGAAGTGCTTGGAGCCGGTGACAACCACGCGTGGGTGGCGAGCGCGGCAGCCGATCTGGTGGCCATGTTGGCTGCCGGGTCGGTAGTGGCGACGCAGGGCGGTTCGACGGTATGCGCCCCGGCGTCGACCTTCCTGCGCGCGCTCAGTGGCCGGATTCCCGCGTTGACCACACAGGTCGCCGAGTTGACCCGGGCAAGCGCGGATGCCGGTCAATTGGATATGAATTGGGTTGCGGCGCAATCTTTCCTGCGAAGTATGCGGTTGCCGCACACCGTGACGGTATTCGACAATCCCGTATTCACCGGACGACGGTGGGAGGACGCGGTGTTACGTGAGGCGATCGATGCGGGTACCTACCGCGGACCGCGAACTGCCGCCGAACTGCGCGACACCGTGTGGCCGACGATCTCGACAACGTCGGCCGATGCCGCCGAACGTTTCTTCGCCGGCTACCGGGAGGCGGCGCGTACCTGGCTCGCCGCGCTCGGGCTGTCTGGTGAGCACCCGGGCCGCCGCCGGAATCGAGACGATTATCAGTGACCGACAACCGAATGACCGATCCGCGACCGACCCATCTGAAGGAGACGTGATGGCTACCTACATTCTCGACGGCAAGGCGTCGGCGAGTCTGCCGCGTCGCCCGTTGACGGTCACCATGTCGACGTCGGGCAGTAGCGGCACCGCCAGTGCCCGGCTGGCCGCGCGCCGCCGGACCGGCGACCACGAGCCAACGGCGATTATGCATTCGGCCGCGATGCTCATCCTGCCGAGGGTCGATGACGAGGTGGTGGTCGTCGCGGTTCCCGACGGCGGTCGATCCCGATTCGACGACGGCACCACGTTGCATGTCTCGATCGGGCCCGATAGCGGCGTCGGATACGACGTTGATTTGGCCCAGCTCACTCCGCGGGATGTCTCCGGACTCAGTTTCATCGAATTGGCCACTGTCGCGCCCGCCGGTGCGGACACACTGCTGGTGACCACGCGTCTAGCGATTCCGGACGCACCCTTGTCGCCGCTGGGAGCGCAGGCGCGGGTCGCGTGTCGAGGCGTGCTGCGCGTGGATCAAATGCACGAGTCGGCGACCCGCCAGGTGGTGTGCGTCGTGGATACCTCACTCTCGATGGCCGCGTCCGTTGTCTCTGGTGATGTCGCGGCGGCCGGTGATATCGTCGCGGGCCTGGCCGCGGTCGTGTCCGGATCGTCCGGTGTTGACCTGGTCATCGCTGGCGCCGAGCCGCAGCGACGTCGGGTCGAGGGGGCCGAGCTGGGTGGCGCGTTGAGCGTGATTCCGCCCGCGGGTTTCGGTGTAGGGGCCGATCTCGTTGCCGCACTTGGTGATCCAGTGGAACCGACGCTGACTGTGGTGATTACCGACGATGCCGGCGCGGCACTCCTCGCCGGCTCGATGGCTCAGGCGTCAACGTCGTCCCGCAACTTGATCACGGCCATTGTCCTGTCGGATTCGGTGTCGGCACGGCGTCGAGCGGGGTTCGTCGGTGCGGTCGTCCCGCCGGGACGTGGCGACCGTCGGGCCGAACTGGCTGCCGCACCCGAGCGGGTGCGGCAGATCGTCGCCGACGTAATCGGTCCGTTCTTCGGTGGTGATTTGCCGTGACGAAATGCCCACGGTGTTTCAACTATCTGCCACCCGACGAGTTCGCCTGGGTGGATACCACCTCGCCGGCTCAACGAATAGATCCGGTGGCGTCGCGATACGCGGGGCATGACATTCGCGGCGGTGAGGTCCACACCGGACAGGCGCCGGGAAGTGATGCGGGATATGTCGAAGTTTGTCCGACATGTCATTACGAATTGCCACTCAACTGGCGGCTTGGGGTGGCTACGTGCGTGACGATGGCGGGTGCGCGCTACACCGGCAAGACCGTCTTCATCGCGGTGCTGATCAAACAATTGCAAAAACACGCCGAATTGCTCGGACGCGAAGTAGTGCCGGCCAACGACCAAACCTATCGCCGCTACCGCGACGAATACGAGGGGCCGCTCTTCGATCAGCGCGGCATCGTTCAGCCGACTCCGCGCGCGTCGCTGGCCGGGAGTTATCAGCATGAACCGCTGATCTTCAATCTCGGTCTCTGGGGCGATGTGCGCCGCTTCCTGGTGATTCGCGATGTCGCCGGAGAGGACCTGGAAAGCGCCGACATCGGCGGGCCACCATGGCAATTCTTCTCCCTCGCCGACGCGGTCATCTTCCTCTTCGACCCGATGCGGGTCAGTGAGATCGCCGATCAACTGCGTGACCTGGTACCCGAATCGGCGCAAGTCGGCGGCGACCCGCGTGAGGTGTTGCGCACGGTGATGCGGCTGATCGGTCACGGAAACCCCAAACTCGCCGTCGTGCTGTCGAAATTCGATGCGCTGCAAGCACTTTCGGGGGTGAGTAGCAGTCGGTGGGCGCGGATGATGTCGCATCCGGGAGCCGCCTTTAATCGCGATCCCGGATTATTGGGGCACGCCTACGACGACGAAGACGGGTTGCTCCTCAATGCCGAGGTGCAAAGTCTGCTGCAACGGCTCGACGCCGGTCCGCTGTTGACTCGCGTCGAGAATTACATGACGGGACATCAGTACGAGCACCGCTTCTTCGCAGTCTCGGCGCTCGGCGAGACACCCGAGGGAGAGAAGTTGCATCGCAGTGGCATCTCACCGTTCCGGTGCGCGGATCCGGTTCGCTGGGTATTCGCTGCCGACAATGTTCTCCAGGATGTGCGCTGATGAGTGCGATGGATCCGCCGGCAACGGTGACGTCGGTGACGTTCGGCATCGGGTGGGATGGAGTATCGGCGGGCGGGCGCGCCGGCCTCGACCTCGATCTGTCTGCCTTCGCTCTCGACGCCGCCGGCGCGATCGTGTCCGACCAGCATTTCGTCTTTTTCAACAACGCGATGTCGCCCGAACGGGCGATTGTGCACGCCGGCCTACCGTCGGCGCAGTTCCAGGAGACGATGACGGTGCACACCGGACAACTGGGGTCGTCGGTGCGGCGGGTCGTCGTCGGGGTGACCGCGTACAACGGCGAAGGCAATTTCGGACGATTCAGCGGTGGCCATATCGCGGTATCCGACTCCGTGGGCGGGCAACTAGCCGATTACGACCTCTACTTGCATATGGCCGGAGCACTGGCAGTCGCTTACGGCGAGGTGTACCGAGACGGCGGGGGATGGCGATTCCGCGCGCTCGGCGAGCGATTCGACAGTCTCGGGGCGATGGCCGCGACGTACGGAGTGAACGTCTGAGGTCATTTGGACCAACTGCGCACGTGGCGTAGGATTGATCGTTGGTGCGCGCAGCGTGCCGGTTTTCGCGCGTGCGTAGGCAGTCGCGATCGTCGGTGGCCGCGCGCATCCACAGTAACGAACACCCAGTAATTGGCTACCACAACGCACGACGTCGTGGGGCCGGGATCGCGGAGGATATGGCGAAGAAAGACGGGGCCATCGAGGTCGAGGGACGCGTAGTCGAACCTCTGCCCAATGCGATGTTCCGCATTGAGCTAGAGAACGGCCACAAGGTTCTCGCCCACATCAGCGGGAAGATGCGGCAGCACTACATCCGCATCCTGCCTGAGGATCGGGTCGTCGTTGAGTTGTCGCCGTACGACTTGAGCCGCGGTCGGATCGTTTACCGCTACAAGTAGTTTTTCGACTTCCTGGCGTCCGCCAGGGGCAACAAAGAAATCTCGTCGTTTGGCACGGTCGTGTCATGGCGTCGAGTGGGACAACAGGAGAAGCTGACGTGAAGGTCCAGCCGAGCGTCAAGCCGATCTGTGAGAAGTGCAAGGTGATTCGCCGTAACGGTCGGGTCATGGTGATCTGCGAGAACCTGCGTCACAAGCAGCGTCAGGGCTGATCAGCGCCTTTCACAAGGTCGCTTGAGGGTTAGCACCACAACTGAATATCGAAATGACACTTCCAGCACCAGCGGTGACAAACGGGTCACCGCCTACCTTCGGACCAGAGGCCGGAGCCTGAAAGCAAACAGGGCGGACTGGGAGCAGACCTCTGAAAAGTTAAGGAAATACCCATGGCACGTGTTGCTGGTGTGGATCTTCCCCGCGAAAAGCGGTTGGAGATCGCACTTACCTACATCTACGGAGTTGGTCGTACCACCTCCAAGGAAATCCTTGCGGGCACCGGCCTTTCGGCCGATCTGCGCGCCAAGGACCTGACTGACGCAGACGTTTCCAAGCTGCGTGAATACATCGAATCCTCGGTGAAGGTCGAAGGTGACCTGCGCCGCGAGGTTCAGGCCGATATCCGTCGCAAGATCGAGATCGGTTGCTACCAGGGTCTGCGCCACCGTCGTGGCCTGCCCGTTCGCGGTCAGCGCACCAAGACCAATGCCCGCACTCGTAAGGGCCCGAAGAAGACCATCGCCGGGAAGAAGAAGTAATGCCTCCGAAGTCACGTAGCGCAGGCCCCAAGAAGGGCACTCGCCGTCGCGATAAAAAGAACGTTCCGCACGGCCACGCGCATATCAAATCGACGTTCAACAACACCATCGTCTCGATCACCGAGCCCAACGGCAATGTGATCAGCTGGGCCTCCTCGGGCCACGTCGGCTTCAAGGGTTCGCGTAAGAGCACCCCGTTCGCCGCTCAGCTCGCCGCCGAGAACGCTGCCCGCAAGGCGCAGGAACACGGCGTCAAGAAGGTCGATGTATTCGTCAAGGGACCGGGCTCGGGTCGTGAGACCGCGATCCGTTCGCTGCAGGCCGCCGGACTCGAAGTCGGCACCATCTCTGACGTCACCCCGCAGCCGCACAACGGTTGCCGCCCGCCCAAGCGGCGCCGGGTCTAGCGGGAAGGTAAGGAACACAAGAAAATGGCTCGTTATACCGGACCAGCAACTAAGAAGTCTCGTCGCCTCCGCGTCGACCTCGTCGGCGGAGACCAGGCGTTCGAGCGTCGCCCCTACCCGCCGGGCCAGCACGGCCGCGCGCGGATCAAGGAGAGCGAATACCTGCTCCAGCTGCAGGAGAAGCAGAAGGCTCGCTTCACCTACGGCATCATGGAAAAGCAGTTCCGTCGTTACTACGAGGAAGCCAACCGTCGCACCGGCAAGACCGGTGACGAGTTGCTGAAGATCCTCGAGACCCGTCTGGACAACGTCGTCTACCGTGCCGGCCTCGCCCGCACGCGTCGTCAGGCACGTCAGATGGTCAGCCACGGCCACTTCACCGTCAACGGTGTAAAGGTCGATGTGCCCAGCTACCGCGTCAGCCAGTACGACATCATCGATGTTCGTCCGAAGTCGCTGGCGACCACGCCGTTCCAGATCGCCAAGGAGCTCGTCGGCGATCGTCCGGTTCCGGCTTGGCTGCAGGTGGTTCCCTCGACGCTGCGCATTCTCGTGCACCAGGTGCCCGAGCGCGCTCAGATCGAGGTTCCGCTGACCGAACAGCTGATCGTCGAGTTCTACTCGAAGTAAGAACTCATCGCCGCTCGGCAACCGCCGATCGGTCCACTTCTAGGGCGTCAAATAGCGGTCGTCCACAAGGAGAAGCAACACAATGCTCATTTCACAGCGACCAACTCTGTCCGAAGAGGTATTGGCCGAAGATCGCTCGAAGTTCGTCATCGAACCCCTCGAGCCCGGATTCGGCTACACCTTGGGCAACTCGCTGCGGCGCACCCTGCTGTCGTCCATTCCGGGCGCGGCGGTCACCAGCATCCGCATCGATGGTGTTCTGCACGAATTCACCACCGTCCCCGGTGTGAAGGAAGATGTCACCGACATCATCCTGAACCTCAAGGGCCTCGTGGTGAGCTCGGAAGAGGACGAGCCGGTCACCATGTACGTCCGCAAGCAGGGACCGGGTGCGGTCACCGGCGCTGACATCGTGCCGCCGGCCGGTGTCACGGTGCACAACCCCGACCTGCATATCGCGACCCTGAACGACAAGGGCAAGCTCGAAATCGAGCTCGTCGTCGAGCGTGGCCGCGGCTATGTGCCGGCCGTACAGAACAAGGCCAGCGGTGCCGAGATCGGCCGGATTCCGGTCGACTCGATCTACTCGCCGGTCCTGAAGGTGACCTACAAGGTCGAGGCCACTCGTGTGGAACAGCGCACCGACTTCGATCGTCTGGTGCTCGACGTGGAGACCAAGAACTCGATCACCGCTCGCGATGCCCTGGCGTCGGCGGGTAAGACCCTGGTCGAGCTGTTCGGTCTGGCACGCGAGCTCAACGTCGAGGCCGAGGGTATCGAGATCGGGCCGTCGCCGGCCGAGGCTGACCACATCGCGTCGTTCAGCCTGCCGATCGAGGACCTCGAGTTGACCGTGCGCAGCTACAACTGCCTCAAGCGCGAGGGTGTGCACACCGTGGGTGAGCTTGTTGCCCGGACCGAGTCCGACCTCCTCGACATTCGTAACTTCGGTCAGAAGTCGATCGACGAGGTCAAGGTCAAGCTGCACGGCCTGGGTCTGTCCCTCAAGGACAGCCCGGCCAGCTTCGATCCGTCGCAGGTAGCCGGTTACGACCCGGCCACCGGCACCTGGAGCGATGACGCGCAGCTCGACGCTGACGGTGGCGAGGACTTCGCCGAGACCGAGCAGCTGTAGTAGAGACCATCATCTGATCGTCCGGCCCCCAGGTGGGCCGGGCGGTCACCTCCAAGACATCAGGACTAACGGAGAAACCAATGCCCAAGCCCACCAAGGGTCGCCGCCTCGGCGGGTCGGCCAGCCACCAGAAGGCGATTCTGGCGAACCTCGCCACCGCGCTCTTCGAGCATGGCCGCATCACCACCACCGAAGCCAAGGCCAAGCGCCTGCGCCCCTACGCCGAGAAGCTCATCACCCACGCGAAGGTCGGCAAGCTCGCCAACCGTCGTGAGGTGCTCAAGAGCATCCGCGACAAGGACATCGTGCATGTCCTGTTCGCCGAGATCGGTCCGTCGTTCGCGGATCGTCCGGGCGGCTACACCCGCATCATCAAGACGCTGCCACGCAAGGGCGACAACGCCCCGATGGCAGTGATCGAGTTGGTCACCGAGTCGACCGCATCGTCGGAGGCCAGCCGTGCCACCCGCGCGGCTGCGTCGAAGAAGGCTCAGGCCAAGGCTGCCGACAATGTCGTCGCCGATGTCGAAGCGGATGCCGATGACGCAGCCGTTGCCAACGCCGACGCGGTCGCCGAGGGCGTCACCGACGAGTCGTCGGCGGCCGCGGCCACCGAACTCGTCGATACCGACGCACCGGCCGGTTCGCACGCGCCGCTCGACGACGACAGCGAGCCCGAGGGCTTCCCGATCAAGGGCAACGCGCAGTCGAAGCTGTACCACCGTCCCGGTACCCGCTTCTACGACAGCACCGTGGCCGAGATCTGGTTCGCGACCGAGGCTGACGCCGAGGCCGCTGGCTACGAACTGCCGCCGTCACAGCGCGACGAGGCTAAGTAGGACTGACCTAGAGTCACCCTTTTCGACGCAGCCCGCCATCACCTCGGTGATGGCGGGCTGCGCTGCTTTGATCCGCGAATGTGGTTGCAGCGCAATGTGTTGGAGCATTCGCCTCATCCATCCCAGTCGAGTGTTGCCAGGACATCGAAGTGACCGCTGATTGCGGCAGATAGGCTGAGTCGAGTGGGTCCGCGCGGACCTACAACTCCTCTCCCGGAAAGGCCCTTGGCGTGCGCATCCGCATCGACGTCGGCTACGACGGAACCGACTTCGCCGGCTGGGCACGTCAGCCCGGCCAGCGAACGGTATGCGAAGTCGTGGAAGAGCATCTCGCGACGATTTTGCGCGTCCCCGTTCGGCTGACAGTCGCCGGACGTACCGATGCCGGAGTCCACGCGAGCGGGCAAGTCGCTCATTTCGACGTCGTCGATGAAGTCTTGGACGCCCGCTCGATAGCCGGCGAGCCTGCGAATCTCGTTCGGCGCCTTGCCAAGATGTTGCCGGACGACGTCCGGGTCAAGAGCGCGACCCGGGTGAGCGGCGACTTCGATGCACGGTTCTCGGCACTCCGCCGCCACTACGTGTACCGATTGACCGATGCGCTTTTCGGTGCCGAGCCGACGTCGGCGCGGACGACCGCCGAGTGGAATCGCCCCCTGGATGTCGACTTGATGAATGCAGCGTCGGAAAAGCTGTTGGGACTCAACGACTTTGCGGCCTTTTGTCGACGTCGAGAGGGAGCGACCACTATTCGTGATCTGCAGCGCTTCACCTGGGAGCGCGACGCCGATGGCGTACTGATCGGCCGAGTGAGTGCGGATGCGTTCTGCTGGTCGATGGTGCGTTCACTGGTGGGGGCGGTTGCCTCAGTTGGGGATTCGCGTCGAAGCGTGCAGTGGTGCGCGGATTTGCTGGACGAACGTTCGCGAAGCGCGCAGGTACCGGTGGCGCAGGCCCGGGGATTGTGTCTTGTCGGTGTCGACTATCCGAATGACACTGAGCTGGCCGCGCGCAATGAGATCACCAGGGATGTCCGGTCCCCATCGTCGGGATGCTGTTCTTAGGCGGAGGCGTTAGGCCAGTGCGCGTGCGTAGTTGACGCGATTGGAGATGTCCATCATGGTCGCCGGACTGCGCGCGGGAATGTTGGCGACGTATGTCATCCCGTTGACGCCGCGAACCATGACCTGAATGTATCCGACGGTCTGGCGGTCCTTCATCAGCAGGAAGAACAGGCTGAACGCACAGATGAGAAAGAATCCCACCAGCGCCAGAACCAGGCCGGTCTGCGAGATTCGCTCGGTGGTCATCGACATATCGGCTACTGTCCACTGGGCGCCCGCGGTGGGAAAGGTACCCGACGGAGTGATGACGTATGACTGCGTGCAGGTAATTTCGCCGATGCTAACCAATGGCTGCTCGGTACCCCGCGGCTGCGGGAAACCGGGGTTGCTCGCGAAATTGGGGCCGCTCGCTGGGTCATTTGGCCAGGCATCGGTCATGGCAGGTATCGTCTCACACCCTTTGGCGCGAAGTGCGTTTCTACGTCGCGCTCCGTTCGGCGTCGAGCACCTCGAGTACCGCGTCGACGGTCTCGACATCGCCGGCCAACGTCGTAGATTGCCTGCCGTTGGTAAGCATTGCGCGCCACGCGACCGCGTCGAACGGTGTTGCCCGCGTTGTCGACACAAAATCGGTGATCAGATCGGCGAACCGCTTCGGGTCGTCCCGAAACGGGAAATGGCCACTTCCGCTGAATGTTTCGAGTCGCGAGTGGCCGATCGCCGCATGCGCGAGCAGTGCGTGCTGATAGGGGATCACGGCATCCTCATCGCCCCAGACGATTAGTACCGGCACCAGCGCGGTGAGATAGCTGCGATCGAGCATCGTGACAATCTGTCCGCGCCAGTCCACCACGGACCGAAGGGTTCGCTGGAAGGCCGCGCGCGCAGATGAATCGGTAAGCCCGGACAGTATCCGGATGAGGTCGGGATGATCACCGAAGTGATATGACGGCGAATAGGTCGGGAATCGGGTGCTGACCGGCGTGGCCGCGGCCAATTGCGCCGCCCGATCCACCAGAGCGAGCGCGCCGGGGAAGCGAAGCAGGCTCAACATCTGCGGGGCGAACGGTAGTGACGCCGCCCGCAGCGCGGGCGAGACGTCGCGGGTGACACCGCCGGCCGCTACGAGCACCAGGCGAGACACCATCCGCGGAAACTGATAGCAGAATTGCATTGCGACGCCGCCACCGAGCGAATGTCCGACGACAGTGACCTGCTCGTATCCGAGAACCGACAGCAGGTCGCGGATGCCGTTGGCGAAGGCCGCGACAGAATAGTCGGCGCGCGGTTTGTCGGACTGCCCGTGGCCGAGCAGATCAGGCGCGATCACCGTGTGATCGTGTGCGAGTATGCCGATGATCTGATCCCACGTCGACGAATTGTCGCCGATGCCGTGAATCAGAACCACGACCGGCCCGCTGCCCGCGATGCGATAGGCGCGTCGGTACCCGTGCACGGTCCGATACTCCACCCGGATTTCGGGTTCGATCACGGTGTCAGCGTCGGGAACAGCGCGCAGCGAACGGCTAGTCGTGTCCTGCGCGGTAGGGACCTTCATCAGTCTCTCCAGTCCTTCATGATGTGCGCCCAGTCACAGGAGAAATGACGTAGCGACAACCATCTGGTTGTAGCCGAGTTAACCTCAGATGCCGTCTGCGCGCGCGTCGAGTTGCACAGTGTTAACGCAGCGTGGGCGTGGTTACGCTGGAATTGATGAATCCATTCGAGATCAACGACTTCCTGGCCACCGGTGGCCTGATCGCATTATGCGTGTTGATATTCGTCGAGACCGGTCTACTCGTCGGATTCATCTTTCCGGGGGACTCGGTGCTGTTCACCGCCGGTGTGCTGATCGCCTCACCGGATCCGTTTACGCCGCTGTGGCTCGCGTGCCTGCTGGTGTCGGTGTCGGCGGCGTTGGGCGATCAATGCGGCTACTTCATCGGACGGCGACTGGGTCGCGGCATGCTGCAAGGCCGGTTGATGAAAATGATCGGCGCCGAGCCGTTGGAGAAGACACACCGATACTTCGAGCGCTACGGTCCGCTGACCGTATTCTTCGCCCGGTTCATCGGTGTGGTTCGCACATTGACACCTCCGGTCGCCGGCTTCACCGGTATGGCGCACCGAACTTTCACCCTCTTCAGCGTGCTCGGTAGCTTCACCTGGGCCGGAGGGATCATCCTGCTCGGATATTTTCTCGGCCAGGTGGCCTTGATCCGCGACCACCTCGATCTGCTGATCTTGGCATCGGTCGGCACCATCGTGATACCCGTGTCGATCCACCTATTCCGACGCTGGCGCGCTCTGCGTCGGGAAGCCCGGGCCCCGCTAGGCCTGGCGGACCGGCCCACCGCCGAAGTCGTCGGCGATGACCGCGGCTAACTCCAGCAGCGCCGTTCGTGTCGGCTTGCCGACCAGCTCCAAATCGACGTCGGATCCTTCGGCCAGGTGATCGTCGAACGGGATGGCCTGCACCGCGCGGCAGCGGGATAGGAAGTGGGCGGCGAGCTGCTCGGTGTCGATGGTGGACGAACCAGGTCGCGACGAACTGAGCACGAGGACCGACCGGGGCACCAGGTGCCCGTAGCCGTGGGCCTCGAGCCAGTCCAGGGTGGCACTGGCACTGCGCGCGCCATCGAGTGCGGGCGAACTGACCAATACGAGCGCGTTCGCGGAGTTGAGTACGCCACGCATCGCGGAGTGGCTCAGACCGGTCCCGCAGTCGGTGATGATGATGTTGTAGAAGCGTTGGAGAATTTCCATTACGCCCTGGTACTCGTCCTCGTTGAACGCTTCGGCCATCGCCGGATCCCGTTCGGAGGCAAGCACTTCCAGTCGACTCGGCGCTTGCGAGGTGTGGGCACGAACATCCGAATAGCGGTTGACGGATTTGTCTGCGAGCAGGTCGCGCACCGTCGAATTGGTCTGTTGTGGAATGCGCTGGCCCAGCGTCCCCAAGTCGGGGTTCGCGTCGACGGCGATGACACGGTCGCCGCGTAGCGAGGCGAAAGTGGAGCCGAGGCCGACCGTGGTGGTGGTCTTGCCGACGCCGCCCTTGAGCGACAGCACCGCGATGCGGTAATCGCCGCGCACCGGACGATTGACTCGTTCGACCAGGTGCTGATGGTTGATTTCGGCCGGCGATTCGCCCGGATTGACCCGGCCGCCGGTCACCCGGTGCAGTGCGCGCCGCCAGCCGTGAGCGGGCGCCTTGCGGGCCTTGCGGAGCAATGTCGCTTCATCGAGGTTGGGTGGAGCGGGCGGCTGCTGTGCGGGCACGAAGCCGGGATTGGGCGTGAATTGCGGTCCCGGCTGCTGTGTGGGCGCGGGTGTGGGACCCGGAACGAACTGGCCCGGCGGGGGACCGTACTGAACCGGTGGCGCCTGCTGAACCGGCGGCGCCTGCTGCGGCTGCTGCGGTGGCGGGGCCTGCTGAATTGGAGGCGCCTGCGGTTGCTGCGGCACCGAATGCTGGCCATAGGCGTTCGGCGGGGCGGCTTGCCCGTTGCTGCCTTGACTCTGTAGCCAAGGTGGCAGCGACGCATCGGTCGCCGGTGCGGCGGCTGGCGCGCCGGTCTGCTCATCGTTGGTCACGATTCCCCCTGAACACGGAAATAGTTTTGACGGCCTGAGTGTAGCCGTTTAGACCGACAGCGCGATTCGGCGGCGAACCTTGGAACAAAATCCATTATTTGTTCCAAAGCTATTCCCACCTGCTATGTGATGGGGTGTACTACCAAGCGTGACTAGCGACACAACAACACACGCGCCCATCACCGCCTCGTCAATGATTCGCGGTGTCTGGCAGATGCGCCACGACCTACCGATGATCGCCCGCCAACTGCCGGTAATGGCGAACCACAACCCGGACCGGAAATGGACCATCGGCTTGGCGTTCGCGAAAGCTGCTGCGGCACAAGCTGATCGGCCGTTCTTACGGACTGCCGACGCAAGTTGGTCGTACGGCGAATGTAATCGTCGAGCCAATCGGTGGGCGGCAGTCCTATCCTCGCGGGGCGTCCGGCAGGGCGATGTCGTGGCTATCGCGGCGCATAACAGTCCTGACGTGGTGATCGCGATGCTCGCCGTCGTGAAACTCGGTGCCGTAGCGGGAATGATCAACTACAACCAGCCCGGCGACGCGCTCAGTCACAGTTTCGGATTGCTCGCGGCCGCGAATCAGGCCGGTGCCGACGCCACCATTCTGGTCCTACACGACGACGCCACCGCCGACAGTTTGGCCAGCGTCAACCCGGAATCGGCCAAGGTGTCCGGGCTGTCCTTCGCCGATCTCGACCTCGCCGCTGACGATCTCGCGAGCCGCGACGGTTCGGCCAATGCCAACCCGACGATCACCACCACCCTGACCGCCGGCAGTCCGGCCTATTACATCTTCACCTCGGGCACTACCGGCTGGCCGAAAGCCAGCATCATGAGCCACTCGCGATGGCAGGCCGCGATGGCCGGTATCGGCGGCGCCGGAATTCGGCTGCGGCGCGACGACGTCATGTACGTGGCGTTGCCGTTCTATCACAACAATGCGCTGACCATCTCGATCGCTTCTGCTCTCACCGCGGGCGCCTGCCTGGCTGTCGGCCAAAAGTTTTCGGCATCGCGGTTCTGGGATGACGTCATCGCCAACGATGCGACAGCGTTTTGCTATATCGGTGAATTGTGCCGCTACCTGTTGGCCCAGCCGCCCAAGCCGACCGATAGGGCCCACCGGGTGCGATTGGTCGCTGGCAACGGTCTGCGCCCGGAGATCTGGGATGAGTTCGCCGAGCGGTTCGGCATCACCCGGATCGTCGAACTCTATGCCGCCAGCGAGTCGAATATCGGTTTCATCAACATCTTTGGTCAGTCCAAGACCGCTGGTTTCTGTCCGCTCTCGTACTCGGTGGTCAAGGCGGACGAGGAGACCGGGCAGCCGGTACGCACCGCCAGCGGACGAGTTATTAAGGTGCCCAAGGGAACTCCGGGTCTGCTGCTCGGTCAGATCAACGACCGCGCGCGGATCGACGGCTACACCGACCCGAAGGCGACCGAGACCAAGATCGTCCGAGATGCGTTCAAGGCCGGCGACGCCTACTTCAACACCGGAGATCTGGTGGTGGAGCAGGGATTCCGGCACATCGCGTTTGTCGATCGGCTCGGCGACACATTCCGCTGGAAGGGCGAGAACGTCGCGACCACCGAGGTGGAGGCAGCGCTCAATGCGGTCCCGGGTATTTCGGCGTCGGTGGTGTACGGGGTGGAAATCCCGGGAGCCGATGGACGGGCCGGGATGGCAGCGATTGTGGTCGACGATGATTTCGATCCGATCGCGCTCGCCGCCGCCGTTCGCGAGCGGCTGCCGCACTACGCCGTGCCGCTGTATTTGCGCGTGGTCACCGAGCTCGCCCATACGTCGACCTTCAAGAACGTACGCACAGAACTGCGCAAACAGGGATATCTGGAGGCGGGCGACGATCAGGTGTACACGCTCGCCGACGAAGGGTACGTTCGCGCCTAAATTGGCCGCACAAGAATTGGGTGGAACCAAACGCCGCGTCACTGCGTCCAAGTAGGTACAGGTCACCGATGAGGTGCGTACCGAGGGGGATGTATGGACAGCAGCTCTGTGCTCGACGCCGCGCGAATGCCGTCGCGGGCCCGATCGCGATCGGGAACCATCGCGGTTACCACCACCCCGGCGGGTCTGCCGACGTCGATCACCATCGACGACGCTGAACTGCGCCGTGACCCTGACCGCCTGGCGGCACAGATTCTCGCGCTGTGCCGTCAGGCGGCGCTCGCCGCCGGCATCCGGTTGCGAGAAGAACTGAGCCGTAACGGTTTCGGCGCCGATTCGCTGGCCTCGACCGGATTGCCGACGGTCGATGACCTGGCTGCCGCTGAGCGCGCCGCCGACCTCGCGAAGCTGTAGGAGTAGCGATGGCGCGGGCAATGGACGAACTCGAAGCGCGGGCACAATGCCAACTCGACGCGCTCTACGGGGTGCAAGAGCGAATCGGCGAGGTCAGGACTGTCGAAGGATCCGCCGACGGCTGTGTGCGGGTAGAGGTCGACGGTGCGGGAGGTCTTGTGGGGCTGAGGTTTTCGCCGACGGCACCGCGACTGGGTGCGGACGCGTTGGCGACAGTGATTGTCGAGACCGCCACCCGGGCGGCCCATCGGGCTCTATCAGAGCGCGCGGTCATCACCGCAGACTTCGTCGAGCGATTCACCGACTTGATCTCTTGCACGACAACACAATCCGACCCGAGGAACTGACATGGACAAACTCACTATCTCTCCCGACGCGCTCGACGGCTATGCGAGCGCGACCGCGTCAACTGCCGCCCTCGTGGCCTCGGCCGGAACGGTCAACGCCGCCGCCAACACGTCGGCGATGGTCGCGGTTTTTGGTTTAATCGGCCAGGAATTCCTTGCCGAATTCGCCTGCGCACAAGCGAATCACCTATTCGCGGTCGGAAGTCTCGCGGCAGTGCACGCCGGTACCGCGGCGACCGCTCTGGCCGGCGCCGCCGCCTATCGAGCCTCCGACGCCACCGGCGCGCTCGGGATAGGCGCACTCTGATGGACGAGCTGGGGAAGATACTCGACACCTCGGTGGCCGACGTCCTCGCCGGGCTGCGGCTGCCGCCGTTGCCGGCCCTGCCCACCTTGCCCGCGATCGACGGCTTACCGACGTTGCCTCCGTTGAATCTGGACCTGATTCTCAAGCCGCTGACCGATTTGCTCGGCAGTTTCGGCACCGGAAATCTGTCTGCGGCACAGGTAGATCCGAGCAAGGTGCTCAGTGTGCTGTCCCAGTTGCTGGAATCGTCGTTGTCGATGGGGTCGGCAGCCTTTCGGGCTCTCGACGGCCTGTGGTCGGGGACGGCGGCCACATCGGCGACGGCCAAAACCACCAAGACCGGAGCCGAGACCACCGCGTTAGCCACGCAGGGGAGCGGAATGTCGATCGACATTGGTGCTGCCGCAACCATTGTGGCCACCGGTCTGGCTACCGTGCAGGGCATCGTCGTGAAGACAGTGGGGCTGTTGGTTTCGACGCTGCCGCTCATCACCACGCCCGTCGGTCAAGGCATAGCTCTTGGTTTCCTCACCACCGGACTTGCCGAGGGCGCCGCTGCTGTCGCGGCAACTCGGGCCCAATTACTCGGTCCCACAACGCATATGGCTGCCAATGGAGCGCCGGTCAAAATATCTGGCGCGCCGGCCAGTTCGACGACGTCCCCGTTTGCCGTCGCGGCGAACCTGCTCGACGCCATCGGGACCCCGGTGAAGGCGATGAGTACCTCGCTTACCCAACTTCTCAGCACGGTCACGTCGACGACCGCCTCGCCCAACCAGAAGACACCGACGTCGACTAACACCAAGGGGGACAACGAAACCAAATGCGGTGAGGACCGCGGAGATGACAAATCGCCCGCGTCGACCCGGCCGGCGGCACTCGGCGGTTCAGGTCAGATCTCGCCCGGTGTGGTCCCGGCGGCACCGCTGTCGGCACGCCCGTCAACCGCGTCGATCACAACCGAACCGGCTTCTGCCACAACAGCTCCGAGTTCTCCGCGAGTCGCGCTGCCCACCGCGTCGGCGCTGCCGGGGGTCATGGCACCCATGGCCGCGGCAGGTGTGCGATCCGGCTCGGGTAGTGCCGCCGGGACGGTCGCCGACCACTTGATCAGTCAGGCGAACGGCGCACGGTTGGTCGGAGACGTCGACCCCGACGCCGCACCGGCCGTCATCGGTGATGCGCAGCCCGAACTTTCCGCAGCGGATATCGATCTCAGTTTGATCGAGGTCCAGTTCGACCCGTCGCTGCGGCTTTGATACCTGGCCGGGCGCCGCCCGACCGAGATGAAGGAGGAATATCCATGCCCACTCAGGGACTCAACCTCGACGTGTCGACCGGTCTGGCCAGCACCAAATCGGTCGCCGGCCTCGTCGACGAAATGCAGCAGGTCATCCGCGCCATCCAGACGTCGTCAACCGAAGCGGTGTCGATGTGGAAGGGCCGTGCGTCGTCTGCGTTCGACACGACGTCGGCTGACTGGAGTTCGTCGGCGACCAAGCTGCAATTGGCCCTCGACGACATCAAGGTGAAGCTGGCGTCGTCGTTCACCAATTACGGCGATCAGGACGATCAAGCCGCGGCGGGTTTCAGCGGCGGCAATCTCAACATCTGACATATCCTGAAAGGACACTCTCGCAATGACTCTCATCAAATATGACTTCGCGTCACTCGACAGGCTTACCACTGACCTGGGCGGTCAATTTCAGCGGCTGGAGACGCTGGCGACCGATCTCAAGCGTCAAGTGACCGCGCTCGGCGACAACTGGCAGTCGGCGCAGGGGGCGACCAGTTATCAGCAGGCGCAGGCAACGTGGGATCGGGTCTTCACCGAGGCACGCGGCAACCTGACGAGTCTCAAGACGGCCGTGCATAACGCGTCGGCCAATATGAGCTCCACCGACATGTCGGTCGCTCGCAACTTCGCGGTGTAGCCCGCACCCCATATCGGCTCTCGCTCACATAGAGTGAGAGCCGATTTTGGTGCGGAACTAAGGAGATATTTGTGTCGGCTGAGGGATCCAAGAAGGCCATCGTCGCGGCATTGCTCGCCAATGCGGGGATTGCCGCCGCGAAATTCGTCGGTTTCGCTATTACCGGGTCGTCCTCGATGCTCGCCGAGGGCGTCCATTCGGTGGCCGATACGTCGAATCAGGGCTTGCTGCTGCTTGGCCAGAATCGAGCCGGGAAGGCCGCCGACAAGTTGCATCCATTCGGCTATGGGCGGGCGCGATACTTCTACTCATTCGTCGTGGCGTTGGTGCTGTTCACCCTCGGCTCGCTATTCGCGCTGTACGAGGGCTACGAGAAGATCAAACATGCCGACGATCACGCGTTGACGTCGCCGCTGGTCGCGGTCGTGATCCTGGTAGTTGCGATCGGCCTGGAGACATACAGTTTCACCACCGCCTACCGTGAGTCGAAACCTCTCAAAGGTGACGCGACCTGGTGGCAGTTCATCCGCAACTCCCGCTCACCGGAATTGCCGGTCGTGCTGCTCGAAGACACCGGCGCGCTGATCGGTCTGATCCTGGCGCTCGGTGGTGTCGGACTGACCGTGATCACCGACAATGCCGTGTGGGACGGCGTGGGTACGGTCGCCATCGGTGTCCTGCTCGGCATCATCGCGATCGTCCTCATCGTCGAAATGAAGAGCCTGCTCATCGGCGAGGGCGCTACCGACCAGGAAGAAACCGCGATCGTCGGCGCGTTGGAAGCGGCGCCTGGCGTCGACCGTGTCATTCACCTCAAGTCGCAGTACCTGGGACCGGACGAATTGCTGGTAGCCGCCAAGATCGCGATTCCCTCGGGGGCGGACGCGCTCCAGATCGCAGGGGCTATCGACGACGCGGAATCCAGGATCCGCGCGGCTGTGCCGCAAGCCCGGGTCATCTATTTGGAACCTGATATCGATCGACGTGGCTAGCGGCGACTCGCCGCGTCGATCGCGCCGTTTGCCGCACTAAAACTTGTTTGTTTCGCTACCGTTTGCGATGGCGTTACCCAGCACATGGCAGCGCCACCGGCTGGCCGGTCACATCTGGCCCGCTCGACACAAACTGGGAGGTTTGATGACAAACCCGTTGACGCGCACTAAATCCGTCGAACAGTCGATGGCCGACACCGACGAACCCGGCCATCGACTGCGCAAGAGCCTTGGTGCCTGGGATCTGACGGTATTCGGCGTATCGGTGGTGATCGGGGCGGGAATCTTTACCGTTACCGTCTCGACCGCGGGCGACAAAGCGGGTCCAGCTATCTCCCTGGCGTTCGTCATGGCGGCGATTGCTTGTGCGCTGGCCGCGCTCTGCTATGCCGAGTTCGCATCGACGGTTCCGGTCGCGGGGTCCGCATATACCTTCGGCTACGCGACTTTTGGGGAATTTCTCGCCTGGATCCTCGGCTGGGACCTGATTCTCGAATTCGCCGTCGGCGCGGCGGTGGTGGCGAAAGGTTGGTCGAGTTATCTGGGCAATGTGTTCGGGTTCGACGGCGCGGTAGTCAGTGTGGGAGGTGGAGTGACCTTCGATTGGGGTGCGGTCATCATCGTCACCGTGGTGGCTACTCTGCTGGTTCTTGGTACCAAGATCGCCGCCTGGTTCAGTGCGACGATCACCGCGATCAAGGTCGCCGTCGTTGTGATGGTCATCGTCGTCGGCTTCTTCTACATCAAATCCGCCAATTACACGCCTTTCGTGCCGGCTGCCGATAAGGGGGCAAGTGAGGCGAAATCGGTTGATTCATCGTTGTTTTCGTTGATAACCGGTGGTGGCGACACCAGTTATGGTTGGTACGGCGTTCTTGCGGCCGCGTCGATCGTATTCTTCGCCTTCATCGGCTTCGACGTCGTGGCCACCACTGCCGAAGAGACCAGGTTTCCCCGTAAGGACGTACCGCGCGGCATCCTCGGTTCGCTAGCGATCGTCACAGTGCTCTACGTCTTGGTGACGATCGTGGTCACTGGTATGGCGAGCTATACCCAACTGAAGACGACAACGAATCCGGACGGTACACCGAATCACAAGAATCTCGCCGACGTCTTCCAACTGAATGGGGTGACGTGGGCGGAGAAGGTCATCGCGGTTGGCGCGCTTGCCGGTCTCACGACCGTGGTGATGGTGTTGATGCTCGGCCAGTCGCGTGTGTTGTTCGCGATGTGCCGCGATGGTTTGTTGCCGCGTCCGCTCGCCAAGACCAGCGACCGATTTGGCACACCGGCCCGCCTGACCATCATCATCGCGGTTGTCGTTGCCGTGGTAGCAGGCTTCTTTCCGATCAACAAACTTGAGGAAATGGTCAATGTCGGAACGCTATTCGCGTTCGTCGTTGTGGCTGGCGGAGTCATCGTGCTGCGTAAGACTCGGCCGGATCTGCCACGCGGATTCAAGGTTCCCGGCGGGCCCGTACTGCCGGTCCTCGCGATTATCGCGTGCGTATGGCTGATGCTCAATCTCACCGCGTTGACCTGGATCCGATTTGTGATTTGGATGGCACTCGGAGTCGTCGTCTACTTCTTCTACGGAATGAGGCACTCCGTGGTGGGTAGGCGTGCGCGTGGTGAATTGCCGAGCTGGGACGACGATAAGCCGGCAGCGTCACTCAACAAAACCGAGTAACCGAGCCGGGTGCGATTTCACCCGATTCGGATGGTTGCCTGCGTCTGATCGTGTGTGACACTGGCAAATATGGACTCGTTGGACAACGAGGAGCGCGCTCGGAATCGGCGACGGGGCAGAGCAGTTGTCGTTTGGCTGCTGGTGGTTCTCTGCGGCGTGCTCACGTTGCTGGCGGTGTCTACCCGGTTCGTTCGAAGCCAGTTGCTTGATTCGGAGCACTACGTGGCCACGGTCGCGCCGCTGGCGTCGGATCCGGCGGTCCAAGGGCAGATCGCCGATAGCGTTACCGATGCGATTGTCGGGCGGCTTGATCTAAATGCGTTGGTAGCCAATACATTATCGGAATTGAGTGAGATCACCCCGGCGCAGCGTCCGCGAGCGGATGCTGCACTCGCGAAGCTGGCACCGCTGCTCGCCGGCCAGGCCGAGACGTTTATCCGCTCAACCGTGAATCAGTTTGTCGCGTCCGGCCAATTCGCTGACCTCTGGGCCGCTGCTAACCGGGCAGCCCATCAGTCGCTCGTCGCGGCGGTCACTGGACAGGGCCAGCGCGAGGCGGTTCGCATCGGCGACGATGGCACGGTCGCGATCGGACTCGGGCCGATTATCGACGCGGTCAAAGTTCGTCTCGCGCAACGGGGTTTCGGTTTCGCCGATCAGATTCCCGCGATCAACAAGGAATTCGTGGTGTTCAGTTCGCCGCAACTCGCGCGGACGCAGTCGTTGGTACGCACCCTCGATAAGGTGGCGACGATCCTGCCGTGGCTAGTACTCGCCGCCGCGGCCGGGGCTATCGCGGTCAGTGGAACGGGGAGGCGTTGGCGCACAGTCAGTTTGGTCGGTTTGGCAGTAGTGATCGCGATGCTGTTGCTCGCCCTGGGAATCCTCATCGGCCGTGCCGTCTATTTGGGCGAGGTTCCTGTCGAGATAATTTCGCTCGATGCCGCGCGTGTTGTTTTCGATACGACGATCCATCCGTTGCGTGTCGCTTTGCGAGCGGTGGCTGTGGTCGGCCTGGTGGCGATGGTCGTCGGGTTCCTGGGGGAACGTTCGCGGTCGCCTAGAGGGGGCTGGCCCACTGATCGCATCGCGGTAGTGCTAGTCGCCGCGGCGGTCGTGATGTTCTGGCCCTATCCGACGGGCATGGTCGTAGTTTGGACGGCGACTCTCGCGTGCCTGACGTTAGTCGGGATCGAATTGCTCATCCAGCCCACGCGGTTTCGGGTTCTCGACCAGCAGTGACTGTCCGAAATCTGTTACGTGTGTGTGACGCGTATCCGCCGGAGCCCTTGCGCCGGTGGCGGCGCAAAGCCCAGATCGATGGTGGCCAGTGTGAGGGGGTCGCTGGCGCGGAGCGCGCCGAGATCCGCCGGGCTGAAAAGGAGAACATCGAACTGCGCCCGACGAACGAATTGCTGAAGGCCGCGCGCGTTCTCGCGGAACTCGACCGGACGACGGCGATTTGATCGCGAACTTTCCGCGGTTC
Organism: Gordonia effusa NBRC 100432; assembly: GCF_000241305.1. Taxonomy (GTDB): domain Bacteria; phylum Actinomycetota; class Actinomycetes; order Mycobacteriales; family Mycobacteriaceae; genus Gordonia; species Gordonia effusa. The sequence goes on from NZ_BAEH01000096.1 coordinate 140,064, forward strand.
ACCCGCGTCCGACAGTGGCAATGCCTCACCCTAGGAATTGGCTACTCCTTCACAAGCCGTGAACGGCGGTTGGACGCTCGCTCAGTCCACTTCGCGGAAGTCCGAGGCGCGGAAGACTGCCTTTCGACGATACTGAGTCGAAACTCCCGGCCAGTTAGCGGTGATTCGGCCGCTCTGATTCTGATACCAGGACGAGCACATCGTCCAAACGCTCTGCTTGAGCCGATCTTGAGTGCGCTGGTCAAAGGAAGTGGCAACCTCCTTTCTGATATTCCAAGCTCGTCCAGTTGTCGATATGTGATCAACATAGGAGCGGATGTAGCGGGCCTGCGCCTCTAGGAAATAGACGATTGAGCCCCCGCCGGTATTGGTGTTGGGGCCGTACATTAGCAGCAGATTTGGAAAGCCATGGACGGTGAGTCCGTAATAGGCATGAGCCCCCTCTGCCCACTCATCGTCGAGGGTTCGACCGCGGTGCCCGGTGATAGTAATTGGAGCCATGAACTGGTCGGTGGCGAAGCCAGTACCGTAAATGATGAGGTCGGCGCTATGAAAAGCGCCGTCGGCGGTCCGCATCCCACCAGGTTCAATAGCCACGACAGGATGGGTTTCGAGGGTCACGTGCGGTTTGGTGAGAGCTGGTAGGTAAGTATCAGATAGCAGGCCTCGCTTGCATCCGAAGGGATAATTCGGCCATACCTTCTCGAACAGTCCTGGTTCGACTGCTGTTTGCTTGCGCATGTGGCGCCGGGCATGTGCGGTGATCGCGCGCGCAAGTAAGGGGGAGTACAAGAACGCTGTGGTCACTGTCTCCAAATACACGAACCAGCCAAGACGCGCGAACTTCTGAATATGCGGAACGCGCTCAAATAGACGAAGCCGCCACTGGCGGTAGCGAGTGTCCCAGCGAGGAACGATGTAGGGAGGGGTGCGCTGAAAGACTGTCATGCTGGCGACTTTGGGCTCGATGGCGGGCACAAACTGGATAGCGCTTGCTCCGGTACCGATCACAGCGACGTGCTTGCCATCCAGATCGACTCTGTGGTCCCAGGTCGCGGAGTGAAAAGCGGGCCCGGTGAATTTCTCTATGCCATCGATTCGCGGATAGGTTGGCCGGGACAGTTGCCCGACCGCGGGGATGAGCACCTGGGCAGTGAATGTCTGTGCTGAGGAGGTTTCTACCGTCCAGTACTTATGTTCGTCACTCCACGCGCAGGCGACAACTTCTGTATTCAGTCTTAGGTGCCGATGGAGGTCGTAGGCATCTGCGACGGATTTGAGGTATCGAAGGATCTGCGACTGTTCGGAGTATCGGCGGTGCCAGTTTGGGTTTGGGAAGAACGAGTACGAGTACAACGATGAAGGTACATCGCAGGCAGCGCCGGGATATGTGTTGTCTCGCCACACACCGCCGACCTCGTCGGCCTTCTCCAAAATGACAATGTTCTCGTGACCCGCGCGCTTGAGCTCGATAGCCGCTGCTAGTCCACCGAATCCGGAACCGATGATGATGATTGATAATTCGGGCATCGCGTCCTTCGATCGATGATGGTGTTCCCCGACTGAATAGCCCGCGTCACTGAAGATTCCTACACGGTCTGTCTCGCGCATTCCACTGGATTGCGCTTGCTCCCGAGCCTGGTCAGGCGGAGATTGCTGGCCTAAATCTGTGGATTTCTTCATTGCTCCGATTCTTATTCGGGTCCGCCTACTGACCGTCAGATGGTGATTCAGATGATCCTATTTGCATCGCTTCGCCGGCGTTATCAGTCGTTCCGAGAGCTAACGCGTATCGCAGTTGATGTCAGTTTCTCAGTAACGACTAACAACGCCCCGAATCAGGTGCGGTTGTGCCCAGTTGCGGACGAAATCCGCAGCCAGTCGCGGTCGCCAGTAAAGGCGTTTATGTCGAAGTCGACCGGACCACGTGGTCAGTGAGCGGGCATGTGCTGGGCGAGAAACGCGACCTGATCCGTGGCGACACGTTCGAACCAGGCCCCGACGTATATATCGAAGTGGCCGGTGGGGTAGGAGCGTTGCGTGACGTGCGCTAAGCCCTTGGCATGGTTGATCGTAGCCTTCGCCGGGGCGACGCTGTCGTGGGTGCCGACGCAGACCAGTGTGGGAATTGTGGTGCTTGAGAGGGCTTTTCCGGGACGGTATCGTCCGATATGCAAGGCAAGGCGCGCGGCGATCGCGTTGCGCATTAAGACTGTGCCGTCGGCGTTCTCCAAGACCCCCCAGACGGTTTCTGACCGTTCCGGCGTCTGAGTCAGAACCTGTTCTTCAGAAGTCAGGGGCGGCATATGTTTGGCGACGGAGGGGATGCGTTTGGCATTGCGCAGGGTGCGTGCCGAGGGGCGAGCGTCGGACGGCGCCAGCGCCAACGCGCCTGGCAGTGCATCCGATGCCGCCAAGAAGGCTGGCATATTGGGCGTCCCGACCATCGGCAAAAGCAGTGGCGATCGCCCCAATAATGCACCGACTTGATCAATGAGGGCAGCCGCGACCAGCACTGGTGCGCTGAGAAATCCGGTACGTATACGCGCCACGAGCGATGATGGTCCGTCGGTGAATGGGCACTGCGAGATGACTGCCCGCACATTGCCGTCGATGGCGGCGACTTGCATCACGTGACCACCGCCAAATGAGCTTCCCCAAATAGCGATCCGTTCCAAGTCGAATTGTTCTGGGTGTGCGCGAACATGGCGGAGCGCGGATAGCCAATCCTGTAATTGCCTCGATATATCGACTAGTTGGCGCGGGTGCCCGCCGCTGGCACCGAAATGGCGGTAGTCGAAGACCAGGACCGAATAGCCCGACGCCACGAAACGCTCGGCGAATTCATGCAGCCGAAACTCTCGCACTGCGCCGAGGCCGTGCGCCATCACGATGACTGGTCGCGGTCTGCCGTCGGTAGATACCGGTGTGTAAAGCCATGCCGCACACTGCGAGCCGTGTGAATCAAAGGTCACATCGTCGCGTGTGTAGCGGTTCTGCGATGCGGACGAAGGCGTATTGTCTGTCAGCATTGGTCGGGAACCTCTCAAAATAAGGAATCTTGCTTGCGAGAAAGCTAATCGGACGTGAGTTGCTCTGCGAGGTCGTTTTTCAAGACCTTTCCGCTCGGATTGCGGGGAATGTCTCTAACGAAGTGGATATCGCGGGGTTGTTCAAATCGCGACACGGTCGAACGCAGATATTCGCGCAGAGCCCGCTCGGACAGATCAT